>CAYXCZ010000018.1:0-91509 GCA_964463695.1 uncultured Lentimicrobiaceae bacterium | reverse complement strand
TTGTTGATTTGTTGATTTGTTGATTTGTTGATTTGTTGATTTGTTGATTTGTTGAGGGCGGACGCGAGAACAAGGTTGAGGTTGAGGTTGAGGAGACTATTCAAAAAGCTGTTTCAACACTTCCGGAGTGAAACACAGATTGATAATGAATCAGGAAGTAAAGTTTTAGCTGAAGGCTATTTGTTTTACGATATCTTGGTTTTCTTACTACCAAGCTTATTGTTTGATAAAGGTTACCTTGGTCAAATAAGCATTGTAGCTTTGTTTGAGTTCCCAGTTTGTTCCCCCATCCACGGTTTTCATGATCCTTCCGTATTGCGGCCATGTGGACCCCTTAGCGATCGCCAACGCAAACTGGCTGTCCCAGGCATCGATACCAAACATGTATGTGCTACCCTGGTTTGTTTCCTGTGAAATCCATGAAGATCCCGCATCATTGGTCAGATAAATATGTCCTGCATCAAGTGCTCCCCACCATGTTTGAGGGTTAATCATAATCAAGTCATTGATATCTGCAGACATTCCGAATCCGACAGCACCTAATGAATCATTTTTCCAGGTTGTTCCTCCATCGGTACTGGCAGCGTAGTGTGACTTTACGCCATATACAACAATCGTATTTTGGGAAGCGGTTACGCCAATCCATTGATTTCTGTTATAATCAGCTGGGGGAGAAATCGTATCCCATGTGGCTCCTCCGTCTAATGTACGGCCAATAAATCCTCTTTCAGAGCCATTGCCAAGAATTGCTCCCACAACATAAACTTTCTGAGGTGTGATTGCCCATACACCCCCCATAAACATGGTTTGAAAGAAGGTAGGGTCAAACATGGTCCACGTATTTCCGCTATCGCCCGAGCGATAAACGGTTCCGAAAGAACCACTGATCCAAATATTAGTGCGGTTCACGATGCAAATAGAGTTGAGCTCTGTATCCGGATTATTTGCAGGTGCCTGGACTCGCACCCAGGTCTTTCCGCCATCCACGGTTTTCAGAATAACATTTCCGCTGCCGACAGCCCAAACGGTTTGGTCGTCCACTGCCCAAATGTCAAGGACATGGACATCTAGCAATGAAGGGTTGTCTTGTCCCTGCCTCACCCAGTTTTCGCCACCATCAGCCGAATAAAGTATCATACCGTAGCCAGCACTGTCAATACGGCCCGAAACCCAGGCGCATTTTTTTCGTTCGGAGGGAACTGGATTATCCTCCGTTTTACAAAAGTTGAATACAATTGCCATCAAAATCATCCCAACCAAAAAGAAAAATCTGTAACGTTTCATGTCTTATAAATTTGGGTTATATCAAATACTCGTTTTATTCAACCTGTTTTAATCTCATTCTGTTGCTTATAATCGCTGCTAACATACGTTAGCTCAAAGGTAGTCTATTTGATAGCCATTTCTTTACAACTGGCTAGGTATTTTCTTAAATTAGGAAGGAAGTTGTAAAAAATGAAACAAGGCGCTGTTTATAAATAGTTTAGGTGTTTTAAACTTGAAAGCATCCTTTGGCTTGATCTTGCTTCGGGGAGTTGGGTGTTTGGTCTTTTTTGGGTGTTGGGTGTTTGGTGATGGCACATGACAGTCAAATGAATCCTTGCAATGCTCCTGATGTATCACAGATGATTTTTGTCCACGGATGTACACGGATTTGCACAGATGCTTTCCTGCTGTTTTCAGCATCTAGAAAGGTATATAAACCCAGCGGGGTCGAACGATTTTAAGTATAACAACCCTTTGCGTCTCACCTCCTTTAAGTTTTGACTTTCATATATAAGTCATTATCATGTTGTCACTTCGAAAAAGCATTATCTTTACCTATCAAATGAAATACTTAAAAAAATGAAACTCAAAACAAGTTTTTCGAAAAGTAGAATTATTTGGCCAGCTTACCTGATTGTCTTTTCATTGGCTGTCATTTCCTGTAAAAAAGATAATGATGACCCACTACCCATTACTAACATTATTGTTGAGGCTTTCACCTCCGAAACAGGTTTAGGCGCTGTATATTTCGTGGATACCACACTGCTGAACACTGTTAAAAGCTGGCAGGGACAAGGTGACTATCCCGGTGTCGACGACTGGACAACAGCCAAAATCCCAAGTAATTTTGATTTATACGGTGGTTTGCCCGGCCAGTCAGAATATTACACGATTAGTCAGACCATCACCGATAACGACACCATCATGGTTAATTATTGGGAAAGTCTGCAAGTAAAAGCACATCCTCAGTTTGGTTACCGCTCTATTGTGGGTGTATTCGATATCGAAGACGACTCAATCGTTGTAGCAATCTCTAAAACTCTGGCGAACCCACAATACGGTGCAGGTGGTGCCTGGCAGATTTATGTAGAGAATTTCAATGAGGTTTTACTAGCTTTGGATACCATATATCTTAAGCAATAAAAAATGTTTTTTGAGTGACATGGTGACTAGTGATTTTGAAACAGTGACTAGTGACAAGGTGACTATTGACTTGAGAATGGTGTAAAAAATCTGCTGCTTCATCTGCTAGAATCTGCGAGAAAGAAGATCTGCGAGAAAAAAATCCATGGAAATCTGCGAGAAAGAAAATTCTTTCAAAGGAATCCTACTATGACCTCAAAGTTCATTTATGGACAAAAAACCTTCCCAATCCACATCAACCTACACTCAAATTATTTCGTATTCCCAGAAATTTTTGTTTGTTTGCAACAAAATCGACCCGCTCGCTGTTTAACCATTTATCTTTAAAAAATAACACATGAAAAAAACACTTTACTTAGCGTTGTTGTTGCTTTCAGCAGCTCCCCTATTCCTTCAGGCACAATCGAAAGGCTGGTATTTCAGCTCCGCAGGCGAAATCATTTTCTCGGGTGCTACCATCGACAACAATGGAAAAGAAGGCGGCAGTATCGTCAGGTTTTCGCCTTTCTTCAACAGTCAGAGCCACATCAACCACGATTTAAGTCCCAACTTAGGTGTATTTAGTGGTCTGAACCTGCGTAACGTGGGTTTCATCTACGATCATCCTGACGGGACAAAGCGCACCAAACACCGCACCTATAATATTGGTATCCCTGTTGGAATCAAACTCGGACCTGCCGACAAGACTTTTCTTTATGCCGGCTACGAGATTGAATTCCCTATCAACTATAAAGAAAAGACCTTTGAAAACGAGAAACGTACCGACCGTTTCAATGTGTGGTTCAGCAAGCGCGTGCCAACTTTTTACCATACGGTGATGGCCGGCATACAGTTCAAGGGCGGTGCCAACCTGAAGTTTAAGTATTACCTGACCAACTTCTTCAATAAAGAATTCACCGAAACCGTAGGAGGTTCACAGATTAAACCCTATGCAAATTTCGACGTGCATGTGTTTTATGTAGCACTGAGTTTCGACATGCTGCGCGGCTGGGAGCAGTTTCAAAAGAGCAGTCCGGGGAAAGAGGTGGTTTATTAGTATTTAGTGATTAATGATTAGTGGTTAATGGTGGCACGATGTAGATGCAATGCTATGATTTCCATCTCGGTACGTCTGTTTGCAGCTCTGCCTTCATCAGTATCATTCGGCATCATGGGACACGAAGAACCATAACCTTTTGTTTGTATCCTGCCTGCTTCAATTCCTTTATCCAATAAGTAGCTCTTTACGCTTTCGGCTCTCTTTTCTGACAAATGCTGGTTAAGCGAGTCGTTACCAGTGTTATCTGTGTGCCCTGAAATTTCAATAGATACGTTCTTATTCAGCATGAGAAAGTCGACAAGTGCATCCAGTTCTTGCTTTGACTCGTCCTTTACGACAGCCAACCCTGTTTCATAGAACACATTACGTAAAACTATTTTCTGACCCGCTGTTATTCTTTTCATTCGTACAACAACTTCATAAGGCCGGCTAGCCGAATCAGCATCCAGGGTGTAGTTCTCCGAAAAGAGTAAATATCCTTCTTTCTCTACCTGCAATCCATACTTCTGATGTGGCAACAAAGGGAGCATAAACATCCCATCCATTGTAGACTTGTCATCAAAAAACACAGCTCCGGTATTAAGTTCTGTCAACCGGTAAGAAGCCTGTAAGGCAAGACCTGTTTTATCGTCAATTACTTTTGCTTTTAAATAGGTTATCGCTTGTGGTTTGACGTGGCTATTTAACACAAAATGATAGATGTCAAATCCATTTTCATCACCGTCTCTGTCTGAAGACACAAAGGCTTCACCGGCATTGGTTCCAATTACAATGTTCAACTCACTTTCAATTGTATTAACCGGATAACCAACGTTAACAGGCACTGTCCAGCGTTCCGCTATATCCATCCTACTCAGAAATATGTCACTTTTCCCAAGCCGGATCAGTTGACCATCAGAAGAAAAATACAAGGTTTTTCCATCAGGATGAATAAAGGGCGACATCTCATTGCCATCCGTGTTAATTTCAGAGCCAAGGTTTATAGGGGCACTCCACTGCCCGTCATCGAGCAAAATAGATTTATAAATATCCGAACCTCCATAGCCACCTTTACGATTACTCGAAAAAAACAAGGTTTGCCCATCTGAACTCAACGATGGCTGCGACTCCCATAATGCGCTGTTGACCCGCCTACCCAACGATGCCGGTTCGGACCAGGTTCCTGATTCGTTTTGGGACATATATAAATCACAACTTCCAATTCCTCCCTCCCAATTACATCCTGAAAAAAACATTTTTTTACCATCAGCTGAAAAGGTCAGAGCGCCCTGATTTCCTTCGGCTCCCGGTATAATGAAAGCAACCGGCTCACTCCAATGGTCATTTTTCGATTCGCTCACAAAAAACCGTTCTTGTTGATCTGCATTCAGTTGCGAGTCCATCTTTTCACTTTTTCGGGTAATGAGTAGCTGTTGTTGATCGAGACTTATAGCATTGACATATTCGTCTGCCTCCGTATTAACTCCGAAACCTGGCTTTTCCAATTCAATAGCTGAAGGATTGCTTATGAGGCTATCCGCCTTCTTAGCCTGAAAAAGCAAGGTCACAACACGCTCATACTGAGGATTATCCGGACTTAACTTATTCAAATACAAAGAAAAGTAATTGGCTGATCGGGAAAAATTACCAAGCCGGAGGTACAGATTTCCAACTAAAGCATAAGCAGGAACGAAAAAATTACTATCGGAACTGATTACGGTTTCAAATGCCCTGATTGCATCTGTTTCACGACCCGTTTCAGTAAATAATTCAGCTTGAAGCAGCAAAGCTTCTTTAAAATCAGGATCTGATTTAAGAGCTGATGTTAGATATTCATTCGTTGACAAATAATCGCTCCGTTGAAAGGCATCCTCTGCTTTGAGGTATGCTTTCTTTGCTTTGTTAGATGATGAACTGAGGTTCGTTGAAACCTGAGATAAAAGCAGAAAGGGACTGAAAAGGAAAATAAGGAAAATACCAAATACTATGGAATATGCATGTATTTGTGGCTTTGCAGACTGATACGCCATTTGGGATTTTTCATTACATAATCGGTAAGCCATGGCATAATATTTTGAGAAACACTCCATTCAGGTTGTAAATATAGTAAACAATCAGAGCTAACAAAAGCTGCATTCTGTTCAGCCCATTCGAGATCAGCTTCGTGCTGTATGACAACTTTAAGTTCGTGGGCTTTTTGGTAGATGGCATTTTTTGGCGGAGAATACTTTTTAGGCGAAAGGCAAATCCAGTCCCATACACCTGTAAGTGGATGTGCGCCAGATGTTTCAACCATTGTTTTAACGCCGATGGATTTAAGGTAACCGGTAAAAAAGTCAAGGGGATACAGCGAAGGTTCACCTCCTGTAACAACGACGGTTTTGGCTGGAAACTGAGCTGCCCTGTCAGCAATTTCTCTTGCATCGGTGGGCGGAAAATTAGCAGCTTCCCACGAAGGCTTGGTATCGCACCAGCTGCATCCTACATCACATCCTCCAATACGGATAAAATAAGCTGCTGCTCCCATATTATGGCCTTCACCCTGAAGGGTATAGAACTCTTCCATGAGTGGAAGTTTTGTGCCTCCTTCAAAAATATCGTGTTTTTTTTGCATCAATTGATAATAAACAGTGTACTGTATGATTTGCGCTCTGTGAAAGCAGTGACATAATAAGTGCCCGGTTTCAGGTGACTTACGTCAATTGAAAGAATTTCTTCCTCGGTCTGTTTGAGAAACAATTGTTTCACAACTTTTCCAACAGAGTCTATAATATCAAGCCGAAAATCGCCTTTCATCAGATCTGTTCTGAGTTTTAACTCCTTGTTCCGGATAGGATTTTCAACAACAACCAGTTTATTCTTTTTATCACCACTCTCAAGTTCAGACAGATGGGTGTAACCTGTCCAATTCATATTATCAATTTTGAAGGTTCTTGCGCTAAAAGTCGGACTTTTCTCGGCGGTGATAAACGCTTTAAAAGGCGCGTAATAACTTACTCCTTCAATTTGGGTCGTAAACAAATTGGCTAATTCAATCCTTCGCTTATTTCCCTTAAAGAAATCATTGCCTTGAAAATCAAACAAGAACCACAAAAACGGAACATAGGTTTGTTGTGTATAGCCGGTAAGAATAATCTGATTTGTTTCACTATTGTAATCGGCTCCCGTTACCAATCCATTCGTGTTGAAGCGGTCTTTTCTCTTTGCCTGATAGTTTCCCGGAATTTTTGGCAGGCTATAAATATGGCAGTGCTGATCGAGCCGGTTTTTGGTAAAAAGGAACAACGAGTCGCCGGCAGCAATCACCGCTTCACAGTCGAAATTATGATTCTTTGACTTTACAAAGCTTTTTTGATCTTCATAGGTAAAACGAATCGAAGTGGCTTGAACACTTGAATTTCCATTAATTGGTATGCTGCTCTTCAGGATTTTATAAATAACAAGGTTGTCGCGTGTTCCATCATTGTTACCAAAATCTCCAATATAAATATATTGGTTGTCCATCGTTATATCTTCCCAATCGTCATTGGTCACATTCGACACAGTAATCTGCTGAACAACAGCCCCATTAGTAGTGTCAATAGCATACAAAACTGCTGATCCGCCACTGTCATTAAATGTCCATAGTTTCCCATTGAAAAACAACAACCCTGAAGTTTCCTTAACCTGCTGTGGAAGTTCGAAAACAAACGGTGGGTTGACAACAGTTACACTATAGTCGCAGCTGCCGTCATTGGTACTTGCAGAAGGGTTGAAATTCAGTGCACGCGGATCGGTACAGCCAGCAACCTGTGCAAAACCAATACGAGCAATAAAGAGAAAAATGATTGATAGAACAATTACTTTTGCTTGCATTCTGTTTTTCTTTGAAATAAAAAAATCTGTCGCTAAACTGACAACCGGTTAATAAATCTTTTTTTGTGAGGCAGATAAAGTGTTTTGCAACAATGAGACGATTGTCATAGGTCCTACCCCACCCGGAACCGGAGTGATCCTAGAAACCACCTCCTTAACCGAATCAAAGTCAACATCACCTGTTAAACGATACCCTTTCTCGTTGCTGGCGTCAGGAATACGGTGTATACCCACATCTACAACAACAACATCTTTTTTTAACATATCACCTTTAACAAATTCGGGCTGACCAATAGCAGCAATTAAGATATCAGCTTGTTGGATGATAGCGTTCAAATCTTTGGTGCGACTGTGACACAGCGTAACTGTTGCGTTTCCGTAGTTACTTTTGCGCGACAACAAAATGCTTAGCGGAGTGCCAACGATATTCGACCGGCCTAAAACAACACAATGTTTTCCATCAATCTCAACTTTACTTCGTTTCAGCAGTTCAACAACACCATAGGGAGTTGCCGGCAGGTAACAAGGCAGTCCGAGCTGCATGCGGCCAATATTCAATGGATGAAATCCATCAACATCTTTTGAAGGATGGATATGTTCGAGAATTTTATCGCTGTTAAGGTGTGATGGTAATGGCAATTGAACAATGAAACCATCAACATCAGGGTCGTTATTGAGAAATTCGATAATCTCAACGAGCTCCTTTTCTGAAGTTTTTTCTGCAAGACGATAGGTTGTTGATGTAATTCCAACCTCTTTGCAGGCTCTTTCTTTAGAAGCCACATACGTTTCGCTGGCGGGGTCATTACCTACCAATACAGCAGCAAGATGAGGGGCTTTTTTATCTGCATCTATCAGAGCTGCAACTTCTTTTGCTATTTCCTTTTTAATGGTAGCAGCAATCGCTTTTCCATCAATCAGTTTATTTGACATGCACTTAATTATTTTGGCTGACGCATTTGTTGCATCATTTGCATCATTTTCCGACTTCCGCCGGTAGTCATCAATCGCATCATTTTTGAAGTCTCTTCAAATTGTTTGATCAGGCGATTCACTTCCACAATATTTGTTCCGCTACCCATAGCAATACGTTTACGACGGTTGCCGTTCAAAATTTTTGGGTTTTCCCTCTCGGCCGGGGTCATCGAGAAAATAATAGCTTCGATTCCCTTGAAAGCATCCTCTTCGATCTCAGTGTCTTTCAACGCTTTGCTCATACCAGGAATCATTCCTGCTAAATCCTTGATATTTCCCATTTTCTTGATCTGCTGAATCTGTTTCAGGAAATCGTTGAAATTGAACTCATTCTTGGCAAGCTTACGTTTGAGATTCTTTGCCTCATCTTCATCATACTGTTCCTGAGCTCGCTCAACAAGGGAGACGATGTCGCCCATGCCAAGAATACGATCAGCCATACGTTTGGGATAAAAAACATCCAGGGCTTCCATCTTCTCACCAATTCCCACAAACTTAATGGGCTTATCAACAACCGATTTGATTGTAAGAGCAGCACCACCGCGTGTATCACCGTCGAGTTTGGTAAGCACAACACCATCGTAATCGAGTTTATCATTGAAAGCTTTGGCTGTGTTAACAGCATCCTGACCTGTCATTGAATCCACAACGAATAAAATCTCCTGAGGCTGAACAGCCTTTTTGATGTTAGCAATTTCATTCATCATAAGTTCATCGATGGCTAAGCGCCCTGCAGTATCGATGATTACAACATTCTTTGCCTTGTCTTTTGCATACTGAATAGCATTACGGGCAATGGTTACAGGATCTTTTTGAGCCTCATCGGAATACACCTCCACTTCAACCTGTTCGCCCAAGACCTTCAACTGGTTGACGGCAGCAGGACGATAAACGTCACAAGCTACCAACAAAGGCTGCTTTCCTTTTTTCTTTTTAAGGTAATTTGCAAGTTTTGCGGAGAAGGTTGTTTTACCAGAACCTTGCAATCCGGCAATTAGAATGATGGCAGGCTGTCCTTTAATATTGATGTCGATGGCTTCACCACCCATAAGTTCGGTGAGCTCGTCATGCATGATTTTTACCATCAGCTGACCAGGAGAAACAGATGTTAAAATCTTTTGTCCCAGTGCTTTATCCTTCACTTTTGAGGTGAAATCCTTGGCAATCTTAAAGCTAACGTCGGCATCTAACAGCGCCTTACGCACCTCCTTGAGTGTTTCAGCTACATTGATTTCGCTGATATGACCCTGACCTTTTAATATCTTGAACGAACGTTCCAGTTTATCACTTAATCCTTCAAACATAATTATCCTTCAATTTGAGGCTGCAAATTTAGTAAAAAACATGGCAGCTCCATGCCTGAAAGAACTACATGAAGCGCATTAATTTTCAGGAAAGCAGCACTTTCCATCAAGAAATATCTATTTCTTCTCATGCCGTTGCTCCAACACCATACTGATTTGTTGCAGTGTCACGTCCTTTTTATGAAGAAGCACCAGCAAATGAAAAATCAGGTCGGCTGCCTCACCAACAAAAGCGGTATCATCCTCATTCTTTGCTGCTATGACTAATTCAACTGCCTCTTCTCCAACCTTTTGTATCATGCGATCTAATCCTTCATCAAGAAGTCGCCGGGTGTAAGAACTTTCAGCTGAAGCCGTCGCTCGGAGTGAAATTACATCTTCCAACTCCTGAAAAAATAACTTTTTGGTTACGGATGAACCTCCAAAGCAGCTAAAACTCCCTGTATGACAAACAGGCCCTGACGGCACAGCCATAATAAGTAAGGTGTCATTATCACAATCCACATCAATACTTTTAACCTGTAAAAAATTACCGGAAGTTTCACCCTTGACCCACAAATGATTCTTTGAGCGACTAAAAAACGTCACATATCCCGAACTTTGCGTTGCCTTGTATGCTTCTTCATTCATATATCCTAACATGAGTACCTGCTTTGATTCATAATCTTGTATCACAGCCGGCACAAGTCCGTTTCCTTTTTTGAAATCAATTTCCATCATCTTGTCACAATATTTTTTGTTCGTAAAAAACGTTTTAAGTCATCAATTTTTATTTCTCCATAATGGAAAATCGAAGCTGCAAGTGCTGCGCTCACCTGACTTCCATTAAATAATTCAGCAAAGTGTTCCATGTTACCAGCACCACCCGAGGCAATAACAGGAATACTTAGCCGGGATGAAAGCGTTTGCAATGCATCAACAGCAAAGCCATTTTTAGTTCCGTCGTGATCCATCGAAGTGAACAGAATTTCGCCTGCTCCCCTTTCCTGACATTCATAAGCCCATGAAAACAACTCTTTTTCGGCAGGAATCCGTCCTCCGTTCATATACACCAGCCAACCGGAGTTAAAACGGGCAGCATCAATTGCAACAACCACACATTGAGATCCATAGCGCTGACTTATTTCTGAAATGAGTGAAGGATTTATGATAGATGATGAATTCAGCGAAATTTTGTCTGCGCCTGATTGAAGCAATGCGGCAGCAGCTTCAGGATGTGAGACACCACCTCCAACAGTAAAAGGAATATTTATTGTCTGAGCGATGCGTTCAACAAGCTGAAGAAGGGTTGTCCGTTTTTCATGACTCGCGTTGATATCCAGAAAAAGTAACTCATCTGCCCCTTCCTTAGCATACAACGACGCCAGCTCAACAGGATCACCAGCATCAGCGAGGTTCTGAAAGTTAACACCTTTTACAGTTCTGCCATCTTTTATATCCAGGCACGGAATGATGCGTTTAGCCAACATAATCTGACCTGTATTTGCTGAGTTCATCGATAGTAATTCTCCCTTCATACAAAGCTTTGCCAACAATCACCGACTTCAGGCCGGCACTTTCCAATGCAAAAATATCTTTCATTGAAGAAACACCACCGCTCGCAACAATTTGGATATCAGGATGTAGATTCATCAAAGCAAGGTATAAATCAATTGAAGGACCTGTTAACATGCCATCTTTGCTAATGTCAGTAACAACAACTTTCTTCAATCCATACTGCAAAAAGCTATCAATCAAATGTGAAATAGCTACTGATCCGGAGTTTTTCCAGCCATTAACCATCACAATACCTTGAAGAACATCAGCCGAAAGAATAATGCTGTCACCACCAAATTCCTTCAAAAGTGAGATAAATAGTTCAGGCTGCTTAACGGCCATCGATCCTATGATTACGGAAGTGACTCCCAGTTTTAACGCGCTATTTACACTTTCGATTGACTGATATCCTCCTCCTGTTTGAACATCTAAACCAGTTTCTTTCATTATAGCACCGATTATTGGCAATTGAACCGGTCGGCCAAGCGCTGCCCCATCAAGGTCAACAATATGCAAAAAATCACATCCGGCTGCTTTAAATGTTTTCGCCACTGAAATTGGATCAGAGCTATACACACTTTTCAATTTGAAATCTCCCTGCTGCAAACGCACACATTCCCCATCAATTAAGTCGATTGCAGGAATTATTTTCATTAAAGTCATCATCGTTATTTTAAAAAATTTGTCAAAAACCTCTCCCCCATCTCACCGCTTTTTTCAGGATGAAATTGACATCCCAGAAAATTATCACGCTGCAGAACGGCACTAAAAGGTAAAATATAATCAGTTACGCCAACTGTTTCAGGAATCACATCTGCATAATATGAATGGACAAAATAAAACCATGAATTATTATAGTGATTTTCAATGTCATAAGACGAGAAGTCAACGTTATTCCAACCCATATGAGGCACTTTTTGCTCACCTATAAATTTCAATACCTGAGCACTAAAAATTCCCAAGCCGGGGGTATCGCCTTCCTCCGAATGGCTGCACATGAGTTGCATACCCAGGCAAATCCCAAGGAAAGGCTGTTTCAAATCAGGGATAATCGTATCCAGACCAGTTTTGCGGAGTTGTTCCATTGCAAATGAAGCATGACCAACGCCAGGAAAAATAACATAATCGGCTGATTGAACAGATGTTGCATCAGATGTAAGTTCAACTCTGGAATACCCTAAGCGCTGAAGCGCAAACATTAAGCTTTTGGTGTTTCCTGCACCATAATCAATAATTGCTATGTTTTTCATAACAACCCCTTTGTTGTAGGTAAATCTGTCGCGAAGCTATTTCGTTGAACAGCCATCTTCACAGCACGGGCAAAGGCTTTAAACGCAGCTTCAATTCCGTGATGAGCGTTTCTTCCTTTCACTTTTATGTGAAGATTTATGCGGGCATGTTCCGCAAAGGATCTGAAAAAATGTTCGAAAAGAGAGACAGGAATATCTGCGACTGTTGTTTCAGGACATTTAAAACTCCATTTAAAATAGCTCCTTCCACCAAAATCAACTGCTACTTTTGCCAAAGATTCGTCCATAGGTAATTCAAAGCCATAGCGATTCAATCCAATTTTCACTGTTGTAGCCTCATAAAATGCCTGACCAAGTAAAATTCCACAATCCTCGATGGTGTGATGGCTATCAATTTGCAAATCGCCTTTGGCATTCAGGAACAAATCCATGTTACCATGGCGTATCAGTTGTTCGAGCATATGATCAAAAAATGGAATTCCTGTCCCGACTTTGCCAACACCCTTTCCATCAAGATTTAAGGAAAGACTGATCTGTGTTTCAGATGTCGTTCGCTTACAAATGACCTTACGATCAATGCCACGTAAAAAATTGTAGATTGTTTCCCAGGAATCAGTAACCAACTCAATCACTGAATTATATGACCCAGTTTCCTTTGTTTCTGAATTAAATAAAATTGCTTTGCAGCCGATGTTTTTCGCGAATTCAACATCAGTGATACGATCACCTATGACAAATGAATTTGCCAAATCATAGTTACCGTTCAAGTATTTGGAAACCATGGCAGTGCCGGGCTTGCGTGTTGGAAGATTCTGCTCCGGAAAACTTCGATCGATAAAAACAGCATCAAAAGTAATCCCTTCATTTTCGAATACTTTCATCATGAAATTTTGTATTGGCCAAAAGTCACTTTCAGGAAATGATGCGGTACCTAATCCATCTTGATTCGTCACCATCACAAATTCGTAATCCATTTCCTTTCGTATCTTCGAAAGGAAGGTAATCACCTGTTTTATGAAAATTAGTTTTCCAAAATTATCGACCTGAAAAGTATCCTGTGGTTCGGAAATCAATGTCCCGTCCCTATCAATAAATAAGACTTTTTTCATTTGTTGTAGTCATTTAAGTGTTTCATTAGTAGTTTGTTATCTTTATTAGTCCCAATGGTTATCCGCAAGCAATTATCAAGACCAGTGCAAGAAGATCTGTTTCTAACAATGATGCCTTTGCCGGAGAGGTAATTATAAATTCGTTCAGCATCTGTTACTTTCACAAGAAGAAAATTTGCTTCAGACGGAAATACCTTCACCACAAAAGGCAGTTTTTCCAGATTGAGAAATAACTTTTTACGTTCGTTGATTGTTTTACGAATTTGTAAATCAACTTTACTTCTCTTGCTGATTTGTTTCATCAATGCATTAGCAGAAAGGTTGTTGATGTTATAAGGCAGCTTCACTTTATTGAGGATTGAAACCAGCTCAGACGAAGTCAGAGCAATACCAATTCTTGCAGAAGCCAAAGACCAGGCCTTCGAAAAAGTTTGCATTATGACAAGGCGTGGAAAAGCGCTTAACAAACCCTTAAAGCCCTCACTATCGTAATAGTCACTATAGGCCTCATCGATAACCACCACACCATCAAATGTTTCCAACAACGAAAGCACGCGAGTGGCATCCATTTTATTGCCTGTAGGATTGTTTGGAGAACAAAGAAAAATCAACTTTACATCCTTCCAATGTGCAGCTATGCCTGCAAGATGCGGTTGAAACTCATCATCCAGCTGAACCTCTTTCACCCGAATATTGTGGGCACGTGCCGAAACGGCATACATGCCATAAGTTGGAGGAAGCACCATGATAGAATCCTTCCCAGGTTCACAAAAAACGCGAATGAGCAAATCAATAATTTCATCACTTCCATTTCCAATAAAAACCTGGTTTTCATCTAGTTGCTTAAGCTCCGCTATCGTTTTACGTAGTTCTTTTTGTAGAGGATCAGGGTATCTGTTATAAGGCCACTTGTAAGGATTTTCATTGGCATCGAGAAAAACACCGTGAACTGCCTTATTCTCGTCTCTTGCTGTAGAATAGGGTACTATACCATGTAAATGGGGTCGGATTAAATTTCTCATGATCCTTTTGTCAAAATTTTATTTAAATATTTCACTCTCAATGCGACTGCATTTTTATGTCCATCCAACTGTTCTGTTTTGGCCATTTCTTCAATAGTTGGTGCAAGTGAAAGCAGGCCTTCTGCTGTAAGCTCCTGAAATGTAATCGTTTTCATAAAACTCTCAGTTGTAATACCACTTGACGAACGCGCAAAACCACCGGTAGGCAGCGTGTGGTTGGTCCCCGACGCATAATCACCGGCACTCTCCGGGCTGTAATTCCCAATAAAAACTGAGCCTGCATTCATTACTTTAAGCGCCCATTCTTTGGCATTCTCAACAGCAAGAATCAAATGTTCGGGGCTGTAGTTATTTGAAAATTCCAACGCAGTTTCAATGTCTTTTAGAATGATGATTCTGCTATTTGTCAGAGCTTTGGATGCGATTTCGGCTCTGGGAAGTTCCATGAGCTGTTTTATCACCTCTTTTTTAACGGAATCAGCCATTGTAATGGAATCGGTGATTAACAGCACCTGACTATCTGAGCCATGTTCAGCTTGTGAAAGCAGGTCGGATGCTACGAAGGCCGGAACAGCTGTATCATCAGCAATTACAAGTAATTCCGAAGGGCCAGCTATCATGTCAATAGAACAAAAATAGTTTGATGCCATGACTTTTGCTGCAGTAACAAATTGATTTCCTGGTCCATAAATTTTATCAACTGCAGGTATTGATGCTGTTCCTATAGCCATCGCAGCAATGGCCTGAGCGCCGCCAATCTGAAAAACCTGAGTGATGCCACAAATTTTTGCTGCGTATCTTATTACTTCAGGCAGTGCGCCATCAGCTGAGGGTGGACTGCACAAGATGATCTCCTTACACCCGGCCAGCTTTGCCGGAATGGCGAGCATCAGAACAGTCGAAAACAAAGGAGCAGAACCCCCGGGAATATAAAGTCCTACGCGGTTTATCGGTACTCTTTTTCGCTGACATCTAACACCAGGCATAGTTTCAACCACCTCATCTTCAAGTATTTTCAAGGTATGAAAACGCGTTATTGTTCCAATGGCTGTATCAATAGCTGATTTTAGCGACGTACTCAACCCATCGCCGGATTTCAGCATTTCATCATCTGAAACCTTAAACTGCGCCGGGACATGACCGTCAAATCGCTGTGAGTAGTTACGTAAAGCATCATCACCCTTTGCTTCGACTTCACTGAAAATCTCTTTCATCAAAGCATCAAGATAGGCGTAATCCATATGCGGCCTACTGAGCAATTTTTGCCAATCCTCTTTCTCCGGATAAAAAACACTTGTTAACATGATATCGCTATTATTTCTTAATAGACTAATTAATAAACCATTTTCTCGATTGGAACAATAAGGATGCCTTCAGCTCCTTCAGCTTTCAATGCATCAATTACGTTCCAAAAATCATTTTCCTGAATCACGGAATGGAGAGAAACCCAGTTTTTATCCACCAAAGGAATAATTGACGGACTTTTCATCCCAGGAAGGATGGCGTTCATTCTATCAATTTTATCCACAGGGCAGTTGAGCAAGACATATTTATAATTACGGGCATTCAACACTGATTGGATACGAAACTGAAGCTGTTGAATCAGCTGTTTTACTTGAGGATCAACTGTTTCTCCCTGAATCAAAACGGCTTCAGAACGCATTAATACAGCCACTTCCTTTAACCCATTTGAGAAAAGCGTATTTCCGGAGCTAACCAAGTCGCAAACTGCATCAGCCAGGCCCAAAGCCGGTGAAATCTCTACCGAGCCACTTATCAGATGTAAGGAGGCTTTCAGGTTGTTTGCGATCATAAAAGCCTCTGTGGCTTTGGGGTACGATGTTGCTATTTGCTTGCCCTGAAGCCAATTAACATCATCAAAATCAGCTTCTTTGGGCACAGCTAATGCCAACCGGCATCGTGAAAAGCCTAACTTCTCAAGAATTACAACTTTTGAATCTGACTCAACCAAAACATTTTCACCAACAATGCCCAGGTGCACCACACCATCCTCAACATAATGAGGAATATCAGAATTTCGAAGAAATACGACTTCAAGGTCAAAACCATTAGCCCGGGCTTTTAGTTTATCACCTCCATTTTCTACTGAAATACCACAGTCTTTCAGTAACTTAAGCGACCCCTCATTGAGACGGCCCGATTTTTGAATTGCAATTTTTAAGAGTGTCATAGTTTTAGAGTTAAAAAAAAATCCCGCCTGATAAAAAATCAGGCGGGATTTTGAGTGTTATAAAATTATCTTCAAATAGACCAACACACAAGCATATCACCTGAAAGGTAATGACGATGATGATGCAAATGTTGTTGTCTGAAATTCATTCGTGTAAGTATTTATTTCTTGAATGTATTAATCACTATTGATAATAAACAGTTGTCGGAAGAAAATGTTTAATAACTCAGGATTTATTCAATAACAAAGATTGATTTATTTAAGATTAAGTTTGGTTTTAACGAGTTTGGTAACATCGTCAGCACCTGCTCCAACATGCAATAATACGCCTGTTGCAGAATCAATGATATATGTATAGCCATTTTCCTTACCAACATCTTCGATTGCCTTCTTAACTTTGTCGATGACAGGAGTTAATAATTCAACGCGTTTTTCGCCAAATTCAGCATCAGCATTTTGCTGAAAATCCTGGATACGAGTCTGAAGATCAGTAATTTCTTTTTCTTTTGATTGCTTAATCAGGTTTGACATTGTAGCCAGATTATTTTGATAATCAGTGATTTTTGTCTGATATTCAGTCATCATGGCACGTAATTCTGTTTCAAGCTGAGATTCAAAATCCTTTAGCTGATTTTCTACAACAAGCTTCTCAGGCATAATACTCATGATTTCATTCGAATCAATATGACCAATTTTAAGTGATTGAGCCTGCGTAGTACCAAGGAAAGCTACAAAAGCTAATAGCAAAAAGGCGCGGGTTAAAGTTTTCATTTTCTGATAAATAAGTTTATTTATAAATTGAACGCAAAAGTAGTAATTTTTTTATTTCAGGTTGTAAAAAATAAACCTCAGCTTAGGAGGCTTAACAAGCTTTAACCTATCGGTTACTTACGATCTTCTTTTCTCACTGTTTGCATTACAGTTCCCACCTGATCAAGCACTTCGTCGCTTATATCAAGACGTGGATTGGCATAAAGCATGGTTGCACCGGCTGCCTTATCAAAGATAAAGGAGTAGTTTTTGGTCTCAGCAATTTCCTGCATAGCATTGTAGATTTTTTCCTGTATTGGCTGAACGAGCTCGTTTCTCTTCTTGAATAGCTCCCCTTCCGAACCAAAGTACTTTATCTGCAAATCCTTTGCTTCCTTCTCTTTTTTCAGGATATCATCTTCCCGTTTCTTCTTCAAATCTTGTGGAAGCAGCACAGCTTCAGCCTGATAGGAGCGATACATCTCTTCAACTTTATCATAAATAGCTTTTATTTCCTTTTCCCATTTCTCTGATAAAGCATTCATTTCTTCCTGGGCATCATTGTACTCGGGAATATTTTTTAGGATGTATTCAGTATCAACGTAAGCAAATTTTTGATTTTGAAGTTGCGCGAATCCGCTGATCGAGATCAAAGTAAGCATAAGTACTAAAACAAAAGGTGTTTTCATTGTGTTCATCGTGAATTATTTTTTAAGATTCATGAAGTGTTTTCTTTCAAAAAGTCTGCCAAACTTTTTTTAGTCAATTGATTGATTGATGGAGAAGTGGAACTGACTTCCATTTGCACTTGGAATACCAGGAATTTCATCAAAGCCATATCCCCAATCCAGCCCAAGAATACCAAACATTGGTAGAAATACGCGAACACCAAATCCTGCTGATCGCTTAACATCAAATGGGTTAAAGGAATCGAAACCTAGCCATGAGTTACCTGCTTCGATGAAACCAAGTCCATAAATGGTGGCACTTGGATTAAGCGAAAAGGGATACCTGAGCTCAAGGGTGTATTTTGCAAAAATATTTCCTCCAATATTTTTATCTTCATAATAATATGGAGTTATCGTTTCATTACCGTAGCCTCTCATCCCTATAATTTCTCTTCCATCCAGGTTATTGTATCCTGAAAGTCCATCACCACCAAGGTAGAAACGTTGAAATGGTGTAACCCCAATATCGCTGTTATAATAGCCAAGGAATCCAAATTTCAATCTGGTAGCAAGAACCAGTTTGTTAACTGTTTCTACGTACCAGGATGTATTGAGCTTCCATTTATAAAACTCAACCATCTTGTACTTGTCATTTTCACTCAAGGTTGTGTAGTCCTTGGTGCTGAAAAGTGAATAAGGAGGCGTTAACTCAGCCGATATCGAGAAATCAGATCCCGAGCGCGGGAAGATTGGCTGACTGATAGAGTTTCTTCCAAATACAATGTTGTAGCTAAACACATTGAAAGACCCTGTACCTGTTCCAACTTTAAAAATCGAGGAGTAGTTCTTGAGATCGTATCTCATTAAGTTAAGACCCTGATATAATGTGAAATAGTCATCTGGCCATGTCAATCTCTGACCAATACCCACCGTTAAACCGTTAATTACAAAAGAAGCTCTGTTGGTGTCGGAGCGAGCCAATCCGTTAGAATAAAGTGAATGGTAGAGCGAAACAGTTAAAGAAGTAGGTTTTTTACCTCCGAGCCAGGGCTCAGTAAAGCTGGCACTGTAGTTCATATAACCTTTTCCATAAGTCTGAAATCTAACGGAAAGTTTTTGACCGTCACCAGAAGGCACTGGTCTCCAGGCACTTTTCTTAAGCACATTACGCAGCGAGAAGTTATTAAATGACAGACCTAAAGTTCCGATAACACGTCCATAACCCCAACCTCCGGAGAGTTCGATTTGATCGGCTGATGTTTCTTCAACACTGTAATCTACATCAACAGTACCATCTGTCATATTTGGCTGAATATCAGGAGCAATTGTTTCGGCATTGAAATAACGTAGATTGGCCAGCTCTCGGGTTGTTCTTATGACAAGTTCTCTGCTAAACATCTGACCTGGTCGTGTACGCAACTCGCGAATTACAACATGATCATTGGTTTTTGTGTTGCCTTTAACACCTACATTACTGATTCGGGCTTGCTTTCCCTCTCTGATACGAATTTCAAGATCAATGGAGTCGTTTTCAACCAACACTTCCACAGGTTCAGCACTGAAGAACAAATAGCCGTCGTCCATATAAAGCGAGCTTACATCAAAACCATTGGGATTATAGGACAAATTTGTTTCGAGCAATTCCTTATTGTAAACATCGCCTGGCTGAACACCCAAGACAGCGCTCAGTGTTTTGTCTTCGTACTTTGTATTACCAACCCAGTCGATCTTTCTGTAATAATATTTCTCACCTTCAAAAACTTTCAGCTTGATGCCAATGTTACTTCCATCAATTTTGTACATCGAATCAGTAACGATTTGTGCATCACGGTAACCTTTCTGATTGTATTTTTTTACAATATTCCCAAGATCTTCTTCCACATTAGCTTCGAGATACTTTGAAGATTTGAAAATACGTAAACGATAATTATCTGTAAAATAGGTCTCAATCCGTTGTAAAGCGCTGTAAGGCTTGAGTGTAAAAACATCTTGCGTCACATCAACAACTAACGGACCTAAGGGATTTAAAGGATTAAACACACCACGTTCTTTGGTTTCCTTCATTGCAGATTTAACCTGATCGGTACTGAGTGACTCATTGCCTTCAATGATGATTTCCCTGATTTTTACCTTGTCGTTTTTCTTAACCTTTATATTGAGATCGACGTAATTTTCCCTGCTTCCATCCGGAACTTGCTGAATATCAACTTCGGTATTTAAATAACCCTTTTCAGCAAAATGTTTCTGAATGATCGTACGCGTTTTTACAAAAAGGTGATCGTTGGCAATATCACCACGGGCAAGATTTATTTTTGTCCGGATGTCGTCAGCCTCTGTTTTTCGTAAGCCATCAAATGAAAATTTCGAGACTCTGGGGCGTTCTTTTAAATCGATCGCTAAGAAAATCAGGCCTCCCTGAATGTTACTTGCCGAAATTCCCACATCTTCGAACAATCCCTGATCCCATAATTTTCGGATAGCTTCGGTTATCTTATCGCCAGGAACTTTAATCTTGTCGCCAACACTAAGCCCTGAAAGCATGATAATTACGTTTTCGTCAAGATATTTTATCCCATTCACTTTTACTCCGCCAATCTCATAGTCCTTTGGTCTGGAATAATCAAAAGGTGACAAGTCGGAACCAATGGAGATCTGTCCAAACATATCATTACTGGAAGCAACAATCCCTGCAAGAATCAAAGCCACATACAACAACTTCCTGATATTCATCCTATTCATTTGAATCATTTCTGATCTTTTACAATATTTAACTGTTCACTTGTTTTGCCAAACCTCCGCTCTCTGTGCTGATAATCAACAATGGCAGCATAAAGATCTTCTTTTCTAAAATCGGGCCAGAGCGTATTTGTGAAGTATAATTCGGCATAGGCAATCTGCCAAAGCATAAAATTACTGATCCGGAATTCACCGCTGGTTCGGATAAGTAATTCAGGATCAGGCATCCCACCGGTATTTAAAAGCCCTTCAATACATTGTGCATCAATCATTTCAGGGGTACATTCACCTTTAACAACCTTATCAGCCAGTTTTTTAACCGCCTGAACGATTTCCCAACGACTCGAATAACTCAAAGCAAGCGTGAGTGTCATTCTGTCGTTATGCTTCGTTTCTTCAATAGCTTTCAACAGGTGCTTTCTGTTTATGGCTGGGAGACTATCCAAATCGCCAATCGCATTGAGTCTGATATTATTCTTATTCAGCGTTGAAATTTCATTATTGATAGTTTGCAACAACAAATGCATCAGCGCATTAACTTCGATTTTTGGTCGATTCCAGTTTTCTGTTGAAAAAGCATAAAGAGTCAGATATGAAACACCAAGTTCGGCAGCGGCTTCGGCAGACTCCCTTACGGCAGTAACACCATTTTTATGCCCAAATACACGGTGTTGTCCGTGTTGTTTGGCCCACCGTCCATTTCCATCCATTATGATGGCGATGTGTTTCGGCAGTTGCCCGGTATTTATTTGATCTTTAAAACTCATCTTCTTGATGCTCAATAATGTAGGTTGTTATTCGAACTGGCTATTATTAAAAGAATTACATGCTTGTCGTTTTTCAAGATTGAATTTGTAGGTTATCCCTATCCCGGTGTAACTAAACCAATCATTGGTATTAGGGTCGGAAGACCCTGTTTCGAATGTCACATCTTGTTCCAGATCATCTGCCAAGGCTTTATGCATTTTCCATTCGGCTGATATTCCAAGGCGCTTGCCAATACTGTATTTAAACCCAAATCCAAAAGGAATGCTAAAACGATTGAAACCAATTGATTGATTAAAATCAGCACCAGTTCCAAAATAAGAAATCCCTCCAAAAATATAGGGAGTAACATAATCTTTCTGACTACCCGTGAAATAATCAAAAAAATTGAACTCAACTAACACACTGATATCCGATATAGAGGTCGTAAATGCTGAGTCTGCCATTGTATTCACTCTCGCATATTTGCCATCGGACGATAATTTTCCGGTAGTAAAAGCGCCTCTGTAAGCCCAACGTGTACCTTTACTGTATCTTCCTAACACACCAAAGGAAGGCTCAGGTTTGTTGTATGGCATTCCTGGATTCAGGTCACCATTGTAATAACTAACACCTCCGAAAGCGCCAACTTCGAGATTTTGAGCTTCAGCACTAAAGAAGACGAACGATAACACGAAAAACACAACGAGTTTTTTAATCATATCTACTAAATCAACGCTTGCTGAAATTGGTCTTTTCATATAACCCATTCATTATCAGATTATAATAAAATTACTCTTTTCAGGATGCAAATTTAACCTTTTTTTTCACCTGCTACCAGATCAATTTCTAATGTCGAGACCCCACAACAACTTTTCACGAATAGTTCCATAAAAATCCTTGCCTTCCATCTGAACAAGCCGAAGCACAAAAGGTGCTTTTTGAATCATAACATCCAATGACTGATCGACGATGGCCATTCGGGAATCCATGCTTAATGTGTACTGCGTATGACGTCCGACTACTTTTAATCTGATAAAACTTCTGTCGGGGATAACGATAGGTCGTACACTTAAATTGTGTGTAGCTATAGGTGTAATTACAAAGTCATTGGTAGAAGGGGCTAAAATAGGCCCACCGGCACTTAATGAATAGGCTGTTGAACCAGTTGGCGTTGCAACTATAAGTCCGTCAGCCCAATAAGAGTTTACGAAAACATCATCAACAAAAACCTGAATAACGAT
This sequence comes from uncultured Lentimicrobiaceae bacterium, assembly GCA_964463695.1. GTDB lineage: Bacteria > Bacteroidota > Bacteroidia > Bacteroidales > F082 > JALNZU01. The sequence goes on along the minus strand of CAYXCZ010000018.1, from coordinate 68,698 downwards.
TAGTGAAGTAGCTTCTTTTCGAAAAATCGTGACTTCATTCAACGCATAATTAATGTCTGGGAACAAGTTTTCTGGTTCTGAAAGCATAAGTAAGCTCCTGTTATCCAGCGTATAACGACCTGAAATAAGGGCATCCATGGCAGCTTCAATTTCGTGCTTTGAAACACTGGAAAGAAAACCCAAACGACCCATGTTTATCCCAAGCACCGGTATATTTGAATCACGAACTATTGGTAATGCGTCAAGCAACGTACCATCACCACCTACTGAAAAGAAAACGTCGATATCTTTTGATAAATCATCGTGCCCATAAAAGAATTTAACCGTAGGATGAAACTCAAAATATGGTTTAACCTGTTGATAATAAGGTTCATAAATAAATATCGTTACACCTGCATTGAAAAGTTTCTCAAACATCAATTTGAAAAACGGGACACGTTCACCTGAAAAACTTTTACCAAATAAGGCAACATTCATAGAGCCGGGTATTGCTTTGATGTGCAAGATTACAAATTAAGTCGCCTCACTTTGAGGTTTTAACATAATTTAGTGCCTCACAAAGTTTTAGCAAAGCTCATTCTAGAATCAGAAAAGCCCGATTCATCTATTCCATCCAAAAATTCAGTCGATAAAATGGAAAATTAAAGAAATCTATGTCAGATTGGAGCTACAAAATGAATAAAAAAACCCGCTGAACCATACTGATTTACAGAAGTTTCAAACCGCCAAACAAGATCATAATATGTAACAAGGTCGAGGCCAATTCCCGTACCATAAAGTAATTTGTTCTGAAAATTATTCGTTGGATTGCTTTTGGGGTTGTGTGCGTATCCAATATCAAAGAGCCAGTTTAAATAAGCAGCAAAATGAATTTTTCCAAATTTATCGGATTTTATCAAAGGTAATTGCCGCTTTGTTGGTTGAACAAGAGCAAATTTCAGATTTGATTTAAGGAGTGCATGACTTTTCCCATCGATAACATAAAGCTCGTAGGAGCGAATAAAATCGTTTCCGTATCCAAGCGCTTTTTGCATGAAATAAGGTTGGAAATCTGAGCCGGTAATGCGTGCTGTCACGCTGGAAGCCCAAAACCACCGCTTACTGATAGGACGATAAATGTCGAAAGTAGATTTTAATGAGCTGATTAAAGGTTCATCGGGCATAAGTCCAAATCCATATTGGTGAAAATCAACATCCCAATAAAACCCATTCAGTGGATAAGGTTTCGAATCTCTGAAATCACGTTTGAAGTAATAGTTGATATGGATCATTTGATACTTCCCTTCCTTACTTTCAACAAAAGTGGGATTCAGGTCAAGCAAAGTATCAGCATATTTCGATTTCTCGTATCCCATACTCAAACTATGACTTGTATGGATACCATCGCGATAGCTAACCTTTAAGCTGGCATAAAACTCCTTTCGTGCGTATGAATCTACAGCACGATAAAACAACTGCTTATTATCCAACGTTAAATACGGGACCTCTCTACTCAACGAATAACCCATCTGTATTCCAAGTCCAATATTCTGTGCTTCAGTAATATATGGAACTTCATAAAGTAGATAATAGTTCTGATTATAACCAGCTCTTAACAAAACTTTCAGCTGTTCAAGTCGCCCTCTAAAATTATTGTAGGTGAGAAAAACACCATAATTGGCCCGTCGAAAATCCTTTGTTTCCCACCAGGAATTGAAGTTTCGGTCGGCAAGCTCAAAAATTGGCAAAGGCCAGATGTACCACCTCTCAATAACACTGACAGTGACATGAATCACATTTGAGAAACTGGCATCGTGAAGTGTGTCCATTTGAACAAAATTAAAAATAGACCTGTTGAGCAAATTTTGCCGGCTCTGAACTATTTTCTCACAAAACTCACGACAATTCAAGGTGTCGCCCGAACGAAAGGTTATTTCCCTTAACAGAATTTTATCTTTTGTGGTTGTATTGCCTTCCAGGCTTATATCACCAACAATAATTTGCTTTGAGGATGATTTTGTGGCACAACTGTCGAGATTTAACGCAAAAGAAGAAGCAGTTTCTGTTTGAGCGTGAAGTACCGAAACAAAAAAAACAAGCATTAAACTCCACCAAATCAGCTTCATACCTTTAAATAGGTCATTAGTGATTCATACCTTTCTTTCAAGTCATCAAAATCATCACTTTCACCAAAGGAAGCCAAAACATCGTAATTGAAACGAATAAATGTTTGAAGTATTCCAGCAATATCACGCTTATTCAATTTGAGGGTCACCTCAATACGCGTTGTATCTTTATCTGATTTAACAATTAGGCTTAAAATTTTTGCATCATTAGTCTCTACAATTCGGGCGATTTCAGACAACACATAATCACGAATATTTATTCCTAGAACGATAATCCCGCCAGGTTCATCCACAGAAAGTGTATCAGCAAAATGTTCCAAAAGACTTTGCAAAGTAATTGATCCGAGATAGATTTCCTTTTCATCAATTACAGGTATTAAGCTCAGCCTATGCAACTTAACCAATTTTAAAGCTTCATAAATATGCTGATGTTCATAAACATAAGGACTCTGTAACGATAAGTTATAACTTCCTATCGCCTCATCAAAGTGGTTAAAGCTGTAAATATCATACTCAGAAATTAATCCGAGAAACTGTGAGTCATTCACAATAGGCAAATGTAAAAGCCTGAAATCTTCCATCCAGCTTAACGCAACTCTTCCTGTATCGCTGGTTTTTAAGGGAATAATCCCATCGGTAATTAAATCGCGTACTATCATGTAAGGTTAGTTTTCGTCAGTAAAATCATTATTCATCATGTTCAGATAATTTTGGTAGCGAAAGACGGCTATCTTTCCTTTCTGAATGGCCTGCTTTATTGCACATTCAGGTTCATGAACATGCGTACAATTGGCGAAACGACATAAATGCATAATTGACCTCATTTCAGGAAATCGCTGTGCCAATGTTTCTGATTCAAAATCATGCAATCCAAATTCCTTGATACCCGGTGTATCAACAATCCAACCCCCTACGTTGATTGGATACATCTCGGCAAATGTTGTTGTATGCTTACCCTTATTATGAACAGATGAAATTTCACCGGTGCGTAATTTCAGATTGACATCAATTTTATTTATCAGTGCCGACTTCCCAACACCGGAATGACCAGTTAATAACGTTGTTTTACCTTTTAACAATTCACCAAATTCATTTAATCCGTTACCATTCAGAGCCGAAACTTTCAAAACCTTATACCCTATCGAAGTGTAAATCGTATAAAGTTGATCAAGTTTATCTGATTGTTCTTTATCATAAAGGTCTGTTTTATTAAAAACAATCACTGCAGGAATGTGATAAGCCTCCGAGGTAACCAGAAACCTGTCGATAAAACCTGTCGAAGTGCGGGGATGATCGATTGTTGCGACAAGTATTGCCTGATCAAGGTTAGCAGCTATAATGTGTGAGGCTTTGGAAAGATTTGTAGCCTTTCGTATGATAAAATTCTGACGCTCACGTATTAACAAAATTACAGCAGTTTCACAACCCTCTTCATAGCGTATCTGCACCTTGTCGCCAACAGCAACAGGGTTTGTAGTTCTGATTCCCTTTAACCGGTATTGTCCTCTTAAACGGCATTGTACGGTTTGGCCCGAAGAAACATGAACTGAGTACCAGCTTCCAGTTGATTTAATTACAATTCCTTCATCCATAAAAATACTTTCGGTGCGAGTGCAAAAATAACTGTATATGGTTACCAAAGTCATTTTTAAATTATCTTTCTCACTGTGTGTGATCTCCAATTTGTAGGATAAGTCGATCACTATCTCTTTTATGGCTTCTAAATCATTCTAAGTGAGGAGTAAAACTTTGTTTCAACTTTTAACTAACATTTAAAAATCAAGTATTAAAATGAATATATTTGCCCTCGAATCAAAAACATCTTTATCATGCTGAACATCTTATTAGGTTTTTTACAGCCACTCATCATAACGACGCTTTTACTTTTCTATCTTAAATATAAATTCACTATTGAATCCTGGAAGTTGCTTTTTCAGGCTGTGTTGCTTGGTTTTATCACACTATTTTTCCTGTTTTTACTTGATCAGATTGCTGTAATCAAAGGTATTGATCAGCTTAAGAATATAAAACGAACTGGTTTTTATTCCTTTGTTGTAGTGGGATTTGGTGCCGAACTTGGCAAATTTATTTTGCTTCGTTATTATTTTTTAAAGCAGAAGACCTTTAAAGGGCCTCTTGATGGAATCATTTATTCATTATTAATTAGTGGTTCGTTTACAGCTATATCTCTACCTCTTTTTATGGCAGGGTGGTTCTCAAAACCAATGGATACCACTTTTCTTATAACCTACCCTATTGCAAATCTGGCATTTGCTACAATAATGGGTTTCTTTACCGGGATGGGCAAATATCGTCAAAACCGTTTTATTGATTCCATGACAGGCTTAGGAGCAGCAAGCTTTTTTCATGGATTTTATTTCTTTATCAACCTGACAGATGAGAATCTTATTTTCGCACTTTATGGCGCTGGATTATTGCTAATTTCTTTAATGTTACTGGTCAAATCCACCAATATTAAAGAACAGGAAAAGACCCTGAAAGTATAACCCTATTCTCAAAAAAACATAGCCCTAAACCTCAAAATGGCATATAAAAAAAGCCGCCCCAATCGGAGCGGCTTTTTATTTGTTAATCCCTTAACATTTTTAGTTTTGCTTCAAAAAGTTTTACTTCACTTTTTGCTTTAGCAATCTTTTTCTCATATTCAGCCCGCATGATATCTGCTTGCTTACTGCTGGAGAAAAATCCGATATTGTTTTCAAGCAACATGATTTCTTCTTTGAGTTTGGTAACTTTCGTTGCCAGCGTCATGCGTTCTCTTCTGATTCTATCGCCAGAATCCGGTTCATCGCGCATTGAATCAACTGAAGAACGATAATGTGTTGCTGCCATCTCTTGCTCTGTGAGTTTCATTTTCTCAAACAACTTGTCGATAGCTTTCCGATAATCAGCATAGAGTTGATCCTTGATTTTGATTGGCACATGGCCGATTTCCATCCAGGTGCGTTGCAACGTTTTTAAAGCGTCAAGGTTTGTTGTTCTGTCGGCCTTTACTTCAAATGTTGCAATTTTCTCGATAAGTTCCTTTTTCTTGGCAAGATTTTCATCTTCTCTTCCTCTGATTCCTGAAAAGTGCTCTGATTTTTTGCGGAAAAACTCATCGCAAGTCCCTCTGAAACGTTTCCAAATTTTGTCAGAATTTTTACGAGGAACAGGCCCGATATTCTTCCATTCTTCCTGAAGAGCTTTAAATTGATCGGTAGCTTTACGCCACTCGGTGCTTTCCAATAAAGCTTCAGCTTGCACGCACAAATCAAGCTTACGGTTGTAATTATCGAGCTGCTGATCTTTCAGTTTGCCAAAATATTCTTTTTTAGCTTCAAAGAAATTATCCATAGCAGCTTTGAAACGATTCCAAACTTCATCATTTTGTTTCTTTGGTGCTTGTCCAACCGATCTCCAAACCTGAAAAAGTTCTCTCATCTCATCCGATTTCTTCATCCAGATATTGATACTGTCGTATGCATCTGAAACGATTTCTTCGGCTTTCTCACATAAAGCAATTTTTCCATCCAGATTATGTTGCTGCTCTTCCTGGATTTTCGAATAATGGTCGCGGCGTATAGCGTTGATCTTATCCGTTGCATTTTTGAAACGCTCCCAAACCTCCTCTTTAACATCTTGTGGAACTGGACCAATTTCTTTCCAGTCCTCATGATATTTTTGAAGTAATTTAAAGGCTTTTATTACAGATTCCTCAAGTAAAAGTTCTTCTGTTTTTTCACAAAGTTCAATTTTTACTTCCAGGTTTTTTCTCATGTCAAGATCACGCAGTTCCCTGTTAATCTTTACCTTATCGAAGAATTTTTCAACAAGAAAATGATAATTGTTCCATAGGTTAGTGATTTCACCAGCTGGAACCTGACCAATTTCCTTCCATTTGTCCTGAAGGATTTTGAACTCATCATATGTTTTCTTAAGTGTTTCCTCCGATGAGATCAGCACTTTCAATTCTTCCAGGATAGCTTGTTTCTGAACGAGGTTCTGATGTTTCTGACGCTCGAGCAGTTCGTTATGCTTTGACTTACTGTCTTTATACTGATTGAAAGCAGCCTTAAAACGGATTTCTAACGGATCATCTGCATGTTCAAAGGACTCTTTTTCTCCACCGTCAGCAATAAATAGATCCAATTCATGGTCAATATCTTCCTTATTGTGTTTGAGAAAATACACCTTAATTGCCGCTACTTTGTTCTTAATCTTGGCAACATCATGTTCCTGAACGGTTTCCTCGAGCATTTCGACCAGCTGAAGTTTGTTCAACCCGGCAAAATCATGCTCACTCATCGCCTCATCTTCTTCAACAGTTTCCTCATCAACGATGTGCTCTGCAGCCAAAAGATGTACCTCCTCAACCTTTTCTTCAACTTTCGCTAATTCGGGTTCAACCAGACTGATCTCCTCCTGTGGAAGCTCTCCCTCAACCTTTTCTTCAACTTTCTCTAATTCGGGTTCAATTAGACTGACTTCCTCCTTTGGAAGTTCTTCCTCAACCTTTTCGCTTTCCACAACAACTTCTTCAATAGAAACCTCTTCTTCAGCAACCACTTCTGGTTCCGCTGTTTCGGCTATTTCAGAAATTACCTCAGGTAATTGATTGGATTGAATCAGCCTTACGATCAGATCCTTGTCGTTGGCATCAAGTTGGGTTGAAACTTCGCTGACAGTTTCATTCTCAGCGGTTTGTTCAGAAGCAATTGTCTGGTCAGCCATCTCATTTGTGGCCGCCAGGGCATTCTCATTCCCTTTTTCTTCTTCGGGTTCGAGTTTGATCAAGTCCATGTTTTCCATTAAAATAGATTATAAATAGTTAAGCAATTATCAGTCTGATGTGATTAATTATATCAGTCCGACATAGGTTCGTCCCATTAAAGGGCGCAAAAATAAGAATTCTTTATCAAAGTTTATGTTCTTGTATATCATTTTAATAAAAGAGAAAAAATCTTTCAATAATGAGTATGTTTATTCAGCAGCAACTACTGTTTTGGTTCTCTCAGATTAGCCACCAAATAAAAAAAAGCCTTTTTCTTTAATCTTATACTTTATCGAGAGCCTGTGAAAGGTCGGAAATGATATCGTCAATATCTTCAATTCCAATAGCCAGTCTAACCAAGCCATCTGATATTCCTGCAATTTTTTTCGCTTCAGACGAAAGTTTTGAGTGTGTCATACTTGCAGGATGTTGAATGAGCGTTTCAATTCCCCCGAGCGAAACAGCTAACAATGCCATCTGAACACTGTTCATCATCCGCTTTCCAGCTTCAAGACCGCCATGCAGGCCGAAGCTAATCATAGCTCCAGGGCCTTTCATCTGACGTTTACCTAATTCATATTGCGGATGGGAAGTGAGTCCAGGATATAAAATCCATTCAACTTTAGGGTGATTTTCGAGGAACTCAGCAACTTTCATGGCATTTTCCTGCGCTCTGTCGATGCGAATACCAAGAGTTTTTAGTCCGCGGCGGGTAAGCCAAGCCTGATGAGGATCCATATTGCAACCCATATTAACCATTACAGGCCGGAGACGGTCGTAATGTTCCTTGGTTTTTGCAATTATCATCCCTGCAACAATATCAGCATGTCCGTTGATAAATTTAGTCATGGAGTGCAAAACAACATCAACACCAAAGTCAAAAGGCTGTTGCAAATAAGGACTGCAGAAGGTGTTATCAACACAAACCGGTATGTTATGTTTTTTAGCAATAGCAACAACTGCTTCCAAATCGGTTATGCCGATGGTTGGGTTTGCCGGTGTTTCTAAAAAAATCAGACTTGTATTAGGCCTAATGGCATTTGCTACATTTTCAGGGTCAGTGGCATCAACAAAAGTTGACTCGATACCAAATTTCACCCATAAGCCTTCCATGATAGCTCTCGAAGGGCCATACAAAGCATTGTGGGCTACTAAATGCTTCCCTTGACCCAAATAAGTCATATAAACTGTATTTACAGCAGCCATACCTGAGCTAACTGCAATACCTCCATAACCGTTTTCGAGTTTAGCCACGGCATGTTCCAACTCGTTTATGGTCGGATTCCCGATACGCGTATAAATATAGCCTTTTTCCTCACCTGAGAAGCAGCGCGCTCCATGGTCGGCATCTTCAAAGCTAAATGTTGAAGTTTGGTAAATTGGTGTAACTGCACTACCCAGCGGATCATCAATGATGCCGGCGTGCACTGCTTTGGAATTAAATCCAATTTGATCGTGATGCATGATGAAAGTTTTTGAAAATCAAAAACCCTAAGATTATTGCTCTCAATCTCAGGGCTTTATTTATTATGTTTAAAATGGTTTGATAATGCGGGAGCGTTTAAAAAGGCCAAAAGTTGTTGTCATTCCAGATTTGTTCTTTCAAATCCTCATTAAGCTTATGCAATAGATGGTGATGACTTTTTTCCCAGTCAGCCAACATCTGATACATTTCTTTTTCGTTTAAATCAGTTGCTTCTTCAGCCCTCTGTGAATAAACTGCTATTGCCCTATTTTCAAAATCTATGGCGGCAGATATGGCAGCAGCTTCAAAACTAGCTGCAGAAATCTCCTTTTTAATTTCATTGGAAAGGATCATTACTACATCTGCATCATCAACCTCCTGATGCTCATCGATTTTCAAAAACTCATGCGTTTTTTCAAAATGCACAAACTGGCGTGATAGGAAATCAATATGAGCATCTTCTTCCTCAGCCATCATCTCGAAAATACGTTTTGCCGATTTACTTTCCGACTGGCGGGCAACCTGAGTGTAAAAGGCTTTACCTCTGCGTTCGAGTAATATTGCCGTTTTGAGAATATTAACAGCTTGGTTTGAAGCTTCCATAAAAGTTGAGTTTTGAATATTTAATGTAGTACAGATGCAAAAATAGGTATTTTTTGCTTAAACAAAACCAAACATCAAAAAGTTACTTTCCGTTAAAGTTATCCTAAATTAAGCAGGCAGGCTGTTCAATTGAAAGAATCGGTTTAACTTTGTAGTCCGACAAAATGAAACTCATGCAACTTCATTCAATTGAAAATCAACTCAGGATACTTTACAGGCAAACCTTTAAGAGTGAAGCCATTTCAATTGAAGCCATTATTAATAGCGGCTCTCCACGAAAATATTTCAGAATATGCGGTGAAAAGGTTAATGTGATCGGCACTTTCAATGAACTTATTGAAGAAAACAAGGCTTTTTTTAGTATGGCCAGGTCACTTAGGAAATCCGGATTCAACGTCCCGGAGATTCTGGCTGTTTCTGAAGACGAAATAATGTATCTACAGGAAGACATGGGAGATATTTCACTCTTTTCTAAGATTCAAAGCTCGCGAAATGACGATGATTTTATTGATAATATTGAACCATTATACAAAAAAGCACTCGAACATCTTGTTCGTCTTCAGGTAGTTGGGAATGATTATGTTGATTATTCCAAAGCCTGGCCGGCAGAGCGATTCGATAAGCTTACCATCCTTGCCGATTTAAATTACTTCTTGTATTATTTTGTCAAACAACAGCCAGATCTGGCAATAAACGAGTACCAACTTCAGCAGGAATTTGATCTTTTAGCTTCAGTTATTGCAGATGTTCCAGCCGATTATTTTATGTATCGTGACTTTCAATCAAGGAATATACTACTGTTTAACAATAATTTATATTTCATTGACTTTCAAGGCGGCAGAAAAGGTCCATTGCAGTATGACCTCGTTTCACTATTATATCAGGTTAAAGCTGCATTACCACAAGAAAAACGTAACGACCTTACTGATTTCTACCTTGAAACACTTAAGCAACATACCCAAATTGACGAATCCTTATTTAGAAAAGAGTTGCCCTATTTCATTTATTCACGACTCATGCAAGTTTTAGGTGCGTATGGGTTCAGGGGACTTATTCAAGGAAAGCAGCATTTCATCGAAAGCATTCCTTATGCGATCTGTGAATTGGAAAAACAGTTGAAAATCAACCCTCTTCCAATTAATTTGCCAGTTTTAAATGGTCTTCTGAAAGCAATAATCGAACTTAAAGCAAAATATCCAGTACCGGTCCTGAATGCAAAGAACGGACTCAAAATAGTAATTAACAGTTTTTCCTTTTTAAAAGGTGGTATTCCACGGGATGACAGTGGAAACGGTGGAGGCTTCGTTTTTGATTGCAGAATTTTACCCAATCCGGGAAGATTTCCTGAATATGCTATGCTCACCGGATTAGATCAGAAAGTAATTAATTTTCTTGAAAAAGAAGCTGAAGTTCATTCATTTATGAACCACGTAAAACAAATTATCAATCAAGCCGTGGTAAACTATAAAAGCAGGAATTTTTCAAATTTAATGTTTAATTTTGGTTGCACCGGCGGACAACACCGCTCCGTTTTTTGTGCATCTAAGGTCTCTCAATGGCTTAAAATCGAATTTCCTGATTGTGAAGTCATCACCAGGCATATTGAACAATCAAAAAAGTAATCCCATGTCGAAAAAGCTTTGTAAAAGTGATCATATAAAAAAAGGATCTAAAGATACCCATTTTACATGTAAAAAATGTGGTTTAAGTGCCAAAAAGGAAGAACATCTGTGCAAACCGGAAAAAGAATAAAAGCATGAAAAATCCTGTTTTCGCAATGGTTTTGGCAGCTGGCCTGGGTACTCGGCTGAAGCAATTTACGCTTCATTCGCCAAAAGCACTTCTCAAAATTAACGGGAGAACACTACTTGAAATTATTCTACTCAAATTAGCAAAGCAAGGGTTTACCGATGTGGTTATAAATGTATATCATCATGCAGATCAAATTATCGATTTTGTAAATCAGAATAATTTTAACATTACTATTCACATCTCTGACGAAAGAAATGAATTGCTTGATACAGGAGGTGCGATTGTGAAAGCACTTCCTCTTTTTCCTGCCAATCAACCGGTTATGGTTCATAATGTTGATATAATTACTGATTATGATCTAAATTTGTTGCGACAGGGTTTCATCGATTCTCGAGCTGAAGGTGGTTTGCTGGTTCAAAACCGGGTTAGCAGCCGAAAACTTCTTTTCGATCAAAACAATTATCTCATTGGCTGGAAAAACGAAAAAGAGTCCACTTTTAAATGGGTAGAAAAAGAGCTTGAGACCTACAAACCTCTCTCATTCAGCGGCATTCACTTTTTTTATCCAGAGATCTTCAGCACTTTACCTTATGGAAAAAGTTCAATAATCGACCTTTACCTTCATCTGTCTTCACTGAAAAAAATCGTTGGTATAACAGCTCCCGAAGGGATTTGGTTTGATGTTGGTAAAGCAGAAGAACTTCCCCACATTGAAAAAACCTTCAATAATTTTACTTAATGAACAAGTCCGGTTTTATACAACGTTTAGCCAGTTATATACTTGAATATCATGCAGATAAAACCGATCGGTTAAGAGTTGTTTTCCCCAATAAGAGAGCTGCAATTTTTCTAAAGAAAGAACTGGCAATTCAGGCAGGAAAAGCTATCTGGATGCCTCAAATCAGCTCAGTTGAAGAAACTTTTTGTTCATGGTCAGGATATCAACCCGCTGATCCACTTTCCATTGTTTTTGATTTGATCGAAATTTATTTAAAAGAGCATTCGATTGAAAACAATTATTTTGAACAATTTGCAGGGTATGCCGCGCAAATTGCCAATGATTTTGATGAAATAGATCACTATCTGGTTGATCCTGATGATATTTTTAATTACCTTTCAGAAGCAAAAGCATTGGAACTTTGGCATACGGATGGCAGCGATTTGACTTCTTTTGAAAAAAACTATATCCAGTTTTTTAAGGCATTAAAATCCATTTATGCATCTCTATCTACCAAAATGGATCAGAAACAACAGGCATATTCTGGTGCAATTGCCCGCAAACTTGCCGAGATGCCTGAGAATGAGCTACTCACAAAACCACAGGAGCATTTCATAATTTTTGCTGGTTTTAATGCCTTAAGTCCAGCCGAAGAAGCGATTTACAACGTCCTTTATAAAAACAAAAAGGCAATTCTATTATGGGATTTGGATAGTTATTACATGGAGCCAAATCTTTTTGGATTGCACGAAGCTGGTCTGTCGATTCGAAATTTCTTAAAAAAACACCAGGGGCATCCATCGCTTTGGACCAATGATTTACTTTTAACTGAGTCCAAAATTATACGGTTTATTGGGGTTCCCGGTCAAACAGGGCAAGCTAAAGCGATGGGTTATTATCTTTCGTCAGAAGCAGATCAAAAAAAAGAAACCGGTAAAACTGCTATAGTTCTTTCAGATGAGAAGCTACTTTTTCCCGTTCTGAACAGCATACCCGAAAGCATCGGAAGTTTTAATGTCACAATGGGTATTCCATTTAATATCAGTCAGTTGTATACTTTCATGCTGCTTACTTCCGAACTTGAAAATTCAATTATTGAACGAAACAACCAGCTTATAATTCCTTTGGACAAACTTGTTGATATAATTCATCATGAAGTAATTATGGCATTTCAGGCTGAGGAATCTCTTCAAAAAATGCAACAACTTGCCAAAGCAATCCTTGCCGATGGGAACACTTACGTGAGGTCGGATCGCTTCATAACTTTATCAGCTGAACTTGACCCTTCTTTGAAAGATTTTTTCAATTTGCTTTTAACCCCTTCGTCATCCGATGTCAACAAAAGTCTGCAAAAAGACATTGAACTGTTTGAGTGGTTGTTAAATGGTCTTCGGGCAGGCAAAGAAGTTCAAAATAATCAATTGTTAATCAACCAAACCATTGTGGCTTTGCGCCTGTTAAGGCGATTGAAAAGTTTAACAGAAGATAAAAAAGACCTTTTTGACACAGCAGGACTTCTTATTTTCTTACGTCAACTCGCATCATTTTACACCATGCATTTCATAGGCGAACCTTTGGAAGGTATGCAGGTGATGGGTCTCCTTGAAACAAGAAATCTGGATTTTTCAACTGTTCATTTGCTTTCAGTGAATGAAGGGATAATTCCGGCTGATAAGAATCGTCAGTCGCTGCTTCCTTACGACATTCGGAAAACATATGATTTGCCAACTCATCATGAAAAACAGGCAATTTATGCTTTTCATTTTTTTCATCTGTTGCAATATGCCGATGAGATAAATCTGTACTATAACACTGAATCTGATCCTCTTGGAGGCGGAGAAATGAGCAGGTTCATGTTACAGATTAAATATGAACTTACAAGGCTAAATCCTGACATCCAATTTACCGAAGAACTTTTTACTTATAAGGTACCTCCTCAAAAACATACGCGTGAAATATCAATAGAAAAGACTCCTCAAGTTATTGAAAAACTTAAAAAAAGACTTTCTGATGGACTTTCTCCAACAAGCTTGTCGCGTTATATAAGTTGTCCATTGCAGTTTTATTGGCAAGATGTTTTAAAAATTGATGATGATGTTTCACAGGAAAGTGGCATCGGACTGAATCAGATGGGAACCGTGATTCATAAAGCACTCGAACTGCTTTATCAACCCTATTTGGGCTCCCCGTTGCAAAAATATGAATTAATTGAAATGCAACAAAGGCTCGAATCGTTGCTAACACAATGCTTTCAGGAAGAATTTCCGGGTGTTATCCTTGAAGAAGGAAGAAATAAAATTGCTTACACGGTTTCGTTGCAGTTTATCATCAAATTGATTGACAACGAAATACATACAGTAAGCAACCAACTCCTTGTGGTAAGCGAACAAGAACAAAAACTGGTTGCTTCCTTTGAAATTGAAGGCACAAAAATCCAGTTGAAGGGGACAATCGACCGTATCGACCAACTAAGTCAAAACCCTAGAATTATCGATTACAAAACAGGAAAAGTAGCTTTAAAAGATATATCAGTCTCAACTTTCGAAGACTTTCTTGACCCCGATAAATCCAAAGGATTGCAACTTGCTGTTTACACGCTACTATACCTTTTGAATAACCCACATGTAGATAAAATACCTGTAGCAGGTATTTTTAGTCTAAGACAATCATCCAAAGGGCTGATGGAAGCCATGTTTCCCGAAACATCCGGAAAGGAAGATTTTATCTTAAATATGACAGAAACTCTTCGTACCATTTTTAATGAGCTTTTAGATCCACTTACTCCTTTTGTTCAAACTCAAGAGAAAGACAGGTGTGTGAATTGTCCTTACCGCGTCATTTGCAAGCGGGATAAAAAAAGAGAGAACAGCTATTAAATTTGCATTAGCCTATAGTATTTGTATATTTGCTTAGGAAATTACGCTTTTAAATATGAGCACTATGAACCAGCAACCAAAATTTAACATCCTGATCGTTGATGACCGACCAGAAAACCTGTTAACTCTAGAAGGAATTTTAGAAAACGAGGAGTTAAACATTCTGAAAGCACATTCAGGAAATGAAGCTTTAAGCATCATGCTTGAGCAAAATGTTGCCCTTGTTTTAATGGATGTTCAAATGCCAGGCATGGATGGATTTGAAGTTGCTGAAATAATGCGCAGTTCTGAGCGTACCAAGTACATCCCAATCATTTTCGTTACAGCCATCAGCAAACAACGGCAGCATATTTTCAAAGGATATGAGTCAGGGGCTGTTGACTATTTGTACAAACCTCTTGATTTAGAGATACTTCAAAGTAAAATCAAAGCATTTATCGATTTCTTTCAACATAAAAACAAGCTGGAAGAAACAACCCGCAAGCTTGAAAAAACCATCAACGAACTCCATCAGGCGAAATTAATTGCTGAAGAAGCTACTATGGCAAAAAGCGCTTTTTTGGCAACCATGAGTCATGAGATACGAACACCACTCAATGGAATCATTGGTTTGGCAGATCTGGGAATGATGGATGAAAGCATAAATACCGATCAACGAGAACGCCTTCTGGATATCAAAACCTCTGGAGAATCGTTACTTGAGATCATTAATGAAATTCTCGATATTTCGAAAATTGAAGCCGACAAACTTGAACTCGAAGAGATCGAGTTCAGCATAAGAGAAGTCATTGAAAAAACTGTTAACCTGCTTTCGGTAAAGGTTTTTCAAGAGAAACTTGAATTTATTTGTGAAATTTCGCCTGATTTGCCAGATATCCTGATTGGTGACCCACTACGCATCCGCCAGATTCTGATCAATTTATTAAGCAATGCGATCAAATTTACTGAGGAAGGTACTGTTGGTATCCATGTAAAAATGCTCGATCATATCGAAGAACAGGTGAGTTTAGAATTCTCAGTGGAAGATACAGGCATTGGAATTCCAAGAGATAAAATCAGCCGTTTGTTTCAATCCTATCAGCAGGTTGATACTTCGACCACCCGCACACATGGCGGAACAGGCCTGGGGCTAACCATTTCTCAGAAACTGGTAAATCTTATGGGCGGTATTATAAAAGTGGAAAGCAACCTTGGCGAAGGAAGCAAGTTTTATTTCCGTCTCAACATGATGACCGGGGATCAGCGTGAAAAACCATGGGAACTTAAACTCAACAAACCTAACAGCGAATTCAATTTACTGATTATTGATGACCATCTCAAATCAGCTCATATTATCTCTGAAATACTTCAGAAATGGGGCATTAAACACAGTTTTACCCATGATTGCCCGGGCTGTTTCGAACTACTTGATAAAGAGAGTTTCGATTTGATTCTTATTGATTATTACATGAGTTCGATGAATGGTTTTCAAGTGGCTGAGAAAATTAAATCAAAATTACAAGGTGGCAAACAGCCTGAGATTGTGCTTCTTTCACCTAGCAAAGCCAGTATAGAGATTCTGAAAGTTAAAAACACTGAAAATCTGGAATTTCTCACTAAACCCTTGCTTCAAAACAACCTTAAAAAGCTTTTAATCAGTAAGTTTGGTAAACAAACAGAAATTAAAAAAGCCAAACAGGAGCAAGCCGTAATTGAAGGAAATAATGGGCGGAAGCTTAATATTCTGGTTGCGGAAGATCAGGTGATTAACAGAAAAATTGTGATTCAGCTTCTAGAAAAGAAAGGGTGGATAGTGAAAGCTGTTGAGAATGGAAAAATTGCATTCGAAGTGGCCACAACCCAGCGTTTCGATCTGATTTTAATGGATGTTCAAATGCCTGAAATGGATGGTTTCGATTCAACCCGCAATATACGGATCGCTGAAAAGGATAAATCTTATCATACTCCAATTGTTGCGATGACAGCACATGCAATGATTGGTGACAAAGAAAAATGTTTGGCTGCCGGTATGGATTATTACATTACCAAACCGGTAAACCCCACAGAGTTGTATGAAACAATAGAGCGATTCACTATGTTAAGCATATAATTATAAGTAATTGATAATTAAAATTATAAATAGTAAAGATGATTATTAACCATGGCTTGGATTTATTAAAAAACGGAAAATCAATCCTGTTGAAGAATTTCTTGTTTGGACCATCAACTTCGTTGAACATTACGGTTCAAAATGGACTATCCCCTTTTGTCAACTCAAGCACGTGTAATTAAATTTCATGGAAAATCTGGATTATAATAAAGCTACAACCTGGGAAAAACTTAAATACTCTTTTCGGTCATGGCGTTATATTGGAGTAGGTAAATCACTATTGATTTGGTTTCTAACTATTTCAATCGTTCCCCTGGCTTCTATAAGTTTTATCAATTTCTTGAACGCCTACCATGGTTTAACAATAGTAGCTGAGAAATCCCTTCAAACTACTTCACAATTAAGGGAAGAATATATCAACACTTTTTTTAATGAAATTATTGATTTTCTGGAGTTTAACAGCAGACAGAAAGCTGATATCAATTTTATAGCTAACCTGAGTGAAGGTTTGGAAAGCAATCAGGGAAATTTTAAACAATTTAAAAACACACCATTATACAATAGCCTTACTGAAGAACATCGTGACGAATTCAAAAACTTAGCCACCAAAAATGGCTATGAGGATATTTATTATATTGATAACAAAGGGACAATTCTCTTTACGTTGCGTGAGCAAAGTGATCTTGGCAAAAACCTGCTTACAAGCGATTTAAGATTTACAAAATTTGCTTCAACTGTAAGAACTGTACTGGAAACACGCAAGAACACCTTCTCTGATCTTGAATTCTATGAACCTGCATACAATAAATTGTCTGGGTTCTTTGCGGTTTCAGTGGTGAACGAAAAAAACGAAATTGTTGGAGTGATTGCTTTAATGGTATCGATGGACCGAATCAACCAGATCATTAGTCAGGAGGCTGGTTATGGAGAAACAGGTCAGGCATATATCGTTGGTGACGACCAACTTCTGCGATCTGCATTGCGATTTAAAGGCAACAGTCAGATACTTACGATAGAAGTTAAGAATCAAAAAGTAAAAGATTGGCTTTTTTCGCTTCAAAACAGAAATAACAAACAACTACTAGTCGATAAAGAGCTTGACAAGGAAAAAGTATCAACCTACGATAGCGACCTTGAAGGAAAATATGTGCTAGGCATTTATCGTCATCTTGATGCAGTTGAAGAACTTGGAGTAAACTGGACACTTATCGAGGAAATAGAACATAGTGAAGCTTTCGCTTATGCCCGGAAACTATCTGATATTGTAAAAATCACCTTCATTATAACTATTATTCTTGTTTTTTTGATTTCGATCCTCGTAACGCGTTGGTTTGTAAACCCAATCAAACAACTTTCGTCATGGGCAAAAGAAGTAGCTGAAGGCCAGTTAGATAACAAAGTTATCAAAGCACCTTCCAATGAAATTGGCGAAATGGTGAATACATTCAACCGTTTGGTGAATGCGTTACAAAAATATGCCAATGTTGCGCGTCTCATGGCAAAAGGTGATTATAGCGAAAAAGTTGAAATCAGAAGCGAAAAAGACATTTTAGGGACTTCGATGAACGAAATGGTTGAAAGTTTCAGACAAGTTGTTACTCAGGCTAATCGGATTGCTCAGGGCGATTACAGTGTTAACGTTGTTCCAAGAAGTGAAAATGACACGTTGAACATTTCGTTATTTGAGATGACCCGTACCCTAAATTCTAACGCTATTTCGAATTCTAATCAGGATTGGCTCAAAACAGGTATAAATTTGTTGGATACCGAATTGAGTGGAGTTTCATCTGTTGATGTCCTTTCAGAAAAAATTATTCATTTCCTGGGAAAATACATTGGTGCTCCTGCCGGCTTTATATACATTACTGACGATACTGAAAACACACTCGAATTGCGTTCAAGTTGCGGCACAACTAATTCTGAGAAATCTGGAATGGAAAAAATACCTGTTGGCGAAGGAATCGTTGGACAGGTTGCAAAAACACTTAACTTAACACACATTCATTCATCGACAAAGCCATTAAAAATAGATTTTGGCAACCATTCCATTCAAGCTCAGGATTGTATCGTATTTCCGCTTGTACACGAAGGAATCCTAACAGGTGTTGTTGAATTGATTTCAGCTCAGCCCATTGATGACTTAAAAAAGACTTTTATCCATCAGGCTGCAGTAAATATTGCGATAGCAATACGTACGGCCAAAGCTGCCGAAAAAGTCAGGGAGTTGCTTCGTCAAACCCAGGAGCAAGCTAACGAACTAGCCGTGCAACAAGAAGAACTTCGCCAAGCTAACGAAGAATTACAAGAACAGACTGCTGCATTGCGTATTTCGGAAGAAAACTTGCAGGCACAACAGGAAGAACTGAAAGTTACAAATGAGGAGCTGGAAGAACGAACGAAAGCCCTTGAAGCACAGCGGGATGCTATACGCGAAAAGAATATCGAATTAGAAGTTGCTCGTAAAGAAATTGAAGCAAAGGCAAAAGATTTGGAGATGGCTTCGCGATACAAATCGGAGTTTTTGGCAAATATGTCACACGAACTTAGAACTCCACTCAACAGTATTTTGGTATTATCACAGTTGCTTGCCGAAAACAAGAAGCAACATCTGGATCCAAAAGAATTGGAATATGCTAGAACAATCAACAGCTCGGGCTCTGATTTGCTTGAATTAATAAACGAAATATTGGATCTTAGCAAAGTTGAATCAGGCAAAATTGATTTGTTTATCGAATCCTTGTATCTGGAAGATATTGCAACTTATGTTTCGAAAACATTCGGTCCTCTGGCTGAGAAAAAAGGACTTGAGCTGTTTATTAACATCAGCAAAAACCTCCCTGAATCCATTAAAACGGATAGTCAGCGTATTTTTCAGGTACTCAAGAACCTGTATTCCAACGCATTGAAATTTACTCATAAAGGAAGTATCAGTTTAAATATTTATCGCCCAGAAAAACCTGGCAGTTCATCAACTGACCAGCAACGAATAGCATTTGCAGTTAAAGACACCGGTATTGGAATTGCACCAAACAAACTTGAGTTGATTTTCAATGCGTTTACACAGGCTGATGGGACAACAAGTCGTAAATATGGTGGCACAGGACTTGGACTAAGCATTTCAAAAGCATTTACTGAGCTGTTAGGTGGTTCAATCGAAGTTGAAAGTAAAGAAGGCGAAGGAACAACTTTTACCCTTTATCTGCCTGTTTCACTTTCAGAAAATGAGGGTTTAAAAGTCAATCAGACTACTCAAAAAGAAACTCAATCGGAAGATATAAAACCACCCGTTAAATCTGGTGTAACTATTGAATCCGAACAAAACCTTATTGAGCCTGCTGAAGATCAGCGCGACGACAGGCATATGATAAGTCCAGGCGACAAAGTCTTGCTGGTGATTGAAGATGATCCAAATTTTGCAAGTTTGATAAAAGACCTTGCTAACGAACATCATTTCAAATGTTTGCTTGCAAGTGATGGTGAATCCGGCTTACACTATGCTGATTTTTATGTTCCAAGCGCCATTATCCTTGATATCGGATTACCGGGAATTGATGGATACGAAGTGATGGATCGCTTGAAAAAGAACAGCAGAACCCGCCATATCCCAGTCCATTTCGTTTCGGCCTCCGACCGTACACTCGACACTTTAAAACAGGGAGCAATTGGTTATTTGATGAAACCAGTCAGCAAGGAATCGCTTGAATCAGCTTTCGACAAAATTGAGAGTGTGGTTGGCAACACAAACCGGAAGCTCCTGATTGTTGAAGATGATGATATAACAAGGAAAAGCATAGTTGGTTTAATGACTTCAGATGAAGTTGAAATCAAAGCAGTTGGTTCGGGCGAAGCTGCCTGGGAGGTTCTTCAGAATGAATCATTCGATTGTATGATTCTGGATTTGGGACTCCAGGGAATGACTGGATTTGAATTACTCGAAAACATCAAAAAAGATGATTCACTAAAGATGCTTCCTGTAATTGTTTACACTGCTCACGAAATGACTCAAGATGAAAACACTCATTTACAGCAATTTGCAGACAGTATCATCCTGAAAGGAGCTCGTTCATTTGAACGGTTATTATCCGAATCAACACTTTTCTTACATCAGGTAGAGTCGAAATTACCAAAAAAGAAACAGGAAATGCTTAAAAACATTCTCCCCAGGGAAGATGTGTTGGAAGGCAAAACGCTTTTAATTGTGGATGACGACATGCGCAATGTTTTTGCACTCACAAGTTTCCTTGATCAGTACAACATGAAACTTATCATTGCCAAAAACGGACGTGAAGGTATTGAAAAGCTTCATAGCAATCCTAAGACTGATCTCGTTCTGATGGATATTATGATGCCGGAAATGGACGGTTATGAGGCAATGAAAGAAATAAGAAAAGACAAGCGATTTCTTAAACTTCCTATCATTGCTCTCACTGCAAAGGCCATGAAGGATGACCGCGATAAATGCCTTGCTGCCGGAGCAAATGAATATCTTACAAAGCCTTTTGATACAGGCAAACTTATTTCATTACTTCGGGTATGGCTTTACTAAATAACACACTTTCATCTACTTAAATAAGGATGATGGAGACAACAAATAATTTATTAAAAGAAATTCAAACGCAGGATATAGAGATAGATCTGTTACTGGAAGCCGTTTTCAAAAGGTATGGTTATGACTTTCGCGATTACAACAGAGCTCATATAAAGCGTAGAATTAAGCATCGGCAGCAATCGTTGGGGTTAAATAGCATAAGCGAATTACAACACAAAATACTTCACGAACAAGGCTTTATTGAAGTGCTGTTGCGCGATCTTTCAATCAATGTCACGGAGATGTACCGCGACCCTTCTTTCTACAATGTGATGCGAAAAGAAGTTTTTCCACTTCTTAAAACTTACCCTTTCATCAAAATCTGGCACGCAGGCTGCGCAACAGGAGAAGAAGTTTATTCCTTTGCAATAATGCTCAAAGAAGAAGGCCTTTACGCACGTTCACAGATTTACGCCACTGATTTCAATCCTGTAGTTCTTGAAACAGCCCGAAAAGGAATTTATCCCATCGCCAAGATTAAGGAATTCACATATAACTATCAGCAATCAGGAGGAACTCATTCATTTTCTGATTATTACATAGCAAAATATGATTCAGCAATACTTGATCAAAACCTGAAGCAAAACATCGTTTTCGCTGAACACAATCTGGTTACTGATAGTGTTTTTGCAGAAGTTCATTTAATAATTTGCAGAAATGTATTGATTTATTTTAATAAAGAACTTCAGAATAAAGTTGTTGGCCTTTTCTCAGAAAGTTTGGTTAAAGGTGGTTTTCTTGGGTTAGGATCAAAAGAGAACCTCATGTTCACCGAAGTCTTTAATCATTTTGAGATTGTTGATCCGAAAGAAAAAATTTACAAAAAAAAGGTCCAATAAGTTAAACACAAGAAGTGAAAACATGCAACAAATACAAGGCGTTGGTTATTGGAACCTCAGCTGGCGGCCTGAAAGCGTTAAAAACTCTTATTACAGCTTTGCCTTCTGGATTTTGCCTTCCAATAATTATTGTTCAGCACCTCAATCCTCAATCAGATGGGTTTATGGCGCATTATTTGAATCAACTTTCGCACATGAATGTGAAAGAGGCTGATTCGGGCGAGCCAATCCGGTCAAATCATGTGTATATTGCACCGGCAAATTATCACCTTCTTGTTGAAAAAGATGAAACTTTAAGCTTAACTGTCTCAGAAAAGGTTAGTTATGCACGACCATCAATAGATATTCTTTTTGAGAGTGCTGCAGAAGTTTATATGCAATGTTTGATTGGCATTATCCTTACCGGAGCTAACGATGACGGTTCAAATGGCATTAAAAAGATTCATTCTTTGGGTGGATTAACCATTGCGCAACATCCCGAAAGTGCCGAAGTGCCCATCATGCCTCAAGCAGCTATCAATACCGGTAAAGTTGAAATGATTCTTCATCTGGAAGAGATACCAAAAATGCTGGGCGAGCTATGTAACAAACCTCAGTCGGGCAAGCACAAATCGATATAAACAGGAAGGTGGTCGCTAAAGCCTCCAATGTAATTTGGCCCTGAATATGTGCGATGAAGTTTTTTACCTAAGTACCTCTCATCGTCCTCAAGCAAAAAATCTGCTACAAAAATTCTAGCACTTCCATTACAGTAACGTGTACCCTTTTCAGAGCCTAAGAGTGCCGGAGACACAATGATCTGATCAAATATTTGCCAATCATGAACATGTTTGAGTGTCCCATCAAAACCCAGATTATCCTTATTTGTAAAAAGATTAATCAACCCGTCAGACTGAAGGTTCGACTCCGGAGAAAAAGCCCTTAATCCTTTTAAAACACTGTCATCTTCTGGGCTATCGTTAAGATCGCCCATCATCACCACTTTTGCTCTCGGCAATTTCAAAACAAGTGAATCATAATGCCTTCGAAGAGTTGTTGCCGCAAGCATTCGTTTATCAACCGACTCTAATTGACCTCCATAGCGTGAAGGCCAGTGGTTGACATAAACAAATATAGTGTCGGAAGCGGAGGTTTCGAATGCTGCAAAAAGTATGTCTCGGGTAAGAAAACCAGGATCATCAGGATCATGAACATTGATTGGTTCGCTTTGTATCAAAGTCAGTAAGTCGGAGCGATAAATCAGTCCGACATCGATACCTCTTCTGTCGGGCGATTCATAATGAACGATTTTATAACCAGTATTCTTCAAAGGCGTCCGATATATGAGTTCCTCAAGAACTGCCTCATTTTCAAGCTCACACATCCCTACTAGGGCTGGCGGATTACCTTTTCCAAGCGCAAGTAACGTCTTAAAAAGGTTGTTGCGCTTCAGAAAATACCGACTAAGTGTCCAATGTTGATCACCTTCCGGTGTGAAGGCATTGTAATCGCGTGTGGAATCAACTTTAATGTCAAAAAAGTTTTCTGCATTATAAAAAACGATGCGTAAATGCCTGTTATCCTGTGCATACAGAACACAATAAGCATGTAACAGTGTGAAAACAAACACTATACGGGTAAATCCAGAAAAAAACAAAGGAATTTTCATTTGCGAATTAAACTTTCTTTTTCCCATTTTTAAAATTTGATTCAAATTTAGCATTTTTCTACTCATTTTTACTAAGTTTGCTAATTATGAGCATAAAAAAAGTGAAAACGGGTTTTCGGTTTTTTGCATTTTTTTCTCACTGATTATCAATTATTTACAAAGGTTTTAAAAAAATAATTTAAAAAAAGTGATGCGTTTTTCAATTTAATTGGTACTAATGTATAGAGAGATGTTAGAATATACTGATAAAGAAATAATCCAAGGTATCATTCAACAAGATGAAAACGTTCTTCGATTCATGTATACTGAGTATTTTTCTTCAGTAAAAAAGATGGTTCGGAAATACGGTGGATCTAATGATGATGCCTGGGATCTTTTTCAAGATTCGATGAGTACTTTGATTGACATTTTGGAAATTAAAGGCGAATCGTTTCATGTATCTTCTTCTTTCAAAACGTTCTTTGTAGAGCTTAGTAAGCGGATATGGATGAAATCATTCAGGAATGTTGACAATAAGCTGGTGTTTAATTCAGAAATAGTTGATGAAGCAATTGACTTTTCAGAAGAAATGGCTGCTGATTTATACTTCGAGAATGCGCTCTTAAGAGCCTATTTTCGTAACCTGAAATTACTCAAACCATCCTGCAGAAAAATTCTCAGATTGCTTGAGAACGAAAGGCCAAGTGAGGTTATGCTTAACCGAATGAAGCTCAGTTCCACCCAATCTGTGTATAACAAAAAGCGTGCATGCATTAAGAAACTTATTACATTAATTAACGAAGATCCACTTTATAAAAATCTGATTAAACATGGAAAACCTTAAAAAAATTGAACAGTACCTTAGAGGTGAGTTGGAAGAAGATGACTTGTGGGAATTTAAAAGAGCACTCGAAACCGATCCTCAACTTGCGAACGACTTACGTTCATACATTGAGCTTAAAAAGATGTTGGTTCAAACAAAAAAAATTGACATGATGGAAAAACTGCAAACAATTCATGAAAGTGAACAAAAGAAACGGAGATTTCTTGGGTTGCCTGTTTACAGTGCTGTGGCAGCAGCTCTTTTACTACTTGCAGCTGTTGGCGGAGGTATTTTAATAATGCAATCAGGCAATCAGCAACAAAAGCTTTTTGAGCAATATTATACTTCTGAAAGCGGCTCGTTTGCATTAAGGTCGGGTAATTCAACTATTGATCAGCCTGTGATGCAGGGACTGCAGTTTTACGAGTCAGGCGATTATACTGCCGCGGTAAAGATGTTTAATATGTCATCAGAAAATTTGATGAGTAAATTATATCGCGGACTGTCATTTGTTGAATTAGCTGATTATGATAGCGCTATCCTCGATTTTCAAGCAATCATAGATCACAACGACAACCTCTTCGTTGATCAGGCCCATTGGTATCTTGCCCTTTGTTATCTGAGAACCAATCAATCTGACAAAGCTACTGAGCAATTAAATACCATTTCTTCGGGCAGAAGTATTTACAAAACTAAAGCCCAGAAAATACTTAAAGAATTGGAAAACCAATAATTAAAAAAAGATAGAAGTTTTCAAAAATTCGGCTAAAACTTGTTTTGTGTAAAAGCTTCTTCCAATCTTCATTTGAATGCAGAGTTTATCGGTGGATGGGTTCTGCATTTTTTATTGTTGCATTTTGATCAATTCAAAAAAGTCAGAAGCAGGTCATTTGAAAGACCGGTTTTTTGAACATTTTAACATCTTAGAATGCAAAATACCTAAATTTAGGTATCAGATTTAATAGTAAAATCCACCTATTTTTGTAAGTTGGCAGAAATACCTTTAAAAGTAATCAGCATTTTTTAGCAATCAATCGAAAATCCTCAGAACATGAAAGTATTGGCAGATCTCAAAGAAGGGGAAAAAGGCATTATAACGAAGGTGAAGGGAAGAGGTGCTTTTCGTAAACGTATCATAGAAATGGGTTTTGTGCCCGGAAAACAAGTGATAGTCATCAAGCATGCCCCTCTGCGCGACCCAATCGAGTATAATGTGATGGGCTATGAAATATCCTTACGAAAAAGTGAAGCAAGTCTTATTGAGGTGTGTTCAGGCGAAGAAATTCAAACAACCACAGGTTCAGGATTTTATGGAGTTCAAACACTTGAACAAGCTTTGAATCTGAGACCGCTAATTAAAAGTAAAACGATATCTGTAGCACTTGTTGGTAATCCAAACTCAGGAAAGACCACAATTTTTAATAATGCATCCAATTCACGTGAACGTGTCGCTAATTATAGCGGTGTCACCGTTGAAGCCAAATCAGCGACTTTTACCCAAAGCGGCTACTCATTTAAAATCACCGACTTACCCGGCACCTATAGCATTAGCAGTTACTCCCCTGAAGAGCTTTTTGTGAGAAATTTCATCTTTGACGAAATTCCTGATATTGTTCTGAATGTTATCGACAGCTCAAACCTGGAACGAAACCTTTTCCTGACTACGCAGCTTATCGACATGGACATTAAAGTAGTTATTGCTTTAAATATGTTTGATGAGCTGCAGGAAAAAGGTGCCAATTTTGATCATGAAAGTCTTGGAAAGCTTATTGGAATTCCTGTCATACCCACAGTTGGATCCAAAGGAATTGGCATAGAGCAGCTTTTTGATAGGATTATTGCCGTTTATGAAGACAAAGACCCTGACATTCGGCATGTGCACATCAACTACGGCCCTGAAATTGAAAAGTCGATTTTAAGAATTCAAAAGCTTCTCAACACACCAGGAAACGAGGCTATTATCAACATCATCTCACCACGTTACCTTGCTATTAAACTGCTTGAAGCCGACAAAGTTGAGAGTGCCCGCATTGAAACCTGCATCAATTTCAAATCGATCAGTCGCGCAGTTAGAGAAGAAACTGTTACTATTGAAAGGCTGATGAAAGAGGAGATTGAGATAGTTATTGCAGATGCCAAATATGGCTTTATTGAAGGGGCTTTAAAAGAGACATACCAGGAAGCTATCAAAGAAAAGAAAACAAAAAGCAGGAGAATCGACAGCATCCTAACAAATCGATTTCTAAGCTATCCTATTTTTTTAGTTGTCATGTGGGGGATGTTTCAAGCCACTTTTATTCTTGGTGATTATCCCATGCAATGGATTGAAAAGCTTATGGGATGGCTTGGAGGTCAAATGTATGATCTGCTTCCTGAAGGAATGCTTCGCGACCTGGTTATTGATGGAATTATCGGAGGTGTTGGAGGAGTTATTGTTTTTCTTCCAAACATTCTCATCCTGTTTTTTTTCCTTAGTCTTTTGGAAACAACAGGCTACATGGCACGTGTCGCATTTATCGTTGACAAACTGATGCATCGCATAGGATTACACGGAAGATCGTTTATACCGCTTCTAATGGGTTTTGGATGCAATGTACCTGCTATCATGGCAACCAGAACAATTGAGAATAAAAGTGACAGGCTTATTACAATGATGATCATTCCTTTTATGTCGTGTAGCGCCAGATATCCGGTTTATATTCTTATCATCAGCGCTTTTTTTTCAAACTATCAGGGGACATTGTTATTTGGAATTTACCTTCTGGGAATTGCTTTTGCAGCCTTGCTGGCGTGGGTTTTTAAGAAGGTACTATTCAGAACGGAAGAAATGCCATTTGTGATGGAACTTCCGCCTTACCGCATGCCAACTACAAAAGTCATTTACCGTCAAACATGGTTCAAAGGAGCACAGTATCTCAAGAAAATGGGAACAATTATACTTGCTGCCAGTATAATCATTTGGGCACTTGGATATTTCCCAAGAGGAAAACATATCGATACTGAAATTGACAAGGAACTGAAAATCAATACTCAAAACTTTGATTTGCAAGAACAACAACTTGCACTAATCGATTCGGTTGCTTTAAAAAAGATGAATTCAGAATATGAGGAATCCATCCATAATCTGGAGCTCAAAAGGCATCAAATGAAGCAGGAATATTCCTTTATTGGAAGAATTGGTCATTTTATTGAACCAGCTATTCAACCGTTGGGTTTCGATTGGAAAATGGGGGTGAGTTTACTTGCCGGATCAGCTGCAAAAGAGATTGTTATTTCAACAATGGGTGTCATTTACCAAGCTGATCCTGAAGTAGAAAACGGGGCAAGCTTGAGTAAAAAACTTCAGGATCACACCTATGATAGCGGGCCAAAAAAAGGCGAAAAAGTTATGAGACCTTTGGTAGCTTTAAGTTTCATGATTTTTGTGCTTATCTATTTTCCGTGTATTGCGGTATTTGCTGCTCTAAAAAAAGAATCAGGAAGGTGGAGATGGCCATTATTTACATCTGTTTACACAACGGCTCTTGCCTGGCTTGCTGCATTTGCCGTCTACCAGATTGGAAGCTTAATGGGCTTTTAAACTAATTTCTTTAAGTTATTCTCCATTTTGTTGTATAAACAACAATTTGACTATTTTTACATTCCTTATTTGAAAATGTAGCACAAACAGCAAAGCAATAATCATGAAAGTAATCGACGAAAAAGCCTTTATGGAAACCTTTCAATATTTCGATAAATCAATAGTAATTGAAATCATTGACATTTTCATTCAGGAGTACCCGGATAGAATAGCTGCGCTAGAAAAAGATATTGAAGCGAAAGATTTCAACAAACTGAAATTTGATGCACACAGCATGAAAGGTGTTATCTCGAACTTTTTTGCCGAAGCACCCCAAAAGTATGCCAGGGAGCTCGAACTTAAAGGAGTAAAAGGTGACGGAGAAGGCCTGACAGAGCTATTTGAATCATTACGAAACTACTCGAATGACCTTTTGGAAGATTTAGAACTTATGAAACCGAAGTTTACTGTATAATCTCCGCTAAAAATCACCCATGGTTTTCTGATCTTTTTTTTCGGATATAAGTAGTTGCAACAAAGCAGAGGCTTCTAAAGGTAGCACTTTGCCTTCGCTGTCAGGTGATATTCCAATCCAGGCCCCGTCTTCCTGCATCTCGTTAAGCCAATGAATCCATTCTTTCAAATCCATTTCCACGAGCGAATAATCTTCCCACTCATCTGATAATGCAGCTTGTGCATCGTCCTGACGATCCCATGCAGCTAGATAGGACCTACGATCATCCGATTCCAGCATCGCAAACATGCCATCTGTTGCTTGCAGTAACCAAACTTTTTCGTTAGCGACAACATCCTTTATAAATCTTTCAAAGGCATTTGTTTCCATCACATTATATTTTTAGATATGAATTATTCATTATTCTGAGCACCAATTTCATCCAACAACATCCATCTTTCCATTTTTATATCAAGCAAGTTATCGATGGCAGTAATACGTTCTGACAACTCATTAAGTTGAAGATAATTCATTTCGGAGTTACCCAATGAATGAACCAACAAAGCCTTCTCTTCTTCCAACTTACTCATTTCCAGTTCCAATGATTGATATTCCTGTTGTTCTTTGAAAGTGCGTTTTGTTTTCTTTTGACGTTCTTCAGCTCTGAAATCCTCGTTTTGCCCTTTTTGTTTCGAAATTGGCAAAGCAGGTTTCTCTTCTTTCAACTTAGCTTCAATTGCGTCCCGGTAGGAGGTGTAGTTTCCAATAAACCCTTTTACCACTCCATTCCCTTCAAAAACAAACAATTGATCAACCACCTGATCCATAAAATACCGGTCGTGCGAAACAATCAACAAACACCCTTGATAATCAGTGATAAAATCTTCTAAAGCTTGTAAAGTTAGCAAGTCAAGGTCGTTAGTTGGCTCGTCAAGTATTAAGAAATTTGGGTTTTTAATCAGGACTGTCAACAAATAAAGCCGACGTTTTTCACCTCCGCTCAACAGGTACACAGGTTGGTTTTGCATTAGTGGAGGAAACATAAAACGCGTAAGCCATTGCGAGGCTGTTGCACTATTGCTACTACCTGAAGGAATGATTTCTGCAATATCCTTCACCACGTCAATCACTTTTTTCGACTCATCGAATTGAATACCCTTTTGAGTATAATAGCCATAAACTACTGTATCACCGCTAATTACACGGCCCTTATCGGGCAGATCGAGTTCGGTAATAAGATTTAAAAAGGTAGATTTTCCAACACCGTTATCCCCAACTACTCCTATGCGTTCTCCTTTTGTAAACATATAATCGAAACCATTCAGGATGGTTATCTCGCCAAAAGATTTATGCACATTACGCATTTCAAGCACTTTACTTCCAATACGCTGCGCTTTGACATCCAACTGTAGTTGTTGTAATGTTCTTCGTTGCGAAGCCTTTTCCTTTAGTTCGTAAAAAGCATCTATTCTACTTTTTGATTTGGTAGTTCGGGCCTTTGGCATGCGGCGCATCCATTCTGTTTCAGTTTTTAACAACTGCCCGGCTTTCTCTATTTCAACTGCCAGAGCCTCTTCCCTTTCGGTGCTTTTCTCGATGTAATATGAAAAATTGCCTTTATGATGATATAGTTTACTAAAAAAGAGCTCAAAGATATTGTTGCAAACCCTATCAAGAAAATATCGGTCGTGCGTAACCATTAATAAAGTTACAGCTGATTGACGCAAATATTTCTCCAACCATTCAATCATAGGAATATCAAGATGGTTGGTTGGTTCATCGAGTAGCAACAGATCAGGTTCATCCAACAACAACAATGCCAGCGACAAGCGCTTCAATTGACCGCCCGACAGACTACCAATTAGTTGATCCAGATCCTCAAATCCAAATTTCGTTAACATCTCTTTTAATCGCCGGTCATAATCCCAGGCATGAAAAGCATCCATCTTAGCCGATGCTTCTTCAAGCAGGCGGTTATGCTGAAATTGTTCATCTTCCTGCACTGGTTTAGAAGCTATTCGCTCATAGTTGCGTATAACCTGCAGAACTTCATTATGTTCACTTCTTATCAGGGCTTCGATACTGAGTTCAGGATCAAAATTTGGATGCTGCTCGAGATAGCCAACACGCACTCCTTCTGAAAATGTAATATTACCTGAATCCGGTTCATCCTTGCCCATCAACATCCGCATCAGAGTTGTTTTGCCTGCTCCATTTACAGCAATAAGGGCCGTTTTATCACCTTTGCTGATGCCAAAGCTAAGGTTTTCGAAAAGAACCTTATCACCAAAACTTTTAGAAATGTTTTCGACAGAAAGATAGTTCATGAAAAAAATGAGGTTGCAGAGTGCATGATTATTTAGAAGTGCAAACTTACGTCAAAATGAGCTAAAATTCAGGGTAGATCCAAAAATAGACTACCAAAATCTCAAGGATGACTAAATAATATAGAGTCAGACAACTGAATTTCAGCACTATATATACAATCAATAAAAGCAAAACAAACATCCATTCGCCCATAAATAAGAAATCCCGAATATGTCATATTCAGGATTCCAGCATTAACCTGGTTGGGCCTTACGGCAAAAATCATTCAAAATTTTTCTTCATATACTGAAGACGTTCAAAACCAGCAGTATTCTCTGGAAATTTATTTACCATTCCGCGGAAATCTGCAATTTCTTTATATCCCTTCTTTTTCATCCAATCACTCAATCCGTTCACTAATTCATGCAAATAAGGAATGCCATTTTGATAGAGTGTTGTGCAAACCTGTGCCACTGTTGCACCGGCGAGTAATTGTTTTGCAACTCCGATAGAATAATGAATACCTGTGGATGCTGCAAGATCAGCGTTGATACCATTAGCACTCAGCAAGGCAATCCAGCGCATGGAAACAGATTTTTCATCCGGACTTGAATATACATTGTCGGTTACTACTTTAGCTGTAGCAATATCAACATCCGGGTTGTAAAAACGATTAAAAAGAACCAAACCGTCAGCACCAGCATCGGCCAGACGAAAAGATAATGCCATCGTATTCGTAAAAAATGGTCCAAGTTTGACTGCTACAGGAATAGTGATCTGTTTTTTAACTTCAGTCAAAATCTGCACATATGTATCCTCAATCTGTTGAGAGGAAAGGTCTTTGCTAAAAGGGAAAATAGCGATATTCAACTCGAGTGCATCAGCACCTGCATCCTGAATTTTTGCCGCAAACTTTGGCCATTCTAATGGACTGACGCAATTTATGCTGGCAATTACAGGAATTTTAACCGACTTTTTTGATTCAACAATAAGCCTCAGGTAGTCTTCTGCTCCCACTCCTTTTGAAATTCCATGGATATATTCAGAAGCTTCAGGATACCAGAAATACATTTCATTTTTACGCAATTTTGTATCAATTCGAGCTGTTATTTGTTCCTCAAACAGCGACTTTAACACCACGGCACCTGCTCCGGCATTCGCGCAAGCCTTCACATTTTCAAGTGTTCCTGTTAATTTGGAACTACTTACTACCACCGGGTTGTTCAACGGTAAACCAAGATAAGTTGTTGATAGATTCATTGTTATACTATTTATATTTTTATCGGTTACTATAAACTACTAAAGATAAGGTTTTAAAAAATCACATAAGAACTCAAAAGCCAATGAAAGGTTTGTTTGAGCTTTGGGCGTCAATTCTTCCCTGAAATCCCATTCATAACCTTTTATATGAAGCAAATATGCTTTGGGTGCATGTCCATACATTTTGGTACAAAGATCGATTACAAAGGCAGGCGAAACGGCATGCATGCTAAATTCCACCCTGGCATCCGAAGCCTTGACTTCGGTAAAACTGAAACTTTCAATTTCTTCGATGGAAGCATCAACAAAAATTACTTTTGAGGCTTCTGAAACTGAAGCAGCATCTTCAATATTGAGTTGGTAATTAGTATCTGTGATAATTTTCTGAGATGGGAAAGATGTTAACCATTCGTCGACTTTTTGAATGAGTGCAGCACCCAGGCCGTCATCCTGACGTCCCGGGTTACCGTAACCATATACCAAAATCTTTTCTTTTTGGATCATCTTTCGTGCGAGCGTCTTCTATCAATTATTTGATCATTTTTATCTACAAGGGTTATTTCCAACGGCATATTACCCAGAGCATGTGTGGCACAACTTAAGCATGGGTCGTAGGCACGTATAGCTACCTCAACAGCATTCATCATTCCTTCGGTGATGACTTCTTTTCCCGTCATCACTGATTTAGCTACATGATTCACTGATCGGTTCATAGGCTCATTGTTGTTAGTAGTAGAAACAATAAGGTTTGCCATTTCGATCTGATCATTATCATTTATTCTGTAATGATGGAATAAAGTTCCGCGGGGAGCTTCGATAAGTCCAACTCCTTCTTTTTGTTTTACACCTTTCGTAACTAACTCTCCTTCAAGTAAATCAGGATCATTCAATAATTCCCGAATCATTTCAGCAGCATGCAAAGTTTCGATCAGACGTGCATAATGCATCATCATGCAGTGGTTATTAGGTTTACCATTCGTTAATGCTTTATAAATTTCAAATTCGCGCTGAGCAATTGGACTTGGGATAAAATCAGCAGTATTCAGACGAGCCAAAGGCCCTACCCTATACCATCCTTTTTCTTTTCCATATTGCTTCAAATAAGGAAATTTCATATAACTCCATGAACGAACTTCTTCTTCAATAAAATTCGTATACTCTTGATAATCAATGTCATTTAATATTTTGTTACCTTGATCATCCACGGCTCTTAACACTCCATGGTAAAGATCCAGAGCACCGTCTTTACGCACAAGGCTAAGGTGATTACTTGGGAAATAGGCGAAATTGTCGATAAAATCTTTATTCGACAGGTAATAATTCTTAAAGAAATCCAAAGCTTCTTCAGCCCATGACACCATCTTATCTGCATTCAGCGGATCAGCACCTTTCAAAAATTCATCGCGTTCTTCAATTGTAAGATGTTTGTTAATTCCACCAGGAATAGCACCTGTTCCGTGAATTTTCTTTCCTGCTGTAGCTCTGATAACTTCCTGACCAAATTTACGCATCATAACGCCTTGCACAGCCAGTTCAGGACGGGTCAATGCTATACCAATAATATTACGTATTGCAGGGTCACCATCTATTCCAAACAAAAAATCGGGTGCGCTCAGGTGGAAAAAATGCAGTGCATGTGATTGAAAAAACTGACCATAATGCATGAGTCGGCGCATTTTTTCACCTGTTGGTGTAAGTCCGTGGCCTGTTCCAGCTCCGACAATCACATCCAATGCTTTAGCAGCAGCGAGATGATGGCTGACGGGACAAATACCACACAAGCGTTGCACAAGAACGGGAGCTTCCCAATAAGGGCGACCTTGAACGAAACGCTCAAAACCTCTGAATTCAACAATGTGCAAACGGCTTTGCTGAATGTTTCCATTGTCATCCATATGGATGGTAACCTTACCATGGCCTTCGACCCTGGTTACTGGTTCTATAGTAATTTTCTTCGACATGATTTTTCAGGGGTTAGATTAGTCAAATTTTATAACTTCGTATGGTAGTTTCAATGGATCGCCTGTGATAAGAGCAACGAGTGCATCCCATATTAGATCAGCACGTGGAGGGCACCCTGGAAGAAAATAGTCAATCTTTACGATTTCATGACATGGGTACACTTTATCTAGAAGCATAGGTAATTCATCATCATTTGGCAAGATATGCTCCTTGTTAAGCTGTACAGTTGGGCCACCAATGTACGCTTCGTGAATACATTCTTCTACAGGTATTCCATTACGAAGAGCCGGAAGGCCACCCATAATGGCACATTCACCTAAAGAGATTAGAATCTTGCAGTTTTTACGGAATGACTTCAACACTTCAACATTTTCACTATTGCAGCATCCACCTTCAATTATCCCAATATCAACAGGTTTTGTAAAGGTTTTTATGTCGTCAATTGGCGATTTATTAAACTCAACAAGTTCAATGAGTTGAAGAATACGTTCGTCAATATCGAGAATCGACATATGACAGCCGAAACATCCGGCTAATGAGGTAGTTGCAATTATCGGTTTGCTCATATTTTTAATCTCCTATCATTAAACATGGATATCGCTTCCAATGGGTTGTTTATCAAATTTCCTTTTGCCAATAGGCGTAGCAAAACCCTTTTCTTTTACGAGGATTGACCCTACTGGACAATTTTGCATGGCTAATTCAGCTTGTTCATCCGTCATTGTTGCTGCTAACTCCTGATCTAAAACAACTTCTAGATGATTACCACGACTTCGGAAGGCAAAAAATGATTTTCCATCCTCATCTTTTATTGACTTTATGCAACGTTTGCAAAGAATACATCGGTTTTGATCCTTTATAATCTTTGGTGAGGTCGCATCAACTGCCCTTAGAGGAAAATCGTAAGGATAACGTGGCACCATCATTTGGTACAAATAACCCAAAGCCTGCAACTCGCAATTACCGCTCTTTTCACATGCAGGGCAAAAATGATTCCCACTAACAAACAGTAATTCAACAATGCTTTTGCGTAATTCGATTATATCAGCTGATCCCGACTCAACCTCCATACCATCACCAACAGGTGTGGTACAGGATGTCATCAATCTCCCATTTATCCTTACGGTACAAATACGGCATGAACCTTTAGGCTTTAACCCTGGCATATTACATAAGGTGGGTATAAAAATACCATTTTGACGGGCAGCCTCAACAATGAATGTACCGGCTTCAGCCATGCATTCTGTCCCATCAATTTTAAACTTTACTAAGCTACTCATAATGAATGATTTATCTATTTGTTAATTATGATGGTGAAATTTTGGAACACGTCCGACATACTTACACGATCCCTGAACAGAAGCAACAAGATCGAATCCCTCATCAAATTCAACTTCTTTTTGAAGCAGCTCTTCATAGAGAGGGCGAAAGTTTTTCAGGCTACTAACAATTGGGTTTCCAGCTGTTTGACCCAAACCACACCGGCTTGCAAGTAACACCTTACTCCACTCTTTAAGGTCGCTGAGATCCTTTTTCACACCATTTCCATTAAGAATTTTGATGAGCTTATTTCGCATAACCTGTGGCATGTTGCGACATGTGCTGCATGAACCACATGATTCATCAATAAAAAATTCCATAAAATTCAGCACAACGTCTTTTAATAAATTTCGCTGTGTACCGAAAATTATCATTGATCCGCCTGTTGATAAGTCGGAATATCCCAAAGTGCGATGAAATTCATCAGGGCCAATAAGTGTTCCCGAAGGACCCCCTACCTGCACTGCCTGCACATCATAAGCGCCAACCATATCGAGCATGTCGCCTACATTGAAACCCCAATTTACCTCATAAACTCCCGGGAACATGCAATCTCCTGATATACTAAGGATTTTTGTACCTGTTGAATCCTCAGTACCAAACTGTGTAAACCACTCTCCTCCATTTTCAATTATTCTGACAGCGGTAGCAAAAGTTTCAACGTTATTAATAATTGTGGGTTGATTCAAATATCCTTTTTCAACAGGGAAAGGAGGTTTATCGCGTGGCTCACCCCTTTTTCCTTCGAGCGATTCAAGTAATGCAGATTCTTCTCCACACACATAAGCTCCAGCTCCATATTGAATCCGGATGTCGAAATTAAAACCATCAATTCCTCCAATATTATCCCCCAACAGATTCTGTTCTTTCATGGTTTTCAAAACCGATTCAAGGTAATCCTTCATGTAACGGTATTCATACCTTAAATAAAGGATACCTTCATCGCCGCCAATTGCATAACCGGCAAGTGCCATACCTTCGAAAACCAACTCAGGTTTCTCAGTCAAAATCACTCTGTCTTTAAAAGTTCCAGGCTCGCCTTCATCGGCATTACAAACCACATAATGTTTTGGGCCTTTAGCTTTGCGGCAAAACTCCCACTTAAACCCTGTAGGAAAACCAGCACCTCCGCGTCCGCGAATGTGGCTATGTTTGATCTCAGCAATTACTGCTTCCGGTGATATGTTTGGAAGAATGGTTTTTAGAACCTTACCCATAACATAATCATCGGAGAGAATCATCCCTTTCCGGCGAATGTTACTCGAGACCATCGTTTGTAGGTATGGATGTTGATTTTTACCATCACCATAGCTTTCATTCATTAATTCATCAAGACTCTTTCCCTCGCGCATATGACGAATTATTTCGCGAACACGATAAGGCGTGAGTTTGGTGAACACTTTATTGTTGATGATAGCTGCCGGCTCCTGATCGTTCATCCCGATACAAGCTGTGTCGAACAAACCAATCGTGCCATCGTCTGTCACCTGCCCAAATTTTATTCCCAATTCCTTTTCAAAAGCATCTTTAATCGCTTGACGTCCAAACATATATGCAACCGCACTATTATTCAGATAGATTGCATACTTGCCTCTGTGTTTGGTGCTTAAAAAATGATAAAAGGTAATTGTTTGCTCTACATCCACCTGCGACATATTCAGGTGGTGCGCCATCAAAGCAACAGCATCACGACTTATATAGCCATACTGTTCCTGAATGTCAATGAGTATATCCATCAGTCGGTTGGGATCGCTACCGTACTTTTCGATAATTTGTCTGACAATTTTTTCCATGAATGATAAAGTTGGGTAAATCAATTTTGTTCTTGAAACAACCTTTTGTTGTTAATCAATTCACAACAAAAATAGGTTGTTTTTCAAACCACCTTACAGCTGAAAGAAATTTAGAATGTTTTTAAATTGAACCCATACCCAACATTAGCACTTACACAAGAAGGGCTTTATATAGTTGACGCACATTGCTTTACATCGCTAAAAAAATTTCCGATTGAAGGATATTTTAAACCATTATCCGGGCGAGATACGACATCACGAAGACATTAGTCTTTTGTCGCCCGCAAAACATGGCGTTTTCCGGGAGGACCAGCAAGGCGTTCAACACGAAAACCAGCCGATCTCAAAGCTCTTTTAACCTGACCTTTTGAACTGTATGTAACAAGCACTCCTCCCTTAACAAGAATTTGATATAATTTCACAAAAACATCTTCTGACCAAAGTTCATGTTGGGATTCCATACTGAAAGCATCATAATAGATAAGGTGATAGTCGTTGAAAGTAAATTCAAATTCTAAGAAATCACAATGATGTTTTAGTAGTGTAAAATAAGGAGTAACTGCGACATCTTTATTCCAATCACAAAGGTGCAAAGATTCAAAAACCTGAAATGAAGACTGTAAGTCAGGCAGATCAGTATAGGATAACAAATCAATGAAACGTTTTTCCAAAGGAAAAGCCTCAACAGTTTCATAAAAAATGGTTTTGGAGGGCGCTGTATTTTGGGTTAATAAAGCATTCAAACCAGAACCAAATCCCATTTCAAAAACTTTCAGATTTTGAAAAACATCCATTAACGGCAGTAGTCCGTTTTTAATGAAGACAAGCATTGATTCGGTATATGCACCTTTATGCGAATGATACGATTCGCCAATAGCCTCATTATAAATACTATATGATTTGTCTTCAGTTACAATTAAATGTAAATTGTTGATTTCTTTCATGGTTAGTAGTAAATCTGTTTGAACTTAGCTTGGTAAGCTGGTTTTTGATCAGCCTCTTGAATATTTCATGAATGAGTTAAATGATGTTTGTTTTGAAATGATTTCAAAACAAAGTTCTGTATATCTTTGGCTAAAATAATTAAAAACATTTTCAACACACTATCTCATGCTTTATCAATTGAATTTATCGAGGGTGCTGTTTCTGGATATTGAAACAGTTCCATATGAGGCTCAGTATCATGACCTCTCCGAGCGAATGCAAAAGTTATGGAATAAGAAGGCTTCGCATATAAAAACTGAATCAGAAGATACACCTGAAGATTTGTATGGGCGAGCAGGAATTTATGCTGAATTCGGAAAAATTATTGTGATATCAGTTGGGTATTTCAATGGAAACGAGTTTCGATTAAAATCGTTTTACGGAGATGATGAAAAGGAACTCCTGCTGGAGTTTGCACAGTTGCTAAATCGTCATTATAACAATGCAGACGATATGCTTTGCGCTCATAACGGCAAGGAGTTTGATTACCCATATATAGCCAGAAGAATGGTTATCAACGGTATAGAGTTACCTTTTATACTACAAATCGCAGGCAAAAAACCTTGGGAAGTCAAACATCTCGACACAATGGAGCTGTGGAAATTTGGCGATTACAAGAGCTACACCTCTCTCGATCTGCTTACTGCAATTTTCGACATTCCAACTCCAAAAGACGACATTGATGGAAGTCAGGTTGGCAAGGTTTATTGGGAACAACATGATCTTGAACGAATTAAAAACTATTGTCAAAAAGACGTTCTGGCCATCGCTCAACTTATGCGACGCTATCTGAACCTTAGTTTAATACGTGATGAGCAAGTTGTCGTTTCAAATTAAATACCTTGTAAACTGAGCGCCAAATAATGTCACATCTATTATCAAAATCAACATTTATCAGAGGCCAGCAATGCCAAAAATCATTGTATCTGAACAAAAAACGCCCTTTTTTGCGGGACAAGATTAGTTCAGCACAACTGGCAAAATTCAAACGTGGTACTGATGTAGGAATACTTGCACAACAATTGTTTCCTGGAGGGATCGATTGCAAACCTAAATCACCATCCCAATATCAAAAAAAACTGGAAGAAACCAGAGAGTTGATGAATGATCTCAACGTTCACACAATCTATGAAGCTGTTTTCCAGTATGATGACGTTTTGATAATGTTAGACATCATTGTCAGAGACAACGATCAATGGAAAGCATATGAAGTTAAAAGCTCGAGGTCGCTATCTCAAACTTATTATACCGATGCAGCTTTGCAATATTATGTTATTAATGGATGCGGTGTAGTCTTGTCCGACTTCAGTTTAATTTATATGGATGAGAGCTATGTTTTTCAGGAGCAATTAGAAATCAATAAGCTTTTCAAAAGCCAGTCCGTACTTAAAGATGTGAAAGAAAGATTGTTGGAAATCAAATCATCCATTGCTCAAAGCAAACATACTTTATCACTGGAAAACTCGCCAAAAGTACCGATTGGCGAACAGTGTACTTACCCTTATCCTTGTGATTTTATTGGGCATTGCTGGAAAAATATACCTGAAAACAGTTTTCTTTTTATGAGTAGTCTAACCCCGGAAATTAGGTTTAGCAATTTTACTGATGAAAAATCCACGATCAGTGATTTACCTTCAGAAGTATTGGAAACTGAAATTCAGAAACTTCAATTTGAAGCATTCAAAACTAGTCAAATACTTATTAATGAAACACTTGAATTGGAGAAACATCTCACAAAAAGCACAGTCAATACCATATGTTTTTTCAAGTTATTAAGTTATAATCCTGCTGTTCCTTTTTTGAATGGAATGAAACCCTACAGCTTCATTCCTGTGGCACTCAGCTATTCGATTAATGAATTAAGCGAAACGATATTTTTTAGTCAAACGCTGGAAGGATTCACACAATTTATTGAAAAAACCGATGCCTTGCTTCAATCGAATGAAGTAATATTTACCGACGACTACACCCATTTTTATGGTTGTCGTCAGTCGGTTCTCGAAGTCATGGATTCAGTATCTCAAAAACCTGATAATACAGATTTCACTAATGTAGTTGATATACAACATCTTATTACTAATTACAATGTCATTTTCCCATTTTCGACTAAGGATGTTACGCTTGCGAAAATATTAAAGGCATTAACAGGTGAAACCATAAATCTAAAAGACGAGAATTATCTGCTTTCTGATCTTTTAAACAGTAATGACTCCACAGAAACATCATTATTACTTGGGAATCTTACTAATTACACAAAAGCTATTAAAATGATATACAACGGTTTGAATAAAATATTCAGCAATTAACTATTAGAAATTCGATTTCATCTTTGAATTTAACAGTACCATTCAAAGTAAAAAACAAGTTAAAGTATTACCGAACTCTACTTATTCCTAATTTTGTCTCATGGAGAGAAACATAAGAAAACCAAAAAATAATACACTTAACACTGCTGATATGCAGCGTAATATGCTCATGGAACATGGTCGGGTTCCACCTCAGGCTACTGATTTGGAGGACGTAGTTTTAGGAGCTATGATGCTTGAAAAAGATGCTGTAAATGCTGTTATTGATATTTTGCAACCTGAAGTCTTTTATAAAGAAGCGCATCAAAAGATTTTTAATGCAATAAAAAGTTTGTTTACTAAATCGGAACCTATTGATATACTAACAGTTACAAATGAATTGAGACTGAGTGGCGAATTAGATATAATCGGTGGACCTTATTACATTTCACAGCTAACAAACAGGGTTGTTTCAGGTGCCAATATTGAATTTCATGCACGTATTATTTTACAGAAGCATATTCAGCGTGAATTGATACGCATCTCGTCAGAAATTATCAAAGATGCCTATGAAGATACCACCGATGTGTTTGATCTTCTCGACAAGGCGGAGTCAGGTCTTTTTGCTGTAAGCGAATCAAATTTAAGAAGAAGTTTTAGCACTATGCCCGACTTAGTTAAAGCTGCTATCACTGACATCGAAAACGCTAAAAACAGCGACTCAAGTTTGCGTGGAGTTCCTTCAGGGTATTCCGAACTGGATAGAATTACTCAGGGATGGCAAAAGTCGGATTTGATCATTCTTGCTGCTCGTCCCAGTATGGGTAAAACTGCATTAGCTTTGAATCTTGCACGTAATGCTGCTGTAACATTTAATAAACCTGTTGCCTTTTTTAGCTTGGAAATGTCGTCAGTTCAGCTAGTTACACGTTTGATTTCAAGCGAAAGCTACCTTCCTGCCGAAAAACTTCGTAAAGGTGACCTTGCTCAATACGAGTGGCAGCAGCTCACGACAAAAATTGCACCCCTGGTAAATGCAAAAATGTTTATCGATGATACGCCACAATTATCCGTATTCGAACTGAGAGCTAAATGTCGTCGTCTGAAACAACAATTTGATATTCAGATGGTTTATGTCGATTATTTACAATTGATGACAACCGGAGGAGATAACAGGGGTAATCGTGAACAGGAAATAAGTAACATTTCGCGTTCGCTCAAAAGTTTAGCTAAAGAACTTAACATCCCTGTTCTGGCACTCTCCCAGTTAAGTCGTTCCGTTGAAAGTCGCCCCGGTTCAAAAAAACCTATCCTTTCCGACCTTCGTGAATCAGGAGCTATTGAACAAGATGCTGATATGGTTATTTTTATTTATCGTCCTGAATATTATGGCCTTACTGAAGATGGAGAGAACAACAATACACAGGGCTTGGCAATCATAAACATTGCTAAACACCGAAATGGCAAGCTAGGCGATGTCAACTTGAAATTTGTTGGTCAGTTTGCACGTTTTGAAGATCCTGAAAAATTCGATCAACAACCTGGCGATCTTTCGCCAAACAGCGGATTTGAACTTCAAACCCGGGTTGTGGGATCAAAAATGAATGATGATTTCGATATGCATGACGATAGTTCACCTTTTTAATATATACCGATGAAAAGATCTTATTTTTTCTTATTGATTGCTTCAATTTTGTTAAGCAACAATTTATTAGCTGGTAAGGAAATAAAACTGTCCTATCAATTGAAAAAGGGCCAGAAATACGCTTTGGAAATCAAAAACAACCAGACAATTACCATGAGTATGTCGGGTCAGTCGATGCTACTCAAACAGCAAATGACAATGCAACAGGATGTTAATATTCTTTCTGTTGATTCGGTCAATAATCAAAGTCTGGAATTAACCTATAAATCCATACTGTTCAAACAGAATGCAATGGGAATGGAAATTATCTGGGATTCACAAAATCCTGATACGACTAATCCAATGAATCAGCAAATAGAACAAAGCCTTGGGAAGATGATTGGTTCAGCCATTGTCATCGTAATTGATGAAAAAGGAAATCCTATAAGTTTGGACAAGGGGACTGCTGTGAGTCAACAAGCAAATCTTGCTGGTTTTGAATCAGGCATGATGGTGGTTTATCCTGACAATAAATTGAGCATCGGACAAAGCTGGCAAACAAAACTGCAACCCGACCCAAAAAGCGACTTCATTATTGAA
Organism: uncultured Lentimicrobiaceae bacterium; assembly: GCA_964463695.1. Taxonomy (GTDB): domain Bacteria; phylum Bacteroidota; class Bacteroidia; order Bacteroidales; family F082; genus JALNZU01. The sequence goes on along the minus strand of CAYXCZ010000018.1, from coordinate 26,291 downwards.
TCCACCTATCTTTTAGAAGAAATAAAAGGCAAATACGCTACAATAAGTTTCAACGGAATCATAAGTGGCACGCAGATCATGGGTGAGAAAGCTGTAATAAGTGGCACAATAAGTGGAAAATCAGAAGTTGAACTTGAAACCGGATGGGTCAATACAGCCTCAGTAAACCAAAAACTTGAGATGGAAATGGAGCAACAAGGGATGAAATTACCTATGCAAATGAGTAGCTTTATTGAAATTTCAACAAAGTAAAAATATTCACAATTTGCTATTTAACAACAAGTTAATTGTAAAAAATACATTAATTGAGTAACAAATTCGTAATTGAGGTAAAAAAGATTTTGCTGATAATTTGGCGATTTATTCGTGGGATTATTTACGCAACAGGAATATTCTTCATTTTGCTAGTTGCCTTAAGTTTTACTGATTACCCTTATAATGCATATCATTGGCTTGGAACAAGTTTAACACATCCACAAGTTGAAAATGTGGACTACATTATACTTTTGGGAGCAGGTGGAATGCCGGGACCAGATGCGCTTTTACGGACTCATCACACTTCAAGGATAGCAAAGAAATACAGTTCCAGTAAAATTATTGTGGCCTTGCCAGCAGATACGAACGATTTTTACAATAGCGACCATTATCGGATGATAGAAGAACTCCAGCGTTTAGGAATTGATCCTGAACGCATTATGTCAGAAACTCAAGGAGTAAACACCTTTCAGCAGTCGCAATTTATTTTTAATTTGATTTCAAGAAATAAGGCAAGTATTATTATTGTAACCTCTCCTGAACATGTTTTTAGGAGTATCCTAACATTCAAAAAAACTGGTTTCTATCAAATAAACGGTGACCCATCATTTGAAAGTCCAATTGAACAGAAATTACTTGTCGACAATCAACAATCTGACACTAACAAACAAACAGCTGCTGATAATTTGAATATTCGCTACAATATGTGGAGTAATCTTCAATACGAGATTAAAGTTTTAAGAGAATTTGCAGCTATTATCTACTATAAAATTAAAGGATACCTTTAATTCTTTCCAGATGTGATTCCAATGATTTTTTTCAATGAAAGTATAATCTAAAACACTTTGTTGAAAGACAATAAAATGTAAATAATATTTGATCAAGCTATTATATATCAACACTTTATAGATTGATAATTAAGCAAAATAAAAATGCTCTGTTTTATAAAATGAATGATCGATTTTCAAAAGTCGGATTATGTTAGACAATGAAAAAATCTTAATAAATAAAGAGCCAGCTTTATTCTAATCTATTTTTTTACACAAACCTAAAGAGACAAACCAAGGATGATTTAATACAATTTGTTTAGTATATAAAAAAAGCCCGATTAGAAAACTAACCGGGCTTTTTCAATTTAGTTAATTACTAATTCAATACTTCGTTAACAAGTGCAGCAGCATCCTGAAGCCGGATAGCTGAAAACACTTTTAATCCAGATTTATCTATCAAATCTTTGCCTTCTTCGGCATTTGTTCCCTGTAAACGCACAATGATTGGTACATTTATTTCACCAATATTATTATAGGCATCTACAATACCTTGAGCAACACGGTCACAGCGGACAATTCCACCAAAAATATTAACCAGAATGGCCTTAACATTTGGATCTTTCAAAATAATTCTGAAAGCTTCTTCAACTCGCTTTGCATTGGCTGTACCACCCACATCAAGGAAATTCGCAGGATCGCCACCCGACATTTTAATCATATCCATAGTAGCCATCGCAAGGCCTGCACCATTCACCATACATCCAACATTTCCATCCAGTTTCACATAATTGAGATCAAAGCGGGTAGCTTCAACTTCAATTGGATCCTCTTCATTCAAATCGCGCATTCCGGCTATCTCTACCTGACGGTATAAGGCGTTGTTATCGATAGTAACCTTTGAATCAGCGGCATATACGCGGTCATCAGCGGCCTTGATTACAGGGTTAATTTCGAACAAACTGGCATCGGTACCCTCATAAGCTTTATAAAGTGCAGCTACAAACTTCACCATTTCCTTGAATGCTGTGCCCGATAAGCCCAGGTTAAAAGCTATTTTCCTTGCCTGAAATGCTTGAAGACCTACAGTTGGGTCAATCTCTTCTGTAAAAATCTGCTCAGGAGTTTCTTCTGCAACCTTTTCGATATCCATTCCACCACGTGGGGAATACATAATCATATTGCGTCCAACTGCCCTGTTCAATAAGATACTCATATAAATCTCAGAAACAGAAGAAGGGCCAGGATAGTAAATGTTTTGCTCAATAAGCACGCGTCGTACCAATTTTCCTTCAGCGGAAGTTTGAGGTGTAACCAGCATCATGCCAATGATTTCATCAGCATAACGTTCCACTTCTTCCAAGGATTTTGCAATTTTTACTCCGCCGCCTTTTCCTCTTCCGCCAGCATGAATCTGTGCTTTAACAGCCCATTTATCCGATCCAGTTTTTTTCTGAATCTCTTTTGCAGCTTCTACTGCTTTTGCCGGCGACTCGGCAACAATACCAAAAGGCACAGAAACTCCGTACCCACTTAAGATTTGTTTCCCCTGAAACTCATGTAAATTCATAGCTATTCTTTTCTGATTTTATGGTGTCCAAAATTAGAGTAAATTATCCTATTTTAGGCTTTACCACCATAAAAGATTGTTATTTTTGTTCACAACGATTCAAAATTGCGCAACGATTTTTAAATAAGGTGAGCTAAACCAAATCTCTTCAAATTTAAAACACTATTTCTTACTGCCACTTTTTCATCCGAAGCGTCTCAAATCATGTTAAGTCAACTGATTTGATTACTTTTGCAAACCACGAATAAAAATCATGATCCAGGCCGAAAAAATAAGCAAGCGATTTGGTAAGATACAAGTATTGAACAACATCCATCTCAATGTAGAAAAAGGAGAAGTGGTTTCAATTGTTGGAGCTTCGGGTGCAGGTAAATCGACATTGTTGCAAATCATTGGCACGTTGATGAAACCTGACAGCGGCAAGGTTGTTATCTCAGGCACTTCAGTTGACCTTTTATCAGACAAAGAACTCTCTGCTTTCAGGAATAAAGAAATTGGTTTTGTGTTTCAGTTTCACCACTTATTGCCCGAATTTACAGCTTTGGAAAACATTTGTTTTCCTGCATTCATAGCCGGACAGTCGAAAAAAAATGCAGAGAAAAGGGCTGAAGAACTTTTGGATTTTTTCAAACTTCGCGAACGCTCCAGTCATAAACCTTCCGAATTATCGGGTGGAGAGCAGCAGCGTATTGTTGTTGCACGCGCCTTAATGAATCGCCCAAGTGTGATTTTGGCTGACGAGCCCTCAGGCAATCTTGACTCAGCTTCGGCCTCTGACTTACACCGATTATTTTTTAGCTTAAGAGATACGTTTCAACAAACTTTTATCATCGTTACTCATAACCCTGAACTGGCTGAAATGGCCGACCGGCGCATTCATATTACAGATGGATGTATCGAGTCTACCAGCAATAAACAATCAATCAATTCGTTATAATTCGTTCAAAATCATAATACCCCATGCGTTTTTACATTACTTTGTTTCTTACATTATTCATTTTTCTCGGAATTCTGCACACAGGCTCACAGGCTCAGCAAGCTCCTACTTATGAAAATACAATTAAGTCGGCCAACGAAAAATTCGATTCAAAAGATTATATCAGTGCCAAAACATATTACGAAATGGCACTTCGTTTAAAAGCTGATGACGCATTCGCTTCAAAACGGCTCTCAGAAACAGTAACACTCATACAGAAACAGATGGAGTTGCAGGAAGTGTTTTACACCTACCTTGATCAGGGCGACCAACTTCAAAAATCCGGTTCAGAAACTGAGGCTTTGGCTTCATATAAAAAAGCACTTGAAATATTTCCGCAGGACAAATATGTCTCTGCTCAGGTTTCGGCTATCTCAGAGAAATTAAGACTCGCCAGCGAAAAGACCCAGCAATTTGAGCAATACACAAATCTTGGCAACAAACTATTTTCTGAAAATAAATTTGATGAAGCAATTGTTCAATTTAATCTAGCCAATGGTCTTTTTCCAAATGATGCGCAAATTCTGAAGAAAATAAGCGAAACTCAACTTGCCATTAGCAAACGAAATGAGAATGAAAAGGTTTTTCAGCAAATGATGATTGATGCTGACAGTCAGGTTAAACGAAAAAATTATCCTTTAGCAATTGAAAAAATTAATGAGGCTTTAAAGATTTTGCCCGAAAACGCCAATGCATTAAGTAAACTCAGTGAAATTCAAGCATTAGAAACCCAACAAAACGCATATAATGATCAACTTGCTAAAGCAGATAGAGCTTATGAGCAAAAAGAACTGGAGTCGGCCAGATCTTTATATCAAAAAGCTTTGGAGATATGGCCTGATCAGGCTTATGCACTTGATATGATTTCAAGGATTAACCAAACGCTTAATAACGAAGAGATTAACCGCAAAAAAGCTATTGATAATGCATTAGCCGAAGCTGCAGGTTTTTTTGACGCACAAAACCTTGAGGCAGCTATGGTGGCCTACAATAACGTCCTCACATTAGATCCTGAAAACGAAATTGCCGGCAAGAAAGTGATTGACCTGACTTTGTTGATTGCCGCAAACAAGGCTGCTCAACAGGCATTAAATAAATTCAATGAATTAATTACATCAGGAGATCAATTTTCTGCCAAAGGTGATTTTGACAACGCACTCACCAATTACAGTCAGGCTTTGGCATTATTCCCGGATGATGCTGCTGTTAAAGTAAAAATAAGTCAGACCGAAGAAGCTGAGAAAAATCAGCAGGCAAAAGCAGAGCTTGATGCAAAATATCAGAAAATCGTTACCGATGCAGATAATTTATTTAATGCCGGACAACTTACTGATGCAAGGAAGTTGTATGAACAAGCATTGCTCATTGATGCTACCAGGCCAACACCTGCCAGTCAGATATTGATTATTGACAAAACCCTTGAACAACAACTTTTAACGCAACAACAAGAAAAAAAATACAGCGATTTGATTTCTACTGCTGACCAACTTATCGTTGATAAAAAACTTGAGCTAGCTATTGATCAATATCGTCAGGCACTCCAAATAAAACCCACAGAGACCTACCCTTCTGAGCAAATCAATCGTCTTGAAGTACAGCTCGCAAGTATGGCTGAAGCTTCACGAATCGAACAACAATATGGAACAATAATCGCGGAAGCTTCTGCCGCAGAGAAATCCAATCAGCTTTCAAAAGCACTTGAAGCCTATGCAAATGCTTCGAAACTTAAACCGGAAGAAACATTTCCAAAAGAAAAAGTTGCTTCGATTACGAAGCAAATTGCTGATAACGAAGCATTAGCTCAAAAAAATGCAGAATATACACGTTTGATTGCTTCTGCAGATGAACTTTTTGAAGCAAAATCTTATACTGAAGCAATTCAGACATATCAACAAGGCTTAGCACTAAATCCGGAACAAGCCTATCCAAAAACGCAGATTTCAGCCATAGAAAAAATCCTTGGTGAGCAAAAAGCACAGGCTGAATTGCAGGCAAACTACTCAGAAAAAATAAAAGTTGCCGACCAGTTCTTTTCCACAGGCCAGTTTCAACAAGCAATTGTTGCTTATTCTGAAGCACTAGCACTTATTCCTGCCAATACCTATCCTAAAGAGCAGATTATACTGTCTGAGGAGCGGATAGCTTTTGCTGAAAATCTTCGTCAGAAAGAGTTGAAAATAAGCGCATTAAAGCTAGATGCTGAAACTCTGATGACAAACAGTAATTTAGTTGCAGCTTCCGGAAAATACCAGGAAATACTTGATCTGGATCCTGATAATGCTAATGCTAAAGCAAAAAAAGCAGAAATAGCATTAGCGCTTGAATCCCAGGCACGGGAACTGCAGGCAAATTATGAAAAAGCCATGACCGAAGCTGAGCAGCTCATTTCTGTTAAAGAATACAAGCAGGCCTTAAGTTCATTAAATGCTGCAATAGGATTTAAACCTGGTGATGCAGCAGCTACTCAAAAAATCACTCAGGTGAATTCCATAATCGAAGAGCGGTTACTTGCCTTGAAATCAGAATACAACAAAGTGATTAATGAAGCCGACCGTTTTTACAACACAAAAAGTTTCGACCAGGCTATAGATAAATATCTGATTGCAGAAGGCATCAAACCTGATGAAAGCTATCCACGTGAAATGATAAAAAAGATCGCCAGCCAAATGGAGGAGAACAAAATACGGGAATTAAACCAAGCGCTTGTTCTTATACCATCAAACACATCAAAGAGGTTTGAATTTGAACCTGTTGATATTACCGAACGACGGTCAAATTACATTGTGATCAAAGCAAAAAATACGGGAGAGACATCGTTCCCTCTTCTGGTAAGTTTTGGCAGCAAAACAGGCCGTAACGGAGGATTCGTTCTTCCAATACCTGAAAATGGCGAACTTAATGATTTCATTGTGAGGATTGGTCAGCAATATAAATGGTTTAGCGAAGATAACACCTGGATCGAATTCCTTCCCGAAAATGGCGCTGTCGAAGTTGGGTTGATTCAGATTTCTAAGAGTAATTAATGCACAATTCGAAAAACGCAGTTGCTTGATCACTCTTTTTTCTGAATTAAATCATTTTCTATCATCGCTGACAACCATTTCATTCAACGAATTGTCATAGATTTGTCATTCTAACACAAAACGCATGCATTCTTTAGAACAACATTTTGACAGATTCAGAAAAAACACCATCGGCAATGAAATGATTTTCAACAGTCCTTATGGTCCGCAGAAACTGATCTATGCTGATTGGATTGCAAGTGGTAGATTATACAAACCTATTGAAGATCAAATTGTTAATGTTATAGGCCCATACGTTGGAAACACTCATACAGAAACCAGCGAAACGGGCACAATGATGACAAAGGCATACCATTATGCGCATAAACTCATCAAGAAACATGTTAATGCAGGACCTGAAGATGTAATAATTACAGCAGGATCGGGGATGACAACTGTCATTAACAAGATGCAGCGTATCATGGGATTCAAATCATGCAGAATGATAAAGAATCAGGATTGCCTTCAAAGTCACGAACGCCCGGTCGTATTTATAAGTCACATGGAGCATCATTCAAATCAAACAAACTGGTTTGAAACCAATGTGGATGTTGTTGTTCTTCAACCAAATAAAGAATTGCTAATTGATTTGAATGAACTGCGGGATCAATTGGAAAAACATAAAAACAGGGCTTTCAAAATCGGATCCTTCACTGCATGTTCAAATGTTACTGGCATCGAAACGCCTTACCATGAATTGGCAAAGATCATGCATGAATACGGCGGAATTATTTTCGTCGATTTTGCGGCCTCAGCTCCTTATGTGGAAATCGATATGCATCCTGCTGATGATGAAATGAAAAAACTGGATGCCATTTTTTTTAGTCCTCATAAATTTCTGGGCGGACCTGGCAGTTCTGGGGTAATGATTTTTGATAAGTCGCTTTATAACAGCCCTACACCCGATAATCCGGGAGGAGGAACGGTTGACTGGACAAACCCATGGGGAGAATATAAATATATTGATGACATTGAGATACGAGAGGACGGTGGAACGCCGGGATTTCTACAGGCCATTCGAACTGCCTTAGCCATAGAAGTGAAAAATCAGCTTCAAACAACGCTGATGAAAGAAAGGGAAAATCAGCTTGTAAAACGAGCTTTCGAAGGTTTTCGCAAAATATCAGGAGTACACATTCTTGCCGACAATGTCGAGATCAGATTAGGTGTTTTCTCGTTTTATATGGAAAACATTCATTTCAACCTGGTTGTTAAGCTGTTAAATGACCGTTTTGGGATTCAGGTCAGGGGAGGCTGTGCATGCGCTGGCACTTACGGTCATTTTTTACTTGACGTGAGCTATGATAAGTCAAAAAAAATTACTGAATTAATAAATCATGGCGACTTATCCCAGAAACCGGGTTGGATCAGAGCTTCTCTGCATCCTACCATGACCGACCAGGAGCTTGAGTTGCTTATTTATGCTGTCGATCAAATCCAACAGCATCATAAAGTTTGGATGAATGATTACATTTATAACAAACTCACGAATGAGTTCAGGCATCAAAATGATCCCATTGACAAAACTATCCGCATTAAGCCCTGGTTCAATCTTACAGAAGCTTAAAAAGGAACCCTATGGGGATAAAGCATTCGGACAATAAAAAATAAAGCAAGTGCTGCCAAAGCTATCATTGCAAAAGTGACACCAAGGACCTTTTTCCGTCGATAAAAGAACCAGCCTGATAGTCCTGAAAAGAACATGGATAATATTAATAGTTGTATAACCATAATGGTGTTTTACAATAAACAATAATCATTCATAATTGTTTCTGTCACTTTAGAATCTCTGGTTTTAGTCAAGACGGGAAACTTTTTCGACCCCCTGAACTTTTCCAATACGATGTATCAACTGCTCAAGATGATCCGTGTCTTTGATTTGCAAAACAATCTTGCCTACAAAACGACCATCCCGTGTGTCGAACGCGATGCTCCGCATATTGACTTTCAAATCGTTAGATATCAATTTGGTAATCTCTCCCACAAGTCCAAGGGTATCAACACCAATAACACGAATAGCTGCCTGAAAATTAGGATTCTCTTTCGACTCCTTCCACTTCACTTTTAAGAATCGGTAACTGTAGCGTTCTTTAAGCCGGGAAGCATTTGGACAGGTAACACGATGCACAGTAATGCCTGTGTTTATAGTTACAAATCCAAAAACATCATCACCGGGAATAGGATTACAACATTTTGCCAGTTTATAATTTACATTGCTTATCGAATCATCAATTAACAGATAGTCATCTTTACCCTCTTGTTTAACAGCAGTTTTGGCTTCAGCGGGAAGCCCCGGTTCATGGGCTTTAGGAGCTGACTTATCTTCATGTGATAGAGCAACAAGGTGTTTTTTAAGCTCGACAAGATCTATTTTTTCAGTTGAAATATCATGAAATAGTTGAATAGAAGTCGTTGTTTTGTAATGCTTTACAAGATGATTTATAATATCTTCTGAATAAACTATTTTCCAGTTTTTAAGTTTTCTTAGCAGCAGTGTTTTACCAAATTCAGCTTCTTTAAGTTCTTCCTCTTTTAAATAACGTTTAATCTTGCTTTTTGCCCGTTCTGTTGCAACGAAAGCAAGCCAGTCATGTTTGGGAGTTTGCTTTTTGTTTGTTATAATTTCAACTTTGTCGCCATTTTGCAATACGTGACGGATAGGGACAATTCTATTGTTCACTCTTGCTCCGCTACAGTTCGAACCCACCTGAGTGTGAACTTCATAGGCAAAATCCAATACAGTTGATCCTCCCGGAAGTTGTTTCAAGTCGCCATTGGGAGTGAAGATAAATATTTTTTCGCCTTCTTTTCTATTACCACGCTTATAGGCATCAAACTGTATCTGATCAGGATTTTCCAAAACATCCCTTACCTGATTTAGCCATTCTTCAGCATCTTTTTTTTCAGGTTTATCTTTATAAAGCCAATGAGCAGCCTGACCCTTTTCTGCTACCTGATCCATGCGCTCCGATCGAATTTGCACCTCTACCCACTTATCTTCGAAGGCTTTTACAGTTGTGTGAAGTGATTCATACCCTGATGCCTTAGGTGTTGTAATCCAGTCACGTAAACGTTTTGGGTTGGGAGCATATAAATCAGAAACTATTGAATAAGCACGCCAACAATCCTCCTTCTCCTTCTTAGGTACACTTTTTGTTATGATGCGGATGGCGAAAAGATCATAAACCTGTTCAAATTCAACATTCTGATCCTTCATTTTTGCCCAAATACTTGGGATCGATTTTGTCCTCCATTTAATGGTAGATGCAAGTTCATGATTCGATAGCTCCCGTTCGATTGGACCAATGAAGGACTTCATAAAAGATTCCTGAATATCCTTGCTGGCTTTGATTTTGTTTTGAATCGATTCGAAAATCTCAGGATGCTCAAATCGCATTACTTTCTCCTCAAATTCAGCTTTAATTGTATAAAGTCCAAGTCGGTGAGTGATCGGAATATACAGATACTTCACCTCGTGAATAAACCTTTTTAAGTTCTCCGGGTCAATTTGTTCCTGATGTCGAACGTCGTACAGCCTGTGAGCTATTTTAAGTAATACAACCCGAATATCTTCAACGAGTGAAAGGAAAAGCTTACGGAAAGGATCAGAATGATACGACAAGCGTGATGTAGGAAGTTGAGAAATTTTGCGAAACCCACTCAAAATCACAGCAACATCATTTCCATATTCAAGTTTAATCTTTCCCAATGCATCATCATTTTCGAGAACCATCCCATGTAATAACGATGCAATCAAGGTAGAAGATCTCAGTCCAATCTCTGACACAGCAATTCTTCCAACTTCGAGATAATGTGAAATTGCAGGATCGCCTGTTGGTAAAGTTTTATCCTTATACAGCTCAACGGCTTGGTCAAAGGCTTTTCTAACCCGGATCTTCTCTTCCTGAGATATTACCTTTTCTAAACCGGAAATCAGCTCATTATATTTTTGCTCTATCAAATTGATGTTTGTGTTATTGATATACTATTAACAAACAGCATGTTAAATATAAAAAAGCGTTTGCATCTTTTCTGATACAAACGCCATAATTGATCAGAAATATCTACTATTTCTTACCTGAACTTAAATCTTTGGTGCTTTGTGAACCACCTTGTGAGGAATCCGAAATACTGTCACGCATGCGTGTGTCAGCCTGGATATTCTGAAACTTATAATAATCCATAATTCCAAGATTACCTGATCTGAAAGCTTCTGCTATGGATTGAGGAATCAATGCTTCGGCTTGAATTACATTTGCTCTAGCTTCCTGTGCCTTGGCTTTCATTTCCTGCTCTAATGCAACTGCCATGGCACGACGTTCTTCTGCCTTGGCCTGAGCAATATTTTTATCTGCTTGCGCCTGATCCATTTGCAAGACTGCGCCAATATTCTTACCAATATCAATATCTGCAATATCAATGGAGAGAATTTCAAAGGCTGTTCCTGAATCCAACCCTTTTCTCAATACAACTTTCGAGATTGAATCAGGATTCTCCAATACTGATTTATGCGAATCAGCAGAACCGATACTTGAAACGATCCCTTCACCAACTCTGGCCAAAACAGTCTCTTCTCCAGCACCTCCAACAAGTTGTTTGATGTTTGCTCTAACCGTAACACGTGCTACTGCAATAAGTTGAATACCATCTTTTGCAACAGCTGCAACACGTTTAGTGTCGATTACTTTTGGATTTACCGACATCTGAACTGCTTGAAACACATCGCGACCTGCCAAATCGATAGCTGTAGCTGTTTTAAAATTCAGTTCAATATTTGCTTTATCAGCTGAGATAAGTGCATTAACGACCTGCTGAACTTTTCCTCCGGCAAGAAAATGTGCTTCAAGATCGTCCCTTTCAAGCTTTATTCCTGCCTTGGTAGCAGCGATCATACTGTTGACGATTACTGATGGCGGAACTTTCCTCCAACGCATCAAAATAAGTTGGAGCAGAGAAATCCTAACACCTGAAACAAGTGCGGTAAACCACAGGCCAACAGGAATAAAGTAAAACAGGAACCAAATTAAAAAAATCGATCCCAGCCCAATGGCAATAAATACATACATTTCGTTCATTGTAATTCGTTTTTAGTTTTGATAATGATTTTATTTCCTTCTATTCTAATTACTTCAATGAGTTCATTTTCATTGATAAACTCGGTTCTGGCATGTACCTCGTAATACTCATTATTAATAAGTGCTTTACCGGATGGGGCACAACGTGATACTGTTTTGCCTGTATCTCCAATATTTACAGCATCTTCTTCAATAGTATTCACACGACCATCAATTTTTGTCTTTAACATGGCACGATCCCAGGTTTTAGATCTTAATGCTAAAACCAAAGCAGCAATATTTACAACTACTGTTCCCGCCAGCACCAATACACCTGATGTTGTTCCTTGCCTTTCAAATGCCAGATAAACACCAGTCACCATAAGTCCAAACCCAATGATTCCTGCTACACCGCCTCCTGGAATTACAAGTATTTCAAGAAGTACGATCAGCAGCCCTACACCAATCAACGTTAAAATGACAGTCCACATAACTTTTATTCTATACTTGCAGTTAAATTTCTATTAACAAACTCCTGATAAACAGGCCTTAGTTCATAAAATGAACCAGATTTTACAGCGCATTTTCCCTTATAATGAACAATCCAGGCACAAGTTTCTGCTTGTTCCATAGTATGTCCGCACACTTCAATCAATGTATCAATGACAAAATCAAACGTGTTAAACTCGTCGTTAAAAAGCACCAGATTCTTGGCTTCGTCGTGAAGTAATTCTGTTGATTCAAAAGGGCTTTCCTTTACTTTGACCATCTTACTATACAAATTGATGGGTTAAAAGTACAAAAATAATAGCTGGAATCATACAACTTTAGAATTATCAGTTAAAAAAACATAAGGAGCCCCTGATAATTAAAAACTCAATTGACCATTTTCATTGACCCAAATATGATGTATTTAATCAGCGCAACTCTGGCCCAATGCCACTTTCATAACTTTTTAACAACAAAATAGCAATTGATTAAAGCTGAAAGCCTGACTGTTTTGGATATATTTGCAGAAAAAAAATGGACCTTCAGGCTAAAATTATCCTCGCTCTCAAAAACCGTTTCCTTGCTCCATTGCCTGGCTGGGATGCTCAGTCACGATTGGAACCTGAAATCCGAAAACTTATGCGTAAAGAAGCTTCGCAGCTTGCCAAGGCAAAGGAAAGTGCAGTTCTGTTACTTCTTCTTTTTGAAGATAATGAACTAAAGCTGGTATTTATTAAAAGATCAGAGTATGCAGGTGTCCATAGCGGACAGATTGCTTTTCCAGGAGGAAAGTTTGAAGAGTCAGACGCGTCACTTTTTGAAACTGCAATTAGAGAGACGGAAGAAGAAATAGGAATTCCTCCTTCGGAAATTGAGTTTATTGGACAGCTTACAACATTATATGTGCCTCCAAGCAATTTTAATATTAACCCTTATGTCGGGTTCTTAAAAACAACGCCAAATTTTCAAATTGATTATAAAGAAGTTGCTGAAGTTTTCTCTGTACCTGTCAACAATTTCCTTAATGATGATTGCATTCAACAAAAAACCATCACTTTGGGTGATGGTTCTGAACTTTTAATACCTTATTATGCTATCCAAAGCTACACAATATGGGGTGCGACTTCTATGATACTTAATGAATTTCTTGAAGTTTTTACATCTTCCAAATCAAGGATTTAATCTTGAAGAACAACTATCTCGCTTGTGATTTCGGCACCTTTGCGTAGCAACTCATTTACTCCACAATATCTTTCCTGTGACAAACTGACAGCTTTCTCGAGTTTTTCTTTGTCTAAATTTTCTCCTTTAAAAGAATACCTTAGGTGTATTTTATGATAATATTTTGGGTGCTCCTCTGTTAATTCACCATCAACTTCAACATTAAACCAGGAAGGTTCAACGCGCATTTTTTTAAGAATTGAAATAACATCCATCCCTGTACACCCTCCTAAGGAAGCCAGAGTTAATGGTTTTGGGCGAGGTCCAAGATTTTGGCCACCTACTTTTTCATCTGCATCAATAATTAATTTGAAACCATTTACATCAGCTTCAAATGACATATCTCCTGTCCAGGTTACATCTACTTTGTTGTTCATTTCGTTTGATTTAGTTTATCAATTAAATCCGATAAATCCGGGGATAATCCCTGCAGCTATGGAATCAATTATTGTGCCATCTGGTTTGAACCTGAAAACGTATCCTTTTTGTAGGTAATTTCCAGCATCGGTAGCTACAATTTCTGAAGTGTTGGGATCAATTGCAAGCGAGTAAAAATTTCTTCCATCAGAATCTATATATGGGAAATCAGGAATACTATTTGCTTCAATATCCATTCGGTATACTCCGTTATTGAGAAAAAACAGCGTATCTGCATTGCTATTCAAACAGAGTTGCTCAGGAGATGTGTTGATATCAGGAAAATCAATGCGTTTCTCAATCTCAAGAGATGTGGGATTGATTTTAAATAATGCAGGTAATTCCTCGTTGAGAAAACCTCCGCTGCAAAGAACCCATAATTTACCATTTTTATCGATAACCATACTGTTTGGCTCCTTTGCAACAACAATACTATCAACAAGTTGGTCCAAGCCTGCATCAATGACCTGTATCGTGTTATTAGGTGCTGACTGATTATACTGCGACCAATTGGCTGCGAACACCTTATTTTCATGAAGAAGTAACCGTTCTGTTGTTTTGCCTGTAGAGATTGTTCCCAATGATTGCATTGTCGATGTTTGAAAAACCGCTATTCCCGGAATCTGAAAATCACTTATATAAGACTTCTCAGCATCAATAACACAAACATACCGGGGTGAATGCAAACCGCTAAGTTTACCAGCAATTACAGCAGTATTGGCGTTGATTGCCCAGATAGTTGAACTATTATTGACCACGACAAATGCATAATTTTTCCAGAATGTCATACTTTGAGCAACATCTCCCAGAGGCACCCCATTCCGCTGATAAAATAAATTATTCAATATTTTAGAGGAATCTTTTCTAAAAAAGGACATCGAAGCATTTCCTGATGTAAAATTTCCTTGATTCAATACAAAAAAGCCTTTGCCAAGGTTCATATTATTAATAATAGGATCGACTTTATCCTCCTCCTTCAAGCATGAGAATGCGAGGATTGAAATTAGGCCTATAATGAGAAATTTATAAAACAACTGAAAATGATTTGTTCGTAACATATTAATATTTAATGCTTTGCGTTATTTTCTGAATTAAACCTGTAGCTAATTACACATTCATAATTCCTTCCGGGCATTGGTCGCCACATGACAGCCTGATAGCTCTTATCAAACAGATTATTGATTTTAAACCCAAGTTCAAAATGCCGGAAATGATATCCAGATGAAATATTCAACAACTGGTAAGAAGGTAAATAATCAAACCATTCCTGGTCGTCATTGTAGCTGGTTCTTCGTTGACCAACAAGTTCCAATCCGGCATTTAGATACAACTTGTTGCGTTTAACCTGCAGGAGCAAATTGCCGTGATGGCGGGGGATGTATATCAGTTGTCTGCCCGAATAATTGTCAATTTGTGCAACCGGACTTTCATCCGTTGTTTTTGTATAAGCATAATGGGCACGTAAGCTCACTATTACCTCATTTAGATCCATATTAAAATGCTGCTGAAACTCCAGTCCTCGTGCAAAAACCCGGGCTACATTCTCAGGCACCCAATACCTGAATGAAGTAGGCCTCCATTGAATCCAATCCTGAATATCAGAGGCATAAAAAGCAATTTTTGATCGTGATGAAAACAAGTCTGTCAAAATCCTCCATTCAGCTGCTAAATTAGCAGAAATCGCTTGCTCAGGAACCAGTCTGTTGTTTCCTCCCGGATACCAGTGCAAGTCATTCATTGTTGGAAATCTGAGTGTTTTTCCACCAGAAAGACTGAAAATCAAATTCTTATTTGATATAGGTTGATATTCTATTTCAACAAATGGACTTATTCCGCTTTTTGATTCAGCAACATGGTCATATCTTGATTGAATTTGAAGATGTAAAGAAGGCGAAAGTTGCATATCACCACTTAAATGAACTCCTAAACGTTGACGATCCTCATTTGAATTATAATTTCCTGATTCAACAAGTTCATGATCATACTGTAATGAGGCAGAAAGGTTTACAATTCCAATCTTTTGAAAAACCATGAAACTGTTCATCCAACTTTGACTTTTGTTATGCGAATCGATGAGTGACACAATATCATATGGTGGGATGGAAGAAGTAGTTTTTAAATAATAATGCTGGTCTTCAATAAAATAAGAACTTTTAACTTCCAGTTTTCCACTTCTCCAAAAACGTTTATAGCTCAAATAATTACGACTAAAGAAATCATTTTGATGCTCCTTTGGATCCCCACCCCTTTCAAGATTCGTCATAATTGGAGGTAAATTGTGGGCATTCCATTGGTTCCAACTAACAAAACTCAGAACTGACTTTTGAAATTGCAAATGAACTTCCTGCTGAAAGCCCTCATCCAAATAAGATGCATTCTGCTGCTTCATATTCCTTTTAGGCCATATTGCTGTATTTTCATAAGTAAAATCATTTCTGCTTGATTTTCTAAAAAACCTGGTTTTAGCCGATATACGTGTATTACCATAAGCAATAGAAGCATAGCTACCAAAACTACCGAAACTTCCAAAAGATTGTACAGCGTCAATTCTGAAGTTATTATTGAAATTTGCCACATTATCAACCATAACTACACCCCCAATTCCAGAAGGCCTTTGAATACCTGCGTTTCCAACTGACAAACTGACATAATCCATAAAGAAAACCGGAATAACTGAAAAATCTACTTGCCCCAACTGTGGCCCGTTAATAGGGAATCCGTTCCATAAAACTAATGTATGATTAGCCGTTGTACCCCTGAATGAAGCAGTTGATAGGCCTCCAGGTCCATTACTCTTTAAAAAAACATTTGAATTCTGCTGAACAAGTTCTGAAAGACTTTGAGTTTTATAAGATGACAAAACCAAACTGTCGATTTTTTCATTTCTAAGCTTGCCAATGCTTTTCTGAATTTGAGCTTTTACCTCAATCTGGCTCAATTGAATCGTATCCGGAATAGATGCATGTGATAAGCATTGCAACATAGCAAAACCAGCAGCAATAAAAAATGATCTCATTTTCATTGCTTTATAATTTTTGTTGTACTTACATTGGAATTACTCATCCAAATAAACTGATACACTCCTCTGGGCAAAAACACAAGATTCAGACTTGATTGATATCGTAAAACCAACTCGCTGTATACCATTTTTCCCATCATATCAAATACAAGTATCTGTTGCGGATCTTCTGAATATTTTCCTTGAAAACTCAATTTATCAGTGAACGGATTCGGAGTAACTTGAATAGTTTGTTTTGTCAACACTTTCACTCCCAGGTTATCAGCTTCATGAATTACACCAACAGCATCCAAATCAAACCCTGATGAAGGAAAAGGTGTTGGCCATGGATCATTGATCATTCTGCCAGATTCATCAAATGTTCCTGTTGACGGATCGACACAACCAATAACATCAACAATACGTATATAATTTATACTGTCAGTGTTTACCAATTCATCATTGATATCATCCAAATCGAAAGGTGTCCCATAAAAAGCCCTATATTTTCCTGCCAGATTGTGTATCGATGTTGCTTGTAGTATTCCAAAACCATTCACCTGAACCTCTGCAGGAGTGAGCGATACGGATGGAAAGCGAGCATAATTAACACCATCACAACTCACTTCCACGTGTGCAAGCTCAAGAAAGTCATCTGAAAAACTGTTTTCAAATACTGCAAAATCTGGTCCTGGACCATTTTGAATAGGTTTTTCAAAACCTACGGTAATTCGTCCGCCATCTCCAAGGCTGGTAACATTAATATCTGGAACGCCCAGTGCATCTTCAGCTACACCAAATGTAGCAGAGCCAAGTTCAGGTGCATTGATTTGCATCCAACCCCTTTCCAAAACTGCTGATGTAGCCCAGGCAACAAAAATCGAACTGTCAGCAGAAATTGCAGTTGTTCCTGCTTGACCTACCGGCGGAGCATACTGTGCAATCAGTTGTGAGCAATACAAAAAACTCAGCAAAAACATTAATCTAACTGTTCTACCTGTCATCATCACCTTTTCCCTATTGCTTGATAAATCTTGCCAGCACTACATCATATCCGCCTGTTGTGGCAACAATAAAATAAATACCTGAACTTAATGCTGAAACATCAACACTATTTTTGGCAAGTTCTCTACCTACAATCTTAACTAATTGACCTTGAGCATCAAAAAACTTAATTATTTCAATTTTCTCATCAGAATTATTAGTCAATTGTATCGTTGTTGTTGCTGGATTTGGAAAAACGTTCAAACGGCTGTATGAAATTTCACCTAAGTTGCTCATTGTTCGGTAATCAAGCGCCAGTGCTTCAGCTGATATTCCAGCTTCAAAACTTCCGGTTTGTATTCCATTCAAATCAAAAATCAACCCCTCTCCCATCGAAAAATAGTCAGTAGTTGTTGCAAAAAGCTGCGAATTCAGGGTATCCAAAACAATATCAGCAAAATATACAAACGAGGAAGAACCAGGATCTGACACTAGTGCATCGTCTGAAACTTGCCAGCTTTCAAGATCGATCGTACCAATTCCATTGTTAATACTCAAATAAAGTTGATGATTATGAATCCCAATTCCTTTTCCAATATGGTAAGGAAACATATAATGGCTTATTAACTTTGTGACAGGATCAAACAAAGTTAGTGTTCCTGATGTTCCACCCCATGGAGAACGATTCACTGAAAGAATTTTGTTGTTATAAATGAAAACATCATGAATACCTGCCCCGGAAGTACCCAAATCTATCTCCTCAATGAAAGTCCCATCGGTAGCATTGACTACAGCAAGATTACCGGTCGTACTAGTCCAATCTCCTGGAACCGCTACATAGAGCTTGTTTTCATGAACAACCATTGCAGCAGCCTCACCAGAAATTTCACTTATCGAAGCTGCCTGAATCAATGTGTTTTTATCAAAAACCTTCAAAAAATTACTTGTCTCCGGGTATTGAATACTTACAAAAAGTAAATCGTTATAAACAGATACATATCTTGCACCTGAAATTGCAACACTATTAATTCGTTGATTACTTTCCAAATTAAAAACGACGAGGGAATCAGTAGCAGTAATATACATTTTGCCATCATTAATCAAGACATCCTGAACGGCTTGAGTTTTAATTTCACCAATAAAAGAAGTTGATTGATTTTGAAGAGAATAAGCTGCTACCGAAACAAAATCTGTAGGATCTGAAAAAGCTCCACCTGAGGCAACAATTAGTTGGTAAAGGGTTTGTTGGCTACTCAGATGTTTAGCTCCAAAGGAGAAAAAGATCAGGAATGCGAAAAATGGTACGCGTAAAAATGACATAAAACGGTTTTAAGGTTAAAAATTAATTCATTTTACCTCAAAACTCCAGGAAATTTGTCGAGATCTTTTGACAGTTCGACAAGCTTTTATCCCGAAAGCTTTGTTCAAAAAATGATTTGGCAGGTCTTCTGACTTACTCACCCTCCGGAGCCTTCCCATGTCATACAACTAACACAGTGGCAATGATTTCCGACGGTTTTTAAAGGAGCTTACAGCAGCGGGTACTGTCCGGGATTTACACCCGATTCCCTTTTAAGTCCTACACAAATACGCGTAAGGACACCAAAATCGTCGCAAAGATACTACAAAAACATCTGTTGCAACACCTTGTCAAGCCATTTATCAACAATGCATTGTTGATGAATGATTCCACGAATCAATTCAACATTTGTTAATTTTGCATCCTGAAATAATTATTACCTGCAAATGAAATCTCAATTATTAAAACTCTTTTTACTCACCTTAATTTATACAGGGACTTTTTTAAATTCAAATGCTCAGGATTCTTACTCCATCGAAATTATTTTAGAAGGAAATACAGATACTACTTTCTATTTAGCAAATTATTATGGCGACAAATTTTATATCACTGATACAAGTACAGCAAATGTAGGAACAGCTATTTTTTCAGGCGATGAACGCCTAAAAGAAGGCATATTTCTTTTAGCTAACAAAAAGAAGGAAAAACTAATTGAATTTCTTGTTGGGAAGGAACAACAGTTTAAAATTAAAACAGGAACAGAAAAAGGACAACCGCAAATAACTGTTGAAGGCAGCCTAGACAATCAGCTGTTTTTCGATCATATCATTTTCGTCAATGAAGTCTATGCAGCTATTCAACATCGTAACAGCATGATAGAAAGTGTCGAAAATACAGAAGAACAAAAAAGTATCTATCGCATTCAGATTGACTCCATTAACAAGTCGATTTTGGATTATCGCACGACGATAATTGATCAAAATCCTGGAATTATATTTGCTGTCATTTTGAGTGCTATGCAGGAAAACGTTATTCCTGATGAAATCAAAGACAATCAGGATTTAGCCTATAACTATTATAAAACTCATTTTTGGGATGGTTTTGACTTGTCTGATGACCGTCTTCTGATAACTCCTTTACTTCCAATAAAACTAAAATCCTATTTTGATCAACTTGTAGTGCCCGAAGCAGATTCCGTAATCAAAGAAGTTGATTTTTTGTTGAATTTAACTAAAGGTAATCAGAAAATGATGGATTATCTGGTTTGGCAATTTGTTTCGGAATACCAGACACCAAAAATTATGGGACTGGATAAAGTGTTTGTCCATGTAGTTGACAACTATTTTGTCACAAAAAAAATTGAAAACGTTACTCCTTCGATTGAAGAAAAACTTCTGGAAAGAGCAAATAAAATGCGGTTAAGTTTAGTTGGATTAAAAGCTCCTGAGATGTGGCTTGTTGATACGACCGGAAATTTTCGAAGTTTCAGAGAAATTACTGCTGATTATACCGTTTTGATATTTTGGGACCAAACCTGCGGACACTGTAAGAAAGAAATGGAAACTCTTTATAACCTTTTCCAAACAAAAAAATTTAATTTAGGCGTTTTTGCAGTCAACTCAACGAATGATTTTGATGGATGGAAATATTACATTAATGAAAAAAAATACCCTTGGTTACATGTCAATGGGACCAAAAGCATGACTTCCGATTTTCATGATTTGTACGACATCTACAGTGTGCCAGTCATTTACTTACTCGATAAAAATAAAACAATCATAGGAAAACGAATTGGGGCTGAACAAATAGAAAAACTGATTGATAATTTTCAACAAAAGCAGATACGATAAAATCAGAAAAGACGTTTCACTAAATTCGTGATTTGTTGCATTTTGCAACATAATAATAAGATTATTTTGAGCATCAGGTTGTTTATTTATTTCGTTTTATCAAAAATAACGAGCAAAGTAATGCTTGTTATGATGTTGCTTTTATTGATAAACCAAATAAAAGCTCAGAGTATTGTTCATCGGATGTATCTCTTCAATCCAGGCCTTATTATTACGCTAAGCACAGGTCCAACTATTTCATTTGCAGATATAAAGAAAAATACGGTATTTCCTTCAAGAAATCCCGTCAATGAAATGAGGACATCGTTTCAGGGAACAATGAGCTGGGACATTTTTCAATTTCTGCGAGTTGGTGGTCAACTTGCCTACGCAACCATTGCAGGAGCTAAACCTACAGCAGATTTATATTTTGATGCTACGCTGGTGGAAGGCAACTTAAGCTTAAATCTGAATCCCATGCTCCTTTTTATTCCTTACCGCTCTGATCAAAAATGGGCTCCCTATTTTATTTTTGGAATCGGACTGAGCTATTACAGTTCTGACCTGAAACACATTTCTGACGACTCAGTTGTGGCCTCCAGAGGCTATGGTGAGGGTAGTGGCTTGTGGGGTTTGGTTATTGAAGGAATTGCCTTGGGAGGTGTTGGTGTGAGTTACAAAGTTAATGAAAACTGGTCCTTTCGAATTGAATCAGCAAACAGATGGATGGATTCGGATAAGTTAGACTCGTTTGAGAGTGATAACCGCTCACCTTATGACTTTTACAACTTAACCACAATTGGTGTTTCTTACAAAATTTACCACCCCAAAAGCTATCCAATGGTTAGAAAATAAAAAAAAGACAGGAGAACCTGTCTTTTCTTGTGGGCGTTACTGGACTCGAACCAGTGACTTCCACCCTGTCAAGGTGACACTCTAAACCAACTGAGTTAAACGCCCTTAATTATCAATCAAAACGAAACCGATTGACCTTGCAAAAATAAGAAACATACACGTTCTGTGCAACCCATGCGAAATAATTAATTAATTTTGAAAATCTAAAATTCAATATACAGAAGAAAAATGGGAAAAAATTCATCTAAATTACTGATTATGTTAGCTGTGATGATTTCATCACATGCGCTTTTATCACAAAACAAAACCATTACACTCAAAGATATTTGGGCCAGCAGAACCTTTAGTTCGGAAAATGTGTATGGCATGAACCCACTTTCCGATGGCAAATCGTATGCTATCCTTGATGAGGATGCGCTAAATATGTATAATTTTTCTTCAGGTGAACGAATCAAAAGCATAGTTAGCTTCGATGAACTATTGCCAGATGGAGAAACAAAACCTATCCAAATTTACAGCTATACCTTGAGTGATGATGAACAAAAAATGCTCATTCCAACTGAAAACGAAGCTATCTACAGGCATTCTTCCAAATCATTTTATTATATTTTTGATTTAAGTTCCCGAAAGCTCAAGTCCCTGTCAACAAATGGGAAGCAGCAACTGGCGACATTTTCACCTGATGGTAAAAAAATCGCGTTTGCACGAGATAACAATTTATATATCAAAGATTTAGATCTTGAAAAAGAGATTCAGATAACCACTGATGGTAAATGGAATGAAATTATTAATGGAACAACAGATTGGGTTTATGAAGAAGAATTTAGCTTCACACAGGCCTTTTTCTGGTCGCCTGACAGCAAAAAACTTGCTTTCATCCGGTTTGATGAGTCAAAAGTAAAAGAGTTTCAAATGACCATTTTCGAAGATTTATACCCCGAGAATTATTCCTTCAAATATCCAAAAGCTGGCGAAAACAACTCCATTGTAAACGTCATTGTTTATAATCTTGATACGCAATCACAAACGAAGATGGATATTGGAAATGAAACTGATATTTACATACCCCGTATTCAGTGGACTCGAACTTCTAACCTACTATCTATTCAAAGATTAAACCGACATCAGAATCATTTTGAAATTCTTTTAGCTAACGTTGAAAACGGCGAGACAAAGCTTTTGTATGAGGAAAAAAGCCCTTATTATGTTGATATTACAGATGATCTTTACTTTCTACCTGATGGTAAATCATTTCTTATTTCAAGTGAACAAGATGGATACAATCACATTTATCATTACGATTTAGCTGGAAAAAAGATTGCTCAACTAACAAGTGGGAATTGGGATGTGACAAAAATTTACGGATATAGCCCAAAAGATAAATCAGTCTATTATCAAAGTGCAACTGTTTCTCCTCTTGAACGAAATATATATTTTGTGGATATAAAAGGAAAAATCACTCCATTAGTTGAAACTTCAGGTCATAACAACGTATTGTTTAGTACAGATTATTCATACTTTATTAATACAAATTCAACCATAAATACACCTAATTATATCACAGTTCACAATAAGGAAGGTAAAACCCTTAGAAATCTAAAGGACAATAAAGCATTAAAAGACAAAATGTTAGCTTACGAAGCCCCATTGTTTGAGTTCTTTTCACTGTCAGATTCAGCTATTGTCTTACCTGATGGTCAACCCGTTGCCCTCAATGCATGGAAATTACTACCGCCCAATTTTGATCCTGCAAAAAAATATCCTGTACTCATATATATATATGGAGGGCCGGGATCTCAAACTGTAAATAACTCATGGGGAGGCGCGAATCATTTGTGGTTTCAACATTTAGCTCAAAAAGGAATTATCGTAATATCAGTTGACAACAGAGGTACAGGTGCCAGAGGCTCG
This sequence comes from uncultured Lentimicrobiaceae bacterium, assembly GCA_964463695.1. Lineage (GTDB taxonomy): Bacteria > Bacteroidota > Bacteroidia > Bacteroidales > F082 > JALNZU01. The sequence continues at coordinate 2,603 of CAYXCZ010000018.1, read as the reverse complement.
GTCTTCAAAAAAATGACATATAAAGAACTTGGCAAATACGAAACAGAAGACTTAATTACCACCGCAAAATATTTGTCACGTTTATCTTATGTCGACTCATCAAGAATCGGTGTTTTTGGCTGGAGTTATGGAGGTTATATGTCAAGCCTTGCAATAACAAAGGGTGCAGAACAGTTCAAAGCTGCAATTGCGGTAGCTCCTGTAACCAATTGGAGATATTACGACAATATTTACACCGAAAGATACATGCAATTGCCAAGTGAAAATGCCGATGGATATGATCTCAATTCACCTATTAATCATGTAGATAAGCTTGTTGGAAACTATCTTTTAGTACATGGAAGTGGTGACGATAATGTGCATTATCAAAATTCAATGGAAATGATTAATGCACTTGTTAAAGCAAACAAACAGTTCGAGCTGATGATCTATCCCAACAGAAATCACGGAATCTATGGTGGAAATACACGCCTTCATTTATATGAAAAGATGGATGCTTTTCTCGAAAACCACCTGCTTGATAGTCCGGTTAAATAGCAATGAGTCTCGTGCAACATAAAGAAAAAAAAAGAAAAAGGGCGTAATTGTTTATTCATGAAGATTTTATATCTTTGCCGCCCTAAAGTTAATTAACTTCATTATTAATCATCTAAAGAAAGAGAGTGTATTTAACATGATTATCATTCCTGTAAAAGAAGGCGAGAGCATTGACCGCGCGTTAAAAAAGTACAAAAGAAAATTTGAAAAAACCGGTGTTATTAAAGAGCTCCGTATTCGTCAAAAATTCACCAAGCCATCTGTAATTAACAGAGAACAAAGACTTAAGGCGATTTACGTTCAACAGCTACGTCAGGAGGCTGAAAACTAAAGACTCATTTACAAGAATCTTTTTCTGAAAAAAAACTTTGATGTAGAACGATTTTATCGTAAATTTACATCAAAGTTTTTTTTATTTACATATGACAATCGAAGATTTTATCAATTATATACTTTCTGAAAAGCGTTATTCCAGACATACTGCCAAAGCGTATCAAACTGATTTAATGCAATTTCAAACGTTTCTAAGTCAAACATATGATATGATTGACTTGAAACAAGTGACAGAAAAATCAATCAGAAGTTGGGTTGTTTTGCTAAAACAAAAACAGCTGGATAACAGCAGTATAAACCGAAAATTGTCCTCAATCAGAGCCTTCTACGATTTTCTTATAAAAAACGAAGTAATCGTTAATCACCCTGTAACTTTACAGAAAGCCCTGAAAACAAAAAAAAGAGTTGCAACTTTCGTCCCACAGTCAGATATGAATAATTATGGTCAGGAAGTTGCTGGCGAGCAATATGATACACTGGTAAGAAGAGTTATTATTGAATCGTTTTACCAGAGCGGTATGCGTTTGTCTGAATTAATGGAATTACAACTAAATGCCATTGACTTTTCTAATTCAGTCATTAAAGTGCATGGTAAACGAAACAAACAGCGCCTAATTCCGTTTCATAATGGGTTCAATCAGTTGTTGACCCACTATTTAAAACAAAGAGCACAAATGAATCCGGAGAATGATTTTCTAATTATAAATCAGAAAGGTAAAAGACCAAGTTCATCTTGGATATACAAAGTAGTAAGCTCAGAATTAAAGAAAGTGACAACGCTTACAAAAACAAGTCCGCATGTTTTACGACACACCTTTGCAACACATCTTTTAAATAATGGAGCAAGTTTGATTGCTGTAAAAGAATTATTAGGGCATACAAGTTTAGCAGCCACACAAGTATATACACACAATACAATAGATCAATTAAAAAAAATTCATCAACAAGCCCATCCAAAGGGCTAAACCACAATCAATAAATTTAAAAGGAGGTTATTATGACAGTAAACATTACATCGGTTCATTTTAAAGCCGATCAAAAGTTAGAAACCTTTATTTCTGGCAAAATTGAAAAACTGGCAAAACTTTTCAGTGAAATTATCGGAGCAGAAGTAATGCTTAAATTAGAGAATACCGATAATCCAGAGAACAAGATTACTGAGATTAAGTTACTAATTAAAGGCAGCGACCTTTTTGCCTCGAAGCAAAGCAAGACATTTGAAGAAGCCACTGACGAGGTAATTGACGCTTTAAAGAAGCAAATTGAGAAGTATAAAGCTAAACAAAACAAGTAGTTCTTATTATTAATCAATTAGTTAAGATAGCAGTGAAAGATTTTTATCTTTTTTTTAATAAAAATCTTTGCCAATTAAATTAAAGTATCTATTTTTGCAGACCTTTTTAAAGGGGTCTGCATTTTTTATGTCAGGCAAACGTTCTTAAACAAAAGCCGGTGTAGCTCAGTTGGCCAGAGCAGCTGATTTGTAATCAGCTGGTCGGGGGTTCGAATCCCTCTACCGGCTCAAGTAAGACATTTTGAATTTAGGGGGAGTACCAGAGCGGTCAAATGGGGCAGACTGTAAATCTGTTGGCGCAGCCTTCGGAGGTTCGAATCCTTCCTCCCCCACAAATTTAAAGCGGGAATAGCTCATTTGGTAGAGCGACAGCCTTCCAAGCTGTAGGTGGCCGGTTCGAGCCCGGTTTCCCGCTCAAAAGCCGATGTAGCTCAGTGGT
>CAYXCZ010000017.1:0-92399 GCA_964463695.1 uncultured Lentimicrobiaceae bacterium | reverse complement strand
TTAAACCCAGTAAAAAAACAAATTTTACATAAAATTACCCATAAATAAAAAAAATAGCTTGCGCAATAAAAAAAACGTACTTTTGTATGGATGTTTTCTAAAACAATTATTAACCAAATTTTTTTGCTATGAGAAAATTTACTCTTTTAATCTTGATGGCTTTTGCCTTCGGTAGTTTGTCAATCGCTCAAACTGTTGAAGACTTTGAAAGCTTAAAAATGAACATCTTTTCAGGTGGAGCTAACGGCTCTCTGGAAGTTGTTGCCAATCCTGATCCAAGTGGCATAAACACAAGTGCTTATGTTGTTAAGATGGTTCGTGGATTTGATGGTGACCCATGGGCTGGCTGGTATGCAACTTTACCAGTTCCAGTGGATGTTACCGCTAACAAATACGTACACGTGAAAGTATGGAAACCTCGTATCAGTCCAGTTGTTTTCAAGTACGAAGGTGCTGTTAACTCAAACGACGTATTCCCGATTAATCCTCAAACCCTTGTAGGTCAGTGGGAAGAATTGGTTTTTGATATGAGCATTGTAAGTGGCGAATATGTAAAAATCGTGTTAATCCCTGACTTTGAAACACCGCTGACATTAACTGAAGACATCACATTGTATTTCGATGATCTTTTTGTTAATAACGATCCAGCAGTTGGAAGTGCTCCTGTTCAAGTAATGGAAAATTCTGAAATCATCCCTACCAACATTATGTTAGGTGGTGCTGAAGATCTTAGCTTTTTTGCTTTAACCCCAAACCCTGACAAATCTGGCATCAATATAAGTGATTATGTATTGAAATTCCATCGTGACAAAGACGGTGTGCCATGGGGTGGTTTCTGGTCATCTCTGCCAACAGCAGTTGATGTTACTGAAAACAAATACGTTCACGTTAAATTGTGGAAACCACGTATAAGCCCAGCCAAATTCAAAATTGAAGGTGGTGCAGCCGGTACATTGGAAATTGGTTCAGTTAACGCTCAAACCTCAACAGGTGTTTGGGAAGATTTTGTTTTTGATTATTCAGAAAAAACAGGTACATATCCTATCATTGCTTTGCTACCTGACTTCGCTGATCCGGTTAACCTGACAGAAGATATTGTTATTTATATTGACGATATCAGGGTTAACAACGATCCAAATCCAATGGTTCCTCCAGTTCAGAAACTCAATGTTGATATGTCTGAAGCCGGATTAACTGAAGGGCAGCAAGTTTTTCTTGCAGGAGCTCTTGGTGGTGTCCATGGTACATGGAATGAACCAGGAACAAATCCAAACAATGAAATGTTTGACACTGATGGTGATAAAATCTACTCAATTAACGTTGCAGTTGCTGATGGCCCTATCGCTTTCAAATTCTTTAAAGGAACAGGCTGGGGAAGCGGCGATCCTGCACCAGGTGGTGACAGGACCTACAATGTAGCTGGCAATTTTGATCTCTTATACAAATGGGGTGCTGACGGAATTGTAGCAGCTCCATCAGTTAAGTTCAATCTGAATATGGCACATCAAATTTTCATAGGCGCATTTGTTGCCGGAACTGATTATGTGGATGTTGCTGGCTCATTTAATGAATGGAATGGTGCAAATCATCAGTTAACTGACATGGGAAGTGGAATGTACAGCATTACTCTTGAAAACCGGGTTGTAGGTGAAACTATTGAATTCAAATTCCGCAAGAACGGAAGTTGGGACACTTCAGAATTCCCTAATGGAGGACCAAACCGTACACATGTAGTTGCAGCAGGATTAAATGAACTTAATTTATGGTACAATAATGAAGCGTTGGGAATTGATGAAGGTATTCTCAATGGAAAAATTAAAATGTACCCCAATCCTGTTAATAATGAATTAACAGTAAAAATTAATGATATTGATGTTAACAAGATTGTTATTACCTCATTGCTGGGTCAAATAATTGAAGAAATTGTATTGACATCAGAAACTACTACCATAAACACTTCCTCACTCCGCAACGGAATTTACTTCGTTTCGATAACAACAACAGATGGAAGTATTATTACACAAAAACTTTTGAAGAAATAATATTTCTTTTTCAGATTTAAAAAGCCTCCGTTACCGGGGGCTTTTTTGTTTTATACATGAATCTTTTGACAAAGGTGTTAAATAGCACGATCATTACGCATGTTTAGTGAAGTAATAGTTCGCTTTTTCCTACTTTTGCAAACAAATTTTTAAATAATGAATGATCAGAAAAAGCTTACACTTATCAAAGGCTCTGCAGCAGTAGGCTTTTCAGCTATTTTATGGGGATTCGATGGCGTCGTCCTTACACCACAGCTATACCGGCTTGATGTAGTTTATGTCGTTTTTATCCTGCACCTTGTTCCTTTTCTGATCATGAACATGTTTTTATTTCGTTCATATGGTCGGTTGAAAAGCATGAAAAGCAACGACCTTATTTTCTTTCTTTTATTAAGCCTTTTTGGTGGTGCTATTGGCACACTTGCTATTGTCAAAGCTTTGTTTCTTCTAAATTTCAACCATCTTTCTATCGTTGTACTTTTACAAAAGCTACAGCCGGTTTTTGCTATTTCCCTTGCTGCAATCTTACTTAAGGAAAAACTCAGAAAGCATTACGTCCTTTGGGCAACAGTTGCCATTATAAGCGGTTACTTCCTGACGTTTGGTTTTTCTTTACCTGATTTGACAACAGGAGACAAAACGGCCCAGGCGGCTTTATTGGCTTTAATAGCTGCATTCTCTTTTGGGAGCTCAACCGTTTTCTCAAAAAAGATATTGAGTCAGTATAATTTTGTGGACTCTACATTTTACAGATATGGTTTCACGAGCCTTATCATGGTAGTTTTAATGATTTTTTTCAGTGATTTTGCGCTGATCAATCAAACAACGAACATAGAGTGGTTTTTTATTCTTTTAATAGGGTTTACCACCGGCTCGGGTGCTATCTTCCTTTTTTATTATGGACTCCGTAAAGTTAAGGCTATGATGGCCACAATGAGTGAGTTGCTTTTTCCAATTTCTGCTGTGGTGTTTGATTATTTTATAAATGGAAGTGTTCTATCACTGGTGCAATGGATTTCAGCAGCAGTGATGATATTTGCAATCATTCGTCTTAACTCCTCAACACATAAAACATAATTATCTTAAAACTTGAAAAATCACCTTTAATGTAGTATCTTTAGCGAAAGGTTCAACTCAAAAACGGAGGTTAAAATGCAAGCAGAACTTATTCAAGTTTACACCGGTTCAATCGTAGAAGCCACTTTTCTCAAAGAATTACTCGAGGAACAACAAATTGGATCCATTTTACGTGATACACTTGGTGAAAGTGTTATTGCAGGATGGGGACAGGGATCACCAGAGGATTCAGCTCTGATATTTGTTGAAGAGGAATTTGCTGAAAAAGCTCATAAAGTCATAAAAGATTATTTCGAAACCCGTTAGCTATAATGGAGCAGTGTCTTCACTCCTATTTTATTGCAAATGGTGACATTAAAAGTACGTGTGATTTTATACCAACACACTTCGAAGCTTTAGGTTATGTGTATGAAGTAATCAGAGTGATTGGTGGTTTTCCTGCTTTTCTTGATGAACATTTGGAACGTTTGTCGAAAAGTTGCGATCTAGCTGGTATTAAATTACCTGTAAAAATTGACACTATCAGGCAACAAATCAGTGCATTGATAAACATCAACAAGATTTTGGATGGAAATATAAAACTGATGGTTTCGTCAAAACAAACAGCTTTACCTTTTTATCTTGCTTTATGGTTTATCCCGGTCTTTTATCCGGCAACTCATCTATATACAACAGGTGTAAGAGTTGCTTTACTTGAAATGGAGCGCAACACGCCTCAAATAAAGATGCATCGTCCAGAATACAAAAATGCTATAGCTGAAGCTTTTAAACTTCGGGATGCTTATGAACTATTACTTGTTCATCAGAATAAAATTACGGAAGGCAGTAAGTCAAATGTATTCTTTATTCAAAACGGAGCTGTTTTCACTGCACCGGATAACCTGGTTTTGGCCGGAATAACGCGCAATAAAATTATTGAAATATGCGAAAAGCTATTTATTCCAGTTCACTTAGTAGCGATTGATGTTGAATCAATTCGATCAATGGATGGTGCATTTTTAACAGGAACATCACCAAAAGTACTTCCTGTTAGTGAGATTTTCGAACAGGCAACTTTTAAGCCTGACAATCCAATTATTCAGAGAATTATCGTTGCTTATGATAAATTGCTTGATCAGAACCGACGGAATATTGAAGGCTGAAAGATTCTTTTTGATACATTTGCTGCAAAACCTGAACTATGCAAAAGAAACGAAAACTATTTCTGTTGCTCATATTTTTTATAATTTCAATAACTAGCCTGCAGTCGCAACTTACTTCGGTTGAAAGTTTTTGTTTGGACGATCAGGAGCTGCAATTGGCTGCATTAATTAACAACTTTCGGGTTCAGAACGATTTACCACCGATAGCTCTATCCCGATCGCTGTCCTATGTTGCCAAGACACATGTATATGACCTACAGTTAAATAAGCAAGACACCAGTATTTGCAATGCCCATAGCTGGTCGAATAAAGGTAAATGGAAGTCGTGCTGCTTCAATTCATATGTTGTTAATAATAACTGCATGTGGGATAAGCCAAAGGAACTTACTCCCTATATTTACAGGGGCTATGAAATGGTATTCAACGAGGAAGGCATTGTACAGGTTGACAGTGTCTTTTACCTATGGAAAACAGCATACGAAGCCGTTGACATGCTGCTTTCACGCAATCAACACAGTGATAAAAAGTGGCTTGCAATGGGTGTTGGAGTGAGTGAAAACTATGTTTCAGTTTGGTTTGGCCAACGACCTGACCCAACCGAGAAACTGATTAGCTGTAAGGAGGCTATGAGAAACAACCTCTCTAATAGTGAGTCGGAGTCGTCGCAGCAATTAAATATCAGTGGACAGACAGCAAAGTATTATCTTATTTATGGCAGTTTTAATACCCGATCTGACGCTGAGGAGGCAGTAAAAAGGTATAAAAAGTCAGGGCTACAGCAAGTTTCAATTCTTCAAAAAGACGGACGTTTTCGTGTTGCCATCGATGCTCATAACAACCTGAAAGATGCAATGAAATCTAAGGAGAGACTCCATGATCAATATCCTGAAGCATGGATTTATAAAGATTAAGAAGCTGCTTATATAATCTATATCATTTATTATGATGTATTTATACTGTACTTGGTAATTTTTAATGATCCTTTCGAAAAACTTTAACAACCAAACTATGTTTAATATAAAAGTTATTCTATGATTAATATTTTTTGGTTTCGGCGTGATTTGCGACTTTCTGATAATCACGGTCTATGGCAGGCATTAAATGCTGGTTTACCAGTTTTACCCGTGTTTATCTTCGACTCTGAGATTCTTGATAAGCTCAACTCAAAATCAGATGCGCGTGTTCAATTTATTCATGAACAATTGTCACAAATTCACCTTCAACTTCAACAAAAAGGTAAAAGTATATTGGTTCTTCATGGAAAGCCAGAGGATGTTTTCAAGCAAATGACTGAAAACTATCAAATTGCAAACGTTTTTGCTAATCGTGACTATGAGCCTTATGGCATTGAACGTGATAACCTGATAAAAACGTTACTAAACAAAACTGGTATTGGTTTTAAAAGTTTTAAAGATCATGTCATTTTTGAGCCTTCAGAGGTTCTCAAAGCTGATGGTAAACCTTATACCGTATTTACGCCATATTCAAGAAAGTGGAAAGAGAAATTGTTGCCACAACATACGAAACCCTTTCATTCTGAATCATTATTAGATAATTTGCTTTCAGATTATTTTGAGCTTCCCAATCTTGAAGAAATTGGCATGATGCCCTCCCCTGTTTTCGTTCCTCCAATAAAACTAGATGACAAACGCTTGCAAAGCTATCATGAGACCCGAAATTTTCCAGCATTGACAGGCACAAGCCTTGCAGGCCCTCACCTCCGTTTTGGAACCATTAGCATACGTGACCTTGTTGGTATTGCTCTTCATTCAAACGAAACCTACCTCAACGAGTTGATCTGGCGTGAGTTTTTTATGCAAATTTTATATCACTTTCCCAAAACTGTGACACATAATTTCTACTCAAAATACGATCCGTTGGAATGGAAGAATAATCCTGAGGAATTTCAGGCATGGTGCGATGGAAAAACGGGCTATCCACTTGTTGATGCGGGAATGCGGGAACTGCTTGCCACGGGCAATATGCACAACAGGGTTAGAATGGTTGTGGCTAGTTTTCTCACCAAACACTTGCTGATTGATTGGCGATGGGGAGAAGCCTGGTTCGCTTCAAAACTGCTTGATTTTGAATTGTCATCTAATGTTGGGAACTGGCAATGGGCTGCAGGAACAGGCTGTGATGCAGCACCTTACTTTAGGGTTTTTAATCCATCTGAACAAATTAAGAAATTTGATAAAGACTTAACCTATGTTCGTAAATGGGTTCCTGAATTGGAGGAATTTAGTTACCCCAAACCAATTATTGAACACAGTTTTGCCCGTGATCGTGCAATTTCTGCCTACAAAAAAGCCCTCTCCGGGTTATAAATTCAAAGTTTTTTTGTTGTTTTGTTGTTTCAAAAAATAGCTATGACACATTTCACCCTCATCGAAGTATTGGATAAACCTACTGAAAACCAGTGGCTTTCTTTCCCATCTGCTTTATATAAGAGCGATCCGAACTATATTCGTCCTTTTGATCAGGATATTACAAAACTTTTCAGAAAAGAGGGCAACAAATTGTTACGAAAAGGTGAGGCTATCCGATGGCTGCTTAAAGACGATCAGCAGAAAATTGTTGGCAGAATTGCTGCGTTTATTGACCCAAATACAGCAAAAAACAATGATCAGCCAACAGGTGGCTGCGGGTTCTTCGACTGTATTGACGATCAAGAGGCTGCTAATTCACTGTTCAATGCTTCAAAAAACTGGTTACAGCAAAGAGGAATGGAAGCGATGGATGGCTCGATAAACTTTGGCGATCGTGATAATTTCTGGGGAGTTTTGGTTGACGGTTATACTGAGCCTGTGTTTAATATGCCCTATAACTTCCCCTATTACAAGGATTTGTTCGAAAATTATGGTTTCCAAAACTATTTCAATCAGTATACGTATCGTCGGTTGGTGAGCGGAGGTGGTTTGAGTGATAAAGTTTATGAAAAAGCAGCAAGGATCAAAGCCAATCCTGACTACAGTTTTGAAATGATCCATTGGAACAAAAAGGAAAAATTCGCAGAGGATTTCATGATCATTTATAACAAAGCGTGGGGTGTTATACCCGGGGTAAAACTCCTGACTCACGCTCATGCTATGGGGTTGTTAAAGCAATTGGAACAAATTCTTGATAAAAGACTGGCCCATTTTGGATACTATAAAGGTGAGCCTATCGCTTTTTTTATCATGATGCAGGATTTGAATCAAATTATAAAAGATTTCAATGGTAACTTAAACGCATTCAATAAACTTAGACTGATGTTACGGCTAAAAGTTTTACATAAATGCGACCGTATCATCGGCAGGATATTTGGGATCATACCCGAACATCAGGGAAAAGGTGTTGATGGTGCTTTGATATTACATTTCAGAGATATTGCCACGCAAAAGAATTTTCCTTACAAGGAGTTACAAATGAACTGGATAGGCGACTTTAATGAACCAATGATTAAAGTTGTTGAAGGGATTGAAGCCAAAATCTACAAAACTCATGTTACCTACCGTTTACTTTTCGATCCTGAAAAGCCTTTCGAAAGAGCAAAACGCCAGAAAAAGAATTTGGAATAAGTTTAAGGTAGTGAAACTAGTCTTGTTTTACCAGCGAATGATGTTTCCACGTGTGTCAATATGCACAAAAACGCCGTGCGACCCATTGCCATTGTAAACTCCAATTCCACCTTTTAACCATGAATGTTTAGGATCATTATCAATTTGGTCGGCAATCGCACCAAGAGACCTCGCATCTTCTATTGTTAATTTGCCATCCTTATTGACATCATCCATTTGTTGATTGTTGTCGTTGTCAAGAAATATGTCAGCTGCGTCACCATAGATATGCCTGCTATTTCTTCCATTCCCAATACTTCCATTGTAATGTGGTGTCCGATAGCCGCTCATAACATGCAGATTCTCAACTTCAACACCATTTGCTTCCATCTTTTGGATTATTAGTTCCAGTTTATAAATGAGCTTGGGCGAAATTATTACGTATTTCGGAAAACCCGATTGTTGTTTCGTCAAAAAATCTTTCACCTGAAAATGCTCACTTAAATACGTATCCTGATTCGTTTCGGTCACTTCAATCATTCCGTCAGGAATAGCATATTGCCGCATATTCTTGTAACTCTTTGAAGGATAATCTCCTACAATGAAATGGGGTGAGTTCTTTTTAATTTCATCTAAAGGTTTCATTACAAAAAGCTTTAACACATATGTCTGCAAATCAGCCTTTACGATAATTTCATAGATACCTGGCGTCTGAGGCGAAACCCATTTTAACATATTTTCCTTCAAAGAAAAAACAGTTGAATCGGAGCTGTAAAAAGTCAGTTGGGTAATGAAATCAGATTTAAGAATTGTAAGCGTATCGCTTGGCAAAGAGCTGATGAAGATCATGCCAAAATCTGAAGGGATTCCATTAATTGAGAAGGATGTTTTAGGATGCTCAGCTGTAAAACCTTTGAAGGCCAACAAAAGTATAACAAGAATAAAAGAGGTGTACTTAATATGCATGTGCACCAAAAGTACTTTTTTTACTCATCTAGAAACCTTAAAAAATGTGAAAAGTTACCTTATTGTATCTCAAATGGTTGATTTAGAGCATCAATCAAAGCATCATCACGATTATAAATATCTGTTTTGAAGTAGAAATTCTGATTAAATCCTATTCCAGCGGTCCAATAAAGTAATAAAATTGGCACTTTTTCTTTTAAATTGACGGTCTTTGTTTCGCCGGTTGCAATCTCACTCTTGATTTTTGATGTTGTCCAACCTTCGTTATTACCTTCAAGGAGCACTTCGGCTAAAGAATATATTTCCTTTGTCCTTATACATCCATGACTAAAAGCACGTATATCTCTGGAGAACAAGCCTTTAGAAGGTGTATCGTGAAGATAAATGCTATATTCATTTGGAAACATAAACTTTATAACACCAAGTGAATTATTCTTTCCAGGTTTCTGTCGAAACATAAATGGGAAATTTGCATTGGTATACTTTTTCCAGTTTGTTGTTTCCAAATCGACAATTTTACCGCTGTAAGTAACAACCTCCATATTTTCTTTGTCGAAAAAGCTTAAATCTGTTTTCAGTTTTTGTAAGTATTTTCCATTTAAACTTCTCGGTACTGTCCAGGTTGGATTAAAAACGAGGTATTGCATGGTACCTTTAAATATTGGGGTTTGAGTTTGGTATTGTCCAACCATCACCGGAGAGGTAAGTACTTCCAATCCATCTTCAATAACATAAAGCTCAAAGCCAGGTATGTTAACAGCAATGTACTTATTTTCAAGGTTATGTAAAACCCATCTTCCGCGTTCCAGATTGGCCTTGATTTGTTCGATTCGATATTCTACAGGAATATTTAACGCCTCGAGCGTTCCTTTACCAAAATTTCCATCCACTTCGATCCCATATTTTTTTTGGACCATTTTCATAATAACAACCAATCTCGCATCATAAACCAGCGAATCAGCAGGGGTATAAGGCTCCATCTCATTTGAAGCCAGAAGCCTCCTTCTTAAAGCAACTACACGTGGATCACGGTCGCCCTCTTTTATTGTATTCCCTTCCGGGATCTGATTCCAACCGCCATTCGATTCATAAACCCTAAACTCTTTTAATGCTTTTTTTAAGCCATTGTACATGTAATGAGATGGCTTTATTTTCTCAAATTCAACAGACACCTTTTTGTTTTCGATGGACTTTTGGAGCATTGAAGCAACATTCTCATAAGTATCTTTATAATTTGCAACACCTATCTCCCATTGACTTTTCAGAGATTGAGGATGTATTTTTCCAGAAATCAAATGTGCAGCAGAAGTGAGAAGTGCATCGGAAAGCAACACATCGAAACGAGCATAACTAGATGCTTCTAACTCTTTAGAAAGTTTAAAACCATCATAGTATTCATAAAGCTCAATGTATTTATAGTCTTGTGGCTCAAGTCCATCATCATAAATTGCATAAATCGATGAAAAGGCATCTTCAATATTATGAAAATCAGTCCAAGCTGGTTGATAGTTTCTGTTTTCGTAAAACTCCTTAAGTATTGTAGGATTATACAACTTATGGCCGTCCTCCTCAATAAATCCTTTTTCAAGAATACTCTGAATATATTGCTCTGCACCGTTCACCTGAAAAGCTGTTAAAGGAAGTGTGTCTGCTTTGGTGTTTGATGCTGAATCAGATTTTTTAACATGGTTACAGGAAGTAAGTTGAAAAGCAACCACGACCATTAATATTAAAATTAAACGCATAAGTCCGGGATTCGTGTAATGAAATGATTGTTAGTTAACTCATGCAAAAGTAAGATCTTATTTCCATATTGTAAAATTGATGATCAAACAACTGATCATTAAATAGATGGTGATTGTATACCATTGTTATACAAATACATATGATTTAGTTGAGTAGAAGTTCCCAACCAGATTTTTAAATCACTTAATTTACTCTAACTGGGATAGTGCCTTAGAAAATATAAAAACATAATAATTATTCCTATTAAGTGCTGGGCTTGGACCTAAAACCGGTCTCTTTAGGTGCATTAATATTAAGAATTTCGCTAAATAAAAACATATTTTTACTACATATTCCAATTTTATAAAATGAAAAGCAGTTCACATTTTTATACTATTTTTTTAACATCAATAATTCTCTTATTATCATCAACAAGTGCCTTTCGCACAATAGTTTATTTTGTTGCAATTAATTATTTCGAAAATTTAAGCGAATTTTTGTATATTGCTCATATAGAATGATTTATGATTTAGAATGATTTAAAATAAAACTAAAATAGATGATTTCCAATTCATTACCAGGCTGCTTTCAAACGAGATTCTTACATTTGTCCCTGTTATTTGAAATTTTTATTGAATCAAAACTATTATCAATGAAAAAAGTTTTCCTCAATTTATCCTTATTGCTACTTCTTACTGTTTTTGTAAGTGGTCAGTTAATGGCACAACGTGCTGAATATAAATTTGATACCCGAGCCTCAAGTGAGGGTTTCACAATTTTGCGATCTGAAAGTAATGCCTTGCATTTCGCACATGCTTTACCATTTATAGCTATTGATGATTTTAGCGACAATGGTTACTCAGGCAAAAATATTGAGTTAGGCGGCATTTATTTGCCTGCAAATGCCGGTGACCCTAACCTTCCTGCAAACAGTCGTTTAATTGCTAAGCCTAACGGAGCCAAAGCAACGCTGAGAATATTGAATGTCAAGAAAGAAATCATTTCAAATATTGACCTTCTTCCAGCTGCATCAATTCCATTAAGTAATGATGACAGACCGTCAGAATATATTAAGAATGAAGCTATTTATTCCAAAGATGGATTCTTTCCAGCTGAGCCATTCCAACTTTCAAAAGAAGTAACAATAATAAGAGGAGTTGAAACAGTTATGCTTGGTATTACTCCTTTTCAATACAATCCTGTCACGAAAGAACTAATTGTTTATTACGATATTGAGGCTGAAGTTGTTTTCGAAGGTGGTGATGGTTCATTCGGAGAAGATCGTTTAAGAAATCCCTGGTGGGATAACATTTTAAATGACAACATATTGAACAATAGCGTTTTACCACAAGTTGATTATTCAGCTCGTGCCCGCAAAATAGCTGATAGCAAGGATGAAGGTTGTGAATACCTTATCATCATCCCAACTGGAGCTGCATTTGCTCAATGGGCAGATACGATCCGTGTATTTCGTCAGCATCAGGGAATCAATACGAAAATTGTTACTATTACTGAAGTTGGCGGCAACACTGTTGCAGCAATGGAAGCCTATGTAAATAATGCATACAATAACTGGAACCCTGCTCCGGCAGCAATTCTTCTACTAGGAGACTATAGCACGAATGCAGCTGATGGTATCATTTCGCATACGCTAAATGACCACCCCGGAGGCTATAATCCCTATATTTCTGATAACCCGTTTTCCGATGTTACAGGTGACAAACTACCAGATATTTCTTTTGCACGTATCACAGCACGTAATGCTGCTGAGTTGGAACATATGATCGGGAAGTTTCTCGATTATGAACGTACACCTCCTACTTCTGCTGATTTCTATGATCATCCAATTACTGCAATGGGTTGGCAAACAGAACGTTGGTTTCAGATTTGTTCTGAAACTGTCAATGGTTTCTGGCAGCATAGTCTTGGCAAAAACCCAGTAAGAGAAAATGCTATTTATTCCGGAACACCAGGAGGAGCATGGTCATCAAATGCTAATACCGCTACCGTTGTTAACTATTTTGGCCCCAACGGTTTAAACTACATTCCTGCTAATACTGCTCACCTCACTGATTGGGGAGGAAATGCAACCCGTGTTAATGCGAGTATAAACAACGGTGCATTTATGTTGCAACACCGCGATCATGGTTTTGAAGGTGGCTGGGGTGAGCCGGATTATACAACAACCCATCTACCCGGTTTAACAAATGAAGACCTTACATTTGTGTTATCAATCAACTGTTTAACTGGAAAATTCAATCATTCAAGTGAGTGTTTTACAGAGAAATTCCACCGTCATGCACATGGTGCTCTTGGTCTTCTTGCCGCAACGGAAGTTTCTTATTCATTCGTAAATGACGTATTCGTTTGGGGTGCATTCGACAATATGTGGCCACAATTTATGCCTGCATTTGGCTCAAACCCTGCACCTAGAGGTATATTGCCAGCATTTGCCAACACAGCTGGAAAATATTTTCTACAGCAATCAAACTGGCCCTACAATCCAGAACATAAAAATATTACTTACAACCTCTTTCATCATCATGGTGATGCATTCATGACTGTTTATTCTGAAGTACCTCAACAACTGGCAGTCAATCATATGCCAATTTTGCTTAGTGGCATGGAGACATTCGAAGTTACAGCAAATGAGGGAGCTATGATTGCTCTGACAGTAAATGATGAGATCATAGGCTTTGGCATCGCAGGAAATGGCCCAACTATTATTCCAATTGCTATGCAGCTGCCAGGTGTTTCTGTAAGGGTAACTGTTACACTTCAAAACTACTATCGTTACGAAAACGTTATCGAGTGTATCCCACCTTCTGGTCCTTACATTATTTACAGTGCTTATACGATTGACGATGCTTCCGGAAATGGAAATGGCATGGCAGAATATGGCGAAAGTATAAATCTGGATGTTGCTGTAAAAAATGTTGGAAGTGAAATTGCTCAAAATGTAACCGTTACTGCCAGTTCAACATCTCCTTATTTAAGCTTCACAACAAATAGTTTCACTGTTGGAAATGTTGATCCGGGGGCCATCGTTTTAACAAGTGCAGCCTTACAATTTATTGTAGCTAACAATGTCCCAAATAATGAAAATCTGGTAATTCAGCTAACAGTATATAGTGGTAGTAATGAATGGACAAGTCAGTTCTCAATTCCTGCTTATGCTCCTGATTTCTCCATTGGATCATTTAGTATCAGCGATCCTCAAGGAAACGGAAATGGTCGTCTCGATCCTGGTGAAACTGTTGAAATGACATTCACGGCTGTTAACAATGGTCAGAGCGCTGCATTTTTTGGTACAGGGCTTTTAGTTATCAATAGTCCCTTTATCACAATTACCAACGGAAGTACTCCTTTTGCTCAGATTAATGCTGGAGAAACAGTTGCTGCGACATATACAGCTGTTGTAAGTGGTGGTGCTCCGGTAGGCAGTCTGGCTAACTTTACCTATAGCTTAAGTGCCGGTGCTTATTCCGACTCGAAAGAATTCTCTGCTAAAATCGGTCTAGTTTTAGAAGATTTTGAAACAGGTAATTTTAGTGCTTTCCCCTGGACAAATGGTGGTAATCAGCCTTGGCAAATTACTAATGTTGAACCTTTTGCAGGTGTCTATTCAGCAAAGTCTGGAGCTATTGGTAATAGTCAAAGTTCACAATTAGTGCTTCAATATGAAGTAGGAACATCTGATTCTATTTCATTTTATTACAAGGTTTCTTCTGAAAGCAGTTATGACTTTTTACGATTTTATATCGGAACTACTAAAATGGGGGAATGGTCAGGCACTGTAAGCTGGACTAAAGCAAGCTACCCAGTTGGAGCAGGCTTAAAGACATTTAAATGGGAATATATAAAAGATAATACGGTAGTTTCAGGAAGTGATTGTGCTTGGATTGATGATGTTGTTTTCCCTGCAATGGCAACAACAAGCGCTTGGGCTGGAAACGACATGGCTATTTGTGAAGGTAATACAGCACAGTTAAACGCAACTGTTTCAAATTACACTTCCTTACTTTGGACAACTTCCGGAACAGGAACCTTCAGCAACACTGGTATTGCTAATCCAATATACACTCCAAGCGAAGCTGATTACCTCGCAGGCAATGTACTCCTAACAATTACAGCCACCGGTACAACGGTTGTTTCAGATATTTGTACGCTTAGTTTCAACCCGGCTGCAACGGCTTATGCAGGCTTAGGGCAAATTATTTGCCCTTCTGAGACGTATGCAATAGTAGATGCTAGTGCTGAAAATTATACTAATCTAGCCTGGGTTAGTTCTGGTGATGGAACATTTGATGATGCTACACTTTTACATCCTGTTTACACACCTGGTATTAACGATGTTACAACCGGAACTGTTGAACTCACACTAACAGCATCTGCTATGACAGGGTGCTCTTCAACATCATCATTCCAAACCTTAACTATTTATCCTGAGCCTGTTGTTGAGCTTGGAGAAAACAGATGGGTTTGTGCCGGAGGTAATAACATTCTTATTGATAATGCTTTAGCAACGAATTATGGTTTGCTTTCATGGACAAGCAATGGAAGTGGAACCTTCACAGATCCAGCTTCCCTTGTTACAACTTATCAACCTTCAACACAGGATGAAAGTCTTGGAGCTATCACACTTTACCTTATGGCATCAAGTCAGGGAGAGTGTATGGCAGCAACCGACAGCATTTTGCTTACAATTAATGCCTTGCCTACAGTTCAGATGAGTGCAGATCAAACTATTTGCCAGGGAGCTGAAGCATCATTTGAACTTAACCTGACAGGACAAGCTCCATGGTTATTGAGCATGGCAGAACCGATGCCAGCTGTAACAATTGAAGTAAGTCCGTTTGTAATGACCATGTCTCCGGAAAGTAGCACTGAATTAATAGCTATTCAAATTTCTGACGCTAATTGTGCTACATCACTTGACGCACATATGTGGATTCATGTACTAACCCAGCCTGTTCAACCTACAGCCCCCATAGGCGCAGACACAGTTGATTTTAATGATGGGTTCACAAGTGTTTATACCATACAGGCTGTTTCCAATGAAGAAAGTTTAACAGTTAGTTTAAGTCCGGAAAATGCTGGCAATGTTGAAGTAAATGGCACTGAGGCTGTTGTTACATGGAATGTTGATTTCAGAGGTCAGGCTGAATTAAAAGTTCAGGCAACTAATATATGTGGCATGAGTGAATGGTCAACATCAAAAGCAGTTGAAGTGAAAAGCACAATTGGACTTAATGAGCAAGAAACTTCGATGGTTCGCATCTATCCTAATCCTGCTACACGCATGTGCACGATCGAAATAAAAGGATTTGCTAATGATGATCTTACGCTTATGGTTACTGATATTACCGGAAAAGTTGTTTATTCTGAAGACTTTACAATCTCTGATACACATTTAAAACAACTTTCTGTAGATCATTTCAGTAATGGGATTTATTTCATTCAGGTTTCTGATGGTATAAAAACTGTTCATCACAAGCTGATTCATCAATAAAAGATTCTAGCTGGATAAATAAAAAAGGCTGCTTAAAAGCAGCCTTTTTTATTTGGTTTCAAAAATTTGATTCTGAAATTATGAGTATAAAAAATGGTACAAAACAAATTGAAACAAAATTGATCGAAAAAACTCATTAAGCCTTCCGATACCATGTCTGGCTACGGTCAGGACCAGTTGAAACAACAGAAACAGGTACATTTGTTTTTCGTTCAATATATTGGATGTACTCTTCAAAAGCCTTAGGAACATCCTCATGTTGAGCAACATGCGTCAGAGGTTTCATCCAGCCTTGAAGTTCTTCATAAACAGGATCTAACTGTTGCGTACAGCCTTCAAATGGAATGTGGTCAATCACCTGATTGTTGACATTATATGCTGTAGCCACTTTTATTGTTGGCAATTCTTCCATAACATCAGCTTTCATCATAATGAGTTCAGTGACACCATTTAGCATTATGGCGTATTGAAGCGCTGGCATATCGAGCCATCCACATCTTCTTGCTCTTCCGGTTGTAGACCCAAATTCGTTGCCTTTGCTTCGCAGCATTTCACCTGTTGTGTCAAACAATTCTGTTGGAAATGGACCGCTACCAACACGGGTGCAGTAAGCTTTGAAAATGCCAATTACTTTCCCAATTTTGTTAGGAGCTATACCTAGTCCTGAACAAACACCTGCAATGGTAGTATTGGATGAAGTAACAAAAGGATAACTTCCAAAATCAACGTCAAGGAGTGTTCCCTGAGCACCTTCAGCTAATATTCTCTTGCCTTTTCGGGCCATGTCGTTAATGAAATACTCACTATCAACAAGTTGCATATCATTAAGTAACTTCACTGCACCCATCCATTGCTCCTCATATGCATCGAAACGGAGGCCGTCAATAAGATATTCACTAAAATCAAAGTTATGCAACGCAACCAACTGAAGATGTCTTTCTTTCAATTCGGTGTACTTTTCAAAAAATGATGCTGAGGAAATATCCCCTACTCTTAAACCATTTCTACTTATTTTATCTGTATAAGTTGGTCCGATACCTTTTAAAGTAGATCCAATTTTTGATTCCCCTTTTGCCTTTTCAGATGCTGCATCGAGCAATCGGTGAGATGGTAAAATGAGGTGTGCTTTGCGGCTTACAAAAAGATTAGCTCCAATCTCGGTTCCACTTTGGCGCAATTTAACCATCTCCCTCTGAAGAATAACAGGATCAATGATAACACCATTGCCAATAAGGTTGATTGCATCTGGATTGAATATTCCGGAGGGAATGGTATGAAGAACGAATTTCTTTCCTTCAAACTCAATGGTGTGGCCAGCATTTGGGCCTCCCTGAAACCTTGCTACAAGGTCGTAATGAGGGGTAAGGACATCCACAATCTTTCCTTTGCCTTCATCACCCCATTGAAGGCCTAATAATACATCCACATTCATAACACGCGAGATTAAATGACACATATACGCAGCACAATAGCTGCATGCACTTCGGCTTGCAAATTTAATCGAAAGAAATGATTTTCAATGCAGGAATCGAATTTATGCTAAAAAAACGCTCTTTTACGACACAACCTGCTCAGGATCAATCTCCTGATTTTTTATACGGCCATAAAATGTTAGTGCATGATGTGTTACTTCAACACCTAACAGCTCCTCAACAGATTTCTGAATCTCCTGTACACGGGGATCACAAAATTCCAATACGGTACCGTCGTCTATACTTACAAAATGATCGTGCTGTTTAAACTTGAAAGAACGTTCAAACTGAGCACAATTGTTACCAAACTGATGCTTTGTAACCAATGAGCAATCTAGCAGGAGTTCAATTGTATTGTACAAAGTAGCCCTGCTCACACGGTACTTGTTATTTTTCATTCTGATATAGAGAGTTTCAATATCAAAATGCCCTTCAGTTGCATAAATCTCTTTCAGAATTGTGTAACGTTCCGGTGTTTTACGATGACCTCTTTGTTCAAGATAGTCTGTAAAAATTTTTTTTACTGTTTCAAAAGTATCCTTTTTACCTTCAATCATAATGCTTCGCTTAGTTGCACTGCCTCATTCGCTTCTCGACAGTTTGGCACGAATTCACTTCCTGCAATGTTATTTTGAATAATTTTGTCGAAGGTATGTCCTCCGAATCGCTGCGTAAAATTAGCAAATTGTTTTAAATTAGAATGAATAAAAATAAAAAACAATAAACGTGATGTATTTCACTATATTTCAATCATTTATCAATTAAATTGAAAAGTCAATTAAGATCGAAAAGCACAAATAAATCACTATGGTTAAGAAAATACTCCAATCTTTACTCGAACAATTGCTTTTGCCATCCAACGAAATTGGGACAGCGCAGGGAATTGCATTAATAAATGATCAAGATTCTGAGCTGGGATCGCTGCTTAATTCCCTTTTTCAGGCTGACGAAGCTCATAAATTCATACGAAATGACTATGAATTGAGACATAAACTCAAGGATATATGGACCCTTCAAACCAACCGAACAAGAGCTGAGGCCGAACAATGTTTGCATCTTTTAACCGATTATTGCAATAAAAACGATTTGAAACTGCCAGAAACCGAACATTATCAAATGTAAATACGCGTTTTTTCTTTTTTGGTCAAATTATTTATTAAAGTATATAAAATTGATTTACAGGTATTTAAAGCGTAAATGAATTGAAATTACATCCAAAACATTTAAAAAAATTAATTTTAAAACAGAAAAACGCTGACAAGCCTTGTCAGTACAAAAAAAAACACGAAATTTGCAGTCCATTTTAACATATTAAGCATTAAAAATTAAGCAATTATGCCAGCAAAAATGAGATTACAACGTCATGGTAAAAAAGGAAAACCTTTTTATCATATTGTAATTGCGGATGGTCGTGCACCACGAGACGGAAGATTTATCGAGAAGATTGGCACCTACAACCCAATTACAAACCCTGCAGAGATCAATATTGATCTCGACAAAGCAGTGAAATGGCTTCAAAACGGAGCCCAGCCTACTGATACAGTACGTGCTATCCTTTCTTACAAAGGAGTGCTGTTTAAACTACATCTTTTAAAAGGTGTTCAGAAAGGTGCTTTAACATTGGAACAAGCGGAAGTGAAATTCCAGACTTGGCTCAATGAAAAACTTGCAAAAATAGAGTCGAAAAAGAAAGGTCTTACAGACTCTGAACGCAACGATCGTAAAAAAGCATTGGAAGCTGAAGCAAAAGTAAAGGAAGCTAAAGCAGCCGAAGTTGCTAAAAAAATGGCTGTAGCCCTTAAGCTTGAAATTGAAGAAGTTGCTGCTGAAGCACCTGAGACAGAAACAGAAGCATAATATTTGCGTCATAACATTCAAAAGCCGGTTATTGCCGGCTTTTTTCATTTTATCAAATAGTTCATTTGAACATTGACACCTGATTTAAGAAATTATATCCTGCAGAATAAACACATTCTGTTATTTTTGCAGGTTAATTGTTACAAGTAGAAAAATATGCAAAAAGAAGATTGTTTTTATTTCGGAAAAGTAATTAAAACACATGGAATCAAAGGCGAAATCAGTATACGGATTGATGCTGATGACCCTGCTGCATATCGGGGTGTTGCTTTTATTTTGCTTGAAATACACAAAAATCTGATCCCATTTTTCATTCAGAAGATAAGCTTACACAGCAACAAGGCATATATAAAGTTGCAAGATGTGGATACGATTGCTCAGGCAACTGAAATGGCTGGAATGGAAATTTTTTTACCACTGGATTTATTGCCAAAACTAAGTGGTAATAAGTTCTATTTTCATGAGATTCCGGGTTTTAAAATAATCGACGAATCATTTGGATTGTTAGGAAAAATTGAGCAGGTTTTGGAATATCCTAGTCAGGCTCTCATTCAAGTTTTTGTGAATAGTAAAGAAGTACTTATACCAATTCAGGAAGAGGTTATTACACGCCTCGACAGGAGAAGTAAGACAATGTATATCAAAGCACCCGAAGGGTTGATAGATTTGTACGTGAACGGATAAAATATGTCTGAAAACAGGCCATTTCATTTTCGGCACTTCAGCATGATGCATCACGAAGCCACCATGAAAATTGGAACTGATGCTATTTTACTTGGGGCTTTCGTGCAAATACCTTTGTCAGGTTATGTTTTGGATGTTGGAACAGGTTCTGGTATTTTATGTATGATGATTGCCCAGCGCTGCCCTGATTGCATCATTGAGGGAATTGATATTGATCAGGCTTCAGTTAACCAGGCAAATTTCAATTTTACCACATCTCAATGGAGGAAACGTCTTTCAGCTTCAATAGCTGATATAAGGTTATTTAGCTCAAGAAATATAAAATATAACTTAATACTTAGTAACCCACCATTCTTTACATCCGCGTTTAAGACACAGCATGAACGACGTAACCTGGCCCGCCATACCGACACGCTCACACATGCCGAACTTATTGAGGTTGCTGTTGGTATTTTGCATAACGAAGGCATTTTTGCTGTTATCATCCCCTATGATTCTCTGAATTCATTCCAGAATATCTGTTTTGATAACCACCTTTATCTTTCTCGCCAGATTAATCTTATCCCTGTTGAAGATCGGCAGGTTAATCGCGTCATCCTTGAGTTCTGTTTCACAAAAAAAAATAAGCCGGAAGTTCAATCACTCACCATCAGAAATATGGATGGAAGTTTTACTCCGGCTTATAATCAACTTTTAAAGAACTTTTATCTAGGTTTGGATTAGAATCCAACAACTATTGAATAATCATCTTATTTCTGTAATGTTTTTCACCATTGGAAATTTCAACGATATAAATCCCGGCATTTAGCATCGAAGCATCCAAAGATGTATTATTTAATATGTTATTATGCTCTAACACGACCTTTCCAATGCTATTAAATATCTTTAGCTTAACTGCATTCTTGCTGTTAGTAGCAACAACAAATTGACCTCTATTCGGATTTGGCCAAATGCTAAAGTTAATGCCACTTAATTTCTCTTCCAGATCGATGATCGTAGTAGTTCCAGGAAAAGTAATTTTATCAACCCAGGCACAGTCGCTGCCAGAGGCAACAGTTATGTCTTTTTTGTATGACCACTTGAGCATATGACTTCCTTCATTAATTGGATAACTCACTTCTTCCCATCCAATTTCACCTGCCCATTTATCAATTTCGCTGTCATCAATATAAAATGACAAATAATCATAGCCAGCTTCTGAAGAAACTTTTCTGGCAAACTTAATATTGTCATTGCCCATAACAATCAGGCTAAGCCACAAATCAGACTGTTGACTATCAGAAATCATACCTGAGCGGCTTGCATAGTTCCCTTCGTAAGGGTTTGTCATGGAAATTGTCCAATTGGCATTGCCTGAATGATGCCATTCATAACTATCAAAATCACCACTCTCAAAGTCTTCAATACGCAAGCCAACCGAGAATAACAAGTCTGTACTTACCGAATAATCACCATCTAGCACATCAAGTTGGAGTCCTGCAACCGTACCGGTTGGTGTAGCGGGATCAACATGCAAGGTATATATAAGCTCTGTCAATTGTCCGGCAGCTAATGAATTAAGTTCTATACTTTGATTATCGACTGTAATCCATGAGCTTAAATTGTTTAAAACAGCCGAAATAATTCCAGCGTCACTGCTTCCATTATTGCTCAATTGAATAATAAGCTGAGCGGTTTCTCCTGCATCAAGAAGTCCATTGTTATTGCCTGTTGCATCAACTATTTCATAATTGCCGATAAGAAGTTCAGGTGCGAGTACATTAATAGAAAAGCTGCTGTTCCAGCTAGTTGTTCCATTAGTTGTCACAACATTAAATGAAACCATT
Organism: uncultured Lentimicrobiaceae bacterium; assembly: GCA_964463695.1. Lineage (GTDB taxonomy): Bacteria > Bacteroidota > Bacteroidia > Bacteroidales > F082 > JALNZU01. Next base: position 70,557 of record CAYXCZ010000017.1, on the reverse strand, counting down.
TGTTGATTTGGAATGCCATGTGCAATAGTCATGCCGATTGCATTTTCAACTGTAACTGTATCACCGGCTGGCAATTGAGTAATATTAAAGTTATTATCTAAAAATGTGACCCAAGGGCTATCTGTACTCATTGATATGCTTAAATCTGAAGCAAGTTCCAGTCCGACATTACGCATTGCCACCTGTAATTGAACAGTTTCATTATAATCAGGGAGGTTGTTACCATTACCACCTGTTAAATCAGATAGCAAATGATGACAATAAACCACATAAGGCCCGGAAGCCGGAATAAAGGTTATCGGCAAACTTTGTGTCAGGCAATTATTTCCTGAGACAATGAGTTGTGCTGTTCCAATCTCAGTTACCGGAATATCAAAAACAAGTTCGGCAACTCCGCTATTATTTGTTAAGGCTCGGGAAATCAATTCTCCTTCGAATAAAATACTACAAACTGCATTTGGCAAAGCAAAGCCATTCACTGAAACAGTGGCAGAGGTAGAAGTTGAACCAAGCACTAGCTCAGCTGAATAATTCACCTGAGTTTGCATGGGTTCAGCCGACCAAACATGCATTGCTGGGTCACCAAGAATATTCAGGTCGTAGAAATTCCAGCGCAAAGCACCTTCTTCCCATTGACCTGGAGCTGTTACCCAGGGAGCTGTCATAATTTTTGATTCTTTTAATGCAGGCCCTAAAGCTGAAATTTTATCGGTAAAGATCGCGTCAGTCATTTCCCTGTGAAGATGTGCAGCCGGACCTTCGGTTTGACCTTCATTAAACCATCCGTAACGAGAGTTTCCGATAACAGCAGCGGCGAAATTCTCAATGTTGACCATTCGCTCAAGGATACAATCATTGTAATCATATGAACCACAATCACAACCATGTGTATGGAAGATAGAATAATTGCGAATAACTCCATTTGTTTGAGCAAAGTTTGCATTCGTGATATCAGAGTTACTCATTTTTGCTACATACGTCTGACTTGCATGGCCTACGTGATGCACGAATTGTTTCCCTTGATTTATTGCATTTCTAAGATCCGAAGCCGACCAGTTAGCGACTTCATCATACATTTTCTGAATGGTATATAAAGGAGGTATTCCGTTGGTTGTGTAACCATTATCACTTCTGGGACCAACAAGTAACTCAAGATAATCACTTCCATATGTTAAAGGACTGTCATAAAGATGCTCGCCAACAAGTAGTGGTTTAGTGAACTCACCCAGAACAGGTTGCGTCTGATATTTAATACTTTTATTTATCAAATTCGCTTGTTCAGAGGCATTGCTAAAAGGAAGACGACCAATTCCTACTTCAGGAAGAAGATCATCCTCCCCTGGTTCGCCCCATTTAGCATCACCATCGGTATTCCAGTTTCCGTCGAGGCCAGCATAATAAAGATCTGCAGGAATTCCGTTGTCGGTATATCCGCTTCCAGACTGGACATAACAATAAAATCCGCGATAAGGAACATATTCAACATCGCCCCCAAGAATAACAGTTTCGATCTGGTGCTCCTGGTAATTTTGAATAATAAAATTTCGAATTTTAGCTTGAAGATCGGCCCCAGAGCTATTTGCATTAATAAACTCAGTAGTTATAACCTGACTTCTGTCACCTTTTGCCAGATACATTGCCACAAGTGGATCAAATCCGTTGACAAAGCTTTGTGGGGTGATAATGAGCAGTTCATAATCGCCGGCAGAACGTTTGATTTCAGGGTATAAAAGAAGCATTTCATCGTTTTGAGCCAATCGTTCCACAGTGCTTAAAACTTCAGCTGAAGTTTTTAACATATTCAATGCAATCTGACTTTTTTCAGATGGAGCAGTATGAACAATGACGGTTATCTTACTGTAATAAAACAACTTACCTTCAGATGGAATATATTCAACCGGAGTAATACTGGAAAAAGCAAAGCCAAAACCATTTAAAAATTGAGTTGAAAGTTCGCCATGAGGGCTGGCTGGATAAGGTTCTGAGCAGTTATAAACCCATTCATTTTTTTGAAAAGGAAGTTGCTTTTTCTCTGAAAGCGGCTTTGAGTTTTGAGCAGGCATAAGGTTAAATGTGCCCGGTACCAAGGTTTTTCCTTCCCGTATTACTTCGATCGAAACTGCAGTTTCACCAGGAGGTAAAAGTAAACTAATCTGGCGATAGGGTAACAACGGCTCCCCTGCCCTATTTGTTTGCATGGTTTCCTCAAACCCTATGATATCAAAAACACTACTTTTAGATAACTTAATGTTATCAAAACGGTAGTTTGAAACAATCTCAGTGGCAGAAATCGAAAGACTCATGACTGCCAGTAAAAGAAAAAGAATAATTTTTTTCATGAACTAAAAATTATGAATGGTTAATCGTATGATATATAATATGTTATATCTCAATATTTAAATTTATCTATCAAGCATGAAGGTTCCAAAAGTACGTATTTAGCTGCAATAAATCGCCTGAAAATCACAAATTTATAAGTATATGATAGGAAAATACAGCAATAATCAACTCATCTATGAAGTTGACAAAACAGTCAGTAAACGATACCAACTACTTTTAGGTACGTTTAGACTTTTTAATTGCTCGGTCCATTTAGAGTCAGTAAATTTCAAATCTTCAGCATTCATACCAATATCTCTCATAAAACTTTTTATATCAATACGTTGTGCATTTTTGGAACTAAAGTTTAGCATGCGATTTGGAATGAGAAACCGTATCTTTTGTCGCAGAAATAATTGTTGTATTTTGTGTATTTGGATTAACGAGGCATTCCAGTTTGGGTTGACAATCGTTTCAAGATTACCGGGATAATTTGCAAACAATTTTCGGAAGGTTTTGCCATAAGCCTTTTCTTTCATGGGCAAATGCATGGCAAGATCAAAAAATTCATTATTATAATAAGGTGTTGTTGTCCAGATAAAATATCTGTTGCGGTCTTCGCCTTCAAAAAGCCAGTTCATAGCTCTTTCCCTTATCATGAAGTAGATATACTTATTTTCGAGCGACTCAACATTATAATCATTTAATTGATCTATAATTGATTGATACAATTCACCAGGTTTAAGAGAAAAGATTTCAGATGCTTCCTTTATACTGATTTGACTATGTTTTCGTAAAAGATAATTAACCAAATGATGCATTGAAATAAGAGGAAACATTGGACGGAGGTCATCGATGGTTTTATCGCCTCCATCTCCAGTAATCATAGTGTAACCATTCTTTTTAAAGTGATTTAAGAAAGGTAAAATAAAAGCCATATCTGCTCCATTCAACCCTTGTTTAATCCTTAGAATATAATTTATACCCACATAAGAAACCTGAGGCAGATCAATAACCTGATACTGCTTTTCGATACCAAGTAGCTGAATTACTTTGGCGGCACTAATTAAATCTTTCGAAGCTGATTGGTCAAAATCGCTGTATGTCAGATATGGAATAATTTGATTTTGAGATGATAAAGAAGCTGCAATTAATCTCGAGTCTAATCCTCCGCTTAAAGAAACAGCGGGTTTATCAAGCACTGATAATCGGTTTTGCAACGCAAGATCAAATTTACTTTTTAACGCGGGAATAGGATTCAAGGTTCTATTTACAGTTTTTTGATCTGGTATCCCGAAATATGATCTCTGCATGATTCGGCCATTTATCAGATCAATTTGGATTTGACTATGTGGTTCAATACGCTCAACACGCTCCCAAAGAGTCCGCTTTCCAAGTGTGAAACCAAACAATAAAGTTTGAGCCTGACCGATAATGTCAGAGTTGTCAAATGTTCTTAAACGATGTACAAAAGAAATTTCTCTGCTTAAAGCAAGTTTTCGACCTTCCTTTAGAAGGTAAACCGGTAATCTACCAAAGCGATCATTAATAAAAAGAGCTTGTTGTAAATTATTATCAACCAATAATATAACAAATTCTCCATCTTGTTTTGCAACCCATTTGCTAATAGCCTCATGTGAAAATCCTGAAGATGTAAAGAAATTTAAAAGCTCATCAGAAAAAGTGTCATCAACTTTTGGGTATATCATGCCTTCAAAATATACCAACTTATGATCGCGCTTCCAACTTTGAATAGGATATCCTTTGTAGGTATATTCTGCAACAAAATGTCTGTTTTCGACGTTAGAGTGAGACTTGATACTGAATCCGGGAAAATTCAGGAACGATATCGCATGTTGCAGATCAGACCGGTTAATATTTACAGAAAATAAAAGACCAGGCATATACTAAGCAGCTTATAATAAAGATCAAAAAGTAATGTTCAAAAAAATGTTGGATATTTGCGTGTTGAGGTTTCAACGTATCAACACATCAATACCATATTACAGCGGCAAAAGTAACAAAAGCTGAGAAGTGAGTCATGTTAAAGAGGTTTGAATTAACATATAGCAACCCAGAAATAAACCAAGCCTTTAAATTTGGTCTGTTATTGAACAGTCCAATAGTGGAGACATGGCAGGCAGAAACAATACAACTTTTGCTAAAAGAGGGACATCAGCTTGAAGTAGTGGTTCTTAACATAGAGGTACAAGTTAAAAAAACATTTTTCCAATTTATAAAAGACTACCCTTACGACCGGTTCATATTTCGAATTTGGAATCGCTTCATTTTCAGGCCAAAATCTAAAAAGTTAGTTGATATTTCTCACATCATTGAAAACGCCGCAACTCTAAAGGTTATGCCTTTAAAGAAAAGTGTTGCAAGCTACTTCAACGAGCGTGATGTTGACGATGTTAAATCGTACAAACTTGATTTTTTGTTACGGTTTGGGTTTAATATACTGAGAGGAGATATTTTAAATGCTGCTAAATTCGGGGTTTGGTCATTTCATCATGATGACGAACAAGAATATCGTGGCAGTCCACCCGGATTTTGGGAGTTTATTCATAATAAACCACAGAATGGAATTATACTTCAGCGACTTACAGAAGAGTTGGATAAAGGTTATATTCTTAAAAAAATTTGGTTGCCTGTTATCAACCACTCATACAAATCACACCTTGATCAATTGTATTTTGAAAGTTGTATGATGCCTTCACTTATTTGCAGGCAACTGAACCAACCTGATTTTCAAGCATTAGTATCGACTTCCAAAGCCAGGATTTACACACCTCCAGGCAATTTAAAAATGTTTGGTTTTCTATTTTTATCGCTTTACCGGCGTTTAGCTTTTCATTTGAATTTTTTGTTTATTCAGGAAGATTGGCATATTGCATTCTTGGAAAGCAACAAGTCATTTTTCCAATCTAATGAGCAGAAATTGAATTGGTTAGAAAGAAAGGAAAAAGCTGCTTACCTTGCCGATCCATTTGTTTTTGATTACAAGGCTGAGACGTATCTTTTTACAGAGCACTTTGATTATCAAATTGGAAAAGGTAGTTTAGTAGCCTTTAAAAGTTCTGAAGGTTTTAAAAAGCCACATTCTTTGCTCAATGAGGAAAAGCATTTTTCTTTTCCTTTTGTATTAAAGCAAAATGGTGAAATCTATTGTATTCCTGAGTGTTACGAATCTAATGCAATCAAATTGTACCGTTTCGATTCAGCTGATATGAAACTGGTATTTGTTAAAAATATCCTTGATGGCTATCAGGCAATAGATCCGGTCATTTTTAGTTTCGAGGACAAATGGTGGTTGTTTTTTACAACTAAATCGATGCCAAGTGTTCATTTATATGCGTTTTATTCAAACGAACCCTTTGGCAACTATTTGCCCCATAATAATAATCCAATAAAAACGGATATTAGATCTGCCCGAAATGCCGGAACACCCTATTTTGAAAATGGAAAACTTTTCCGACCATCACAGGATTGTTCATCACATTATGGCAGAGCTGTTAATGTTTGTGAGATAACATCCTTAAGTCCAACTACTTTCATGGATAAAGTTGTCGACAGGATTGAACCAGTCATTAATGGAAAATACCCGAAAGGACTTCATACCATCAATCGAACCTCATCAATAACCGTCATCGATGGCAAAAGATTTACGTTTTCGATTTATGGATTAAGACATCAATTGTTACAAAAACTAAAACGCAGGTGATGTTTAAAAAAATACTTGGAACATCAGCTACCAGAATTTTGCATGCATTTGCAAATCTTTTCCTGCTATGGATGGCTACCAATTATATGGACAAAGAATCATGGGGTCTTTCAGGCTTAATCTTGTTGGACATTTCATTGATTTTGCTCCTCGCAGATATGGTTGGCAACGCACTTGTTTTTTATAGCTCCAGGCGCAAAATATTCAGCCTTTTGAAATTGTCCGCTACTTGGTTGGTGTTGGTTTTATTCATTACTTCTATTCTGTTTTTGTTTCTTAATCTAAGTCCTAAGATCTTACATACAGTTGTGCCTGAAGGATATGCGATTCATATTTTGATTCTTGTTTTATTGAGTAGTCTCAATGGCTTTGCACTTAACATACTGTTGGGTAAAGAAAAATTAAAAGCATTTAATCTTCTTTTTACGCTGCAATTTGTGTTGATGATCGCAGTTATGGCCATGAATATCTTCTTGCTTGAAATTTATGACGAACGCGCCTTTGTTTTTGCATTATATGTATCTTATTCATTTCCAGCCATTATAGGAGGCTTAATTGTTATAAAACTGGCTATTTCTGAAAGTGAGAAAGTATCAAGCTCTCTAAAAGAATTGCTTTCATACGGTATAATGACACAACTTTCAAGCATTACCCATTTGTTAAACAAACGATTAGGGTTTTACTTCATTAAAAATCTGTCTGGTCTAGGTGCTTTAGGGGTTTACCACTCCGGAGCACAGGTTACTGAAGGCCTGCGGTTAATTGGACAAAGTATTGCTCTCGTTCAGATGTCGGCTATAAGTAACACCAACGATACAAATTATGCAAAAGTGTTAACACTTCAATTGCTAAAGGTGTCAGTAATTTTAACATCATTAGGTGTTTTAATATTATCCCTGTTACCAACTGAGTTTTTCACCTTTGTTTTCGGTAAAGGTTACGCTGAAATTAAAACTGTTATAATATTTCTTGGACCAGGTGTTGTCGCGTTAGCCGGAAATGCAGTTTTCAGTCATTATTTTTCAGGAACAGGAATTCCGAAATACAATCTTTATGCATCACTAGTTGGACTTGCCATTACATTGCCGACCGTCTATTTTTTAGTTCCTGAATTTGGAATTATTGGAGCTGCTGTCAGTTCCTCCTTAGCATATTTTGCAGCCGTTATTTATCAGTGGTATATTTTTAAACGGATAAATCGGCTTACAGTTTTCGATTTGCTTATCACTCCTGCTGATTTCATCCTTTTCAAAAGGCTTTTTATACATTTTACCAAGAGGTAAATCAGAGGCTAATCTCTGAAAATGCCTAATGGAAGTCCTTGAACTAGCTAAAATGAATTAGGCCGAAAGCATCGATATTCAAGCAATTTTCTAGAAAAGTTAGTTTTGTTGCACAAAAATCATTTTTTCTCTTTCGTTTGCTTAAAATAAAATTCATTTCTCCGAAATTTAAATTTGATTAATAACTATCTGTTTTTATGATATTTAATTGTCATTTTTTAACCCATGACGTAGTCAAATTGAGGTACGTAATGGAACAAAATGTAGGTGAAGTAAAGTTGTTGGAGTAGAAATATGTGCAAACGTTTGCAGTATCTCCTAAATTTAACAAAAATTTAAATTTTAAACCTATCTTTGAAATTACAATTGATTGAATTGAATACATAACTAAAACTTAAATTATTAAATAAAATTGATGTGATGGTAAGAAATCATTTGTTCGACTTCGATAAAGTGACTTTTAAACATTGAAACCAATGGTAATTCATCAAACCATCCATTAATGATGATCGATATTAAATAAATTAAAATCAACAAATTCGCTAACTATGCATGAAACATGAATTAACCATTTACTTTAATCAAAAAATTATTCTTTTTTTCAACCACTAAACAAATAAAAAAAATGCTATGAAGAACTGTGTACCTAAAGAGCCGGTGATTCGCTGGTTCAAAAGCATGCTCATTCTGTTGTTTACATTGAGTGTAAGCGCAGTATTCGGACAGGACAGAAACATTGCTGGGACTGTTACGGATCAATCAACAAACGAATCTTTACCGGGAGCAACTGTTTTGGTAAAGGGAACTGCAAAAGGAACCTCCACTGATATGGATGGAAACTTTACCTTAACCGTTGGTTCAGATGAAAAAGTTCTTGTGATTAGTTTTGTAGGCTATGAATCAACTGAAGTAACAATTGGGACTTCCAATGTACTTAAAATTCAATTGGTTCCTGCAAAAACTTCTCTACAGGAAGTCGTCGTCGTTGGATACGGAAGTGTAAAAGTTAAAGATCTCACATCCGCAATCACCACCATCAAATCAGATGAATTAGTTAAAACTCCATCAGCCACACCACTCCAGGCTTTACAAGGTAAGGTAGCTGGTTTACAAGTTGTTACAGGTGGTGGTCCTGGTGATTCACCTACAATCAGAGTGCGTGGGGTGGGTTCATTTCCAGGAAGAGATAATGAAGCACCACTTTTTGTGGTAGATGGAATGTTTTTTGACAACATTGATTTCCTTAACCCTTCGGATATTGCTTCAATGTCAGTATTGAAAGATGCTTCAGCATCAGCTATTTACGGTGTCAGAGCAGCAAATGGAGTTGTTTTGATTGAAACTAAATCTGGTTCTTATAATCAAAAAACAGAGATCAGCTATAGTGGTTATACCGGATATCAGGTGGCACAAAACATCGTCAAGATGGCAAATGCGCAACAATTTTCAATGATGGCCTTGGAATCAGGATCAGTTGCTGACCAAACATTCGTATTAAATGCGATGCAGCGTTATGGCAGAAGCAGAATCAATCCTAACGTGCCTGATGTTAACACCGATTGGTACAGCGAAGTGCTTCGTCCTGCGCCTCAAACAAATCATAGTCTCGATATTTCAGGTGGAAATGACAAGGCAAGATATTCAATTGGTTCAAACTATTTCTTTCAGGATGGTATTCTGAAAATGGATAACCAATATGAACGCATGAACCTGCGTACCAAGCTGGATATCAAAGCAACAAAATGGTTAACTGTTGGTGGAAACTTAATTTTTAGTAATGCAACTAAATTTAATGCTCAGAACAGTGCATGGAATCAAGCTTATTTCGCTGTTCCAATCATGCCTGTTTATGATGAAAATAACACTGCTGCAACACCAACTAATTATTCCAATGCACAAGATCTTGGTTACAGAAGTGGACAAAACCCCTTCCCTACCATGGATTTCAACATTGACAGAATGAAAATCAAGAAGGTTTTAGCCAATTATTATGCTGAGTTAAACCTGATTCCTCAAACTTTGACTTTCAAGACTTCATATAATTATAACTATTCCTCAATTGATCAGCGTGTTGTTAACTTGCCTTGGTTCATTGGTAACAGTTTTCAGAATCCCGATGCAACAATCACCCGCACCTATTCTATATATAACAACAAGATTTGGGATAATGTGTTGACCTATAACAAAAGCATCAATAACCATACGTTTGTTGTAATGGCCGGGTCTTCATTTAAAGATGAAGGTTTTCAGAAACTTTCTGCTCAGGGAAAAAATTTCCCAACTGATCAGGAACAATCATGGTACCTGAATCAGTCGTTAAATATTCCTGCTGAAGCAGTTTGGGATGACGGATTGAGGCAATATGGAATGTCCTATTTCGGTAGAGTTTCTTATAACTTTAGTGATAAGTATTTGCTTTACGGAACTTTACGTGCAGACGGAAGTAACAAGTATCAGCAGAAATGGGGCTATTTCCCAACTGTAGGTGCTGCTTGGGTCATTTCAGAAGAAGGCTTCTTAAAAGGAAATGATTTCGTCCAATTCCTGAAACTTCGTGCAAGTTGGGGTCAACTAGGTAACGACCGTATTCAGGCCAGTGACGGAGCTTTTACAACAAGTGTTGTGACCACGACTCTTGGAGGTATAGTTTATTATGGAACAGTTGTTAACAATACCTTCTCAACTTTAAAATGGGAGTTAACTGAAGAAACAAACATTGGTTTTTCTTCCAAATTACTGAAGGATAAACTTTCAGTTGAATTCGATTATTTCATTCGTGATACCAAAAATGCAGCTATTCCGGTTATTATTCCTGGTCAGGGTGGTAGTGTTTTAAAACCTGTTGGAGTAATCAGAAATTCGGGTATTGAGCTTGCATTAAACTGGTCTAATACAGTTAACAATAAATTGAGCTACAGTGTTGGAGCAAATATTTCGACCCTGAAAAACGAAGCTATGGACCTTTACGGACAAACCTACATCGACGGTGGTTCGGCTGAGTTTCGTCAACGCACCTATCTTGGAGAACCTTTAATGGCATTTTATGGTCGTGAAGTTGCGGGTGTTTATCAAAATCAGACTGAAATTGATGCTGACCCAATCGCAGTTGCCAACGGACTTGTCCCAGGTGATTTCAAGTACAAGGACCAAAATAGTGATGGCAAAATCGACGATGATGACCGCGTTATCCTTGGTTCATATTTCCCTAACTTCATGTATGGTGGTAATATCAGTATTACTTATGGCAGCTTTGATTTTTCAACTAGTGTTTATGGACAAATGGGTAACAAAATCCTCAATCGTAAACGTGGTGAATTAATCTGGACGCCTGATGGTAACCTTGATGCTGATTTAGCAATTAATCGCTGGCATGGTGATGGAACATCTAATGAGTATCCTTCTTCCGCCGGTTTGCGTAAAGGATGGAATCAAAAAATGAGTGACTATTTTGTTGAAGACGGATCGTTCTTCAGAATCCAGAATGTACAGTTAGGATATACCCTCCGAAACTCAAAATGGCTTAATGGTCAATTCCCTGAAGCAAGAATCTATTTCACAGCAGAACGCCCTTTGACGCTATTCCAATACAATGGTTTTACGCCTGAAGTTGCCAATGGCTGGGATTCTCAAACCTATCCAGTAGCTGCAGTTTACACCATCGGTCTGAATGTTAAGTTCTAACTTTTAATCTTTTAACTCATGAAACGAAATAAAATCTTAATCATAATAACCCTGTCGGTACTCACAATTCTTGGTACTACAGGTTGCGAAAAATACCTGGATGATCTTGCTGAAAACAGAACATACACTGGTGGTACAGACTATACTGTTAGCAGCAATATGATACTTCCATTAATTGGAACTTATCAGGAATTCAATGGTATTGAATGGGAATGTTATCCTTTGATCTCCGTTCGCGGTGATGATGTAAATGCTGGTGGTTTAGGTGATCAGCAAGATTTTTCAGAGACCGATAAATACAACTACAATAAAGATTACTGGATGTACAATTCCTTATTCCAGAATTTTTATCAGAACATGTTGTCGGCAAATTCAGCAATGGAACAAGTTGCTCTATATCAGGAATTTGCTTCTAACAAAGCCCTTGGCGATCAATACATTGCTGAAATTAAAGTACTCAAATCTTTCTGGTTATTCCAATTGACACGTACCTGGGGCTCGCTACCGGTACCTCCAACTTCTGATCCGTCACAGCTTTTAGTTGCTCCGCTAACTCCAAAAGATGATATCATGCAAATGATTTCAACATGGATGGATGAGGCTATTCCAAATCTTCCGGCAGTCCGCCCTAACGAACGGACTGACATTCCTGGTGGTGTGACAAAATACACTGCATTGGCTATGAAAGCTTTAGCAAATCTTGAGTTGAAAAATTACCCTGCAGTAGCTTCTGCAACAGGAGAGATAATAAGTTCAGGTAAATATACCCTTGAAGCTGATTATTATGAACTATTCAAGATTCCCGGAAAACTCAACAATGAAAATATTTGGGAATTTCAATTCTCGGATCTTGGTCAGGGAACAGGTGATAATTATGCTTACCTGTATGCGTTTTTTGGCCCACAAGGTTGGACACCAGCAGTTGCCGGTTCAGGTGACGGTTGGGGATTTTGGGAACCAAGCTTGAAATACATCAAATTCATGCTTGACAGAGGTGAAACTGTCCGTCTTGAAACTACCGTATTGTTTACAGACAGAGGTATTGCTGAACTCAGATCAGACCCTAGTTACGCTAACCTGCCTGCATGGATTTCAAATACTACTCGTTCAGGTGATAGAATAAATGATTATGCACGTGCAATGTTCACAAGCGGTAAACATTATCTGCCTTCTAATCAGCTTACTCCAGGCAGAACCGATTATGGTACGAACAAAAACTTTACTGTAATTCGTTATGCAGAGATTTTGCTGATGTATGCCGAAGCCCTCACTCAAGGTGCCTCTGGTACTGCCGGAACAGCAGACGAAGCTGTAAATTTGGTTAGAGCAAGAGCTGGATTAAGCCCACTTTCAGGCGTCACTAACGATCAGGTTATGGCTGAGAAATATGCTGAATTAGCAATGGAATGGGGAACACGTTATTTTGATATGGTAAGATTAGGTAAAACGAATGAACTTAGCTATGATGGCAGAAGCTTCACAGCCGAAAAAACATTCCTCCCCTATCCACAAAATCAAATTGACCTGCTTCCAATACTGGGACAAAAGTAGAATCACTTAAAAAATACTAACAATGAAAATAATAAAATATCTCTTTGCAAGTGCACTGATTCTCATTATGGTAGGATCATGTAATAAAGGCATTGACCCTATTGAAGAAGTAGCTCCAAAACCAGATGCCTCTGATCCTACACTTCAAATATTATATCCTATTGAAGGCAAAATAGTACGTTCAGATCAGGAAGTGGCAACCATTGTAATAAAACTTGTTGCTGTTGATGATGTGGAGCTTAAATCAGTTATCGTGCATCTGGATGGTGCAGAAATAGCCTCATATACAACTTTTAAGGATTATCGCCGGGCACTAATCGAATATCCATACACCAATCTTACTGATGGTGATCACACACTTAGAGTTATTGCTACCGATCTCACCGGAAAAACTATCGAAAAGACTCTTAATTTTAAGAAAGTAACTGTTCCGGTTTACAATCCTCTTGAAGGTGAGACACTTTACCTCCCATTCGAGGAAAGCCTGATAGATGGAATCTCTGGTGAAACTTTGTCCTTAACCGGAACAGCTAACTATGTTGAAGGAAAATCAGGAACGGCATTCGTTGGTGCTCCTGATAGCTATATTACTATGCCTTCAGCTGGTATCGCTACTCCTGAGTTTAGTGTAGCATTTTGGTATGCTGCAAACGCTGAACCTGCGCGTGCTGGCGTTATCGCAATCAGCCCTGAAGGTGATGACCGTAAAGTTGGATTCCGCCTCCTGCGTGAAGGCAATGCAACTGAACAAAAACTTGGACTTAACTTTGGAATTGGTACAACAGAAATATGGATGAATCCTTTTGTCACTTTTGCCCCTGAAGGTCAATGGATGCATGTTGCTATCACAATTTCGTCTACAAAGGCTACCATATATGTTGACGGACTAGTGGTTGCTGAAACAGAAATAGCAACGCCACTCGATTGGACAGGATGTCCAAGTATGACTATTAGTTCTGGTGTTCCAAACTTTGCTTATTGGGAACATTTCTCCGATCAAAGTTCATATGATGAAATGCACTTCTTTAACCGGGTTATCTCTGCTGCAGAGGTACAAGGATTAATGGGAAGTAAATAATTGGTTAGTGAGTTTTTTTACAAGAGGGAGGGGTTTTCCCTTCCCTCTTTTTTATCTCCCAATTTGGAATATTTTAAGCCTACACTTGTTTTAACTTTTTACAAATTTTGGTTTTACCATCTTCAATCTCAATAAAAATGAAGTCAACTCATATCATCTGGCGCACATTCGCAACAACCGTTGCTGTTAGTATCATTTCATTGCTTTTTATCAGCAGTTCGTGTAATAAAGAGCCAGAGGCCAAGCCTGGTCAGCTTTCAATTACAGCCTGTTCCATCGGTGATCTCCAACTTCAGATAGCAGCAGAAGTTTTAAATGTTCCAATTAATAAAGATGCTAAAATCATTTTTACAGAATCGCTCGATTCTATCTCGGCAAAACAAAACATTACGATAATAAACGATGCTAGTATTTCGCTCAGCGGATTGCGCTTCGTTTTTGAAGACGATGCAAAAACAGTAATCATCAAACATGCTGACCTGGGAAAAAATAAAAGTTATACCTTGCATGTTGACAAAGCATTGAAAGGCAGCTCGAAACAAACATTTGCCGGTGCTGATTATAAGTTTAAAACTGATGATGGTGTGTTTCAACTTAAAAGTGCTACCATCGCAGGAAGAGATTTTACTCAATCGACAAATTTTTACAATATAGATACTGAAAATCTGGAGATTCAACTTGAATTTTCTGAGTCTGTGGATACCAATGGAATAAAATCAAAGTTTACTTTAGGTGGCAATTCCATTTTCAATTTAAATTTTGAAGATTCCTTCAAAAAAGTAAAACTAACTGCTAACCAGGAGCTTGTTGGTTATAAAAAATATGTTTTTGTTGCATCAACCTTACTGAGATCAGCTTCAGGCAATACATTCCCTGGATTCAGTAATTCATTTATGACAGCAGTTGATTCAACCCCGAAATTCCCACTCATTACCGATGAAGAATTGCTCACTTTAGTTCAGCAACAAACATTCAAATATTTTTATGATTATGCACATCCTGCAAGTGGCATGTCGCGCGAACGCAACAACTCAGGTGATCTTGTAACTTCCGGTGGCTCAGGTTTTGGCGTAATGGCTCTCATCGTAGGTATGGAACGTGGTTTTATCACCCGTGAACAAGGCATTACAAGACTCGCCAAAATAATAAATTTCCTTGAAACCTGCGATCGCTTTCATGGTGCATGGTCACACTGGATTAATGGCAACACAGGTGCTGTAATTCCATTTGGCACTAAAGATAATGGCGGTGACCTTGTTGAAACAGCTTTTATGGCTCAGGGTCTAATTACCATGCGACAATATCTAAACCCTGACAACGCAACAGAAAACGATCTAATAAACAGAATAACAACTCTTTACAATGAAATTGAATGGAGCTGGTATCGCAAAAACAATCAGAATGTGTTGTATTGGCATTGGTCGCCAAACTATGGCTGGGAAATGAATCATCAGATAGCCGGATATAACGAGACACTCATCACTTATGTCATGGCAGCTTCTTCACCTACATTCACTATCCCTGCGGCTGTTTATCATCAAGGTTATGCCCGAAACGGTGCGATAAGAAATGGTAAATCATTTTATGGTTACACACTTCCGGTAGGTTTTGATTACGGTGGTCCGATGTTTTTTGCTCATTACTCATTTTTAGGTTTAGATCCCAGAAATCTTGCTGATGTTTACGCCAACTATTGGACACAAAACACCCATCATGCGCTAATAAACTACTCCTACTGTGCTGCTAATCCCAAGGGTTATCCCAATTACAGCACACATTGCTGGGGGCTGACAGCCAGCGATATCCCTGGTGGTTATGGTGTTAGTGAGCCAACCAACGACCGTGGTGTAATCACTCCTACTGCCGCTGTTGCCTCGTTGCCCTTCAGTCCCGAACAATCGATGAATGCCATCAGGTTTTTCTACTATACTATTGGTGATCAGCTTTGGGGTGAATATGGTTTCTACGATGCTTTTGATGTGAAAACCGGATGGTGGGCAAGTTCATATCTTGCTATCGATCAGGGACCAATAATTGCAATGATCGAAAATCACCGTACAGGATTACTTTGGGACTTATTCATGAGTGCTCCGGAAGTACATTCGGGACTTGATAAACTTGGATTTTCCTATGTAAAAACAAACAGGCCTGTAAACAAATAAACCAACCAGACATATGATTATGCCTCGTTTTTTCTTTGTTTTGGCAGTCCTGTTTTCATTGTTGTCGTGTGAAACGAAGTTTTCTGAAAATAAAAAACAGGACAGCATTCCTAAAATGGCTTTGTCAGATGATTCATTAATGACTCTCGTTCAATACCAAACATTTCAGTATTTCTATGAAGGAGCTGAGCCCACCTCCGGACTTGCCCCGGAGCGGATACACCCGGATGGTTATTACAATGAAAATGATGCACATATCATTACAATCGGAGGTTCTGGCTTTGGTGTTATGGCCATCCTCGTTGGGATCGAACGAGGTTTTATCACACGTGAAGCTGGTTTCAAACACCTTAAAAAAAATGTTGACTGGCTGTCTAAAGTTGAAAGGTATCATGGTGCATGGCCACACTGGATTGATGGAACAACAGGAATAGTAGAGCCATTTAGTACCAATGACAACGGGGCCGATATCGTTGAAACGGCTTTTCTGATACAGGGTTTATTAGCTGTCAGGCAATATTTTCTAAATGGAAGTATTGAAGAACAGCAACTTGCAGCAAAAATTGATCAGCTCTGGAGAGAGGTAGAATGGTCGTGGTTCACAAAGAATGGTAAAGATGTGCTATATTGGCACTGGTCTCCTGAAAACGAATGGAAAATGAATGTTCCAATCAGAGGTTATAACGAATGTTTGATAGCATATGTGCTGGCCGCCTCCTCTCCTACTTTTCCTGTATCAGCTGCTGTTTATCATAAAGGATGGGCTCAGGAAGGCGAAATGAAGACAAATATGGGCGCGTACGGATACAATCTTACGTTAAAACACGACAGAACCGAAAAATTCGGTGGCCCCCTTTTCTGGTCTCATTATTCTTTTTTAGGATTAGATCCACGAAATCTTTCTGATCAATATGCTGATTACTGGACACATAATGTAAATCATACGCTGATAAACCGGCAGTGGTGTATTGAAAATCCTCTCGATTATAAAGGTTATGGTGAAAATTGCTGGGGATTAACAGCAAGCTATTCACCCGATTTTTATCATGCGCATGCTCCAGGATATGAAACAGATAAAGGTGTAATTTCACCAACAGCGGCTTTATCTTCTTTCCCTTATACTCCAGAATATTCCCTTCAGGCAATGAAGTATTTTTATTATCAGCTTGGAGATAAGTTGTGGGGCAAATATGGTTTCTATGATGCTTTCAGCGAACAAGAAAATTGGTTTCCCGAAAAATACCTGGCTATAGATCAGGGTCCTATTGTTGTAATGATAGAGAATCACAGGAGCGGATTGCTATGGAAGCTGTTTATGAGCAGCCCTGAAATTCAGCAAGGGCTAACAAAACTGGGTTTTGATTATTAATAATATTTCACACTTAATGCACAATTTACAATGAATGCACTCTCAAAGAAACTGCTTTTTTTATTTTGTTTTATGGTTTTCATACTAAATTCAGGAGCTGCCCAGGAAAAAACTAAGGCAACCTCTGTTGATTCATTCATTCCAGTTACTGGAATTTTAAGTGAAATACCTGATTCAGTGTTACTTGAAATTATTCAAAAACAAACTTTCAGGTTTTTTTGGCATTATGCGCATCCTGTTAGCGGACTTGCAAGAGAGCGAAGCACGACAGTTCTCGCCGAGCACTATTGGGATTATATCAACGAGGCCTGGGGTGAACCAAATTTCAGTAAAACAGAATTTGGGCCTGATGCTTGTGCTATTGGAGGAACAGGCTTTGGTATCATGAGTACAATCATCGCTGTTGAAAGAGGTTGGATAGGCAGAGATACTGCTGTCAGAAGACTTGTTCAGATTGCAGATTTTTTAATAAACGCTGATTGTTATCACGGAATTTACCCTCATTTTATGGATGGTCGCACTGGAAAAACCATCAAATTCGATCGTCTTGATGATGGCGCAGATATAGTTGAAACATCCTATCTGCTCATGGGATTTTTAGCAGCTCGCGAATATTTCAATGCTGATATTCCTATTGAAGTTTATCTGCGGAAAAGGATCACCCAAATGTGGAATGTAGCTAACTGGAATTGGCACACTAATGGCGAAAACAAGCTTTATTGGCATTGGAGTCCAAATAATGGTTTTGATATGAACTTTCCTGTTTGGGGCTGGAATGAATGTCTGATCACTTATGTGATGGCAGCATCTTCACCCTTCCATTCCATCTCGAAAGATGTGTATGATGGTAGTTGGGCTGGTAGTCAAGGTTTTAGAAATGGAAAGTCTTATTATGGCATTCCGCTTCCTTTAGGTAACTACGACAAAGGAGGCCCATTATTTTTTGAACATTACACCTTTACCGGGATTGATCCAAATGGACTTGTCGATTCATTGGGTATCAATTATTTTGAACAGGCACGAAACCACACCTTGATTAACAGGGCTTATTGCATCGAAAATCCAAAAAATTATAAAGGATATGGCGAAAATTGCTGGGGTCTGACAGCTGGTGACAGTTATAAAGGTTATGTTGCTCACTGTCCGGATACGGATTTTGGAGTGATCCAACCAACAGCTGCATTGTCATCATTTCCCTACACTCCTGAATATTCAATGGATGCCTTGAAGCATTTTTATTATAATCTTGGAGATAAGATTTGGAGTGAATATGGTTTTGTGGATGGTTTCAGTGAAACGCATAATTGGTATGCAAAAAGCCATCTGGCAATTGATCAGGGGCCAATAATTATAATGATTGAAAACTACCGCACAGGTTTAATTTGGGAACTTTTTATGAAAATACCTGATATTCAGAAAGGTCTGACAAAATTAGGTTTCCAAAGTCCATACATAAAGAAATAAAAAACTGTTTGAAATGGTAAGAATTAAACTTTTGATATTCTTTTTATTGGTTTCGTTTGGTTTGTTCGCTCAAGAATATTCCTACACTTTTCGCTTTTTTCAGAACAGTGCAATGAAAGGAGATTATTTTTTTAGCAAAACCAATTCAAGTGGCGATTCTTTTATTGATAACAAACAAGGAAAACTTCCGGTAAGCTCAACTGTTTTTCACACACCCGGCAATTCAATTGAGCTTAACTACATGAATACAAAAAGTGGTAGCTGGTCGGCGACTATTTACAGACAGGAAATCAGAGGTATGGACAACTTTAAACCAGCCTCACATTTGTCTTTGTGGATTTTCAACCCTTCGGATTTGACAACTGTCAAGGACCTTCCTACGATTCAATTGATGAGAAAAGATAGTAGCCTAACCAAGAAGCAATATATAAGTGAGTTGCCTGTTGCAAAATGGCATCAGATAATGTTGAGTCTAAAATCTTTTTCGAATTCCTCTGAAAATCCGTCTGATACATATATTGCTGTTGTTTTTTCCCAGCAAAACACTATTAATCAACAACATATTCTTTACATTGATGATGTTGAGTGTGTTTTGTGGAGCCCAGTTGTTAAACCGGCAATAATTACGGAAAATCTTAAAGCAAAAGGATATTCCAAACATATCGATATGTCGTGGGAAGCAATATCTGATAGTTCGATTAACCTGGTAAAAATTTATAGATCAAGCGATGGGGTTGAATTTAGGGCAATAGGCATTCAACAACCTTATATTAAACGCTTTACAGATTTTACCGGTGAATCCGGAAAAACATATTTTTATAAAACGACTTGTCTAAGTCAGCATTATGATGAAGGCCCATTTTCATCTATCGTGAAATCTGCTACGGTTGAAATGAATGATGACGAATTGCTTACAATGGTTCAGGAAGCATCATTCAGGTATTATTGGGAAGCCGCAGAACCAGTGAGCGGACTTGCACTCGAAAATATTCATGGCAGACATAACATGATTGCAACCGGAGCATCAGGATTTGGAATCATGGCTTTAATTGCAGGTACTGAACGTCAGTTTATTACAAGAGATCAAGCCGTTGAACGCTTTGTAAAAATAGTGACATTTCTCGAAAATGCTGAATCGTTTCATGGAGTTTATCCTCACTTTTTAGACGGAACATCAGGTAAAACTGTACCCTTCTTTGGTCAAAGAGACAATGGGGCCGATTTGGTCGAAACCTCATTTCTGCTTCAGGGGCTATTGGCTGCAAAGCAGTACTTCTCAGGTGAGAACGAAAAGGAGGCGCTCATCAGGGAGAAAATAACGGCTATTTGGGAAAGAGTTGAATGGGACTGGTTCAGGAAAACCCCCGAAAGCAAGTTTCTCTACTGGCATTGGTCTCCTGATAAAGAATGGATTATCAATCATAAACTTATAGGCTGGAACGAGACAATGGTAACCTACTTGCTTGCAATTGCATCACCAACACACTCAATACCAGCAAGTATGTATTACAGTGGTTGGGCTAATCAGGATAGCACCGGGTATAATTACCGCGCTAATTGGGGTCAAACATCAGATGGAGCTACTTATACAAATGGAAAAAGTTATTATGGGATTCCATTAGCAGTTGGTGTTTCCAATGGAGGGCCATTATTTTTCACTCATTATTCCTATATGGGCTACGACCCTAATCTGATTTCAGATGAATACACGAACTATTTTGTTAACAATCAACACATTGCAATGATAAATCATAAATATTGTGTTGAAAACCCTCTGAAATACAAAGGTTATGGCTCTGATGGCTGGGGTTTGACAGCATCTGACGGGCCTTTTGATTATTCCGCGGATGAACCGGTAGTTTGGCAAGATCATGGCAAATTAGCTCCTACCGGAGCAATAAGTTCGTTTCCTTATACCCCAAAAGAATCTATGGACGCTTTGAAGAACTATTACAACAATTACGGAGGTTTTTTATGGGGTGAATATGGTTTTAAAGATGCTTTCAGCTTATCACAAAACTGGTGTTCAACAATCTACATGGGTCTGAATCAAGCTCCTATGACCGTAATGATTGAGAATTACCGATCAGGATTGATATGGAAACTTTTTATGCAAAACGAAGATATCCTGAATGGGTTAATAAAACTTGAGACCGAAACAAATTCAAGAAAAAAATGATGTCACATTTTAAACCATTATTGCTGTTCATTTGGATGCTTGTTTTTCTTTTGACAGAGGCAAAAACATATGCCCAGGTTACTGATATTGGCCCTGTTTTAGATTGGAATAAAACGGATAATGGCCTTGAAGGTAAAACCACTGAAGCTCAATTTCGTGTTCAGGTTTATAACAAAAACACCATCCGAATCAGGGTTTCACTAAAAGATACAATGAGTGATTTTTCATATTCACTTATAAATCAAATGATTGAAAATACTACTGCTTTTCAGGTTTTTGAAAATGATCATTCAATTTTTGTTCAAACAGGCATAATTAACCTTGAAATTGAGAAGACTCCTGCTTTCAGGGCTGTGTTTCGTAACAAACAGGGTAAAATAATTAATGAAGATGTTGCCGGCATAGGCTTTGGTACAAGTTTCACGGGTCAAAGAACAACAATTTATAAAAAGCTTCATGATGATGAACGATTTGTGGGTCTTGGTGAGGTACTTGGAAACCTTGATAAAAGAGGTAATGGTTTCACTTTAAACAACACGGATACATACAAATATGGTGATCCACGTTTATCAATGTATGTGAGCATTCCATTTTATATTGGAATTCATTCTCAGGAAGTTTATGGTCTTTTTTATCATAATACCTTCAAAACATTTTTCAATTTCGGGCTATCAACTCCTTATTTTACTTCAATTACAGCTGATGGTGGTGATGTGGATTATTTTTTCATTTACGACGAATCGATTGAGAAAATTCTTTTTCATTACACTTCTTTAACCGGCCGAATGCAATTGCCTCCAAAGTGGAGTCTTGGTTATCATCAAAGCCGATGCAGCTACTTTCCCGATTATAATGTAAAACTTTTGGCAGATAACTTTCGTGCAAAAAAGTTTCCAATAGATTGTATCGTATTGGATGCCGACTATCTTCAAGATTATGAACCATTTCGTATCAACAAAAAACGCTTTCCTGATTTGCCTGGCCTGACTTCTTACCTGAAAAATCTGGATATTGAAGTGACTGCCTCTGTTAATCCGGGTATTAAAATTGACTCAACATATTTTGCACATCATGATGGATTAAAAGAAGATGTCTTCGTTAAATATGCAGATGGAAGTCTTTATGAAGCCGAAATCGCCCCTAGTTTCAATCATTTTGTTGATTTTACGTCTCCAAAAGCAAGAAATTGGTGGATTGAAAACATGAAATTTCTTCCTGAAAATGGTATCCATGGTTATTGGAACGATATGAATGAGCCTGCGGTTGGCGGGAGTTACTTACCTGATAATCTGGTATTTGATTTCGATGGTAATAAGGCCGGAGCTATGGAAGCAAAAAATGTTTATGGCATGCAGATGGCCCGCAGCAGTTTCGAGTCTGCAAAAAAATTTGGTGGAAATCGTCGCCCGTTTATTCTTACCCGCTCAGGTTTTGCCGGCGTTCAACGTTATGCAGCTGTCTGGACCGGCGACAATACTGCTAAAGATGAATATTTGCTTGGTGGTGCATTACTGAATACTCAACTTGGTTTATCAGGCTTAAGTTTTGTTGGTGACGATATCGGTGGTTATATCGGTAATACACCTAAACCACTTTTCATTCGGTGGATGCAGGTTGGTGCTTTTTCGCCTTATGCAAGAAATCACAAAGAAGCTTTTGGAAATGCCAACGAACCATGGAGTTATGGTGAAGAAGCTGAAGCAATCAGTAAAGTTTTTATTGAGTTTCGTTATCGTTTGATGCCATATCTCTATTCCATATTTTATGAAGCTTCAACAACCGGAATTCCAATTGTAAGAAGTTTAAGCATCAATAATCCTTTTGATAATAAAGTTTATGACCAGCTTTTTCAATACCAATTTTTGTTTGGTGACGCGATTATGGTGGTGCCGGTAACGGGATCTGAAATTACTAAAAATTATTATCTTCCTGAAGGTCAATGGTTTGATCTATATTCTGACGAACTTTTACAGGGCAATCAAGAATTTTCACAAACAGTTCCTTTACATAAAATTCCATTATTTGTTAAAGCCTCTTCGATTTTGCCCATGCAGCGTTCTGTGCAATCAACAAAAGAATCTCCGGGCGACACCTTGTTTATCCATCTTTACAACGGAACCGAATTGAATACCTTTGAATATTATGAAGATGATGGTTCAACGATGGAATATCAAAATGGAAATTTTTACAACCGAAATATTCATTTTGACCCTTTACAAAATAAATTGACTTTTGATTCTGTATCAGGTAGTTATGTCTCAAGATTTACCTCTATTCAGTGTATTTTTCATGGCTTTGATAAGTTATTGATACAACCTTTGTTCAATGGAAAAACCATTTCTATAGATTCAAAGTCTAAGCTATTACTCGACGGATTGAAATACCTCGAAGATATTTATGATCCTTCCTATTTTCGTTCACTCAGGGAAGATGAGACATTACCACAATGCTATGTTCTGACATTTAAAAATATCAGTGATGTGATTACAATAACATGGAAATAAATTCTAAGACTCTGTATATGAAATATTTAAAGCTTTTACTTATAATTGGTTTTGCATTAATTTTTGGTCAGAATTTAAATGCTCAACAAAAAACTTACTGTAATCCTGTTAATCTGGATTATGGCTATACTCCTATTCCAAACTTTAGCGAATGGGGGCGTCATCGTGCAACTGCTGACCCTGTAATTGTGAACTACAAAAATGATTATTTTTTGTTTTCCACTAATCAATGGGGTTATTGGTGGAGTAGCGATATGATAAACTGGAACTTTATTTCACGAAGATTTCTTAGGCCATGGAACGAGGGTTATGATGAACTTTGCGCTCCTGCTGTGGGTGTGATTGGTGATACTATGATTGTTTTTGGTTCAACCTATACCAACAAATTTACGATTTGGATGAGCACAAACCCCAAATTGGACGAATGGAAGCCTCTTGTCGATTCTTTTGCTATAGGAGGCTGGGATCCGGCATTCTTCACCGATGATGATGGCCGTTTTTACATGTACAATGGAAGCAGTAATCAATTTCCGCTTTATGGCGTTGAATTGAACCGGAAAACCATGGAGCCACTTGCAACCCGCAAGGAAATGTATCTGCTACAGCCCTGGCGCTATGGTTGGCAACGCTTTGGCGAACACATGGATGACACTTTTCTAGATCCATTTATTGAAGGAGCATGGATGACAAAAAATAACGGAAAATACTATCTGCAATATGGTGCTCCAGGAACTGAATTCAGCGGGTATGCCGACGGGGTTGTGGTTGGTGAAAAACCTCTTGGACCTTTTATACCTCAATCAATGCCACTCAGTTACAAGGCGGGAGGCTTTGCTCGTGGTGCTGGTCACGGGGCGACCTTTCAGGATAAATGGAATAATTATTGGCATGTTTCAACAATTGCACTTTCGGTAAAAAACAATTTTGAGCGAAGAATTGGAATTTGGCCAGCTGGCTTTGATAAGGATGATGTGATGTTTTGCAATACGGCTTTTGGAGATTATCCAACATATCTTCCTGATAATGAATCAGATCATTTGGAAAGTCGTTTCACGGGCTGGATGCTTTTAAACTATAATAAACCTGTTGCGGTGTCCTCCACCTATGGAAATTATCAGGCTAATTATGCCGTTGATGAAAGTATCAAAACATACTGGTCGGCTGCATCTTCCGATGAAGGTGAATGGATTCAGACCGATTTGGGAGATATTTCAACTGTAAAAGCCATACAGGTGAACTATGCTGATCAGGATGCTGAGTTCCTCGGAAAGTCATTAGGTGTTTTCCATCAATACAAAATTTTTGCCTCAACTGATGGTAAAAAGTGGAATTTGATCGTTGATAAAAGTAAAAACACCAAAGATGTACCACATGATTATATTGAACTGCCTGAGGATGTAAAGGCACGGTTCTTAAAACTCGAAAACATACATATGCCCACTGGAAAATTCGCAATCAGCGGATTGAGAGTTTTTGGCTTTGGGAATGTCGAAAAACCGAAAAAAGTAGAAGATTTTATCGTTCTAAGAACGGAAAAGGACAAAAGAAGTGCCTGGCTAAAATGGAAACCTGTTGACAATGCTTATGCCTACAACATATACATGGGCACCGAACCTGATAAAATGTACAATTCGATCATGGTCTATGGTGCTAACGAATATTGGTTAAAGACCTTAGACAAAGAAAAAACATATTATTTCACTATTGAGGCTATCAATGAAAGCGGCCTAAGTCCTCTTTTTTCAATTGTAGAAGTTAAATAAGAAAAAGCAGGATAGTGTTATGAAAATAAGAATCCTACTAATTTTTCTATTGGTCATATTATTTCAAAATGCTAATTCACAATTAGTTGAATACCCTTTTGCAGAAGTTGTAAATCAATTTAAGAGAAACGACAGCATCTCTCCTCCCCCATTCGATGCTACTTTTTTTATTGGCAGTTCGTCTTTCACTATCTGGAAAAATGTTCAAGATGATTTTCAGGATATTAAAATTATCAACAGAGCTTTCGGCGGTTCTAGTCTTGTTGATCAAATCAGATATGTTGATGATATTGTAATCCCTTTCAAGCCGGAAAGAATTATAATCTATTGCGGTGAAAATGATCTAGCCTTTGATGAAAAGTTAACAGCATCAGATGCCGCAACCCGGTTCGTTCAGCTATTTCAAAAGATCAGATCTCAATTACCCGATGTGATGATAGTTTATATCTCGATGAAGCCAAGCCCAAGTCGTTGGCATTTATCAGAAAGATTCATCGAAGCAAATCAGATGATAAGCAATTTCATTGATTCTCAATCCAACTCAGAGTTTATTAGTATTTGGAAATCAATGCTTAACAAAAATAACCTTCCGGATTCAACCCTATTTCTTGATGATATGTTACACATGAATGCTAAGGGATATATGATTTGGAAAAAGGAAATAAGTGCAATTATTAATTCAAAATAAATACCTATGAAATCAAAATTATTTTTTTTATCCGCATTTATTGCTTTGAATTTTATTTTGGGATGTTCTCCCAAAAAACCTGTTTCAGATGATCATGAAATGAAAGTTTTCATTGATGAACTGATGAAAAAGATGACTTTAGATGAAAAAATTGGTCAATTGAACCTTCCGGGTTCTGGCGATATTGTTACAGGTCAGACTACTAATTCCGATATTGGTAAAAAAATTAAAGAAGGAAAAGTAGGTGGTTTACTTAATCTTAAGTCTGTCGAGAAAATTCATGACGTCCAAAAAGTGGCAGTAGAAGAAAGCCGCTTGAAAATCCCATTAATTTTTGGAATGGATGTCGTTCATGGTTATCAAACAACATTTCCGATTCCTTTGGGACTTGCTGCCAGTTGGGACATGAATCTTATTGAAAAAAGTGCGCGTATTGCTGCGCAGGAAGCAAGTGCCGATGGAATTTGTTGGACCTACTCGCCAATGGTAGATATTTCGCGTGATCCTCGCTGGGGACGTATTGCTGAAAGTGCCGGTGAGGATGCTTACTTGGGGTCACAAATCGCTAAAGCTTTTGTTGCTGGTTATCAAGGTGATGACTTAACTAAAAATAATACCATTATGTCCTGCGTGAAACATTTCGCACTCTACGGAGCAGCAGAAGCTGGACGCGATTACAATACAACCGACATGAGTTTTCAGCGCATGTATAATGAATATCTTCCACCTTATAAAGCTGCAGTTGATGCAGGTGCAGGAAGTGTAATGAGCTCATTTAATGATATTAATGGAATTCCTGCAACTGGAAACCGATGGTTACTGACTGAACTTTTACGCGATGAATGGGGCTTTGATGGCTTTGTTGTTACCGATTTTACAGGGATAAATGAGATGATTGAGCATGGTATGGGTGACTTACAAGCAGTCTCAGCTTTAGCGCTTAATGCCGGGGTAGATATGGACATGGTAGGAGAAGGCTTACTAACCACACTTAAAAAATCGTTAGATGAAGGAAAAATTACCGAAGCTACGATTGACCAGGCTTGCCGTAGAATTCTTGAGGCAAAATATAAACTTGGACTATTCGATGATCCATATCGATACTGTGATGTAAATCGCTCTAAATCAGAAATATTTACTCCAGAAAATAATTTCGCAGCGAGAGAAATTGCCGCACAGACTTTCGTTTTATTAAAAAATGAACAGCAACTATTACCTTTAAAAAAGAAAGGAAAAATCGCTTTAGTAGGACCTTTGGCCGACAACAGAGAAAATATGGCTGGCACATGGAGTGTCGCAGTAAATCATGACCAATCAATAACTGTGCTTGAAGGCTTTAAAGCAGCTGTAGGCGACAAGGCTGAAATTGTTTATGCAAAAGGTAGCAATATTGTCGATGATGCAAAACTCGATTATTGGGTAAGTTCATGGGGTAAAACAACTTTCGATTCTGTTAAAAGTCCTGCCCAATTACGAGAAGAAGCTGTTGCTATTGCCTCAAAATGTGATGTAATTGTAGCCGTAATGGGTGAAGCAGCCGAAATGAGCGGCGAAAGTTCCAGCAGATCAGATATTTCGCTTCCCGGAAGTCAGCAGCAGCTTCTTGAAGCATTACTCAAAACCGGAAAGCCAGTGGTTCTTGTTTTGTTTACTGGCAGACCTCTCGTATTATCATGGGAAGAAAAAAATGTTCCTGCTATTCTTAATGTCTGGTTTGGTGGAACACAATCTGGTAATGCAATCGCCGATGTGGTTTTTGGAGCCGTCAATCCTTCCGGTAAACTTCCTGTTACTTTTCCACAAAACCTTGGGCAAGTTCCAATTTTCTACAATCATAAGAATACCGGACGACCTCTTAGAGAAGGAAAATGGTTTGAGAAATATCGTTCAAACTATCTTGATGTAACCAACGATCCACTATATCCCTTTGGATTTGGTTTGAGTTATACCCAGTTTTCGTATGGAGAACTTCGCTTGAGCAACAATAATCTTATTGGAAATCAAAATCTTACAGCATCTATTGAAATCAAAAATTTAGGTAGTTTTGATGGATCAGAAGTGGTTCAGTTATACATACGCGATTTGGTCGGAACTATGACGCGACCCGTTAAGGAACTCAAAGCATTTCAGAAAATTTTTCTAAAAGCTGGAGAAACAAAAGAGGTTAGTTTTACTGTAACACCTGAAGATCTGAAATTTTACAATTATGAGCTCAATTATGACTGGGAACCAGGTGACTTTATTCTTATGGTTGGTGGTAATTCCAGAGATGTTAAAACAGCTCCGTTTAATTGGCTAAAATAGAGAATCCCTGAAACAAGCAAAAATGCCACAGATTGAAGTCTACAGTCTGTGGCATTTCGTTTTATAAAAATCTATTCCTATAAATAAATTTCGACTGTATTTGAATTCGGATTAAGCATTGATATAAAAGTATCTCTTGCTATAACTGCTCCGCCTATGCGGTAATTATTGAATTCATCAGTAAAACTAACTTCGTTTCCATTCATTAGGATCCGTTTGGGGTGATAAGTTTCTTGCTGGATATTATACTTTATTGTTAATTGATAGCCAAGAAAATCAATTGTTGCAGTTAACCCATTCATTTCCAGTGGCATCACAGGGTCAATTACAATATTATTATACTCAATCCTTAGTCCCAGCATTCTGGTTACTATCAAACCAACATAAATTCCAGGTCCGCTTGAATAAACCCTCCAGCCACCTCTGAGTGTTAGATTTCCGGTTTTGACTTCGTCATATCGTTTATCTGCATCGTACCGACTTTTGAAGGCTACATCCGAGCTGCTGTAATAACAGTTGGCTTGCCGAATATCTCCACAACTGACAATTTCATTGTAAGCAACAGGGTTTGCTTGACGCAAAGCTTTAATAAATGCTTCAGCTCTTCCAGTAATTGCCTGACATTCAGCGTATCTGATATGCTCATGAATGTACATGAGACCAATTTCCCTACCAAAAAAGGTACTGCTTTCGGCACGTTGGAAAATGGTTTGAATACCTCCTTTATAAACAAGCGGCTTATCCATCAGGCGAGCTCCGTCAGGGCCTTTGAGGTATTTTTCAAGCAAATCCTGATGTAGGGTCGCCTGCTCTTTCGTGAAAATTCCACTTATAATACCACGATCCATGGGCAGAAGGCTGTAATGAATATTGGTGGTTGTGTCAGTAGGATGAAGTAAAACGCTGATACTTCCATCTTTTTCCACCAATCCATAACCTGCGACAATACCGTCTTTTATGAGATGTTTATTGAAGTCTGATTTAATTTGTTCACAAATTTTCCTTAACTCATTGGATTTCTGTATGTTTCCAATTAATTCATAAACGACTTGATACTGTTCAAAAGCTTGATAATTCATTTCCACTGTCCAACTCGAAATCATTCGCTGAGCCAATTCATGGCTAACGGGTTGTAAAGAGTCGTTCCAGTCTCCTCCTCCGAAAGGAACAAGTGCAGTGCCGGGAATAAAGGAGTCGATAATCATTTGAATCAGGCGGTCAATGTGTTCTGAAAGAGGTGTTTGTTCAGCAAAAGCCACTCCGTCTGCATGAAAATAAGGAAGAACTTCCTCCAGAATTTTTGTATCGCCGGTTACTTTTATGTAGTTACTTAAGGCAATAATGGTCCAATAATAAATGTCGCCATGAGAATCTCCAGCCCTTATATTTCTGTAACTATCAAACATCCACCACTGTGGCCAGCCTCCATCAGGATTTTGATTCGAAAAAATGACGCGCAAAGTCTCTTTGGCTGCATCATATTTTTCCATAATCAGTAACAAATCCAAAGGACCTTGAGAAACATCGCGCGTACCCCAGGCTGCACCACCAAATTGCTCCAATCCGTGTGGTGTCAAAAAGTGGGTAATAGCATTCATGCCAAACCAGGGTAGTATCTCTTGAATAGCAGCAATGTCTTTCTGGTCGCTGTGCAAATTTAGGTTTAAACTAAGTTCATCCCAAATTCGTTGAGCATCATCGGTATCTGTAATAAATTGATTATCATTATCTTTTAAAGTATCTGACGTTGAAGTTTCACAAACCTCACCAATAAAACTCATGCTAAATTCAGATGTAGGAAGTGCCTCCACAACAAAAAAGTGATCTCCATGAGATACTTTGCTTTCATATAGTGCTTCATCACCATGAATCGAAAACAGTGATTCACTATTTACCTGAATCCGAAATTGCGCTTTGGGGAACTTTTCGAGAATCATACTTCCGGCTTTTGGAGTTGAGATATAATCCCCTCTTTCCATTTCCGGTTTAATTGTCCAACCATTTCCTTCATCAAACTGGTTTGATACAATCAACCTAACAGGTTCGCCTTTAAGTACTTTAAAGTCCATAGTTACCTTTGGACTTGTTTTAGAAGTCCAGGTCCTCACTTGAAAGCACTGATCTTTAGTTTTATAGATCCAGCGACAGTGGTTTAATCCAATTTCATAAGCTGATGGAATACCCAACAAATGCCATTTGTTGTTAATTTCTACAAAAATTCGCTGACCTGTTTCAGGCGAATGATTGAACTGACTTGAGCAAATAGAGAGGAAAATATTAAAATTGGTGTTTCCTTGAGTGAGATGTGAATTAAAAACACCATAAGCCCAGGTAGTTGTAGAAAGAATATTCTCATTTGCTTCGTAACCAGTCCAGGCTTGCATGATATGTCCGTGAGGCCGGTCAACAAGTAACTCCTTAGCCCGCAGTGCTATATGATTATTTTTATCGCTAAAGAAGGAAATAAGCTTACCTTCATTGTATTCAGGATGACGATGATCTTGTCCGAAAAAGCTGCTCAACTCATTCTCCGACAAATCTTCCACTTTTAACAAAGTTGCAACGCTAAACAAATTTGGGTCTTCTTCAATAGCCTGATCATTTGTAATTAGATCTGCGTTATAATCAAACTCATCCCACAAATTTGATAAAGCTGCAAGATCTTCGATCGAAGTAGCCTGTGAATGATTTGGAATATAAGTAGTTACAAAATTGCTAGCATGCGATTCGCTGGATTGTAACTTAAAAGGTTTCTCCTGCAACGCAACCATTGATGATTCGCCTGACAATTCACCCCCAAGTTCAAGTTGGGTTAAAGCCTCAGGCTGAGACGTCTCACGAAATGTTTTCCCAAGAAACTGTATCCCATCAACGCTTGCCGATTGTGCCCCATTTTGACAACCAAACATCAACCATGGATTTCCAACCGACTCTTTAGTATTTTGTCGGCAACAGACAACTGAACCGTAGTAGTTATCTTCAAGTATCAGTCTTTCAAGGTATTGACTTACATAATATTCATTTATCAGGCTTTCTGTAGCTGGCTTTAGGCCAACATCCTGAACATAAATAATATCCATCTCATAAGACTCGGAGGAAGTATTGATTAACTCAACCTGCCATTGCCAGCTTGTGCTTTTTTCAGAAAGTAGCAAAGTGCATTGATAAACAACCCCTTCCCAAATACCTTTGGCAATGAATTTGTTTTCAATAACAAAAAACTGGCTAGCGCTATCAGCACCCAAAAGGGCTTTAAATGTCACATTTTCAGCTCTTTTACGAAGATAAATATTTGTGCCTGATTTCGAAAAAACAGATGCAGCTTTCATACTTATCCGAATCGGACCTGCTTCAATGCTTCTGATCGAGCCATTTCGTAAGATAGAAATGCTTAGACCGAGTTTGTTTTGAATTGTATAGGTTTCTGAAATTTTCATATGCATTATTTTAGTTTGATTTTCAGCAACATATCTCTTTGATGTTCATGAGAGTAATTAATAATTGCCCTGTTATCGATATGAGAAATTTTCAAAGCGTTACCAGAAATAGTGGCAGAATCAATTTGACTAACTTTTGCACCCTCAAAAACAATTTCTCCAGGTATATCTCTGTCTCCATGAAGTTCGATTTCAATCATTTCACCGGAATGATTTACTACTAATAAATCAGAAGTTGAATGTAATATCTTGATTTCATGATCTAAAGACAAACAAACGGGACTTAGAAGTGCATACAAAGGAGGCCAAAGCTGACTATTTTCCAAAAATGGAATTTGAATCTTTTCTCCCGTTTCCGGATGGGTGTAACTCGCCCTTCCTATCTGTTCCTCATTGTAATAATTAGCAACAAACAAAATTGATTTTCCATCATCTGTAAATCGCTGTCTTACATTTATTTGAAAATTATCTGTGTCAGCCTGCCGAAGTTTAGCATCAGATTGGTTAAGAAGCGCCTCATAAACTGGTTTGTGACCTTCTGTATCAAAACCAATCCATGTTCCTAAATGTAACATCGTCCCTTTCCCCAATTCTTTCTTAAAACCACAACAACTGCCATTAATAGTCCTAGCAACAACCTCAGCGCCGGAAAGTGTTGATTCATCAAAAATAATTAATGGATTCGCACACTTAATATCTTTCAAATCATAGACATCAATTAATGGAGAATCGATTATTTCTTTGCCTAAAATACTGATATTAAGAGCATCACGAATAATAGTACAAGGTTGTTGAGATAACTCTCGATCAGGTAGATATGGGAAAAGAACAACATTCCCACCGGCAATTCCATAGTCAACAATCACCTGTTGCTCTTTTGCATTCATTTCATCGGTACTAAAAGCCCAAACCTGTTGGTACTTTTTTAAACCCTCTGAGGAAACTTTGCTTAAATCAACCATATCATAATCAATGTTAAGCACTTGCAATACCTTCAGGAGACCATCAAAATAAGCAGAGCGACGAATGGAAGAAGGAACAAATTGAAGCCCAACCTCAGCACTCATGTTGCGCTCAAGTTCAGTGGCATAGTAAGGTGGATAAAAAAGTACGGCTACTTCAGCTTTACGCTTTGATCCTAAGATTATTTCTTCACTCGTTTTTATAATCTTACTCATTCGCTTAACCAGTGGAAAGGCTGTAGTACGTTCACCTTCAGGTGTTAAAGGATTAAACCAGTAAAATGTTTCACCTGAGTATCCTTTCCTGGCAGGATTTCTACCTTGTGAAAACATATAATAATTCCAGCCAGTGAGTCCGTTTGCAACGCTCGCTTTATAGAAAAGTTCCATTTCACGAGGGTTTGTTACAACATGATACTCCCTCGAACCACATTGAAACTCAGCAGCAAATAATGGTTTGTTGCCTTGCATCGCCCAGGTGATGTCATTTATAATTCGGTCGTCATGCATATTCCTGTATGATAAAAACTCTGGAATATGATCAACCCCAAAAATAATCTCGCTCTTATCCTCAAAAAGATCCTCATACATGGTGATATTGACAGGAAACTCATAACCGCTGCCATAAATCCACCCCGGAAGATTGTGGTATAATGGAACAGTTACCCCGCGTTCGCGCGCCATAGCTGTAAGCATCCTTAAGTAATCGCCATAATATGTTCTCCAGAACTTGTGCCATTCATGATCACGACCCCTGTCTTCCTTTGAAACATAGGCTGCTCTTCCGTCGGGAGGCAATTCAATGCTATCAAAATCCTGATAATCAGTATTCCATAATAAATTTATCTGATCCAAAGATTGGAATTGGGTTTTCAGATATGCAATAAACCGGTCCTTTACAGTATTTCCATAATCGCCCTGATGCGCCAACCACGAAAAAACTCCAATCTCATTACAAATCTGCATCATAATGACTGGTCCTCCTGCATCAAGCTGACGTTCACTGATAAAAGGCATAATCTGATCGTACCATAAAGCGACTTTTTCAAGGTATGTTTCATGAAAAAGATTCACTCCGTCGCTTGGAACAATACCACCTTTGCGATCGCGCATTTTAACTTCTGAGCCATAATTTTCCATAAACCAATCAGGTAAACCTGCTCCACGAAATTCTGCAAGAATAAATGGCCCGGGTTTCACAATGCAAGTTAAGCCATGTGCCTGACAACGTTCAAGATAGCCCTTTAAGTCGCGTTGCGGATTAGTGGTTCCTGTGAAATCAAAGACTTTTTCATCAGGCTCATGCCAAGCCCATGGTACATAAGTGCTTACAGTTGTTAAACCTGCTTCTTTTGCAGCGGTGAGATGGGTATCCCAAAGCTCACGTTTGATCCTGAAATAATGAATCTCCCCTGAGTTTAAAAATACCTTCTTCCCATTAAGGACGAAGTTTTCGTTCTGAATATTAAATGTCATTGTATCTCATTTTTAGTTTGTAAAATCTTGTTAAGCAAGTATTTAACTTATTGTGCATTTCTTTGATTCAGTAATTCTTTTATTTCATGACTTCGCTTTTCTGTCAACGTATACCTCATCACAAAGTAAATGGAGAAAAGACTCAAGAGGACCGGAAGCCCTATTTCAACAAAACGCATCATAAACAAAGTGTATGGTGTTTGTTTGGTAAGTGTAACAAGCTCTTTTTCAAGCTGTCCAAGCTCATTTTCTAACCATTCAGGTGCAGCCGCTAAATTTAATGTTGCAAGTCGTTGGTTCACATTATTGATAACAGGCATTAATTCATCATAATGTTTTTTACTCTTCTCCGTTTCTCTTGATTTTGATTCGAGATGCGACATCAGCTCAAAAGAATTCATTTTTGCTTTTTCAAGTTTTGTTTGCAACATAAGTGGAACGGCATAATGAAGAAGCGTATCTGAAGTTGCACTGGAAGAAGAGGCAAAAATCAGTTCTAATTTTTCCAACTCAGCAACCGTGGTCTTTGTCTTAATTAAAGCATTGGCTAACATCTCCTTTCTGTTTTTTGAATAATCAGGAAGGTTTTCGTGTCCTTCAGTTCTGTCTCTTGTCGATTCTTTCTCCAAATAAATAACATACTTTTTTGATTCTTCAAGAGCCTGTTCACTTTGTTTTTTGGCTTTTTCATACCAGGTAACCGAAGATCCACCAGCATCCTGATAACCTTTCCAAAGCACTGCTTCAGAATGTAACTCCTTGATATTACCCTGAATACTATCAACTTTGGTAACTTGTGTTTCGTCAAACATGGTAAAAACGATCAATGCTCCGCCAACGAAACTCGCCAAAGCAGTGCCCATCTTTATAAACCACCAAAAGATGGAGTAATAACTTCCATCGGCTCTGTATCCCGTCTTTAATTCATCCTCATCGCATATATCACCAACCATTGATGAACCAAGTGTAAAGAAAAACAGCATTCCTGCTGAAAGAAGAATTGTAGGAATGATAATTAAATAGGGATAAGCTGGATTATAGCAAACAATTTTTGAAAGCTGAGCCACTACCATAAGAATAATAGCAATTGTTAGTGTGTTACGTTTTCCCAATCTCGGACTGATCCAATTAAGTGGAAATACTGCCAATAGTCCGGTAATACCCCAAATCATTCCATTTAACGCCAGAAGATATGCGCCAGCGACTTTATCCCCTCCGAAAACATAAAAAATTGGAATGTATGAACCTAGCAGAATAACAAAATTAAACCCCATTGCAAGGGTGAAAATAGTGAGTGTCAGCATAAGGAAATTCCGGTTGTTGGCAGTACGTTTGAGATCCTGCCAAAAAGGTGTTTTTTCATGTTTTGCCGCTTTTACAAAACCTGGCTCGTGTAATTTGTATGTCCACCAAAAAGAAAGGGGGATAATAATCGCAGCTATCATAAGTGAAACGTAGCGCATTCCATCTGCTTCGTTACCTCCTACGCCTTTAAAAATCTCCATATTTGCAAGTACTAAAAGCCAGGGTGTTCCCATGGCAAAAAGATTTCCAACGAAACTTTTTGCACTAAAAAGGCGTGTACGTTCATGATAATCAGAGGTCAACTCCATTCCCAATGCTCCGTGAGGTATCTCAAATATATTAACAGCGGTAAAAAAGATCATCAGTGTTACCAAAATGTATGATAGCTGAAACCATTGATAACCCGAATCTGTTGGAAACCAAGACCTAACCATATCTCCCTTTGGAATCCACCAAATGACAACAAAACTTATTGCTACAAGGATGCCTCCAATTAAAAGATAAGGCCGTCTTCTACCCCATCTCGTTCTGGTATTGTCGGACAAATGTCCAATAATAGGATCGGAAAGAGCATCCCAAAGCCGGGGAACAATAAGGATTGCTCCAAGCCAAAAGGCACTCAAACCAAGACTAATATTTCCCATTAATCCAACAAGAATTCCTGCAATATTGAAAAGCGCGATAGGAATTATTCCTCCTGCTCCGTATGCTGCCAATTGTGAAAATTTGATACGGTCCTGAGGCTTGGTTTTGTGTTCCGCTACTAATTCCGGTTCATTCATGGTGTTGTGTGTTTTGCTTTAGTTAATATTTTATCACTACTTGTGCTGGTAATTTTATAACGCTGATGTGATTTGCACTGAAATCCTTGCTTTCAACTCCGTTGATCGTCACTTTTAAAGGTGTTTTTGATCCGTTAAAGTTCTTTATTTTTATGCCATTCACAGGAAGTTTGAGATCACCCGTAATGGAAAATGTGTAGTTATTACCTTCATTTTTAATGGAATAGGATAATTCACCATAATAAGTTGGTAGATTTTCAACTGACATACCCTCAGGAGCATCAATCCATTCCTGATACAATGCGGACGCAATTACAAGCGATTCATCATATTCATTCTCATAAACAAACATCGACCTGATTGCATTAATAAAATCGCTGCCTACCCAGGTATGAGGCATGTCACCAATAAAACCAGGATGTCTTGGATCGCTCCAAACAACCTCTGCCCAATGATTCCAACCTTGTGGACGCTGATCGCGAAGGAAAAAATCAATCAACTCATGAGCTCTATCAGGTTGATCGAGAATAATAAACGATCCAATAAGGCGGTTTTCGTAGGGAGTATAATTCACCCACTCCAAATTCCCATCTCTGCGGTTCTTGAAAAATGTGTAATACTTATCAAAAGTGTTGTAAACCTGTGGTTTAGGTAAATTTTTCAATTCATTACAAGGTGTAAGTGCCACTGTAGTTGATGTGGCATCAAAATCACCTAATTCAGCGCAGCCCGGCAGGTAATCGATGTTTTTATACTTCATGGCAAGCTCAAGTGAATTGTATAAATTTACCTGAAAAGTATCCCTGATTTTTTTTATCCGATTGTATTGATCTTCCTCACCCAGGATTTTCTGAATCTCAACCGCATCCTTTAAACCCTTAATAGTGAAAAAGTTATCCCAATAGGAATGCATCGGTTTTGCTGAATAGCCTTCATGACTGATTGATTCAGGTACTAAGCCGTATTGAGCTCTGATGCTGTCGTTTCCATATTTGTAATGATCAGTGGAACGCTCTTTAACCAAAGCCTCAATGTAATCAACAGCCTTTATAACCTGCTTGTTCTTCGATTTTAGAAATGCAGTATCCTGAGTAAAGTTGAAGTACTCGCGAATAAGGTAAATAAGCTGTCCATGGCTGTCATTTTCTGGAACAGGATCAGGACCCCTTCCATCAACTACACATGGAACTTTTCCGTTTTCATATTGATAATCAGCATACCAATCAATAAAATCTTTTACTTCAACAACAATTCCTGATTTCAGTAATGCCGAAGAAGTAAGTGCACCATCACGAATCCAACTTCTTTCATAAGAGCGTGATCCGGGTTGAATTCCAACTTTATCCCTGTTAATGAGTATGTAAGCTAAATTGGCCTTGTAGGTATTGATGATCTGGTTTGCTGATTCCGGCAAATTAAAATGAATGTGCCCCACTTCTTCTTTCCAAAAATCTATTGAGGATTCGGAACTTTTTGCCACTGACTCAGGGGTAGGCAGGTTGATCCCACTTTGCTGATAAAAGGGAACAACAACAAAAAAAGATTCTTCTTTACCAGGTTCAAGGTAAAAAACATACTTCATTACGCCATTTGCAAGTCCGTGAACATCATAAGCAGTTTTACTGTCTGGCATTTTTCCACTGCGTATCATGTCTACAATGTTTCCATCGTCAAAACCTGCAGCTCCAAAGGAAGTATAATTCTTCTGCGGAAGTATAACTCTATCATCCACAGTAATATATCCATTTTCAGATTCGGCTATTGATTGAATTTTTCCAGCGCCACCAGCCATATTTAAAAACTGGTAGTAAGGGTTTACTTGAAATGGTCTGACCAAAAGAAACAATTCTACTTCTTTAGCTTTGGATGATTGGTTCTTTAAAACATAGTTAATTTCAAGTTGAGAGCTTTGATTTGCCACACCACTCGCAGTAATACCAGTCGAAAAACTGATTTCATCACATAACCAGGAGGATGTGGGAACAAATTCAAAATCAGTATTATCCTTATTTTTTCCAAGAGATTGCTCCGATTTTACATTCGTCCAGTTATAAAGATTATTGCCTATCTTAAGCATTGGCTCGATCGAAAATGCTGCCTTATCAACTTCAACCATTCCGTCCTCGTTGATCATGGCTTCCTTCACATCATTATTAACGCCATTTATAGTCCAGAAAGATGCTTGCTCTGAAAAATACCGCGGATAGTTTCCCTTTGGGGAATTTTTTGAAGTTGTAATAAGAAAATCATTCAGTGTCATTGAACTTTTAAGATCGATAAACTTAAGTTCGCTGATCCCAAAAGCTTTGTCGTTGAAGCTCTTAGATAAAACTATCCTCATATATTTTGCTTCAACTTCCGGCAAGCGAATGAAACTAACATCTGACTGATTTTTTTTCACATCATAAACTTTCTCCCATTGCCTCGCATCATCTGACAAAAGCACTTCAAACGTCTCAGCATGATGTCCGCCTAACCAATGAATCTGCATTCCTCCAAATTCACGCCGCCCATTGAAATCAACCAACAACTCTTGCCCTTTTGATCCCTCACTCAACCAATAGGTCGAAAGTGTCTGATCCAGAATATTCTTTGTCGAATATTCCTTAAAAGTAGATTTTGCCGTTATTGTAGGACTTGGATAAACGGTAACTTCTTCAGCTAATGGTTCGAAGCGTAAATCATCAATCCAAACAGTTCCTTTACCGCCCACAAATGATGCTATAGTAAATTCAATTCGGTCGATTCGCTTCAATCGCTGGTCATTTGTTGGTCCCCAGGCAAACTGAATGTGTCTTTTTTTAATCCGAATTTTCTTCCACTCAGTTGGAAATGAATAGTTTCGGTTGCTTAGCCACCACACATTATTGCCAGTGCTATCAATGAACTTTATTTCAAAATTATTTGCAGGAGATTCAGCTTTCATCCAAAAAGTGAACTCAAAATTCTCTGGCAAGTCGAGTGGAAACAATTTTTGAATTCCACCATAACCGGTACCTTTTGTAAAATCATAGTCAAAACGAATGGCATTGCCGGTAAGTCCTTTTTCTGATTCAGCTTTCAAGCTAACACCATCAGATAGGATAAAATACCAACCTTCTTTTGTTTCAAACTCGTCCAATGTCTGAACTTGTGCCTCTAATTTATGAGAAAAAAGCAAAATCAACCCAAGTAACAAATATCCCAGATTGAGGCATTTTTTCAAAGCACTACTTTTCCTTTTCATCAAATATTGAATTATATGTTTTTGAAAAATTATATATTATTTATAATCAAGTAATTAAATATTATTTACTTCTTTAGATAGTCATAACCAAGCACATTTAAACCTTTTTGGATAATTGGATCTTTCATCACATAATTCCAAACCAAACCTGTTCTGAAATTCTCAATCATAATGAGCATTGGCCCCTGATCGATTCCAATGAAATCATCATTTACCCATTTTGCAGTTAAATTAAACGAATCATAATAGCCATATTTGCCCCAAATCTTATCTCCATATTTTCCATTCATCGACTTTATGGTCGACAAAACTTCCATGGGTGCAAATGGTAAAGATGAAAGTGGACCATAAGGAGCAATTGTTCCATCATCAAAATAATTATAGTCAGGGCCACTCGTTCCTCTTCCGGCATAACCCAAAAATTTCTTATCATCAAAATTGTATTTCTCTGTTGGACCATCGCTGGCTGTTACGCCCCAGCACAATGAATCATATCCAACCCAACCATGTGGATTATCAATTGCATATTTTTGCTGAACCAGCGTTGCCCTTCGGGAATTTTCAAAATAATCAATACCCTTTTCCTTCATATAAGCATCAGCAATTCCTCTGTAATCAATAAATGCCTGAGAAAACTGATGTCCAAATAAAGGTGGAAATGCCACGTGTGATAAACCTTTATAAGGTGTATTCCACTTATAGGTGCTTAACCAGGCCTTATAGCTTCTCTCAACATTTTCCATCCCACTGCCCGCAGCAAGAACATAAAGAAAAAGACCTTCATTGTATCCGCTCCACCCAAAATTATGAATACCCTCTGTTGGCGTCCATCCCATTGAAATGGTATGCTCAAATCTTCCTGGCTCTTTCATCTCAAGAAAATTCCAGTCAATTCGTCCTAAAAGCAATCCTGCCAATAACCTGATTTGTCTTTCAACACGGTTATCTTTATCGTAATAGTTTCGTGCAAATATGATTCCCATCATTAGTAACCCCGTATCAATTGATGACAGCTCGCATTTCCAGGCTCTTGTTCCAGTGTCCATTCTCAGGAAATGGTAATAAAATCCTTTGTAACCTGTTGCATTTGTATCGGCACTTTGCACTGAATTAGCAAAGAAATTCAAGATTTTTAGAGTTATATCTGCAGCTTCTTCTCTGCTAATCCACTTACGCTCAGCACCAATGGCAAAGGAAGGTATCCCAAATCCGGTAGATGCAATGCTTGCTGGTGCCCACACAGCAGCCCTGTCTTTCACAATTCCCATTTCGGGATGATACTCATGCATAAAAAACTGAAATGTCTTTTGTTGAATAGTATCCAGCATCATCTCATCTTCCTGAGTAATCGGATAGTCAATTTTTCCAAACGACTTGAACGTAACATCCTGAGCCAGTAACAGTTCAGAAAAAAATAAAGATAAGATAAAAATTGAAATTTGTAAGCGTTTCATGGTGTTACTATTTTATTATGTTTGATGAAATATTATTACTTTTGATTGATCAAAAAGAAAGAGCTAATTGTGTGTATGGTTTACTGTGCCTATGAATTAACACCTTCTAGAAAACAAATTTATTAAAATAATTAGTTACATACAATCGATTCTAACATTTTTTGTAAATTTTATAAACAAATATTATTTAATCTATATCACTTAATATCAATATTTTATACTAATTGTATTTATTAAATATCACGTTAAAAAAAATGATCGAAGAAGTTTCATTAATTTTTAAATAAAAACAGTGAAAATCTATACCCAATTTGGGCAAAAAAATATTATAACCTGATATTTCGGCAGCACATAAATTCTTCCAATAAAGATAAAACATGATTAAAAACAGTTTATTTTTCCGTTTAGTATCTACACATAAGATACTGTTTATTAGCTTTTTAATGAGCATAACCCCGTTTTTCACTTACTCTCAGCACGCTCAGTTTGATGCAAAAATTGATTCACTACTCCGGATTATGACTCCGGAAGAAAAAGCTGGTCAGTTATCTCTCTTTACAAATGACCTGAATCCAACTGGTGATTTCATTCAGGATCATTATATTCAATTGATTGAGAAAGGTTTAGCTGGTGGTATTTTTAATGCTCATGGTGCAAAATACACACGAAAGTTACAGGAGATAGCTGTAACCAAATCCCGATTGGGCATTCCACTGCTTTTTGCATTTGATGTCATCCATGGTCACCACACCATTTTTCCAATACCATTAGCTGAAGCAGCAAGTTGGGATCTGGATGCTATCGAGCGTTCTGCCAGGATAGCGGCCATCGAATCAAGTGCCACTGGTTTGCATTGGGTTTTTGCACCAATGTGTGATATTTCGCGGGATCCGCGATGGGGTCGAGTGATGGAAGGCGCGGGTGAAGATACTTATCTTGCTTCGTTGATCGCTGCTGCAAGGGTAAAAGGTTTTCAGGGTGATGGTTTCGCTGATGCTGATGCTGTAGCAGCATGCGTGAAACATTTTGCGGCATATGGCGCACCTCAGGCTGGACGTGAGTATCATACGGTTGATATGTCAGAACTTACACTTCATGAAGTTTATCTTCCACCCTATAAAGCTGCAATTGATGCAGGCGCACTGACAGTCATGTCGGGCTTCAACGAACTTAATGGTGTCCCTGCAACCGCTAACCCATATCTCTTAAAAAAGATCTTGAGGGATGAATGGAAATTTGATGGCTTTGTTGTTTCTGACTTTACTTCAGTTATGGAATTAATGTTTCATGGGGTTGCTGCTGATACAGCTCAAGCTACTCTTCTTGCTCTTGAAGCAGGTACTGACATGGATATGCAGGCATCATTTTATCTTAAATCCGTCCCCTATCTATTAAAAAACAAGATGTTAGATCCTCAAGTTCTGGATGAATCCGTGAGAAAGGTCTTGCAATTGAAGTTTCAATTAGGTTTATTTGATGATCCATATCGCTTTTGCTCCGAATCACGCGAAAAAGAGATTGTAATGAAAGATGAGTTTCTTGAGGCAAGTCTCGACATGGCTAAAAAATCAATGGTTCTATTAAAAA
The DNA here is from genome assembly GCA_964463695.1 of uncultured Lentimicrobiaceae bacterium. GTDB lineage: Bacteria > Bacteroidota > Bacteroidia > Bacteroidales > F082 > JALNZU01. Next base: position 28,259 of record CAYXCZ010000017.1, on the reverse strand, counting down.
ATGACGGTAATCTGTTACCTCTCAGAAAAGATATTGAAAAGATCGCCGTGATCGGACCCCTGGCAAACAGTAAACAGGACATGATCGGTGGTTGGTCGGCAGCTGGTAATCCTAAAGACGCTGAGAGCTTGCTTGATGGCTTGAAAAAAGTGATTCAATCTGAAAAATTGATGTATTCTCCTGGATGCAAAGTAAATGATATGGACACATCCGGTTTTAAGGAAGCGGTTGAACTTGCGGCAAAAGCTGATGTTGTCGTTCTGGCTTTGGGAGAACCTGCATGGATGACAGGTGAGGCAACAAGCCGGACAAACCTGGATCTTCCGGGTGTTCAGAATGAACTAGCGAAGGCTATTTTCGAAACTGGAACCCCTGTAGTTGTCGTTTTATTCAATGGCAGACCATTGACAATCAATTGGCTAAATGACAATATACCGGCAATACTTGAAGCTTGGTTTCCTGGCACTAAAGCAGGTACAGCCATAACTGAAGTACTATTTGGCGATTATAACCCTTCAGGAAAACTACCAATGACGTTCCCAAAATCGGTAGGTCAGATTCCTGTTCATTACAATATGAAAAATACCGGACGGCCTTATGATGGTTTTACAAACACGACTTCCAGATACACAGATTCCCCAAATGAACCGCTTTTCTGTTTTGGCCACGGACTTAGTTATACCAGCTTCGAATACAGCGAAATTACCCTCGACAAAAGTGTTATGAATGATAATGAGGCGATAAATTGTTCAGTGAAAGTTAAAAATACAGGTAAATACGAAGGTGAAGAGATCGTGCAATTGTATATTCGCGACAAAGTAGCATCAATAACACGGCCGGTAAAAGAACTAAAAGGATTTCAAAAAATTAATCTTCAGCCAGGAGCTTCAACAACAGTCTCTTTTAAAATTGATAAGTCACTATTATCATTCTATAATTCTGATTTACAATACGATACTGAAGCAGGAGAGTTTGAAATAATGGTTGGAACCAGTTCTGATTTGGTAAAATCTGCAAGTATCAGACTTATCAAATAAACCCTGATTATGGGTCACATAGCTCAAAACGAATATTCATCCATTAAGAGTTATGGATTGTTACTTGAAAATTGAACATGAGACAATGCATAAACTACTCTAGATCGAAAGTTTAATGGGTTTAACTTGAAAATACAAAACCAAACTTACTAAATAAAAAATGGCTTTTCTGGAAATCCTTGAGATCCGGAAAAGCCATTTTTTGATCGATCTGTTTTTATTTTTCCAAAACTTCCAACAACTCAACATCAAAAACCAATGGAGCATACGCTGGTATATCGGCACCTCTTGCAGTACCTCCATAAGCAAGTGAAGATGGCAAAATGAAACGTGCTTTTCCTCCCTCTTTCATCTTCAGCAAACCTTCGTCCCATCCTTTAATTACCTGACCTTGACCTAAAACGAATGTAAAAGGTTGGCCGGCATCCAAAGAACTCTGAAGCTTTATGCCTTCAATATTGTACAAAGTATAATGAACTTTAACACTTTTTCCGTTTTCAGGAGTTTTCCCTGTTCCGGCAACAGTTTCAACGTAATACATGCCAGTAGCACTTGGAGCAACTGTAACATTATTTTTCTTTATATAATCGTTCAAAAGTTTGCTTTCCATAGCCTGAGCTTTTGATGATTCCGCAGCTTCTTTTTTCTGTTTGGCTTCTTTTTCCTTTTCGACTTCTGCTTTTGAACGAATTTGAACAAGCTCAACTTCATACAACATTGTTGTGTAAGGAGGAATCATCTGGCTTCTGCCAACGCTATCAAAAGCGATGTGTGATGGAACGATCAAACTTGCTTTTGTTCCTTTTGTCAAATAACCTAAAGCTTCATCAAAACCTTTAGTATCAAAAGGTTGACCAAATTCAATGTCCATTGGTTCTTTATCAAAAGTTGAGTAAAGAGGAAAACCTTCTATCATGCTCACTGAAAAATGAACCTTTAAAACATCTCCGATCTGTGGTTTCTGACCATTACCTTTAGCAGTTTCAATATAATATAATCCTGATTCAAGAGGTGCAACAGTAATCCGTTTTTCAGCGATATATGCTTTCAAAACTTCCTGTTCCTGTTCTTTCATTTTTGTTAACATAGCATGTTGCTCAGCAATTTTTTCTTCCTCCGTTTGAACAGATTTCAATTTGATATCAAAATACATGACAGCATCAGGTTTAACAAACTCAGGTGACTGAGGCATTCCGGCCATTACCATAAAAAATGAGTCAGCCGGGAAAGCTATAGTAACTGAATCCCCAACATTGAGCAGGGTTAAAGCAGCGTAAAGGTCTCCTTGAAAAGAAGGTTCAGTAACTGGAAAGCTCAATGGTTCAGGCATTTGGGAGCTTTCGAAAAGCACTGTATCACCCAATCCATAAATCATATCGAGTGTTACGATTGAGTTTAATGCTGGCTTTTTATCACCATCACCTTTTTTATGGTATTTGATATGAACACCATTTTCCATTTTCTTAAATCCGGGATATTTACTATCGTTGCAGCTTGCAAATGCCACGGAAAAGGCCAGCAATAGCAAGCCTGATTTGATCCAATTTTCTGTTTTCATGATTATTATTTGATGATTTCAATAAGTTCTACTTCAAAAACGAGTGGGCTGAAAGGAGGAATTTGTCCTGTAGCTCTTTCTCCGTAAGCCAGGTTATAGGGTAAAATTAGCGTGGCTTTTCCACCTTCATGCATGAGTGATAAACCTTCATCCCAACCTCTGATTACCTGGCCCATGCCAAGCACAAAATCAAATGGTTGGTTTCGGTCATAGGAGGCATCAAACGGAGTACCGTCCAATAAAGTGCCTCTGTAATGAACTCTTATTTTTTCGCCCTGCTTAGGTAAACTTCCTGTTCCTTTTTGTGTTTCAATATAATATAGTCCACTTGCAAGGGGTTCAACAGTAATTCCTTTTTCCTTAATATAGTCTTTTAAGCGCTGATCGCTACTCTGCTGTAACGCTGTTGCTTCAGCCAATTTTGATTCTTCAAAGTCTTTTTTAGTCATGAAGCTATCAAGGCTGATTTCAAAACGCATTGTCGAGCCTGGTACAACAAATGGAGGCATCTGCTTCACCCTGAAGATTCGCAGAAATACAGAGTCAGCAGGACAAATAAAACTCGCTGAATCTCCGGCACTCATGGTTGAAATGCCTTCGAAAAAGTCGCCCTTAAAAGCAACCGGATTTAAAGGAAATTGCATCGGTTTTCCCAGTTTGGTACTCGAAAATAACAACGAATCATTGATGAAATAGTCCATTTTTACAGTTACAATGTCAGAAACCTGTGGTTTGACATCTTTGCCACTGCCTTTAATGAAATTGTATTTTAGTCCTGTGGGGGAAGTCGAATAGCCGCCTATTTGACTGCAAGCCTGATGTGTTAGAACTAATGCAAAAGCCAGCAATAAAAATAATTGTTTCAGTTTCATAAATTAATTAAGATTTGATTGAGATAATTGATGAGTGGAAAATGACCACCCTAATTAATAAACTGCAAGAAATATATATCACCTTATATTATTGAATATCAGTTATTTCGATTTCGTAAACTAATGTTGCTTTAGAAGGGATTTTGTCACCATTACCCAGTAATCCAAAAGCAAGGTGCGAAGGTAAGATAAATTTTGCTTTATCTCCTTTTCTCATCATTTTTATGCCTTCTTCCAGGCCAGCTTCAACGCCTCCCTTTCCCGCAGTAAACTTCATCAGGCCATCGCTATCCGATGATTTTACAATGTCGCCATTTAATAGGCGAATTGTAAAGGATAATGTTATCAAATCACCATATTGAACTTTTCTGCCTGATCCTATTGGCTCAATCAGATACCTTAATCCGGTTCCACTCGACTCCATATTCCATTTATACCTGAGTAAAAAATCCTGAATATTTTCTTCCTCCGTTCGAACAAGGTACCTGTTGGCTTTCACTAATGATTCCTCAGTCGTCTTACTTACTGATTTTTGATTATTAGTAGTCTGATTTTCAGTACATGAAATAACAGAACAACCAAATACAACTATAGTTAAGAAACGAGAAAGCGTATTAATAGATGTAGTCCAGCTCATCAGCATATTCTGGAATAATTTTGAGTAATTTGGAAAGGGTATCTTTAAGATTCAAAGTTGAGGTTCCACCAGCAGCATTGTAGTGACCTCCACCCTCAAAATGTTTTCTTGAAAAGTCGTTGACTGAAAATTTGCCTTTTGACCTGAAGGATAACCTGATTTGATCTTTTTTCTCAGTCAATAAAATAGCAAAATTGATTTTTTCCATTGATAATGGATAATTTACCAGCCCTTCTGTATCTCCGATCTGATATTGAAACTCATTCAAATCCAAAATGTTAAGTGAAATAATAGCTGTTTTGTATGCATCAAGAACCATCATTCGGTTACTTATTGAATGCCCTAAAAGTCTTAATCTGTTCTCCGAAAAGGTATCATAAACTAAACGATGTAGTCGCTCAGCATCGATGCCCGTTTGAACCAAATCGGCTACCACACGGAAGGTTTCCGGATTTTTCAATGCAAAACTGAATGAACCTGTATCCGTCATAATTCCTACATATAAGCAACTCGCAATATCCTGGTCAAGCGTATGGGCAAGGTCTAATCCTTTCATAAATCTATACACCAATTCCGATGTACTTGAAACCGTCAAATCTGAATAAATAAATTTAAAAAGCTCAATCTCAGGCTCAATATGATGGTCAATAAGAGCAATGGGAACAATAACTTTTGCCAGATCATCCTGCATTGATCCCGCTCTTTTAAAACCATTAAAATCAACACAAAAAACCAGTTCAGCATCAAATAGTACATTTCGTGCAGCCTGTGAATTGCTCTCAAAAACTATCGCCTGATCTAATCCAGGCATCCACGACAAGAAGGAAGGATATATATTGGGTATCAGTACGTTAGATTTATGTCCAGCCTTTGTTAAAATAGCAGATAATGCCAGTGCTGAACCAATAGCATCGCCATCAGGATTGGTGTGTGTCACTATGGCGAATCGTCTTGGGACTTTCATATACGCCTGAAAGGCATTGTGGATATCGGCTTTATTCATCTGCAAATTTTGTGGCAAAGTTACATAAAACAGCCTTTGATTAGTTTTATTGTACCCTCGAAGGCAATTACCTGTTAAAACAGTGTCGAATTTAAGTAAATGTTATATCTAAATTTTCACATATATTGCAATTTTTCTGCTACTTTTGCCGCTTCATTTAAAAATAAACCCATGAGCGGAAATATCACATTCACAATGATTAAACCCGGCGCAGTAGCCGATGGTCATATTGGAGCAATAATGGCCAAAATTGCTGAAGGAGGATTTAAGTTTAAAGCAGTTAAAATGTTCAGATTGAGCAAAGAACAAGCTGAAGCTTTTTATGCAGTGCACAGTGCAAGGCCATTTTTCAATAGTTTAGTTGCTTCTATGACCTCAGGACCTATTATAGCTGCTGTCCTCGAAAACGAAAATGCTGTGCTTGCATATCGCGATTTTATTGGTGCAACAAACCCTGCTGATGCTAAAGAAGGCTCAATAAGAAAACTTTATGGTACATCCATCGAATCGAATGCCGTCCATGGTTCTGATAGTGATGAAAACGCCCGAATTGAGGCAAATTTCTTTTTTAGTTCAATGGAGCAATTTTAATTTCGTTGATATTCAAACTGTGTAAAGGTGTCATCATCATAGATAAGTAACATTTTTACAGGTTTTTTATGATTAAAATTTACTGAGGGTCTCTGCTCTGTTTGAGCAGAGACTTCTTTTTTTACTTCAACAGGCTGTATAGCTTCAGTAGTTTTCTTGGGCTCCTCAATAACCGAAAACAGATCAATTCCCCCTTTTAAGCTTTCCATCGCATTTTCGTGAGTCACATTTGAATGTATGACTTCAGTAACCGGCTCCTCAAATAAACGGGGTTGAGGACTTTTGGAAACAGTCTGCGGTGATTTTGATTCATTGGATACCGTCATTGAACCTTTTCCAAACAACAACCAATCTAAACTGATTTCCGGGAAAGTCTCTTTCAACCGAACAATAAAATCTAAACTGGGATTATTTCGCCCTGTCATAATGTGCGAAAGACTTGGCCGCTTTATGTTCATCATATCGGCAAGCTCTGCTGCATTTACCGACTTAATTTTCATCACCTGAAATATTCTGTCCTTCATCTTATTTTTTAGTTTGAATTACATAAAATATTTGTAAAAAAACTACCTAAAATCATGATACAAATATACATGTTTTGTTAACAAAAGTAAATACTACATAAATACATTTGTAACTTGTTTGTGTTTACATATGTATTCTCTAGAAATTTGAATTTTAACTTTATCAACACTTCATATTAATGATATATAGTGTTTATTTAGAATAATATACACTACAATATTTTAGTGGCTCTAAATTCATTCATTTTAGTGTAAAATATAAACAAACGCTTTATTTAAATATGCATATAATACTGATTAACAATATAATATGAGTTATATTTATTAAATTTAATGAATGTTACAATCAGTATTATTAGCCTGCTCTTGAATCTAGTTTCATTATGCTAATTACATATGTTTATCATGCTATGAATCAACATATAATGAATGTAATCTTATATTGATTAACAAATGTAATTTACATTTGTTAATCAATTAACTTGAGTAAGAGATGACTAAATTTAGCTTCTTTATTTATTTTTTAGTATACCGCTTGTATAACGAGAAAGAAAGATTGTATTTTTGAGCGAAACAATAGAGAATGAAAAAGGCATTTTTACTAATCTTACTGTTCATTACTTTACACTCTCCTGCTCTTTCTGATATTCTTCCGGATAGTTTAATGCAAAAAATGGAATCGATTCACGATTCATCAAAGGCATTAATGATCAATAATTTTGTACAGAGCAATTACCGTAGTCTTCCTGAGATGTGTATGAAGGCTATTAAGCGTTCAATCGAAATAAGTGAAAGTCTGAATCAGGAAGCTGCTCTTGCACACTCCTACAGCCTTGCCGGAGTTTTATATAAAAATAAAGGTGATTATTCTAATGCCTTGGAATTTCAACATAAGTCACTTAAGATCAATAGTAAATTAAACGAAAAGAGAGCTCTTGCATCCAATTATAACGACATTGGTATCATATATAAAACACTTCAAGAATATGATAAGGCGCTGGAATCATATCTTTTAGCAAATTCACTTGCTACAGAACTTGAATTGAAAAAGGGTATCGTTATGACATTAAATAACATAGGTACTATTTACGAAGCTAAAGGTGTAAAAGAGAGTGCAATTGAATATTACAGCAGGGCATATAAGAAAGCTATCGAGTTTGAAATATTGGATGCTCAGGCCATTGTTTTAAATAACTTAGGTGATATTTACGCTACAAGCGGAAATTCAATAATAGCTAGAGATTATTTCAAAGAAACGCTTCGGATTGATAAAAAAACAGGCGATCGGATTGGCTCAGCGCTCTCATTAATCAACATCGCAGGTACAATGGTTGGCTTGCGTGAATGGGATAGTGCTATTTTTTATTATGCTGAAGCTGAGTTGATTGCTAAAGAAATGAAAGCTAATCAGCTTCTTTTTAATATCAATAATGGAAGAGCTGTTATGTATGAGGAACAGAAAGACTTTCAAAATGCTTATCATAACTTCAAAAAAGCTGCCATTTTTCAGGACTCCTTGTTTAATGAAAACAAGCAAAAGCAGTTAGCTGAAGTAGAAGCACGTTTTGAAGCTGAGAATAAAGATCACGAAATACAGCTTTTAAAGCAAGAGAAATTCATCAAAGAAATTGAAATTCAACAACATAAAGCTGAGAGATTAGCTTTAATCAGTCTGCTTGTTCTAGGTACAATAATCATTATTTTCCTGTATAAGCGCTACAGAAACAAACAACTTCAGCAATTCAACTTGCGCCTGTTGAAACAGAAAGAAGGTCACCTGAGAGCGGTTGTTGAAGCACAGGAAGAGGAGCGAAAAAGGATTGCAAAAGACCTTCATGATGGTATTGGACAAAATTTATCAGGCGTTAGATTAGGTTTGGCAGCACTTGTAGAAAATATTCAAGTAGATAATAATAGTAGATTAAAAATCAGTGAATTAACAAATGTTGTAGATCATACAATTCAAGAAGTTAGAACACTCTCGCATCAAATGATGCCACGCATTTTACAGGAAGATGGTTTGGTTCCTGCCATAAGTGATATGTTAGAAAAATCATTTCGCTATTCGTCCATTTCATATGAATTTGAGCACTTTGGAATTTCTAATCGTTTCAAAGAAAATGTAGAGATAGGACTTTACCGCATCAGTCAGGAACTCATCAATAATATCATAAAACATAGCGGAGCAAACAAAGTAAGCGTTCAACTAATAAAAAATGGGAAAATGCTCATTTTACTTGTCGAAGATAATGGTAAAGGATTTGAGATGAGTAAGCTAAAATCAAAAGGCATAGGTCTAATGAATATTTCCAGCCGTGTAGAAACAATTCACGGTGAATTTAACATGGAGCCTAGCCCTGAAAGTGGTACTTTGGCAACAATTCGTATTCCAATTGATGATGGACAATAAAATTAGAGTAATTATTACCGATGACCATCAGATGGTCATTGACGGGTTAAAGTCGATCCTTGAGGCATGTGATGATGTCAAAGTGATTGGGACTGCAGCAAACGGTCGTGATTTACTTCGCTTACTCGAATTGATTGAGCCTGATATCATTTTGATGGATATTGATATGCCTGTAATGAATGGCATTGAAACGATGATTGAGCTAAAGCGTTTACAAAAATCCGTAAAGGTTATTATACTCACTATGCATGAGGAAAAAGCTCTGGTAAAAAAGATGACAGATCTGGGTGCAAAAGGCTTTTTGTTTAAAAACTCCGATAAGGATGAACTTAGGCTGGCCATTCAGCAAGTCAATCAAGGTGGTGTTTACTTTGCTACTGCTCTCACTGTCAATTTGTTGAGTAATAACACAATGAAAAATGAGTCTTTCGATAACTTTGGCTCTTCCATTCAGCTTACCGATCGCGAAATTGAAATTCTTAAACTAATTGCAAGTGGACTGTCAAACAAAGAAATCGGAGATCAACTTTTTATAAGCCATCGAACGGTCGATACGCATCGAACAAATCTCATGAAAAAACTTGATATTAACAATATCGCAGGTCTTATTCGCTTTGCAATAAAAAATGGCTACATTCAGTAGCCATTCTATAGTGAAAAAAGTTTAAATCGTGTTCTAATTAATTGATTTTAATTACCTTAAGAATTTGAATTTTTTCTTCTGAAGTAACTTCAATGTTATAAAATCCTGCTCTTAAACTGTTTAGTAATTGTGATAATTGAGCGGATGCATAGCCATTAAGCTGAATTTCATGAATCATTTGAGCATGAACATCATATATACGAATGTTGCATTCACTGTTTGTAAAAAACTGAATATTGTTAACAGTAACAAAAGGATTAGGTGATACTTGCAACAGTTTAACTTCTTTTTGAAGGCCTGTATCAATAGATGTTAAAAACGAATTTGCCTGAAAAAAATCAGGAATTCCATATCCATATGTAACATCAGGTTGAAGGGAATTATCACTGCTCATTTTGATGGCTTCTTTAACAGTCAGATTTGTGAAAGAAGGGTTTGCTTGCCATAAACATGCTGACATACCGGCAATTACAGGTGAAGAAAACGAAGTCCCGTTTCCAAAAGTGAAATTATTATTGCCATTGGCAAGCGCTGTACCTTGACCCATGGCCATAATATCTGGCTTTATCCTTCCGTCAAACGTTGGCCCAATAGAACTGAATGATGCACGTGTGCCATCACCTTTTACTGCACCAATTGAAAACACATTGAATCCATCAGCCGGAGCTCCAATGTATGGAAAGCCGCTGTTACCTCCTGAATTTCCTGCACTATTAACAACCAGTATACCTTTACTAGTTGCCAAATCTGCTCCTCTGGTTACCACTGCAGTGATTCCATTCATATGTTCATAGGTATGGTTCCATTGCGGGAAATCGAAATCGATATATCCGAGGGATGAATTAATAATATCAACTCCCACGCTATCAGCAAATTCAGCAGCAGAAACCCAGTTATATTCCTCGACTAAATGTTCTGATAAAACATATTCTGAACGAAGTAACCAAAACATAGCTTTTGGAGCTGTGCCAATAAGCTGACCGGGTACATTTGCACCGATAGTGCTCAAAACACTCGTACCATGGGAACTTTCGGTAAAAACACTGCCTCCCGGATGTACAAAATCTTTTGTTCCGAGAATTTGGTTATTAATCCAAAGACTGTCGAATGCAACGTGTGTTTCAGTATCAGTAAACCCACCATCAAGTATGGCAATCATCATACCTTGGCCCCGATAACCTGCATCGTGCAATGGAATCCCATTTATTTGATTTATCTGGGTAAAGCCATTTCCATAATCAAAAACGGTTGTTTGTTTAGGATATGCCTGGAGAGCAGGAGAATATTGATCACCAACCAATTCTTCTGCAAAAAAGACTTTATTTTTTATCTCCTGTTTCAAAGGCTGATCAATAAGTTGCCGTAATGAAACAACATAAGGAAGCGCTGAAATTGCATCAAGGGCTGTCTGACTTGTTGTCTGAACAGTAACTCCATTCAACCATTTGGTTGGAAAAAGTAAGGTTGCCCCTGTTTGAGCTACACCTGCAAGGTATTGAGGATTAACTGGAAGATCGTTTTCAACAATAGAAATTTGCTGATTTTGACGTCGCAATAGTGCTCTCTGACTTAAAAATCCAGAGGGGTTTGTTATCTCATAGGGGGAATTATTTTTGTCAGAAAATTGCACAAAATACGTATCTGGTGCAATCTGACTCATCCCCTGCATTACAAGGAAGCTTAAAAAAATGGTATAGAAGTATTTCATATTTAATTGCATAATGGTTATTTAAGTTTAATCAATTAACAACATATAATTATCTTTTCGGTTCACATCCGGAATTCTTTTATTTCCAAGTTGTATCTCTTGAACTTTTTTATTCATTGGAATTTCAATCATAATCGCTGTTTCTTCCTTGTCCCAGATTGAAGATGAATAACTTATTTCTTCTTTTGATTGATCAGTATAAATCATTTCAAGTACGATAGGTAAAGGTAAACCGCCTTTGTTCTCAATGATAACAAATCCATCCTCAGTTATTTTTTTTATGGACAGATCAGGATAGGCAGATCTAAAAAGCCAAGGGTTAAAGAACCAACCTAAGTCTCTGTCCGACACAAGTTCAAACGAACGAATAAAGTCCATTGGCATAGGATGTTTACCCTTCCATGTATTCATATAAAATCTCAGGGCATTCACAAAAACTTCAGTTCCAAGCGCATCTTCCAAAAAATAATAGGCCATTGCAGGTCGTACATAGCTGGCTAGTCGTAAACTTGCATAATTTGAAGCAAGCAGCTGATTTGGAACCATTGGAGGTACATCGTTTTCTTTGCCTGCACTTCTTTCAAAACCTTCCACAGATTTTTCAAGATACTGATAATGAGGATAAAGACTATCCATCATAACATAAGGCCAAAGAGTAGCCCATCCTTCATCCATCCATGCATATTTCTTTTCGTTTGTACCCATAAAAAAGGGCATATAGCTATGAGCAATTTCATGAAAAGTTAAACTAAAAGCGTTCTCAACATCTTTAGGAGCACCATTATTAGCCATCATGGGAGTTTCCATGCCTCCTCCGCGTCCATTGCTGATTGTTGTCATTGCAGGATAAGGATAGGGTATTCCTGGCATGACTTCTGACATATATTGAATGCTCTTCCGGCTGTATGCTGCAACTTCTTTATAATTAGGACTATCCTCAGGATAAACCGCACTGATTAAGACAGACCTTTTCGAAGCATTGTCAACAACCAACCCCGAAGCGTCCCACAGCATTCCTTTTCCAACTCCAAAACTAAAATCAGGTACTTTCTGAGCTTCAAAAATCCAAACTTTCTTACTATCAGATTTCAAAACCTCATTCTTTGTGTAGTCTTCTTTTCGGATAATCTGAATAATTTCATCGCTTTGCCTGGCTTTATTCAAACGTTCGTATACATTATGGTGGTATACCTCATCAGCATTTTCAAGTGTACCTGTTGCCCAAACAGCAAAACCAGATGGTATGGTGAGGCTAACATTATAATCAGCAAATTCATTGTAGAATTCAACACTTCCATTGTAGGAAATCATATCCCATCCATCAATATCATCATAAACAGCTAGTTGCGGATACCAATAAGCAACAAAGCAGACTGAATCACTATACTTGCCCATTCTGACAGTTCGTGTTTGAGGAATCATCACCCTCCAATCAATCGAGATAATTGTTGTATCTGTGGGGGCAATTGAATTCTGTAATTTCACAATCAATTTTGTTCCTTGTCTGTAAAGTTTCCGGTTGTTTTTTGTGTCAACTTCTTTTCCATCAATTTCCAACCGATTTATTTCAGTTCCCTCATGTAAATCTGCCAAACCTATGTCCCAATCGCGGCTGTTACCTTTACGGAATATGTCTTGATAAAGATTAAAAACCAACCTGTCCAGCGAGTCAGGACTATGATTAATATAGTGTATCTCAGCTGTTCCACTAATAAATGTAGTTGTTGAGTCAAGCTCTGCTTTAATCGCATAGTTAACTTCATTCTGCCAATAATTAACACCAGGCATTCCCATTGCGTTACGGGTTTGCTTTTGATAAGTTTGCTGAATGTCGAGCGGAATATAATAACCATTTTTCTGTGCTAAAACACTGATATCAAATAATATAAATGACAGAAAGCACAGAAATAAATATCTTTTCTTCATATTTGAGACGTGTATTTTGTAAATACCGTAAATTTGGGCATAAAAATAGACTTTTTAAATCAGGCAAACTGCGCCTGTGTTACATTTCTTCAAAAAGTAAATAAACAAACATGGAAGCCCTCCTTAGTATTAACCCTTTCACTCAGGAAAAAATCAGTGAGTATTTACAAGATACACCGGAAGATATCCAACAGATTGTTACTGACTCTCACTTAAGTTTTAAAAAGTGGTCACAAAAAAGTCATCTGGAACGGTGTTCGCTTTCAGCTGAACTTGCAAAAGTTCTCTCCGAGAAAAAACAAGACTTAGCGCTGTTAATTACATCTGAAATGGGAAAACCGCTCCGTGAATCACTCGCTGAAATTGAAAAATGTGTCTGGCTCTGTAAACACTACAGCATCGTTGAGTCTTCCCATCTTCCAAACGAAACCATTAGTACTGATGCAAAAGAGGTCAATTTAAGTTACGAACCTCTAGGAGTGCTTTTCGCTATTATGCCATGGAACTTTCCTTTTTGGCAGGTTTTTCGTTTTTCTGTTCCAACAATCACCTCAGGAAACACAGTAATTCTAAAACATGCTCCCAATGTCACAGGTTGCTCCAAAGCTATTGAGCAACTATTTGTTGAGGCCGGTTATCCTTCTGAAGTTTTTCATTCTGTTGTTATCCAGGCAGATAGATCTGAAGAAATCATTCAGCATTCATTTGTTAGAGGCGTCACTTTAACTGGAAGTGAACAAGCTGGAAGAGCAGTGGCCTCTTTGGCGGGTAAACATCTTAAGAAGAGCGTTTTAGAGCTTGGTGGCTCTGATCCTTTTATTGTTTTCCAGGATGCAGATTTTTTAAATTCATGCACAACAGGAATGATTTCGAGAATGATGAATGCAGGTCAGGTATGTATCGCTGCTAAGCGTTTTATCGTACATTCTTCTGTTTATGAGACTTTTATAGCGTTTCAAAGTGAAGCGCTACTGGCATTGAAAGCAGGTGATCCACTCGATTTATCAACTGACCTTGGTACCATGGCTCGTCCTGATCTTGTTGATAAAATTGAAGAACAGGTTAGCACCTCTGTTTCAATGGGAGCTAAAGTATTGTGTGGTGGTCACCGTCATCCTGATCATCCTTTGATTTATTTGCCAACGCTTTTAACTGATGTACGGCCTGGAATGCCTGTATATGAAGAAGAAACATTTGGGCCTGTAATGATCGTTTTACCCTTTAACACTGATGATGAGGCCATTGCATTAGCTAATGATACCCGTTTTGGACTTGGAGTAAGTATTTGGACTAAAGATCTTGAAAAAGCAAGAAAGATTATGCCCTTTCTGGAGGCAGGAGCAGTTTTTGTAAACAGCCTGGTAAAAAGCGACCCTCGCGTTCCTTTCGGTGGGATTAAAAATTCGGGATATGGCAAAGAGCTTGCACATGCCGGAATAAAAGAATTTATGAACTTGAAGATAAACTGGATAGCCTGATATGCGCATTGATATAATTACACTCTTTCCTGAAATGTTTCAAGGACCGTTTTCGGAATCTATCATTAAACGTGGTTTAAACAAAGGCCTTGTTGAAATTCATTTGCATCAGCTACGTGATTATGCAACCAATAAACACAAACGCGTTGACGACTATGCTTTCGCCGGTGGTGCAGGTATGGTGATGATGATAGAGCCTATTGATCTTTGCATAAGTTTTCTGAAAGAGCAACGGTCCTATGATGAAATTATTTATCTTAGTCCTGATGGACAGATACTTAACCAATCAGTAAGCAACAAATTATCAATGAATGAAAACCTCATTCTTTTATGTGGTCATTATAAAGGTATTGACGAACGGATAAGAGAACATCTGATTACAATGGAAATATCTATAGGTGATTATGTGCTTTCCGGTGGTGAATTAGCTGCAGCAGTTCTTACTGATAGTATCGTTCGCCTCATACCTGGAGTTTTAAGCGACGAAAGTTCTGCATTATCCGATTCTTTTCAGGATGGCCTTGTATCACCTCCTGTTTATACGCGTCCCCGTGTTTACAAAGGATGGGAAGTCCCCCCTATCCTACTTTGTGGTGATGACAAAAAAATTGAAGCATGGAATTACAACAAAGCAGTGGAACGCACAGCTCAACGCCGTCCCGAAATGCTTAATGAGAAGTAGTTTTATTCGATTTCTACGAATTTATCCTCATCAGTAATAAATATCATTTGTTTGTAGGGATCGTAACGATAGTAAATATCCGTTCTGTTTTGGCTTGGAACCTTTTTTGTTATTTCTTTATTCATTAAATAATCAAAGGTATACGCTCCATATAAGCGTCCAAGATAACTGGCAAATGTTTTAACGTCCGCTGTAGTTAATGTATCAATATTGAGCCTGTATTCAATTTCACCAGTCAGAAACTTTTGTGTGAAATAACCATTCCAACGATCTGTTAAGTCATGAGTAGCAAATAGAACCGGAAAATAATTTTCACCTTCTTTCGAATCTACCGTGGTAACTTCAAACCAACTTCCAATATTGATACCATTTAAATATATTGATTTTGTATAGACTTGCTCACCAACTGTTATAGCATCTTCATAAACAGTAAGATACTCTTGCAGTTCAATCTGAGCAATATTCAAAAAATATGCCTTTCCCGACAACTTCATAAATTCTTCCATCTGCGAAAGTTCGTATACATTAAAACGGTATTGCTTCAACTCCTTCAAAAAACTTTTCCTGAAAGGCTGTAAAATTGAATCGTCATTCAAAAGTGGCAGCAATAAACTGCTGTTAAGTAAGGATGTATCTTGTTGAGCCTCAGCAAAAAGAAAACTACCTCTACTTTCAGTGGCTTTCTCATTAACAACAAAAACATTGGTAGGAAACAACACCATTATCGAAACACTGTCAGCTTTGTTAATGTACTGTTTTGCGATTTTACGCTCAACACTGCATGAAATTGATCCAACCAATATGGCAAAGATAATTCCAACAAAAAGTGCTTGATAGAGTTTTCTCATACTGCTGTTTCAGGAGCTAACGCCTTTTTCCTCATTTTATTGATTCGCTAACAACAGATTTCCAAATCTTTTTCCATAACTAGATGCTCTTTCTAAGTCAGTTCCATCAGGTGAAAACTTAACAAACACATCATCCTCAGTATATTGTAATTTAAGATTCTCAAGATTAGTGCGGATGATTTTCATTCCTTCCCCACTCCATCCATATGAACCAAAACCACCAGCCAGCTTTCCTTTGTCACGCAACGGGCTAATAACTGCAAAAAGCCGGTAGATTGGAAGTAAAATATTTTGATTGATAGTGGGACTACCAATTATAATTCCAGATGCCATTGCTACCTGCATGTCAATATCTCCCAAACTTGTATGTTCAATATCTTGTACACATACTTCAATCTCAGGATTCGATTTTAATCCGGCTTCAATTGCCTGAGCAAGAGCACCGGTTTTGTGGTAAGCCGAAACATAAGGAATATAAACTCTTGTTCGCTGCGGCAATGCAAGTGCCTCTCGGGCATACCGTTCTGAAAGATCGACATATTTGCGCCATGTTGATCGAAGAATGGGCCCGTGACCCGTACAGATCACATCGATATCCAAAGGTCTGATACGTTCAATTGCCTTTAGCATAAATCTGCTAAAAGGCTTTAAAATCATGTCAAAATAATACTTAAAGGATTCATCCCAATCGCCGACGAGATCATCGAACATGCGATCATCAGCATAATGCGCACCAAATGAGTCACATGTGAATAATACTCTTTCTTCAACCAGATAGGAATACATGGTATCAGGCCAATGCAGATTGGGTGCACTAATAAATCTTAATGTCTTGTTTCCTAGATCGAGCTCATCACCATCTTTTACTTGTATGCTTTTAAAGGGTACTGTAGTCAAATCTTTTAAATACCTAATTGCATTACCTGTACCAACAATAACAGCGTCTGGGGCAAGTTGTAAAAGTTTACCAACACAACCCGAATGATCAGGTTCGGTGTGATTCATCACAATAAACTCGATTTCTTCCGGATTCATCAGCGACCTGAGCTTTGCTTCGTATTCAGGCCAAAATTTTTCCTTTACAGTTTCTATGACAGCTTTTCGGTCAGCGTTAATAAAGTAACTATTGTAAGTTGTTCCAAACTTTGTTTCCATCACAACATCAAATGTCACAATTTCCTTGTCTAAAACACCAATCCAATGAACATCATTTGCAACCTTTAACACATTAACTTCTTCCATATCAACTATTTAAAAGATATTCTTCATAGAAATTTACAAGAGCAAAAGTAGGAATAATAGCAAGAATATCAAAACCAAAATGACGATTGTCTCAGTATTTGGTTTGTAAAAAAAGAGGTTACCCAAATTGGGCAACCTCTCGATAAACAAAGCTGTATTTTACTACACTAATTTGTGTTTTTCAACAAACTCAGTTAATACCTGGTCAAGATTTGGAAAACCAATTTCTTGAAGATCATAATAAACACGGGTATTTGGTTTTTTGATAGTAACGATTCTGTTAAGATCGATCGGAGTACCTATAACAACTGAATCACAATCTGTATTGTTGATAGTAGCTTCTAAATCCTTCAGTTGCTGTTCACCATATCCCATTGCTGGTAGCAAAGTACCAATATTTGGGTAAATTTTAAATGTTTCAGCAAGCTTTCCAACAAGGAATGGACGTGGATCAACAAGTTCGGCTGCTCCGAATTTCATTGCAGCTACTGTTCCTGCTCCAATCTTCATTTCACCATGTGTAAGAGTTGGACCATCTTCAACAACGAGAACCCGTTTGCCTTTAATAATTGACATATCATCCACTTTAATTGGAGAAGCACCATCAATTACAATAGCCTTAGGATTAACTTTCTGGATGTTTTCACGAACTGTTTGAATAGCTTCAGGACCAGCACTATCCATCTTATTAATTACAACAACATCCGCCATGCGTAAGGTTACTTCACCAGGATAATAAGTAAGTTCATGTCCAGGACGATGTGGGTCAACGACAGTAATACTTAAATCTGGTTTATAAAATGGGAAGTCATTATTTCCACCATCCCATAAAATTACATCACAACCATCAGGATCTTGCTCTGCAGCTCTCAAAATTGCTTCATAATCAACTCCTGCATAGATAACGTTACCACGTACAACATGTGGTTCGTATTCTTCCATTTCTTCAACAGTACATTTGTGTAGTTCGAGATCCTCCACTTTGGCAAATCGTTGCACTTTTTGGGCTACCAAATCGCCATAAGGCATTGGGTGACGAACCGCAACCACTTTTAAACCTTTTGCCATAAGGTATTCGATTACCTTGCGTGAGGTCTGACTTTTACCGCAGCCTGTGCGAACTGCACCGACAGAGATAACTGGTTTTGTACTGGCTACCATTGTATCTTTTGGTCCCAAAAGCAAGAAATTTGCACCTGCAGCATTTACTATTGCACTGATGCTCATAACTTTCTGATAAGTTACATCACTATATGAAAAGACGCAAAAATCGGCTTTCATCTCATTTATCAACTTCACCAAATCACATTCAGCAAAAATAGGGATGCCTTCAGGATACAATTCCCCGGCTAAAGCAGCTGGGTATTTCCTGCCATCAATATCAGGAATTTGAGCTGCCGTAAAGGCAACAACATTATATAATTCATTTCCTCTGAAATAGGTGTTGAAGTTGTGGAAGTCTCTTCCAGCTGCACCTATAATAATTACATTTTTTTTCATAAATCACTATTTAGGGTTAAACTGAGGTTTTGATGCGCAAATGTAAATTTTTATGTTCATAATCGAACCATTATTCAAACACAAAAAATAAACAATTTTTTAATTGATTGTTATTCAATATTTTATATTGTTATTAAAATAACAAATATTCTCAAATTTCATTTTTACCGCAAAAATAGCAAGCAATCCCTCATTTTTTGAATAGATTTTACTGCTGCAAACCTTCTCAATTGTCACATCTCAGCAGGTCTGAATTTTATGTAACGTTTGTTTTACTAATTTTGTCACCTATTTGGATGTACTAAAGAAGAATTGAAAATGCTTGAAACTATACTCTCAAATGCCTTTAACGAGGCTTTCCAATCACTTTATAATCAACAACCTGACCCTCGGTACGTAACATTTCAGAAAACACGGCCTGAATTTGAAGGCGACCTGACAATCGTTGTTTTTCCTTTTACAAAAGAATTAAAGCGTACACCAGAAATTATCGCGAACGAAATCGGGCAACATTTAGCTGCTCATTTCCCAATCATAAAACGTTTCAATGTAGTTAAAGGCTTCTTGAATTTCCTGATTGATGATAGCTATTGGATGAGTTTTTATAACAATGCTGTGGATAATTTTCAATTTGGTAGATGCGAAACTCCAAATGGTAAACACATAGTTATTGAATATTCATCTCCTAATACGAACAAACCTCTTCACCTTGGGCATATTCGAAATAATCTTTTAGGGTGGAGTGTGGCTGAAATACTAAAAGCCAATGGATACCAGGTGACAAAAGTTAACCTGGTCAACGACAGAGGTATACATATTTGTAAGTCCATGATCGCCTGGCAGAAATGGAGTCAAAAATCACCTTCTGAGGTTGGAATGAAAGGTGATAAACTCGTCGGATCTATGTATGTAAAGTTCGATCAGGAATTAAAAAAACAAACTGCTGAAGCTATTGCTCTGGGTGCACCTGAAGATTCAGCTGCAAAAAATGTCGCCTTGATGACTGAAGCACAAGAAATGCTTCGTCAATGGGAGTCGGAAAATACGGATGTTCGAAACCTCTGGCAAACGATGAATAACTGGGTTTATGCAGGTTTCGATGCTACTTACAAGCGCCTTGGAGTTGATTTCGATAAAATCTATTACGAATCTGAAACCTATCTTTTAGGCAAATCACTAGTTCTTGATGGACTTGAACGTAATATCCTTCAAAAAAAGCAAGATCAAAGTATCTGGTGTGATTTAACACCCGATGGACTTGACGAGAAATTGCTGCTCAGGGCAGATGGAACTTCTGTTTATATGACTCAGGACCTTGGGACAGCTCAACAGCGCTTCGAGAATTATCATCCTGAAAAAATGATTTATGTTGTTGGTAATGAGCAAAATTATCATTTCGAAGTTTTAAAGCTTGTATTGAAAAAACTTGGTAAAGGTTGGGCTGATGGCATTGAACATCTTTCGTATGGAATGGTAGAATTGCCCGAAGGTAAAATGAAATCGCGTGAAGGCACCGTAGTGGATGCTGATGATTTAATGGATGAAATGATAAATACCGCCCGACTTACAACTGAAGAGCTTGGAAAATCAAAAGACCTTTCAGAAAGCGAAGCAGAGTTATTGTACCAACAAATTGGACTTGGAGCTCTTAAATATTTCATGCTCAAAGTTGATCCCAAAAAAACCATGCTGTTTAATCCAACCGAATCCATTGATTTCAATGGGAATACTGGTCCATTTATTCAATACACGCATGCACGAATCAAATCCATCATTCGTAAATCAGCAGAAGCTGGAATCATATTTAACCCTCAGTCAAAAATCGATGAGATAGCCCCTAAAGAAAAAGCATTGCTAAAAATAGCACATGAGTTTCCTGCAATTGTAAAACAAGCCGGAGAAAACAGGAGTCCTGCATTAGTGGCTAATTTTATGTATGAACTCGCAAAGGAATTCAATCAATTTTACCAGGCCTCCCCTATTCTAAAAGAAGAAAATACAGAGTTGAGAAACTTCCGTTTGGGAATAAGCATCTTTACCTCCAACATTTTAAAAACAGCGGGAAATCTGATTGGCATGGCTATGCCGGAAAAGATGTAAAACAGATCATCATATTAAGGGTATTGTTTTCTTATATCATTGATAATCATAATTATATATGTTTATCTTTCAAATGTTATGTTTATAACGATGTTAAATAATTCTTAAAGATTTAACGCAAATACAAAAGCACATGATTTTGTTATAATTTAGACGCGTTCTAAATAATAATCAAATCATAATTTATGAAGCCTATTTACAAAATTTTCGCATTGCTCATAACCTTGCCTACTATACTTTTATTTTATGCAAACAGCGGTGGAAGTCCGGGTGGAAGAACCGGAAGTACAGGTGATGGTAATCAAACATGTACCGCATGTCACACTGGAACAGCAATTGACCAGGCAGGCTGGATATCAAGCACCATTCCTGCTTCAGGCTACAGTCCTGGCACCACATATACAATAACCGTTAATGGAACACATACTGGTGTTGTAAAGTTTGGGTTCGAATTGACGGCAGAAAATTCAGCCGGACAAAAAGTTGGAACATTTACAATTACCGAAGCCGGAAGAACAAAATTAGTGAATCAAAACAAGTCAGTTACACACACAAGTGGTGGCACTGCACCTAGTGGAGGTTCAAACAGCTGGTCAGTAAACTGGACTGCTCCTGCAACGGATATTGGTCAAATACGTTTCTATGCTGCTCTTAATGCGGCAAACGGTAACGGAGGGACCTCAGGCGATGTTATTTATAAAACAAACTTGTTTGTGAATCCAATGGCTCCCGCTGCTCTGACCGCTGTTAGTCCTTCTCAGGCTGATCAGGGTAGCTCTCCAACCTTGACAATAACTGCAGAAAACACAAGCTGGAGCGGAACAAACCCTGTTGTTCAACTTAGAAAAACCGGTACGACTAATTTAATTGCTTCTGCCTCAGTAAGTGTCAACTCCAATACACAATTACAAGCTTTATTCAACCTTTCCCCCGCTGCAACTGCTGGATTATATGATGTTTTAGTGAATGACCTTGTTTTAAGTTCCTCATTTACAATTATCGAATTAATTCCTTCTTTAGTTTCAGTAGTTCCCAATACTTCACCTCAAGATGAAACAGTTTTAGTTGCTATTAGCAGCGAAAACACTTTTTGGACGGGTACAACACCTGAGGTTTCGTTAAGCTTAAGTGGCAGTCCTTCAGTCGTTGCAACAACTGTGAATGTAACCTCAAACACATCTCTTACAGCGTCATTTAATATTCCCGCTGATGCAACAATTGGAGTTTATGATGTTCTTGTAAATAGTCTGGTCTTAACAGATGCTTTTACAATTACAGTTCTAAGCGATCTGCCAACAAATACTTTAGCCTTTACCAAAATTTACCCAAATCCTGCTGTTAACAGCACTTTTGTGCAATCACCTGCCGGATCGGTGATAAAGGTATATGATTTAAATGGAAAGTTATTAATGGAAGAAATATCAATCCACGAGAAATCAGAATTGAATTTATCAACTCTAAAAATTGGTATGTATCTTGTAGAAATATCACACTCAAACTCAGTAAAAGTTGAAAAACTTTTAAAACGGTGATCGATAAATAGTTCGAATTGAAAAAAACAAGTTTACCATATTTTGTAAACTTGTTTTTTTTATTTTTGCTAGTACGATTTTTAACCAACAACTGATTCGATGAGCAAAACATGTTTGGAATGCGGTGAGCCTCTTATTGGCAGAGCAGATAAAAAGTTCTGTAACGACCAATGTCGTTCTACTCATTATCAAAAATCACAAGCTGATGTTACCCCTCTTGTAAAATCAGTTAACAACATCCTTAAAAAAAATCGTCTTATTCTGACTAAATTAAACCCGGACGGAAAAGCAAAAGTAAAAAAGAGCACCCTTGAAAAAGAAGGATTTCAGTTTAAATATTTTACCAATACATATACCACCCGAGATAACAGAGTATATTATTTTGTTTATGATCATGGTTATTTACCACTTGAAAACGAATACTTTGCGCTTGTAATAAATAAGGAAATTTAATCCAGATTTTCTTACTTTATAATTCGTATTACATTGCTTTTTAAATCCCTCAATTTCAAAAAATAATTAAACAATTACCATTTTGAAAATGTGTAACTTTACACGCTTATTTTTTTTAGTATGTTGTTAAAAATCTATCAGGAAAATCCATCTCCCAGACATATTAAGATGGTTATTGATTGCTTGAATTCAGGAGGCTTAGTTATTTTTCCTACCGATACAGTTTATGCTTTAGGCTGTAGCATACATCAAGTCAAGGCCGTTGATCGTATTGCACAAATCAAAGGAATAAAAAAAGAAAAAGCTAATTTTTCATTTATTTTCAACAACTTAAGCATGTTGTCAGATTTCACAAGACCCATTTCAAATGAAATCTACAAGTTAATGAAACGTAATCTTCCGGGTCCGTTTACCTTCATTCTTGAGGCAAACAGCAATATTCCTAAGCTTTTTCAGAGTAAAAAGAAAACAATTGGAATTCGCATTCCTAATGAGCCCATAATACAATTGCTTGTAATGGAATTAGGTCATCCGGTAATGACAACTAGCATTCTTGATGATGATAAAGTCTTGGAATACACCACTGATCCTGAGGTTATCTACGAAAAATTTAAAGACAAAGTTGATATAGTAATAGATGGTGGAAGCGGAGGCAACTTACCAAGTACGATAGTCGATTGCACTGGAAATGAGGTAAATATCCTCAGACAAGGTAAAGGTGAATTGGAATAGAAGAAAAAAATCAATAAAACTCTTGTGTGTAAAGGTTTTTATACTACTTTTGCACCTCCAAAATAGCTGATTTGTTAGCTCAGCAGGTAGAGCATTTGCCTTTTAAGCAAAGGGTCCCGGGTTCGAATCCCGGACAAATCACTGAAAGCACCTCAAACGAGGTGCTTTTTTTATGGTATAATACGCTGAGTCACAACTTCATAATTAATTACTTTTTAGGATTATAACTTAGGCTTGACAAACTCCATAAACTAGTTAGGATCAGCAATATGGTGTCACAAATGTGCGTCAGGAAAAATAGTATCAAGTGGTTACTAATTCAATATGTCAAGTGGAATAAGTTTCTGGTTGAAATCTCTGTTGCCATGGTTCATTCTCTTTTTTGTATATTGCACTTCTATTCAGAACAAATGAGTTTAATCTTGTGTTATAGAGATTATGACAATAAATAAATACCTGAAAATATGAAACAATCTACAATTTTTTCTTTCGGTCTAATCATCCTGACATCGCTTGTTTTGTCCGGATTCAAGTATTTAAACACGAATCCACCTGCTGCCAAAAGCACTCCTGAAAATCCGGCAGCTTTGAATTATCGCTCCTACTGTGCCGGATGTCATGGTGAAAACCTCGAAAAGTTCACTGCCAAAAAGTGGATGGATGAACCGGACAATGCTTCGGTTGTCAAAAGCATAAAACTGGGGCTCGAATCCCAGGGAATGCCTTCTTTCCAGAAAACATTTACGGAAGCAGAATTAGAAGAGCTGGCAGCCTACGTAAAAAAAGGAATCCCAGAAGATAAAAGTTTACTGAAACCGGCTGTGCTTCCCGGAGGAGTGATGCAATCAGAAGTGCAGAAATTTATCGTTGACACGGTTGTTACCGGATTAAATGTTCCTTGGGGACTAGCATTTTTACCTAACGGAGACCTGCTTATTTCGGAACGTGCCGGAACATTGCATCGTTTCTCCGATGGAAAACTATCGCCACCAATCGAAGGATTACCACCTATCAGAGGCCAAGGACAAGGAGGCTTACTCGACTTATGCCTGCATCCTGACTATAAAAATAATGGCTGGATTTATTTCTCTTATAGTGCTTTGTACAATAACAACGGCAAATCATTAAGCAATACATCTGTTATGCGTGCACGGCTAAACGGAAATAAACTGGTAGATCAGCAGGTAATTTTCAGGGGAGATCATGAAAACAACAGATCACACCACTATGGATCTAAACTGGCATTTGACAACAAAGGACATTTATTTTTTGGGATCGGTGACCGGGGACAGCATTTCGATTTCCCACAGAATCTCGACAACTCAAATGGAAAAATTCACCGAATTAACGATGATGGTTCCATCCCTGAAGATAATCCTTTTGTAAACACAAAAGGAGCTGTTGCTTCTATTTACAGCTACGGACACCGAAATCCGCAAGGCACTTGTATACATCCACTTACCGGCGAACTTTGGGAAACGGAGCACGGTCCCAAAGGTGGCGACGAAATCAACCTGATCAAACCAGGACTTAACTATGGCTGGCCTGAAATTTCGTACGGGATTAACTACGATGGGACAATCCTTACTGAATTAACCGAAAAGGATGGAATGGAACAACCTGTCTACTTCTGGACTCCGTCAATTGGTCCTTGCGGAATGACATTCCTAACCGGCGATCGGTATAAAAAATGGCAGAATAACCTTTTTGTCGGCTCCCTTAGCTTTCAATACCTCGAACGGGTAGTGATAAAAGGCCATAATGTAATGCACACAGAGAAACTACTGCAGGGAATCGGGCGTGTTCGTAATGTGGTTGTCAGTCCAGATGGGTTGATATACGTAGCTATCGAAAATCCGGGGAAAATTGTGAAGCTGGTTCCTGTTGAGTAAAGCTTGAAAACTATTGTTGGTGATAAAACGGGAATAATTTCAGTACAAGTAAAGTTCAAAAATTCATGATTATCATCGAAATTTTGGAGGATTTATTGAATACGCCTAATTTCCTGTGATTTGATACTTAGGTTTTGTGAACAGTAATTTTATCTGACTAAAAATACGAATTTATCTCAGAAATTATATTCTTTAAAGGTTCTTCATCTTCTCATTTTCATGTAAGCACAAATGTATTACTCCATCAGACTTTCAATCGTACTAATATTTTTTCTCAGTCTGCCTTTTATCCATGCGCAAACCGAAGAGAAGCCTTATGTTGCTATTCAACCGCCTGATTCAGTGATTTTGCTCGATGACGTTACAGTGATAGGTTTTCAGTTAAGTAGTAATCTGCAAACGTTCCCCGGAAGCATATCAGCGCTTGCCGGTAAAGGCCTGAACCTATCTGATGGCACAAATATGGCAACCACTCTTAACACAATTCCCGGTGTTAGCATGCAGAGCGGAACATATGCAACAAACCGGATCGTAATCAGAGGAATGGGAAGCCGGACACCTTACAACACGAATCGGATTCGTTCTTATATCAACGACATTCCTCTTACAGCAGCTGATGGCATTTCGACACCTGAAGAAATTGATATGCAAAGCCTGGGGCGGATTGAGGTAATCAAAGGTCCCGCCTCGGCTTTATACGGTTCAGGATTGGGTGGAAGCATTAACCTTTACACTCCTGTAAGATCGCACAACGAAGGTGGCCTTTCTGTAAATTACGGAAGTTTCAACACGCTGAAAACCAATTTATCAGGAACAATTAACACTGGGAATGCGAACCTATGGGGTAGTCTCGGACACCTGCAGTCGGATGGATACCGGGAAAATAATGCGTATAAACGAACTGCATTTATGACGACAGCGCAGTGGAAACAAACTAAATGGTCAGTAAAATCAACAATTATGCTGACTAAAGTTAACGGTGAAATCCCCAGTTCGCTTGGAAAAACTCAATTCGAAAATAATCCAAAGGCTGCGGCTTCTAATTGGTCAGCCATAGAAGGATACAAGAAATATCAGAAGGCCCTTGCAGGTATTACTCTCATGAACATACTCTCTTCAAATCTCACCAATCATTTAACTATTCATGGTAAATGGAGCGACAGTTATGAAAAACGTCCTTTTAATAACCTCACTGATCAGACCATGAGTACCGGAATGCGCAACAAGCTTAGTTATTACAGGCAAAAAACAGACTGGATTATGGGAGTTGACTGGATTGCTGAACAGTATAAATGGAAACTCGATAAAAATGAAATTCTACTAAATGAAAATCGGGAAAACCGCAATCAGCTTAGTGTTTTTGGAACAGTGAACTACCGGCCATCTTCAAAACTTAACATTTCGATAGCAGGCACCTTGAATTATATCAGCTACCAGCTTACTGATTTTTTCGCTGCTAATGGAGATCAATCAGGTGAGCGCAATTTCCCGTTAATTGTTTCTCCACGGATCGGATTAAATTATATAGCTACTGATAACTTAGTGGCTTACGCTTCAGTTGGCCATGGCTTCTCACTCCCCTCCCCTGAAGAAACTTTGTTACCTGAGGGCGATGTAAATCCTGATATCAAACCCGAGCAAGGCATGCAATATGAAATTGGTACTCGCTTAATCTTCTTTGATAAAGCTGTTGAAATAGATGCAGGTTTTTACTGGATTGAATTGAATAATCTATTGATAACCAAGCGTATAACTGAAGATATTTTTACAGGAATGAATGCAGGGAAAACACGTCACCAGGGATTTGAACTCCTATTGCGGAATCGACTCTTCGATTTCAGCCATTTTCCGGGAAAACTGAACTCTGCTTTCAGCTACACCTTTTCGCGCAACCGGTTCGTTGATTTTACCGACGATGGAAACACCTATGATGGCAATGATCTGCCAGGCATACCTGATCAGTTTTTACAACTGCAGTTGACATGGAACCCGGTTGAAAGGATTGAGGTGTCAACTCACCTGCAATATACAGGTAGTCAACACTTAAATGATGCCAATACAATGATATATGAAGGGTATTTTTTGGTCAGCATTAAAGCATCAACTCAGTTTCAAATAAAGACAGCAGGAATTTTCAATATTTATGCAGGGGTTAATAACCTCACTGACAGCCATTACGCCTCGATGCTGGTGGTAAACGCAATCGGATTTGGAAATAACGAACCACGCTATTACTACCCGGGATTACCAAGAAATATGTATGTGGGAATCGAATATCGGTTTTAAAACAACATTGTCCGTTTTATTGGCCTGAAACAACTGGAATACCTGATATTTCACTTTGACTCGAAGTCATTTATCTCTGGCTGACAGCTTGTTGCATTAAATAATCCTTCTGAGAATAATGTATTGAACACTACAAGCCTTATATAATAAATTCAGGTAACACCACAAATCCTGACAAGCCTCTGCTCAACGAATCAGACAGCAGGGAGCGATTCTTTTTTACAGTAGGGCACTTTGAACTTAGATACATCAACCGTTGAATTTTGAGCCTTGCGCAAGCTTTCTATCTTTTCATAATTCTGTCTTCAGTTAACTTCTTGCTTAAACCTATTTGAGGTCAAGACAGCCATTGGATTTTCAGTGGTCTTTTTTGCATTGTAAGATTGTTGCTCAACCCTGTTGATTATGTTGGCGTGAGTTTGTAAATTAATAATTGATTTTGTTGGTGGTTTCTAATTGTTCTACATGAGTACTTTCATGTGTACCAATAAAAAACCACTTACGTTTTTAAATGTAAGTGGTTGATTTTCAGTGTGGGAGTTGAGGGATTCGAACCCCCGACCCTCTGCTTGTAAGGCAGATGCTCTGAACCAGCTGAGCTAAAC
>CAYXCZ010000016.1:0-95785 GCA_964463695.1 uncultured Lentimicrobiaceae bacterium | reverse complement strand
TTCTTATTGCGAAACAAATCACGATAACGAAAATCAATTAGCCAACAACCATTTTCAGAAAGTAGTCACAGCTATTAACCCTTATTACACTATAGATTTTAAGATTATTAACCGTTATTGTGAGCAAGAATATTCTTTGCTTTCAATTTAGTACCATTAATATTTCTTCTTATCCGCAGTGAAAATATTGACTTACCAGTGCCAAAGTCCTGTCCTCATCGTTACCTAATTCAGCGCGGAGGTTTTTATCATTGAATTTCTTGAGGTAGTTAATCAGGAAGTTGATCACGTTTTCAGGGAAAATATCATATTTCATATAAATGGCTTTGTGACGTTCCAACGCTTCAGCCGATTCAACACAACAAGCCGGAAGTTGCTCTAATTGAGCTACTTTATGTTTGTGCTCTGCATGGAAAATATTGATGTCAACATAGGTTTTTTCAGCAAATTCCAAAGCATTTTCCATCTCGAAGCCGTTTCGGGCTGCTACAGTAAGTCCTGCCATTAACAAATAGATATCAGCTGAACCGTCTGGAGCTCTGAATTCGACCGTTTGTTTGTTATTGGTATCAAGAGCAAGCGGTTTCTCGAGAGGGTTTGCATCCGAAATCATATCGAATTCGTTGGTCCACCCAAGTGGAACACGCACCAAAACAGATCTGTTGCGATCGCCCCAGCAGATATTAGTAGGAGCTTCCTGATGGGGAACAAGGCGGAAATAAGAAGTTGGATTGGTGTTACCAAAGGCTGTTAATGAGGCGGCAACTGACAGATAACCGGCAATAGCTTTTCGTGCATTTTCGCTTAATTTGCCGTCGTTCATCATCACGCTCTTACCGTTTTTCATCAGGCGTGTGTGCACATGTAACCCACTGCCGGCTTTTCCAACGATAATTTTTGGTGCAAAAGTGATGGTGACACCATATTGAAATGCCAATGTCCGCATGATCCATTTTGCTATAACCAATTGATCAGCAGCATCTTCAACATTTGTTGGGAGAAATTCTATTTCGTTCTGTTCATAAATCTTTCCATTCATCGAGAAGTTGCCTACCTCAGAATGTCCATACTTGATCTGACCACCACTTTGGGCAATAAGCTGCATGGCTTCACGACGGTACTGTCCGTATTTATTGAAAGGAGAGGATTCGTGATATCCTTTTTGATTCACGGCCGGATAAAGCGGCAGTTCATCGCTGATGATATAGTATTCCAGTTCACCCATGGTTTCAAAGGTTAGACCGGTCTTTTCCTTCATTGCTTTGTGAGCTTTACGAAGGATGAACTCTGGTGAGCATTCAAGGGGCTTGCCATGACGGTCGTAAAACGAGCAAAGAACATCCAGTGTTGGGATGTCGGAGAAAGGGTTTCGAAAGGCAGTACGGTATTTTGGAATAACATACAAATCGCTGGAACCTGCTTCTATAAATGGAAAAAGACTGGAACCGTCAACACGCTCACCTACAGAAAGGATATTTTCTAAATGATCGCGGCTATTGATGATAAAATTTAAGGTTTTTAATCTACCGTCCCATCCAACATAGCGGAAGTTAACCATTTGAATGTCATGATCTTCGATATATCTGATAAGATCAGCGCGTGTGAAATCGTGAGCTGGTTTGTTTAAGTATTGAACCAGCGGATTCGGATTCATGGATGTGAATTCGTTCATAAATTTAAATAGTTTTAACTGCAAAAGTACCAAATCCTCATATTCAATCAGTCGAAACATGCTGAAATACATGTATTTATATCCTTTTCAAATAAGAAAGTAAAAGTCAGTGAATGAGAGAGATGGTTGACAAATTGGATTGAAAAAGAGGGTTACAGGCAGTTTAGATATTTTTTAATCCCGCAAAATAGGCTTCGATAAGCCTGGCTGCGCCAATATATGAACTTAATGTTTGTTCGCGTATAGCTTGCTCTGTTTGGGGTAGTTGCTCCTGTATCTTTTGGTCGCCATAAAAATGTGCCATAATTTGCTGATGAATGCTATCGTGCATAATTTGCACGGCTTGTTGCACTCTTTTATGTTCGAGAAAACCATTTTGACGAGTTTCGAGAATAAAATTCCAAACCATTTCCCAAACTTCAGCAATTCCTGCATTTTCTATTGATGAACATGTAAGTACTTTAGTATCAACACCCGATTCAGCTGCCGGATACAAATGAAGTGCATTTTCACATTCTGCTTTGGCGCGATTGGCTTTCATGATATTGTCACCATCAGCTTTGTTCACCACGATACCATCTGCCATCTCCATAATACCTCTTTTTATACCCTGAAGCTCATCTCCGGCACCGCTGATAAGTATTAAAAGGAAAAAGTCGACCATAGAATGAACGGCAATTTCTGATTGGCCAACACCAACAGTTTCAACCAAAATGGTGTCGAAACCTGCAGCTTCACAGAGAATAATACTTTCGCGTGTTTTGCGGGCAACACCCCCAAGCGTTCCTGCCGAGGCAGATGGGCGGATGTAGGCGTTAGGATGCGTTGCAAGTTGCTCCATACGGGTTTTGTCGCCAAGTATGCTGCCTTTTGAGCGCTGACTGCTTGGATCAATGGCAAGGACTGCAATTTTATGCTGTTTTTCAACAAGATACATTCCCAGAGCTTCGATAAAAGTACTTTTACCAGCACCGGGAACTCCAGTTATACCTAAACGAACCGCCTTACCTGAATGTGGCAGACATAAGGCAATGACCTCCTGTGCTACTTTCTGATGGGTAGATAAAGAGCTTTCAATCAATGTAATAGCTTTACTAAGCATTACAATATCCCCTTTTAAAATCCCTTCAACATAATCCTTAGCTGGCAAAATCGTGCTCTTGAGCGATTTTAAACGCTTAATGGCTTCCTGATTCAACGAATCGGGTTGAGGAATTCCTTCATTTACTTTTAAGGCAGAATTGAAAACGTTCTCCTGATCCATGGTTTTGTGATTGCGGCAAAGTTAAGAAGAAACAAGTTACACCGAAACGCGTCGAATCAATGTAATTCAATGCATATATATTTGGTTTCATGAATTATTTTCAGCCATTTTTATTTCCCGGCGAATAAAAATGTTTACTTTTGCACCCCTGTTCCTCTCCGTAGCTCAGTTGGTAGAGCAATTGACTCTTAATCAATGGGTCATAGGTTCGAATCCTATCGGGGAGACATTTTCAAAAGCACAATCGCGATAAAGTGATTGTGCTTTTTTATTTCCTTTGCATTTACTAACAACATGAAGATGAACTGTATACGAATTTGAAAAAATTTGTTTGTTATTAAGTCTGAAAATCTTTTATTTTTGGATTCCAAAAAAAATAACAACTGCATTGCAGTGTCGTACTGATTGAATAAAACACTTAAACCTTCAAAAAAATTCTGGTAATGGAAGAATCTATTAACACAAAATGGCCTGTAAAAACAATTTCATCAGCTGCAGTAATGATACTGATTGCTGGTATTGTTCTGATCTTTATTTATGGAAAAACGTTACTTGTTCCGCTTGTAGCCGGAGCTTTTATTGCGATGTTGCTTGTATCGCCGGTGAATAAACTGGAGTCTTATGGTGTGCCACGCATTCTTTCCATTGTCATTATGCTGCTTTTTTCAATGAGTTTCTTAGGTGCTTTAGGTTGGTTTTTTGGTCTTCAGATCGGAAAATTTGCTGAAGATCTGACAGGAGTCCAGGCGAATTTGGATAAGTTTATAGGAAGTACTTCACTTTTTATTGAAGAGAATTTTGGTGTCAAAGATGCTATTTCGCTTCAACGTATAAATGATCAGGTATTTAAGTTTCTAAAAGAACATGCTTCCGGTATTTCATCAGCAGCTTTTAACACCTTGGGAAGCCTTGGCTCACTCATTTTATTACCCGTGTATATGTTTATGTTTTTACTATATCGGGATCATTTTACAACTTTTGCTGTCAAACTTTTTCATAAACATAGTCCTGCAATTGTAGTTTCAGTTGTTACCGACCTACGTAAGGTTATTCAGCACTATATCAGTGGGGTTGTTAAGGTAATGGCGATTCTTGCCATACTCAACATCATTGCTTTATCGGCTCTGGGCATTAAACATGCTGTCTTTTTTGGCATTTTTGCTGCTATGATGAATATTTTACCCTATGTAGGGCCACTGTTCGGCTCATTGCTTCCTATGATTTTTGCCTTATTAACAAAAGACAGTCTCTTTTATCCGGTTGCTGTTCTCATTTCATTCGTTATCATTCAATCCATTGAAGGGAATTTCCTTACACCTAAAATTGTTGGTTCCAATGTCAATATTAATCCGATCGTTTCGCTTATCGCCTTGCTTATTGGTAGTCTGCTATGGGGAGTTGTTGGTATGATTTTATTTATTCCTTTGGCCGCTATCGTTAAAAAACTGCTGGAGTTGTCGCCTTCAACAGCTGTTTATGGATATATGATGGGAGAAGAACCTTCGAATAAACCTCCGAAAGAGAAGAAAAGCCTGAGGACACGAATAAAAAGTGGATTAGGTAAAAAAGGCAAATAAGTCGGTTCCTGAAGTCATATTTTCTTTATCAAGAAATGAGCTGAATTGTCAGGCAACCATTTTCCTGACAATTTCATCTTTAATTTTAAACCTTTGCCATGAAATATTTGCGTTACACAAGTCTGCCACTTCTATTGGTATTAATCGGATTATTGAGTCTTCCGTTTCACGGCTGCAAGCCTGATGATGACCCAGAGACATGCGATACATGTCTGATTGCGTATAAACCAAATATCTACATCTATCCTTCACAAGCAACAAAAATTGATGTGAAGATAAGTTTCCCACATGGCGGAAAAATCATTGTTTCGGAACCCGAATACATGCAAGGATGGAGCGTTTTGGTGGAAGCCAACGGACGTATCGATGAACAGTACGATTTCCTTTTTTACGAAAGTCAACAGCCCGATCGCTGGCAAAGAAATGAAGGATGGGTGATTAAGCAATCAGAAGTTCGAAGTTTCTTCACGGAAAACCTCCGTCGTTATGGCTTCAACGAGAAAGAATCAGCCGATTTCCTTGATTGGTGGGTACAACGACTTGATGTTTCTCCATATTACAAGGTTTACCCCCAGACCAATACAATCATTGATGAGCTAATCCAGCTCAGTTTTTCGCCGCAGCCGGAGCGTGTTTTACGACTTTTCTATTTAATTGAAGGGGTGTCGAAATTGCCTTCAGGTAACCTGTCTGAACCTGTCATTCAGTCGTTTGACCGAAATGGTTTCGTTGTTGCTGAATGGGGTGTACTGATGCGTTGAGCTTTTTTGTTGCCGAATTGCTATTAGTTGTCGGTATTTTTGGGAGCCAGAAATTTATTGTAAAGCAATAAACCAATAATGGTAACAACTCCTATCAAGCTGAAGATGAACCATAAAAGACCTGGCCTTTGCATCTCATCCACAAAACGGACATAGAGTAATGCGCCTAAAATGCCGCCTACACCACTGCCAATCACCCCGTAAAGAAACGAGTAACCCTGATAGAGCGCTTTTTTATCAGGCGGGGCAATCAATCCAACGTAGGATAGAAATTTTGGATGGGCAGTCATTTCTCCGATCGAGAAGATAATGATTCCGGCCATGAAAACCCATGCATGCATCGAAATTGAGAGGATTCCCATTCCAATTGTTCCAAGGGCAATACCAAAAATCATAGTTGGAAGAGCTTTGGTGTTTTTAACCAGACTCGAAATGAGTAATTGCAAGGCGATAATGGTTCCTGCATTAATTACAGTCACATGTTCGGCATCGAATTTCCAGTTGCTTTCAATTCCAAAGAACGAAAGCACGCCATTAACCGTATCATTTACTGGTGTCATATCTACATAATCCTTCAGATACCATAGCACGGTGTCGAACATTTGAAAGTAAAGGATCCAAAACATGGAATAGATGACAATCATACTCACAAAGCGAAAATCTTTGAGTACGAGTAGTACCCCTTGCAGTACTTCTGCCAGACTTTTAGTGCTTTTAGGCCGTTGAGGCTCTTTAAAAACGAAGATGTTTAGTATCAGCAGCCAACCGGTTCCTATAGCAGCCATTATAAAGATGTAAGACCAGGAGATGCCTTTCAGATAAGGAATCAGGATCAAAGGAAATATGAATGCCCCCAGGTTGATGCTCCAGTAAAAGATGCCAAAGCCCAGACCACTGTTGCTTTCATTGGTTTCACGTGAGATTGTTCCTGAGATGACAGGTTTGAAAAGGCCTGCTCCAACAGCCATCAGCAGTAAACTCATAAACACCAGCCCATAAGAGGTTGACAGACTCGTTAAGAAATAGCCTACACTCATTATTGAGAAGGCAAACATGAGCATTTTACGGTAACCAAAGCGATCGGCTAAAGCTCCTGAAAGAATGGGCAAAAGGTAGAGAAGCGGCGTGATGGTACTCTTGATAACTCCGACACCTTCTTTGCTA
Organism: uncultured Lentimicrobiaceae bacterium; assembly: GCA_964463695.1. GTDB lineage: Bacteria > Bacteroidota > Bacteroidia > Bacteroidales > F082 > JALNZU01. The sequence continues at coordinate 89,347 of CAYXCZ010000016.1, read as the reverse complement.
AAACCCAGGCCGCCTTCACTGGTGCTCATTACAAGATAAACCGAAAGCACCGACATAACACCGTAATACGAGCCACGTTCGAAAAATTCCATGATGATAACGGTCCAGTAGTTTTTCGAAAAGGAACGAAAGCCTTTTTTGTCTTTAGGTATCGGTGCTGCCATAAATATTAATTCGTGTTAGTTTGGCAAAGATAGCAGAAAGAAGGTAATTTATGGGGTTGTTTGAATGGGCTTAAAGGCTTCGGTTTGAATAGCGAAGATTAAGGAGGCGCATATGATGAATTGAGATAGCTGGCTAGGTTGTGGGCTTGTTTTTTAGAATAAAACAGGGGGGCATGTGTTTTTGAAATGCACTTAAAATTTTATGATGTTTAGCCGAATTGAAAGTTGGTGAAAGAGTTTTTGTTGACTTAACTTTTCTTTTGAAAAATTGGCTTATATTATGATTTACAATTATTTATATGAATTAATTTTGAGTCATAATTCATTTTTTACCAAAACATTTTCCTATGAAAAAACAAATTCTGGCAGTATGCATTTTGCTTTTAGGTGCAACTGCTACCTATGCTCAAACCGAAAAAGGAAGTATTATCGCAGGAGTAAATGGTAACTTCAGTTTTCAATCTACACATTCTTCAAAATCGTTGGATTTTGGATTTAATCCTTATGCCCTCTATTTCGTGAAGAAGAATTTTGCTTTAGGGCTCAGCATCGACAATAATTTCTCCATGTTTAAAGCTAAATCGGAAACCTTTAACAGAAAAGTGCAGCATTATGAATTCCTGTTTACTCCTGAAATGAGAAAGTACTTTGGTTCAGGCAAATTGAAGCCTTTTATAGGGCTTTCAACAGGATTTATTTTTAATCGGGATTCCTATTCCGAATGGCATCCCAAAGGAAATGAATTTGAATTTTACCTTGCTCCTGAAGCGGGTTTAACCTGGTGGCTGAACGACAGGGTCTTTATTGATCTAAAAGCCAAATATGATTTGATAAACACCAATTACAGAACCGGAGACATTAATAAGATTGGTATTAATGTAGGTATTGGTTTCAAGCTGGGAAAATAGTCGGATCAACACAGAACTATTTTCTGAAAACAATCCGTTTCCAACAACTGAATTTCATTACCTAAACGTGATCAGCCTTGCGGTTCAGGGGTTTGCCTCTCCGTTAAGCGCAACTTCGGTGATTTGGCTTTTGTATGCAGCAAAAACACCCAAACCACCTTCGATATTGGAATAAACAGGTGTTGGCTCTGAAAAGGGATTGTCGTCCTGAAAATTATTGATGGAACGGTGATAGTTGAAATAATGTTCATCGGTGACGCTGATTAACAGGCTTACAGAGTTGCCAACCTGCTGAATTATTGGAATCCAACCTGTTTTGTAGATAAAAATTTCACCATCTTTATTGACATCCGAAACAAATTCTTCTCCGGCCTGCATATAGATCGTTTCGAAAAAGCTGTACTCAGGCAATTCGCCGTATTGATAATAACGCCCTACTGCAACACGGTAAAAATTTCCTTCTCCAGAGGGATCTTTAAACTGAAAACCGAAACTTCTTTCAGAGGGATAATCCGGATTGCTTTCGGGTGAGGTGATTTCAGGTTGGGGGATTTCAGTTGCCGGCACTGTGCATTGCGCTGTCACACGTTCCTGACGTGGTGTGGTAACCTCGAGATAATATGTCGTGCCAGCAGAAATAACCAATCCAGTTGTGAAATATTGCCTGTCAAAAGCGTTGTATGTCAATGTAACAGCTTCATTTCCATCACTTATTTTCACGACGGCATCAGTAACCGGAGAATAGGAGTAATCGTAATAAGAGCTGATTGTATAGAGTGGTCTGCTGTAGTTAAGGCGCACATGAACACTATCCAAACCGGGTGAGATATAACTGTTTACAACGAGTTTAGGATCTGCTGCCGGCACATCAACATCGCTTACCATGCTATCGCAGGCTGCTAAGCCGGATACAAAAAGAAAAAGTGCAACTGTTTTATATAGGATTGTTTTCATCGTGGATCAGAATTTAACGGAGTAAGTAATTGAAGGAATAACAGGGAAAATGGACACCTGCTTGAGTTTTGTAATTTGGGTGTCGTTACTATAATATTCATTTTCAATATAGTAGAAGAATGGATTTTTCCTGTTATAGGCGTTATAGAGACCAAATTCCCAAGTACGTTCCCTGTTATTGAGTTTTTTATGGAATTGAACAGCGAAGTCGAGACGGTGGTAGGCCTTCATTCGGAAGTCGTTCACAGCGCCATAATCCGATAAGTCGTTGAAGTAAAAATAGGGTGACCCGTTTGAGCTTGAAACGTTGAAGGGGTCGTGCGGGACAGCTGGAAATGATCCTAAAGGCAGAGTGACAGCATTTCCGGTGCCATACACCCATGTGCCCGAGAGGGTGATCCGCTCGCTTAGTTCGTGAATTACAACCACGGAAAGGTCGTGACGACGGTCGTAACGTGCCCAGAATTTTTCGCCAAAGTTGATTTCGTCAAACTGTAATTGGGTCCATGAGAGGGTATAACCAATCCAACCGCTTGTTTTTCCTGTTTTTTTATGAAGCAGCAACTCAAGGCCATACGACTCTCCTTTGCCAGCCGTGACATTGTCTTGCCAGGTAAAATTTTGGGCTTCTGAGGGGTCGTCCAGAAGAAGGAAGCTTGCTCCTGGCTTGTAACCCAAGATGTTTTTGCTTTTTTTGTAATAACCTTCCAATGTCACCAATACTTTTCCTTCATAAAACTCGCGGGCAAGTCCGGCCGAAAACTGAACTGATTGCTGTGGTGCTACCCTGTCAGTTGACGGAACCCACAAGTCGGTAGGCAGTCCAACACCTGTATTACTGAGCAGGTGGATGTACTGATTCATATAGGCAAAAGCAGCTTTAGCTGAAAAGCCATCACTGATTACGTAATTTGCCGACAGACGTGGCTCAATATTGAAATAGTTTTTGCTTTCAGCGATGAAATGTGAAAGACGCACACCCGCATTAACCTGGGCTTTTCCGCTGAAATTAAAATGATTTTCGGCATAAATCCCCGACTCGAGCGAGTTGTATTTTATGTCGCTGTCGTAATTGTACTGCATGCCTTCATCCACCTCTACAATCGCACTTGGCTGAAAAAAATGATGTGTTGATTGCAATCCGGTGCGGAGTGTGTAAGAAGGCGAGACATGGTATTCAAGGTCATGTTTCAAAGCAAAGTCGCGTATGCCTGAAGTGTAAGTTAATGAATAATTGTCGTAAAAGCTCTTGTACTTTGAGTAGATATTAAGATTGTATTCGCTGAAAATGAGGGAGGTATTGCTGAAAACCTTGTTGTTGAACAGGTGATTCCATCTCAGGGTAGCAGTTTTGTTTTGCCAATATAAGCCTCCCTTATCATAACCTTCACCAGAGTAGTTACTGTTGAAATAAAATTTGTCCCTGCCAAAATAGCCGCTAAGATAGATTCGGTTTTTTGGTCCGAAATCGTAATTGACTTTTGCGTTGAGGTCGTAGAAGTAATAGCCTGCCTTATCTTCTGAAGTCATGAAGGGTTGGATAAGCGCATCGATGTAGGTGCGGCGTCCGGAAACGAGGAAGGAAGATTTATTTTTTACAATTGGCCCTTCAAGGGTTAAACGTGAGGAGAGCAGACCTATTCCTGCTTCGCCTGAAAATTTCTCTTTGTTTCCATCTTTCATTGTCATTTCCACAACCGAAGAAAGCCTGCCTCCAAAACGGGCAGGGAAACCGCCTTTGGTAAGTTCAACGCTTTTCAAGGCATCGCCGTTGAAGACAGAGAAGAAACCAAAAAGGTGGTAGGCGTTGTAAACAGGAGCATCATCAAGTATGATGAGGTTTTGGTCGGGACCGCCACCTCTCACATACAGTCCGCTGTTTCCTTCGCTTCCTTTTTGTACACCGGGCATCAGCTGAAGTGCCTTGAAAACGTCTTTCTCGCCTAATAAAGCAGGGATATTCTTCACCTGCGAAACAGGAATGGAAACCATGCTCATCTGCGGACTTTCAGTAGCCCGTTCGAGAAGTTCACCTGTCACAACAACCTCCTTCAATGTGATGTTTGATAAAAGATCGATATCCATCACAATGTCAGTCGTCAGCTCAATTTGTCTGATCTCGACAGAATAGCCAACATAAGAATACTGCAGTTCATATGCTCCCGATGGCAAGGTGATGGAGTAAAATCCGTAGTTATTGGTGGTTGTTCCGGTTTTTTGTTGTGGGAAATACACATTAACACCGGGCAATAACTCACGGCTGCCTTTTTCGCGCACATAGCCGCTAAGGGTATATTTGTTTTGGGCTGCTATACCTTGTAACATAAGGAGCAGCATCAAGGTTAAAAGTGGGTGTTTCATGCAATAGTGTTTCAGGTTCATGGGGTTAACTCCCGAAGGCGGGCTTTATTGTCGGAAAGATTAAAAGATGTTAAATCCTTTGTCTTCGTTGCATGGATATGCGGTTTGCTTTTGGTATTATTTCAATTGAATTTCAGAAGCATAGAAACCTGATTCAGTAATATGTTTTTAGTTTATAACAATTTTCCAAACCTTCTGAACATCGCCTTCATTCATAATCTGATTTGCAGCTACAGCATTTTTTATCTTGTACTGTATAAACAATTTCCAAAGTCCATTTCATTCTGTCAACAATGGCAAATTACTAGATTGTGTTATTTTTTGGTTAAATACCTGACTTATAACTGATTCTTCCAAAATAAATCAGAATTTTGATCGCTTAAAGAACAAAGATCATTTCGTTATATAAGTGAATATCAAATAATAATAGGTTTTTTATGAGTAAATTATTCAAATTTGGCGAGGATGTTGAAGGATACAACATCCCTGTTTTGAACGAACGTGAAGTGAGGGCTGCTGCCGGCATGCTTTTCGTTATGATGTTTCTATCCATCCTGACAGTCATCTTTAAGCAGGATTTCACGATGCTGAAATTTGCTGTGGTTATATTTTTAGTGGATATTGCCATTCGTGTATTCATAAGTCCGCGCTTTGCGCCAACACTGATCCTTGGTCGTTTGATCGTCAGTAACCAAACTCCTGAATACGTAGGAGCACAACAGAAAAAGTTTGCCTGGATTATTGGGCTTGTGCTTGCTGTCACCATGTTTGTGCTGCAAGTGGTAGTCAATTCATTCAGTCCCATCACCGGCCTCATTTGCTTCATATGTCTGATCTTCCTTTTCTTCGAGTCGGCTTTTGGCATTTGTCTGGGCTGTAAGTTTTATTCGATCGTATATAAAGAAAAGGCTCAATATTGCCCCGGCGAGGTTTGCGATGTGAAATCAAAGCAGGCAATACAAAAAACCAATCTGACCCAGTTGTTGATCGTTGTTGGTTTCGTTGTTTTCATTGTAGTGTTGGTTGTCCTCTTTAAGGACGTCATGAAGGTGCCGCCTTTCGATCTTTTCGGCCTCGAAAGTGCGCCAAAGCAATAAATGACAGGCGCAGTTTGCCTGTCAGCTGATGTAGGCAGACGCTTCTTCTGATTGGATTTCCCTATACGATTCTGCTTAAAATGAGTGTGATATACTGCTCAATTGAAGTAAGTAGCTTTAGGGAAGTTAAAACTTAATTGTTTGGTTGGAAACTCCTGCAGAGTTTGTATCAGTGCATGTGCTTATAACCCCCGGATGAGTCTGGATGTTATGTACAGTGAAGGAATATGACCTTTGGAGTCTATAGACCTTTGGTGTTTAAAGCATTTAGCTATATGGTAGTGATACGCTGATGAAGGAAAATCCTGAGTTAAATTTTCACTTTTCAGGTAGAATTTGAATTCATTAAAGCTCCCAGAATGTTCGTAAAAATGCTTAAAAATGATTCTGCCAAAACGAGAAGATGTATTCGTGGAGCTATTTTTGATCTATTGGATTATTGCCTGAAAGCCATCCAGCGCTGCACTGAATTTTGACAAAATTGCATGTTGTTGCAAATGAAAAGTACATTTAAATGGCTGACATGGTATTTTACAGACAGAATGTAATTTAAAGATAATTGTTTATTAATCAACAAGTTTATGTATAATTTTGAATTTTATAATCCTACAAGGATTTTGTTTGGAAAAGGAAAAGTAGAAGGAATTGACAGGTTAATTCCAGCTGATGCCAAGGTGCTCATTACTTATGGAGGCGGAAGTGTGAAGAAGTTTGGGATTCTCGATCAGGTGAAAGCCCATCTTGGTAGCAGGAAAGTGGTCGAATTTGGTGGGATTGAGCCAAATCCGCATTACGAGACTCTAATGAAAGCTGCTGAGGTTGTTCGTAACGAAAACATCGACTTCATCCTGGCTGTTGGCGGGGGTTCAGTAATCGACGGGACTAAATTTATTTGTCTGGCAACCTATTACAAAGGCGATGCCGCCGACTTGCTTCGCTATGGATTCAGACCAATAACTGCTGATATTGTGGAAAAAGTTGTCCCTTTTGGCACTGTGCTTACGTTGCCGGCCACCGGCTCAGAAATGAATAGTGGTGCGGTAATTTCGTATGATCATGGCAAATTTACAGTAATGAGTGAGATGACTTATCCAAAGTTTTCGGTGCTTGATCCTACCTATACATTCAGCCTACCTAAGATACAAGTAGCCAACGGCATCGTGGATGCTTTTATACATACAGTAGAGCAATACATTACCTTCCCTGTTGATGGGAGGATTCAGGACAGAATGGCAGAGGGCATCCTGCAAACCTTGATTGAAATAGGGGAGAGGTCGGTGAATGAATCCGACAATTATGATGTACGTGCCAATCATATGTGGACTGCTACCATGGCTCTGAATGGCCTTATATCCGTTGGTGTGCCACAAGATTGGGCTACTCATATGATCGGCCACGAATTAACAGCCCTTTTTGGCATTGACCATGGACAAACGCTGGCAGTTATTTATCCCGCTGTGATGGACGTGTGTCGCGAACAGAAAAAAGCCAAACTCTTACAATATGCCGAAAGGGTCTGGAAGATTGACTCAGGCAGCGACAATGAACGCATCGACCTTGCTATAAAGAAAACAAGGCAATTCTTCGAAAGTCTTGGAATAAAAACCAGATTAGGTGCATATGGTGTCACTGCTGACCAACTACCCGCAGTCGTCCAGGCGTTGGAAAAACATGGTTTAACTGCTCTGTCAGAAAACCAGAGCATCACCCCGGAAGTTAGTCGCGAAATATTGCAGAGGGCATTGTAAGATTATCTCAATCCCTTTCATGGTTAACACCACAGGAGGTTTCAGAATTTAATCAGCTCAAAAAAGACCTGACTTTTCAATTCCCAAAAAGAATTGTTAGTTGATTTCAATAATGAAAAATATTAAAACCCAAAGTGGCTCTAAGATTTGTGCCGCTTTGGGTTTTGTCATTATTAAGGAATTGCTGAAATTGAAAAAGGGTTAAATTCCTTCAACAATTCGGCCAAAGTAGCTCAGCTTTTATTTTATTGCATGTAAAAACAGAAACCGTTTTTAAGTTGATTTTTTTGCTTGTTCCAAAGCTTTTCCCCTTTTGATTGCAGTAATCATGCATTGATACGCTAATTCCAACTGTCAGTTGTAGAATTGCAACCATAAGTAGCATGATTACAACTAAATGTCGTTGATTTTTTATTGCATCGGGCTATGCATACAAATAACTTTGCAGCATCGAAAAATATAAAGTTACATATGTTAAGTCAAAAAATGATTGGCAACAAAATTGCCGAAGCACGAAAGCGCATAAATATCTCGCAGGCTCAAATGGCAGAGCAGTTGTTCATCAGTCCGCAGGCCGTTGGAAAATGGGAGCGAGGAGAGTCGATGCCAGATATCCTAACTTTTAACCGACTGGCAGAAATTTTGGGTGTTGATCTTAACTATTTTACCGAAAGTAACTCAGCTTCAACTGGTAAAATACCTGTTTCTGAGCCTTTGATTCAGTCAGTGGAAGAGATGTCTCCGGCAAATCCAAAGAACAAGCTAAGCTGGGATATGTCGCGCGGGAACTGGGTTGACGCCGACTTTTCGGGACTAAATAACCTGCATGAAAAATTCAACGCCTCCAATATGCAACAATGCAAGTTCATCGGTTCGGATTTGTCGGAACTTCATCTGAAAAGCAATTTTGTTGATAACAGTGATTTTTCGGGTTCAAACATGAGCAAATGCAACATACAGTCTTCTCATCTCAACAGCAATATTTTCAAGGATTGTAGCCTGAAAGAAACATCTTTTTTTCGAAACCATATCAATGCCTGCGATTTCAGTGGTGCGGATCTAAGTGGGGCAGAGTTTCACGAAAGTTTTATCAATGGCTGCAATTTCACAGGAGTTGATTTCACCGGGATGAAAATTAAATCAGGAGGTTTAGCGGGAATGGTTGTCAAAAAGGGTGATACAGGGAAAGATTTACTTTCAGAGGCCGTGTGGAATGGCAGTTCGTTTATTGATGCCCAGATTGCGGATATTGAATTCTTAGGGACACTAAAGGATTGCTATTTTGAGAACTGCGCCTTTACCAGGGTGACATTCCGCAGCGCAAGGTTGTTAAACACCTTTTTTAAAAACAACAGAAAATTGAAACGGGTTCAGTTCGTTGATTGTCAAGCTGACAGGATAACCTACGAATTTTTGAAGCAGGGACAGGCTGATTTGAGCGGTATCACATTGGTGCCGAACGAATAAAGATTTAGATTTCAAAGTAAAAAGTTTAAGAAGGCGGGTGATAGGTGAAAGATGTTAGGGTTTGAGGCTTCTTTCTCACCAATTCAATATTTTCATCATTGAATTAAATGAGGCCTCAACTTTGATAAGGATCTGCTATCAGTCCACAGATTCGAAGAAAGCCCAGATGACATATCTAATTATCTGTACCTCAGCACCACACCCTTCATTGATCCATCATCAAGGCCAATTGCGTAGCCGTTATTGAAGTCAATCATTCGGATACGGCCAAGGTAGGCATTGGTGTTGCTTTGCATGCTTTCCCAGTTCTGGCCGTAGTCGATGGTACGGATGATGCGACCGTTTTGGCCTACCGAAAATCCCCTTGGGGCGTCAATAAAGCTGGTAGCATTGGTACCGGCGAAGGAAGACTGTATGGAGGTCTCCCACGTTATACCAGCATCAGAGGTTCTGAGCAGCACACTTCCAGAGAGGGTGGCCCCAAAAACATAACCAGCATTTTTGGACGGGAAACTCAGTGAGTTGCACATCACCTGGCCTGTGGAAATAGAATCCCAGCTGATGCCTCCGTCATGGGTGATTAAAATGGCCCCATATAAATGATCGGTTTGGTTCATATAGCCTGCTACATAAGCGGTATTGCTGTCTGTCATGTCTACATCGGCCAGGTGGCAATGGTAGCCGCTGGGTTTAAGGTTCCAGTGGAGACCCCCATCGGTGGTTTTTAATACCAGGCCGAAAAGCCCTGTAACAAGTCCGTTGTTTTGATCCGCAAAGGAAATAGCTTCTGGACTTACACCTTCATGTTCGAAGACTTTTACCCAATTTGAACCTCCATTGATAGTCCGGAAAATGCTGTTCTGGCCGGTAGCCAGACCAATATTGCTGTCAAGAAAAACAATATCGGTAAACACAGGAAAGTCAGCCGTGGGCACTTCATCCCAGCTTTGCCCGCTGTTGCTGGTTTTCATGAGTACGTTACCTCTGAGATATCCACCCTGGTCGATACGGGCTCCAGAGATGAGGCCATTTAGAGCATCTGAGAAACCCAGCGAAAACCAAAGTACACTGTCCTGACTGTAAACAGTGCTCCAAACCGGGTTGGGGACTTCAATCTCTGGTTTCGGGTCGGTTTTGCAACTGCCCAACAGGATGAGCAAAAGGAAGGGGAGAAGTTTTGCATTACGCATTTTGTCTTTTTTTGGTTCTTGCAAAGGTAAGGTCATAATGCAGAGGCTTTAAAACCAAAGCTGAATAATTATTTGTAATGTTTACAGTCCGAAAAGTTGTTTTTTCGTAGAATTATACGGATCGAAAACGATGTAGTTGTGGGAAGTTTCTCTTTAGCAAACTTCAAATTTCAAAATGGGTTAAAACATTGTTGTTAATGGTGTTATCCAACATAATCATAACATATGCACAGGTCAAAAATAATTTTAGAAATAAAAATAAAAAAAGAACAATTTTTTATGTTTATGCTTATCTTTACAACCTAAACGATGAAAACACAAAGAAATCTGACACAAGTAATTGTTATTCAGTATTTTAAAGTGAGTCGTTTTGAATGAACAGTAGGAGAAGGTTGATGAAAATTTTCTAAAGATGCAATTTTGAGACATTTTTTGCTTAGAAATAAATACATTAAAAACCTAAATTACAACCTATGATTAAAAAAAGCAGTTCAGAATAGCCAACCAGCACGGCTACTTTCAAAAAAACACACCCGCATTTCCTTCTTGATTTCCTTTGAGGCTTCACTTGTTATTATTCAATAACATCTATAACGCAGACGATTTATTTTTTCCTGGAAGAACATTGGAAAACATTGAAGGTGACTTCCCAACGGATTGTTTCAAACTTGAAGTTGATGCAAATTATTGAAAACGAAATGTTTCAAAACAAATTTTTTATTTTAATATTACCAAAGTAGATTATTTAAAGGGGTAGATAATACCCCGGATTCAATCAATTTAAACCTAAAACCACATGTTATGAAAAGAAAAATTTTACCTTTTCTGCTTTTCGCCCTTCTTTTGGGCTTAGCTTTTACATCATGTAAAAAAGAAGCATCCAACAGTAATCCTGTTATCTCTGCTGTTATGGTTTCGCCTGGTAGCGTAAATGCAAATGGGATAGCAACCGTAAATGTTACAGCTGTTGATGCTGATGGTGATGCCTTGACATATAGTTATACTGTTACCGGTGGGGCAATTACAGGGTCAGGAGCAGTAGCCTCATGGACAGCTCCTTCAGCTCAGGGAGCCCATTCTGTTACTGTAACGGTCACCGATGGTAAAGGCGGAACAGCAACCGGCAATGGCGCTCTTACGGTACAGCCTGCTGTTACACAGGTTACCGGTACAGCTCGTTTCCCTGCCGGAACTTCAGGCGATTTATCCAATGCCAAGGTAAGTCTCTACACCTCATGGGATAACTGGAATGCCAATCAGCCTGTCAAATTTGGTGCTGTAACAGGATCGGGCGCTACAGTAAGTTTCACAATTACTGGAGTTAACCCAGGAAACTATTACCTTGATGTATGGAAGGATGTTGACAATACCGGAACATGGACCGCTGGTGATTATGTAGGTTGGTATGGTTCAGGAGGATTAGGAGCTCCTGTTTTGACTGAACTCCAGATAAGCGATGGACAAACCTTTACTTGTACAGTTGATATGTATATCTTCTGACAAACTTTTTGATGGTTAAAGAACGCACATGCTGCATCACGAAAGTGGTGCAGCTTTATTTTTTCTCACATTGAGAAGCTTTAGTCTCACTTTAATTCAAGAGTCAAAAGACATAGGACCTAATAAACCTCAATATTCGAAACGACAGGACAAGCTTTGTCGGATGCGATGCGAATACGAAGCGCTGAGGTAGTCACTGGCTCAAACTTCACAATGCGTTTATATCCGATGGTGGTGGCAGAAGAAAGAGGCTTCCATTGATCTTTATATTTATACTCAATCTCAACGCTATTGATTCTTTGTCCAAGACGAATAAACTCCTGAAGCAAAACATAGTGTATCAGGGTGGGATGGTCAAAAGTAATATAAACGGTACCGCTGAGTTGGTTGTCGTTGGTTGCCCAGTAGGTTTCAGGATTGTTGTCGTTGAGATTAGAAGAAGCAAAGCGGGGGTCGTTACCCCTGAAATTGTTAGCAGTAATGATTGCTGTTTTGGCCAGGTTAATGCTGAAGGCCGAATCAATGAGTTGCCTCCAGGTAGTAAGTACCTTCACGTCGTTTTCGTGTATCAGTCCGCGACGGTCGGGAGGGATGTTGAGGAGCAGGTTAGCGCCACGTCCTACCGATGTGAGGTAGATATCGAATAGCTGTTGCGGTGTTTTAACCAAGCTATCTTCGCTTTGATGGTAAAACCAGCCCGGACGGATTGAGACATCCACCTCGGCCGGAATCCAGCTTTTCCCGTCAGGTTCTCCTAATCCAAGCAGCTCTGAGATTCCGGGTTTTCCCGCATATAAAGTGTCAGTTGTCAGGCAGTTCCAATTGGTTTTGCCTGCGAAACCCGACTCATTTCCTACCCAGCGGATATCAGGACCGGCATCGCTGAAAATCAGAACTTCAGGCTGATCCTTTTTGATGAGACGAATCGTTTCGAACCAGTCGTAATAAGTTCGTCCATCAATGCGTCGTGTTTCATGGCTACCTCCATAATATCCGTCACCGCCATTAGCACCATCGAGCCACCATTCGAAAATAGGCCCATAATTATTGGCAAGTTCATGAACCTGATTGCGATAGTATTCAATATAGGCAGGAGTTCCATAGGCTGAATGATTTCTGTCCCAAGGAGATAAGTAAACGCCAAACTTCAGCCCTTGTGCCTTGCAGGCTTCCGAAACCATTTTTACCAGATCCCCTCCGCCATTTTGCCAGGGACTGTTTTTTACTGAATGAGAGCCATAAGCAGTTGGCCACAAGCAAAAACCGTCGTGATGTTTAACTGTGAGGATGATGCCTTTGAGGCCTGCCTGATGGATAACATCGACCCACTGAACAACATCCAGCTTTTCAGGATTAAAAAGCAGCGGACTTTCATCGCCAAAACCCCATTCTTTGTTCGTGAAAGTGTTGATAGTGAAATGGATAAAAGCGTATTGTTCCATTTCATGCCATTGAAGCTGTGCTTCGGTGGGTATCGGATAAACAGGTAAAGGTGTTTCAGTTTGTGCATTGCCTGAGTGCGCCAGAAATGTCAACAAAAGCAAATAAAGAAATGAATGGAGTTTGGAAATCGATTTTAAACAGCAGACGCAATGGTTCATATATTATAATGTTTTTCGTTAAGACGAACAGCGTAGCGAATTTAAGAATTTTTCATTTTCTATTGGTGTGTCGGATTAATCATAAGATCGAATATGAGGCATTAAACTTCATCGAGTTTGCTTCATTATAAAAACTTGTCATCAAATGTGTTGAAGATGAATACTTTTATATTACGGAAGTCAGGAAACTAAAAAAAAAGACTTTGCAAAAAGATGTTTTTGCAAAGTCTTTTTTTTTGGGGGGGAGATGATTAGTTCTTCTTCAGAACAATTTTCTCAGCTTGCTTGTCTATTTTCATAGCAACAAAATTACGCAGAGCCTCATAAGCAGTTGGTGAAATAATATCAGCCACTTTGTTGTATTGGTATTGAAGTGTGACGTTATTTCCTGCAGCAGCAACAGAGTAGGCAAAACTCCCCATCCCGTCGGGTAAAGCAAGCCGGATGGATTTGGGAAGTGTTTCAACCTGATAACCTTCCGGTATTTTTATCGAAATCATGTGTTTTTCCACACCGGTACTTGAATAAAAAACAGGAAATTCACGTTTCTCACTTTTGAAAGGATTGGTTTTGTCCTGCCAGATCATCATTGGGTTAATATACAGCATATCACCAACTTCATCGACCTGGCCCTCCAAAACAAACTCAACATTTTCAACCATTTTTGGTTGCAGACTGTCAGCCCCAGTTTCAGAATAATTGATGATTTCCAACGATGGATATCTTTCATGCAATTGTTTTACAAAGCCACCTTCTTTTTCTGCTTCCTTGTAGTCCGACCTTGCAACAGCTGCATCATAGTTGGTATAAATGGTTCTTATCTGCCCTTTTATGGTAAGATCTTCGGTAAGTTCCGATAAAACAGTGTTTTGAACACTGCCTTTGTTAGGGTTTTCTATGGAGATTTTCGTTCCTTTACGGTCATCTGTTATGATGATGCCATCGAGGTTGAGCGCTCTTTCAGGCAAAAAGCCGGCATCGAGATATTTTGAAGTCGCATCAAGAAAGGTATAGCCTGTAGCAGTTTTAATGGAGGCGAAAACATAATTTACCTGTGTATAGCTTGGGAAACTGATATTCAAGAAGCCATTCTTTCGGGTGCTGATCACAATCGGGTTTGCATTGATGCCAGCTTTCCTTAACAGATTGATGAGTAATAAATTAATGTCAGCAACATTGCCCGACTTTTCATCAATCAGTTTTTTAAGTCCTTTTTCACAGTATTCGCCATTGTTTTCGTTCCAGTTGTAATTGTTTCGGACATAATAATAAAGGAAGTTCGTTCTTTCTTCCAAAGGCAAACTGTTTGCTTTGTCGACCACAGCTGAAAGATCGTTCAATCGCTGGTCTAATTGCTTCCCGAAGTTTTCGCCTGTCATATACCGGTCAGCAATATGATCCCATGTTGATGAGTAGTTCGTTACTTTGCCGCTGCTGCCCTGAATAAACGAAAGCTCGTAGTTAACCGAGCTGCGGTAGTTATCCATAGTCGGAACGAAAGGTTCATCTTTCAAAGCGGGCACATTATTTGCCTGATAAATGTCGATATAAATCGTATAATTGGTGTTGTTCGATTGCGATCCTCCTGTATTTGTAATGACACCTGTTTTGGAATCACTTTTTCGTGTCACCGGCAGAGGTAGTCCCTTCATCGATTTGTTGAATGTGTAATACTCTGGAGTTTCCACTTCATATTCGATATAATCAACAGGGATTTCATGTTGAAGATAAAATGGCCGTAATGAAAGTGTTGAAGGTTCGGAAAGTTCATATTCAATATCAATAATTGAGCCCGGAGCAAGGTTAGGCATAGCAAATTTTCTTCGCATGAAGATCTTGTTAAACTCCTCAGAAAAATAGCTTTCATTTTCGAGTTTTGTCTCAACAACCTTTTCGTTTTCAAGGTTATAGGTATAGGCTTTAAATTTTGCAAAATTACCTTCACTATGGTAAGGTATTGCAAAATCACCCCAGCCCATACCTTCCTGGTTGTAAATCTTGATTCGTTTATGAACATAGGTGTGCAGATCAAACCATCCGTTATTGTAGGTGTAGTAGCTGCGGCAGTATTCGTACAAAATGGCTGCGTCTGCCTGACTATCAATTTTATGCACGGTTTCCTGGAGTAACTCAGCCGGAATTTTCCTGAATTTGATTTTTTGTGCAAAAGTTAATGAGCTGATTAGAAGCAGGAATGCGAGAAGGATACTGTTCTTTTTCATAATGATTTTTTTATTAGAATTATTTTGGATTGGTCGTATCGAACAATGTCTTTCCGAAACTGAAGATATTCACTGTAGTCTTCGGCTGGAAAAGTGCCACTTTTTTCTAAATATGAACGTGTGATACGTAACGTGTTTTCTGAAAGCTGCTCAACATGCAGCGAATACTTCCCGAAACGGGTTTCAATCTCGTTTTTTGACGGAAGTGCCTCAATCTTAAACCCTTCGGGGAGTTCAACTTCGTACGAATCAAGGTCGTGATAGCCACGGGGGATAACTAATTTTTGTTTTCTGTTTGGAATACGAGGAGGAACATAGGTAATCCGGTTGAAAAAGTTGGCTTGAAACAGCATCCGTTCGCCGCTCATTGTGCTGTATTTAAGGGCTTCAAGATCCAGTTTTTCCACAAAAACTACACTTTTTTTATCGGCTTCAAAGTTGATTTTCGACAATTTGAGAAACTGAAGATAGTTCCAGTCTTTTTGATAATACTTCTCATTATCTTCTGTTTTCTGAAGCTCGAGGTAGTATTTGCTATCGTATTGTAGTCCGGATGAGCGACGGGTTAAGCTTGCTTTCATAAACCCATCAGCCTCAAGAACTATTGATGCAACATTTTCCTGTTTGTTGATGCTGTCAGGATACATCGGTGTCTTAACAAGTTTACTTCCTTTTTCGGATAAGCTAAGCGCAGTGCGGTTGTCGGTAAAATCACCCAGATAGCCGAATGGTACATGCTGATTTGTAGTTTCAAGCCAAATGGTGGTGTCTTTCAATGGAACAGATACGATTACGTGGTTTCCTTGAACAGAAACTTGCGTAGTGTCGAGTTGCTTTGGGTAATTTCCGGCATCAATAATTGTGTAGGTTGCTGGCAATCCTGCTGTTTTTAGTAAGGATTGTGTGTAAAAGGAAAGTGCTTTACAGTCACCATATTTATATTCATCAACACTTGCCACTGTCATGGGTTTCCATCCTCCAATGCCAATACTAACAGAAACATACCTTGTTTTGCTCTGGACATATGCGTAAATAAGGCGAGCCATTTCAACCGAATCGCTTACTCCGGCAACAAGTGAAAGAATCTCATTTCGGGTCTTTTCTGGAACTAATTCATTACCTACCAGCATCTTGCTTTGATACCACTCGCCAAATTCATTCCAGTTTGAAACTTCTCCTTTGATGTTTTCGAGTTGAAAATGATCCAGTGAGGCAGAGGCAAATGGGGTTATTTCACTCAATGGCGGACGGGCATATTCATCGGTGATTGGTAATGCCTGATTTATTTCAAGCGAATATCTTCCGGGAACATGTGATTTTTTTACTCCAAACGAATCAAAATTACGGTCTGTAGTAACGAGTTTCCATTCTACTGGATAGCTTAACGTGTAAGTGTTAGATTCTGTCGATTGAAATTCCTTGTCGAGCGGCATCCATGATGGAAGAAAAGCGGTGTTTTGACTTTTAACAACCAGCTTAAAAACAAATGTGTAGGGGTAACTTCCGGGGGCATATTGGTAATATTGCAACCTATCATCAACAAAAATACTTCCCGAACTTACAGCACTAACATCAATTAGGTCGGCCGATTTTAGTTTTTTAATTTCCTTGCCATTGCCATCTAAAATTTTGGCACTCATTTCAACAATCTTAAGCGATTTGCTGTAACTGCTGCCTGCAGAAATGTGTTCATTCCCCGATGAGTTTAGCACAGTGATGGCATACTCATTTGTTATCGTCATGTCGTACGATTTATTCACCTCAATCGTAGTGTTATCATACCTGACGACAGAATTGACATCTTTTTTAAGTTGCTCAGGAATGCTGTTTACCGAAAGTTGTTGTGCTATCGATTGTCCGGATAATGCCAAAAAGACAATAAGCGACAGTGTAAAAAGTTGGCGGGTTGTTGACATGTTTTGTTTGCTTGTTGGAATTAGCAAAATTAGCAAACGGTTTTTTTTCAACCAAATTTCCCGGCTAATTTGGAATGTTTCTAAAAAGCTACTTTGGTTGTTGTTTTTCTCAGCCACTTAGTGCAAACATAGCTCTTCCTTTACAGTTTGCCATTCTTTTCCGTCTGTGCCAGGATCAGTGTAGCCCATGTTTTAACCATTGTAAGCAGATGCCAAACTAAGCTTGTGGATCAAGAAACAGTAGGTGGTTGGAATGTTTTTTCGAACTCCCAGGGCAATGAATGAATCTTGTTTCTCAATATTTCAAGTTCAGTGATTAATTCATCAAAGGTCGGAGCGTTGGTTTCATAAATCATCAGTTCTTGCATCGTTCTGTAATCTCCCTTCCACGCTTCAAAAACATCCGGAATAGGAATAAAATCTATTGTTTTTGGGTTGTGGGTGTTATAATTTACATCACCAATTTTCGTAAATTGATAACGATGCTCAACTATTGATTCATACAATAATTTATTATTCAATGCCTTATCTGCGAATTCTGATTTTGCCAGATGATAAACATCGTACAAGTGACGGCTTAAGCGGTCTACTCTTATATTTTCTTGTGTTTTGTGAAACTCCTCATGCAGTAAGAACAGCTTTTCCAGAAATGTGCGTTCAGGATTTACTGATGGAACCTTAATGGGTTGTTGCACAAAATTTCTGTCAGCATATTCTTCATCTACCAATGATGTAAATGTTCGTATTGTATATGGCTCCCGCAAGGAGCGTGACCCAATTTCTATCTGAACTTTTGGTTGCTGATACGCTGTTGCTTCAATAACATGAGGATAATAAATATCGATAATACGGGGATCTTGATCACTGCTTTTTGCAGGAATTAAAACGCAACGCAAACCCGAAACTTCTTTTTCAGCAAGCCTATTTTTCAGCTCATCAAAAAATCTTTTAGTGATATATGTGCTGGATGCCCGTCTGAGATTTGTACGCTGATTCTTTGAGAGTACGCCTTTGAAGCCAAAAAACTCCCTGTCAATTGAAAGGTCTACATCTTCTGAAAACCTTTGAATCAGGTTCCATGCCTTACTCAAAGAAGTGCCGCCTTTAAAGACCAAATGCTGCGCTACATCCATTTCAAAAATGATCCTCAGAGTCTGCACAACCCACCAATCCTTTTCAACAGCAAAAGCGTTCATGCCAGTCTTTTCTGCAATCTGGATGTAGGCATTGCGCCTTGTCTGCTCAGGTATTGCCAGCCACTTATTCATATTTTTGCCTTTTTCAACGCTTTACGCATGATGATGCGAATCCATTCAGGTGCCAGACGAATATCATGTTTTAAACGATAAGGGTTTTCAGCTTCAAGATGCTTCAAAATGATCTGAGTTTCCTGTTCAGTTATCTTGTCTTTTCCTATTTCTTTTAATGCCTGAATGACCAATCCGCTGATTTTGCCTATAGCTGAAAGGTTCTTCGGACTCGTTTTTTTAAACAGTATCTTCCTTTTTCCCAGGTCTATTTTACGCGCAGCACCATCTGTAAGATAAACCACATTCATTGGTACCTGTGTTGATAAACCCAATGCATTCAATGCAGCAGCACCAGTAAGCATTATACGTGCCTTATCCCGTTTACGTATTGCTTCAGCAATTGCTTCTGTCGAAGGCTTTAATGAACCAATAATCGGATCAACCTCAGTACGACTATAAATACCTCTTGAAATTCTCTCAATCACATCCTTTTGTTCAAGTCTCTCAAGTGCTTTACTTACTGCTTTAGCTGTACCATAACTCAGAAAATCTTCAGCAAAATATAGCGTACCCTTCTTCGCCTTCTTAATTTTTATAAGAATTTTATCATCAATACTTTGCATGTGAATATTCTTTAAATTATGTCGCAATTATAGTAAATATTTGCGACATAATCCCTCTCTTTTACTATTATGTTTTGAATCACTGTTTGTAGGACTATTATTTTAGGGGACATGGTTCTATAGGGCTTTGAACCTTTAGTCTTCAAGAAAAAGTCAAAAAAGAGTGCGTGTTAAAGTGTCGTTTCACAACTTTAAACTGTAAGGTTAAGGTCTACTTCGGTATTTAGAGAATGTAATTGTTTCATAATCAATGAGTGCTGTCATGTGCAAATTTTTCTTTTTTAAGGATTGAGATGACAAATGAGGTGACAATAAAAAAAGGTTACAACGACATTTGTTGTAACCCTTTCATTTTCAAGTTGCCCGATTAGGTCTCGAACCTAAACTCTTCTGATCCAGAGTCAGACGTGTTGCCAATTACACCATCGGGCAATAAGGGCGCAAAGGTACAAAATGCGGTTGAATACAAACAGTTTTGAAAGTTTTTTATCAAAGTTTTTATCAAAACTGCTGCGATAATCAATTGCTCAAAGCAAAAGCGCAGTAAAGAAATCCATTTTCTTAAAGCGGTTAGGTAATATTTCATTTCAATATGGGATGCCTAACTAACGTCTTTACATTTATTGCTGAAGGACTTGATTTTTTTGTCAGAAAAACACTATTTGCTAATTGAGAGAAATAAGCATAAATGATTACATAATAATCAATTACATGACTATAAAGCCATGAATGCTATTGCTGGGGATCTTCAAAAAAGCGATAAAGCGAAGTGTTATTTCGCGCTCAGTTTCGTCCAGTTATCCTTCAGTGAAACTGTCCGGTTAAAAACCAAGGAATCTTTTGAACTGTCTTTATCAACACAGAAATATCCAATTCGTTGAAACTGAAACTGTTCACCTTGCTGTGCTGTAGCCAAAGCTGGTTCAAGTTTGCAGTTTTTAAGTATTTTTAGTGATTCAGGATTGAGGAATTCAAGCGGATCTTGTTCTTTGTGCCCTGCCGGATCTTCATCCATGAACAAGCGGTCATACAACCTTACCTCGGCTTCTATCGCTTGTGAGGCTTCAACCCAATGAAGAGTACCTTTAACTTTAGGTTGTTTCGAACCAGTGCCGCTTTTTGTTTCTTCGTCGTAAGAGCAATAGATGGCTTGCACGACTCCATTCTCATCCACATCAAAACTTTCGCATTTGATCACGTATGCACCTTTGAGCCTGACTTCTTTACCGGGAGCAAGTCGGAAATATTTGTTAGGAGGGTCAACCATGAAATCGTCGCGTTCGATGAAAATTTCCCTTCCGAAAGGAACCATGCGTGTGCCGCTCTGAGAATCTTCAGGGTTGTTTTCGAGCTCAACCATTTCTGTTTTTCCAACAGGATAATTGGTAATGATAAGCTTAACAGGTTCAAGCACAGCCATTACACGGTTGGTAATCTTATTCAGGTCTTCGCGAACGCTGAATTCCAACAGCCCAACATCGATAACGTTATCACGTTTGGCAACTCCGATACGATCGGCAAAAGCTCTTATTGATGCAGGAGTATAGCCTCTGCGTCGCAGTCCGGCAATAGTGGGCATGCGGGGATCGTCCCAACCATTTACGATGTTATTTTTTACCAATTCAAGTAATTTTCGCTTGCTCATCACTGTATAGCTGAGGTTTAGGCGGGCAAATTCGATCTGTCGCGGCCGGTAGCTTGTCTCAATAATCTGATCCAAAAACCAATCGTATAAAGGACGGTGTACTTCAAACTCCAGTGTGCAAAGCGAATGAGTAATGCCTTCAAGATAATCGCTTTGGCCGTGTGCATAATCGTACATGGGGTAAATTTTCCATGTGTCGCCGGTGCGGTGATGTTCAGCATGCAGGATGCGATACATTACCGGATCACGCATATGCATATTGGGCGACGTGATATCGCCTTTTGCACGTAAAACACGACTTCCATTAGGGAATTCGCCGTTTTTCATCCGTTCGAAAAGGTCGAGATTTTCATCAATACTCCGGCTTCTGAAAGGACTTTCTATACCCGGACGTGTAGGAGTTCCTCGCTGCTGACTAATTACCTCTTGTGACTGATCATCCACATAAGCCAATCCTTTTTTTATGAGTAACCGGGCCCACTCATACAGTTGATCAAAGTAATCAGAAGCATAATAAGGATCTTTATCCCATTGAAATCCAAGCCATTGAACGTCTTCCATGATAGAGTCCACATATTCGGTTTCTTCTTTTTCAGGATTGGTATCATCAAAGCGAAGGTTGCATTTTCCCTGATATTTCTCTGCCATCCCGAAATTTAAACAAATGGATTTAGCGTGTCCAATATGCAGATATCCGTTTGGTTCGGGAGGGAAACGCGTATGAACCCTGCTATCGTTTTTGTTTGTCTGCAGGTCTTCTTCAATAATCGATTCTATAAAATTCAGCGAACGTTTTTCTTCCGGTAGAGATTCTTCAATATTTTGTGTCATGACGGGCAATGGTTAGAATGATATGACTTTGTTTGAGGCAGCAAAAGTAAGGAGTTTTGAAAGATTATCATTCAATTTCTAATTTCAATTGAATTTTGCAATTTCTTACATCTCTCATTAGGCAATTTCTTTAAATATTTCAGGTTCCAAGCTTAGTTTTCAATAACTTAATTGACATATTACGAATTTTTACGTAATTTTGTATTACAGTCAACAAAACATCATGTTCTAAAACGTACAACTTATGAACATACATTTTTACAAAATCCTCATCTTACTGCTAATAATAAACAGTAATAGTTATCTGAATGCTCAAAATCTTTCAGAGGAGGTAGCCACTATTCCTGAGGCAGAAAAAACCAGTGATTTTGGTTTAGCTATTGGAATCAAAGCCAATACCATGGGCATTGGAGGTGAAGTAGTAGCAGAGGTTTTACCTTATCTTCACCTGCGTTTAAGCGCTACACATTTTAAATATAACCTCGACATGAAACCCTATGAGGACTTTGTCAAGGGTAAGGGTTTTGCTAAAGTAGGAGGAATTGGCCTTGCTGCAAATGTGCATTTAGGACGGATTTTCTTTCTATCAGCAGGTGCTTTTTACAATATGACCGAAATTAAGGTCACGGGAATTTCCTCAAAATCTGTTTACGTAGGGTCAATTGAAGTACAGCCAGAAGATGTCGGGTTGGTGGACTTGTCCGTTAAACCAGGCATTAGAATTTCTCCATATGCCGGTTTGGGCATTGGTAGAGCCATATCCAAAAACCGTGTTGTTTCCTTTGCTTTTGAATTGGGAGCTTCTTATATTGACTCTCCCAAAGCTGATCTCAGAACAACAGGAATGCTTGAGCCTACTTCTTCACCAGAGCAAGTTAAACAGCTCAACGACAATCTTTCTTGGATCAATTTGTATCCAATTATGAGTTTTCAACTAAGTTTCCGAATCATTTAATTTACTAAAAACCATGAAATCCTTTCGAATATTTCAAAAAACAGCTATTTTACTTGTTTTTGCAGGACTCTTATTTCCTGTAAATTCTTGCAAAAAGCCTGTTAACCCAATCGAGAATCTACAATTGATTATTGATTACAATATCATTAAAACTACCATTGATATTCACCTTGTGGATGCTGCTACCGGACAGATGCTTGGAAGTGCAGCAAGTCAGGATGCTTTCATTCGTTTTGCTGGTGAAGATGAGCTTGCAGTTGTTGATGTATTAGGTGTTCGCCCAACAGGAAATAAATTTGGTGTGAGCCGCGGTATTGCAACCATGGCTCTTGTCCCAGGTGATCCATATGATCCATCAACAGCAAATCCGGTGAACTTTAATATCATAGCTAATGTACCTGGTTATCTTACCACAACAAAGGAGGTTTTTATAACTGAAACAGGTCGCAATTTTGTTGCTATAAGTGTGATGCCGCTCGATAACCCTCCTTCGGGAGTATACTTAAGGCAGGAACCTGATGCTACAACTGCTCAGGGTGGCCGCGTCATTGTTCCAACGACGGTAGAAGTTCCCGGAGGGAGCGCTTCTGTAACTATTCCTGAAGGAATCATGATTCGTGATGCAGGTGGAAATCCACTTTCAGGCGGATTGAATGTTACGATTGTTCGGTTCGATAATACTGACCCTGCCGCTCTTGAGGCATTTCCGGGAGGACTAACTCCAACTGTGAACCGCCTTGATGGATCAACACAAAGTGGAACTTTTTACTCTGCCGGTTTTGTAGCCATCGAAATTACTGATGGAAACGGGAATACTGCTTCACAATTTGAAGATGGAACAGTTCAACTTATTTCTCAGGTTAGCTCCGAAACTTACAACCCTGTCACTCAAACATCAATTGCAGCAGGCGACGAAATTCCTTATTGGAGTTTGGACGAAAACACAGGCGTTTGGACTGAGGAGGGTGTGGCTGTCACTCAGCTTGTTGATGGTAATTTGCAGTTTCAGGTTGAGCTCACCCACCTTTCGTTTTATAACTTCGACTGGTTGATTGGAGTTTTGTGTCCCAATGGAAGCCCCTTCAAATTTATCGCAAACGCAGCCCTTCCAGGACCTTTTCTAATCAAGGGTAAGGTTTATCGGCAGGATGATAACGCATTGATTAACACAATTGTTATGTGGGTTGAAAATGATCAGCCTTTATATACAACTTATGCCCCGGCAGGCCTGCCTGTTTATATCGAATGGGATACGGAAGGTTCTGCTTTTATGAGTGTTGACCCAGCTTCGCAACCAACGTATATTAATGACCTTTGCAGTAGTGAAACAGTGAATGTTAATTTGCTGGTAAATCAAGATCCTAGTTTAAAAATTATCACCATAAATGTCTCGCTTTTCTGCCCTACTGAACCTGTTACTACTATCAAACCAACATTCACATCTTATTATATTCTCAAAGATAGTGGGAACGACCCAATTGCAATTGAAATGATACAAGGGGTGGCAATAATCCCTGGTATTGTAATTGGCCAAACGTATTATGTCTGGATCACCTACGATAACAAGGAATACGGTACCGATGTTTTAATTACTCAAGAAACTTACACATATCTTGATTACGAAATTCCTGCAGAGGTCTGTGATGAGGTAATGGGGGCCTTGGAAACATTGCCTTAAAAATTTTACTATTCTAGATTTGAGAAGAATACAATTTAATTCCCGATTCAACATCGGGAATTATTTTTATTGGTCTGGTAATTCACAACGATTCTTGCTTACCTTTGTTTTAAGCTTCCAAAACAAATGGATTTGAAAACAATAGCATCCTTTTTTTTATTTTTATTTCTCCTTACCAGTTTTCTCTCTCTGTTTGAAGCTCAGGGTGAAGCTCAGGAATTGAAGTCATATTATGATCAGGATAAGATGCTTGAACATCTTTTAAGTGTGAAAAAGCTTGTTTTCAGAAATCAGGATTCTGCGCTTGTTTATTTGCTTGAAGTACAGCCAATACTAAATCGATACGACGATGAAGTTCGTGCTGTATTTTATAATACATATGGATTATATTATTGGTTTACAAGGGATTATGAATCATCAATCCGTTTCTTAAGGCAAACAGTAAAGTTAAACCCGTCTGAGAAAATTATTGACTACAGGGCAGAGGCTGCAAATAATACCGGAACTTTGTTTTCGCAGTTAGGACAACAGGACAGTGCTATTTATTATTTAAACTTATCACTTGAAATCGACCGTCAGCGAAACAATGAAAAGGGGATGGCTAAAACTTATTATGACCTTGGACTTGCATATGACAGGCTTAACCATCTTGAGTTGGCCTTGCGCAACATGCTCAAATCAACAGATTTAAATGAGAAAGTTATTGCCGAACCAAAACGCCTGTTTGCTAATTACAATGTGCTCGGAAATTTATATAGTAGTCTTAATGATACTTCTGCTGCTCACAAAAGTTTTATGAAAGGCATGTCAATTGCACGGATGCTTAATGATAGCGGTTCGATAAGCATGATTTATGGCAATATTTCGGTAATGTTTTCCAAACATGGCAATGCTCAAAAAGCACTTGATTATGCGTTTGAAAGTCAGAAATGGTTTCCACAAGAGGGTGATCCTGAAACTAAAGGGGTTGTTTTTTGCAATATTGCCGGAGCATATTTTGGTCTTAAAGACTATGAATCAACTCTCAGAAATTTCAGGATGGTAAAGCCTTATATAAGCGAAATGAAAATTTCATATAAAGCTGAAATGTATATTCAAATGTCAGATATGTATTTGGTGATGAATATGATCGATTCTGCTCTTTACGCAAATAATTTTGGAATTTCGATTGCAAGAGGAATTCAAACACCCTCTATTTTGGCTGATGGTTTTTTTGTCCGTTCGCGGATTGATAGCGCCCGAAGGGAGTATAAAAGCGCTTTGGAGTATTATAAACGAGCTCAAAGTATAAAGGATAGTATTCTCGACAACGAACATAGATCGCGTGTTGCCGAAATGCGAATTATATATGATATCGACAAAAAAGAAAGTGAAAACGAGGCACTTAAGGATCAAAACAACCTTAAAGGGAAAATGATCAGAAGCCAACAACTTGCGCTATTCGTCGCATTTGGGCTTTTGTTGTTGCTTGTTTTGTTTTTGTATTACCTCCATCGCTCACGACAAAAAATTGCACTTCAGCAAAATATTATTCTCCGTAAAAACGAAGAGCTGAATCAGCTTAACCAAACAAAAGATAAGTTCATCTCTATTATAGCACACGACCTGCGAAGTCCTTTCAACTCTCTGCTTGGTCTTTTGCAGGATCTTGTAAATCATTATGACAGCTACACAGATGAAGAAAAACTTTATTTGCTTAAAAGTACCTATAACAGTAGTATAAATACCTATAACTTACTTGTAAACCTACTTGATTGGACTATGGCTCAGCGCAATGGGTTCGAGAACAAACCGTTATCAGTTAATGTTCATCTGATAGTAAATCAGGTGTTTGAGTTTTTAAAAGGGAGAGCTGATCAAAAAAATCATGAATTAGTCAACGAAACTGATCCCGCTTTTCAGGTCATGGTTGACCCCAATATTTTATCGAATATTTTGATCAATTTAATTAACAACGCCATTAAATTTACTCCCGAAAGTGGAGCTATTCACATTCAATGCTCTAAGTTAGATGGGTATGTTCAAATTTGTGTGAATGACAATGGGATTGGTATACCTCAGGAAAAACTTGAGAGCTTGTTTGAACTCGACTCCGACTTTAAACGGAAAGGGACTGCAGATGAGTTAGGTACAGGGCTTGGTCTGGTTATGGTGAAAGAGTTTTTGCATTTGAGCAAAGGAAAGATTCATGTCGAGAGTGTTGAGGGTAAAGGGAGTTCATTCTGTATCGAACTTCCTGATGGTTCCATTAGTGAAACAGGGATTTAAGTTACTTTCTTGTAGCGCTTTACGGCAAAAGTTAAGATCAGCACGGCGTAAACACACAAAGCATAAAATGGTTCGGTTACATCTTTGAAACTGCTTCCCTTGAGCATAATCATCCTGTTTATTTGTATGAAATATGATATAGGATTGAGTTTGTTAATCCATTGAGCCCACTCAGGCATGCTTTCAACCGGAGTGAAAAGTCCGCTCATTAAAATGAAAATGACAAGAAAAAACCACGAAATAAACATCGCTTGCTGCATAGTGTCGGAGATCGTTGATACCAATAACCCAATGCCTAAAACAACTAAAAGATAAACAGATGCAATGCTTAACAGCAATGCTATATTACCTTCAACAGGAATACCAAAAACCAAACGTGCGAAAATTAATCCAATTATCAGTTCAAACATGGCTATGATCCAAAATGGTAATAGTTTTCCAATCATGAATTGATATTTCTTTATAGGAGTAACATTAATCTGCTCAATAGTACCCAACTCTTTCTCTTTAACAATATTCATTCCCGACAAAAACATTCCGATTAATGTAATCAGCAACACCAGAATCCCGGGAACCATATAAGTCTTATAATCGAGCTTGGGGTTGTACCAATGACGGGTTTCGGTTTGGATTGCTGCTGCAGTTTGAATGCCTGGTAATGCCTCAGCAATCAATTCCTGATTAAAACTGTTAATAATAGCTACAGCATAGGCGTTCATTAAGCTTGCTGCACTCCCGTTGATGGCGTTGGTGACAAGAAGGATTGTTGTTTTTTCAGCTCTTGAGAGTTTTTTTTCAGTATCCGATTCAATTACGAGCAACTGATCGGTTTCGCCCAACTTTATGCGCTCTATTCCATTATCATACGATTGTTCAAATGAAACAATCGTGAAAAAAGAAGACCCCTTGAATTTGCTTATGAGTTCGCGCGAAGTGACGCTATGATCGTGATCAACAATGCTTATGCGGGTGTTTTTTAATTCAAATGTGGCGGTATATGAGAGTATAAGCAGCTGCACCATTGGAATAACAATAATAATTGGCAACATAACCCTGTCGCGAAATATCTGCCTGAATTCCTTTTGAATGATGTAAAAAATGATGTGCATTTTTCTTAATTCTTTGTTAGTCTAACCGTATCTTGAATTTTTTTACACTCATCCCAATAAAGAAAAGGGTCATTCCAAATAAAATCATTGTTTCTTTCCAGATATATGCAATCCCTAATCCCTTCAGCATGATGCTTTTAATGATGATAATGAACCATTTACTTGGCATGATATTGCTCAGAATTTGCAATGGAAGAGGCATGTTTTCTATGGGGAAGATGAAGCCAGAAAGCAAAATTGTTGGAAGCATGAGCACAAACATGGATAAAAGCATAGCAGTTTGCTGATTATTACTCACTGTTGAGATAAAAATCCCCATCGATAGTGCCATGACAATAAATAATACACTTTCCAATAGCAGCAATACAAGGCTTCCTTGAAACGGCATACCAAAGACAGTAGCTGCAAGTATCAGGATTATCATTGCGTTGATAAACGAAAGAATAACATACGGAATTACTTTACCAATAATGATATGCAATGGCTTTAAAGGCGAAACCAAAAGCACCTCCATTGTGCCCAACTCTTTTTCTCTCGCAATGGAAATAGATGTCATCATGGCCGAAATCAGCATTAAAAGGATTGTGATTGTACCTGGGACAAACATGAAAACACCTCTCAACTCAGGATTGTATTGCATGGTTGTTTCGATGTTTATAACGGGTAGATTTCTTTTACTTCCGGATGTCTGACGCAAATAATCACCAGTTATAGCTTGTGTATAATTGCTTAGAAGATTGGCAGTGTTAGGGTCGGATGCGTCTGTAATCAGTTGGATGATTGCAGGAGGATCCTTCGTCATTTTTTGAGCAAAATTGGGTTCAAATACAACAACTTGCTTAATTTTTCCTTTTTTAAATGCTTGCTCTATTTCAGAAGCATCACTGAGTTGATCGTTCAGCTGAAAATAACCTGATGAGAGTAATTTATAGGTTATTTCTTGTGTTACCGGATCTTTTGAATGATCCAAAATTGCTATCTGTGCGTTGTTAATTTCATTCGTTATGGCATATCCAAATAGTAATACCTGTGCAACTGGCATTCCAAAAAGGATGAGCATCGTACGCAAGTCACGAAAAATATGCAGAAACTCTTTAAGGATAAAGCCTTTCATGCTTTTAGTGAGTTTGAATATCGTATAAGTATCTTTTTCATAACGCTAATTTGTGTTGACGGATGATCGTGCCAACTTAATAAACACATCATTCATTGTGGTTGAATTGTAGTGTTTTTTTAGTGCTTCGGGACTATCCAAGGCTTCAATACGACCATCAACCATTATCGATACCCTTCCGCAATATTCTGCTTCGTCCATATAATGGGTGGTAACAAAAACAGTAACACCTTTATCAGCAGCAGTATAGATCATTTCCCAGAATTGCCTCCTTGTTATGGGATCAACACCTCCCGTGGGTTCGTCAAGAAATACAATTTTTGGATGATGAACCATAGCAACTGAAAAAGCAAGTTTTTGTTTCCATCCTAAAGGGATCTCCCGAAGGATTTTGTTGCTGATGTGGGTCATTTGTAAATCTTCCAGCATCTCTTTTGTCCGCTCCTTAATTTCAGAACCTGATAACCCATAAATGCCACCATAGAACTGAAAGTTTTCACGTACACTTAAGTCTTCATACATTGAGAAACGCTGGCTCATATATCCAATGTTTTTTTTAATGAGCTCAGCTTGTGTGTAAACGTCGTACCCGGCTACTTCAATTTCACCGGATGTTGGCTTTTGTAACCCACAAAGTATTTTTATTGCTGTTGTTTTTCCCGCTCCATTTGCTCCCAAAAAGCCAAAAATCTCTCCTTTCTGAACATCAAAACTGAGATGGTCGTTGGCAACAAAATCACCAAATTTTTTAACCAGATTCCGAACTTTTATTACAAGTTCACTTACCGACTGTTTCATCATTTTTCAGTTTTGTTGTTTCATCTGAAGGATAAAACAATCTTCAATAGTTGGATCAACAGGTTGTATATCAATGTTCTGATGTCCTTTCAGTTCGAGCCAGTTTATCAGTTCTGTTTTAGGATTAACATCTTTTGACCATACAAAATGTATGGTATCTCCAAATCGATATGCTGTAGTTGTTAGCTTAAATTCATTCAAATCATGAAGGAGAGGAAACATTTTATTGGTCTTTATCCCAAACAATGAATGGTCAAAATCATTTATAATCACTTCAGGTTCTGCTACTTTCATTATCTCTCCTTTTTGGATAAGTGCCACGCGATCGCAAAGCGAAGCCTCGTCCATATAAGGCGTCGAAACAAGGATTGTAATACCTGATTTTTTTAAATTTTGGAGCATGTGCCAGAATTCCTGCCTAGAAACAGCATCAACTCCTGTTGTAGGTTCATCGAGGAGTAGTATCTCTGGTTTGTGAATGAGAGCGCATGAAAGAGCGAGTTTTTGCTTCATGCCACCGGAAAGCTTTCCTGCAGGCCTGTTTTTAAAAGGTTCTATTTGAGAATAGATATCTTTAATAAGTGTATAATTTTGCTCGATTGTTGTTCCATGTACACCAGCAAAAAAGCGTAGGTTTTCTTCAACAGTTAGATCCTGATATAAAGAAAATCGTCCGGGCATATACCCAATACGCTGCCGTATTTTTTTGTAATGTTGAACAACATCATACCCCATCAATTCCACTTTTCCCTTATCGGGTAAAATCAAACTTGCAAGAATTCGGAACAGTGTGGTTTTACCAGCACCATCAGGGCCGATAAAACCAAACAATTCGCCGGGTTTAATGTCCACTGTTATGTTCTGCAGAGCTAATGCATTTTTGTAGCTTTTGTGCAGCCCTTCTATTTGAACAGCAAACCCTTTCATCAGTTATTTTTTAACACGTGTCCAGTATGTTGTTCTTCCAAGAAGAGAAACACCTATGTAACCTCTGATTTTTAACACGTCTTTGCTATCAAAAGCCATATAGCTGCTATATGTTTTTCCGCTTTTAGGATCGTAAATTTCGCCACCGCTCCACTCGTCATCACCATCAAAAGTGAATCCTGTGAGAATCTCCAATCCTAATGTTGGCCTTGCTTTGAGAGCAGGATCTGGGTTGTGCTTGTCAACTTTTGGTTTACCTGTCTCGCTGTCAATGGGTTCTTTGATCCAGATGATCTTACCATAAATTTTGCCGTTGCGTTTAACCATTTCAACGTGCGCATCTTTGTCCTGATTGAGCCACACACCCAATACATCATCGGCGTTGTTTTGAGAAAAAACTTTCAGAGTGGGCATTGTTAGTAACATGCCAAGCATTAAGATCACAATTTTTACTTTCATTGTCAAAAGTGTTTGAGTTAATTAATAATTCTGATTTCGCCGGGCATTCCTATTTTGAGGCTTCCATCATTTTTAACTTTGATTTTAACCGCGTAAACAAGGTCAACCCGTTCTTCCTTTGTCTGAATGGTTTTGGGAGTAAACTCAGCAGTTGATGAAATCCAGCTGACAGTGCCCTTAAAAACCTTATATTCATTTTTTGATGCGTCAATACTTACTTCTACTTCTTGCCCTATTTGAAACGCCGACAGCTGATAACCGCTGATATATGCTTTGAGATCAAGGGTGTTCAAGTCTGCAATTTTGTATAAGGCCTTGCCAAATGTAACGACTTCTCCTGATTCTGCAAACTTTGTAAGTATTATTCCATCAATAGGATGGGTAATGTAACACTTTCTTATTTGTTCGGTTAATTGTTCGGCTTGTTTTGAAATGACTTCTGCCTCTGCCCTGATGCTGAAAATTTGTGACCGGGTGGCATCTAATTGTTTTGAAGTCAATAATATAGCTCCGTCAATATCATCTTTCTGTTTTTGCGTTGCGGCTCCTGTTGCTAATAATTGATAAATGCGGTCACGATCAACAGTCATATTTTTTAATAGCTGCTCTTGTACAACAGTTTGCGCTTCAACAGAAGTAAGTCGCGATAGAATGGCCGCATGTTGTGAATGAGCTTGCTGCTTTTTTAAATGAAGGTCAAGGGTATCAATAAGTCCAACTACCTGATGTATTGTGCCGCTCTGGCCTTCTTCGCAATTCAGAAAAAGTAACTGACCTTTATTTTGAGCAGATACCGTCACCTGTATAGCCTCAAAATTCCCATAAGCATCGGCCTTTTTCCCTTGTTTATTGCATGCCGTGAGCAATGATAAGATTAGCAGCAAAACGGCTGCGAAAGTTGTATTTTTATTCATTGAAATTAATTTTTCCGGTTATAAACATCAGTTCTGCGCGTGCATTGATTAGTTTTATCCTATTTGTTTCAACAGTGAGGAGTGTGCGTGTAAATTTCTCTACCTCCAACAGATATACCGAGCTCGTGATAATACCTTGTTGAAGACTTGCTTCATAGCTGTCAACAATTTCTTGCTGAAGTAATATGATTTCCAGCTCGTTGTCAACTATTTGCTTGATCTTTTCAATTTCAGCTTTTTTGGCATTATAGGCAGCTCCCTGATTGATTTCGAAAGCCGTAAGTGATTTATCAACAAGTCCTCCGGATTGTTTCGCCAGAAGTTGCTCTCTTTTGTTAAATTTCCAATCCCAAAGCTTATAGTTTAATCGTAAACCTAACATATAGTAATCACTGAAAGCATCCTCGAGCATATTGTACCCTGGTCTTCCATATCCAGCTTGTGCAAAGGCTTGAATTCCAGGTCGTCGCTTAGCTTTTATCAGAGATTGCTGCAAATTGGTTTTTTCTTTTTGAAGATTTAAAAGTTTCCATTCAGGTCTCAGCTGAACCAATTTTGTCTCAGGAAGTGAAATGTTTGGGATTGCTAAACTGTCATCAGGATGAATGTTAATGCCTGAATATGCTGACAGGTATTCCAACGTGGCATCAAGCGCTGCTTCTGTTTCAAGAATTAGCTGGTCGTTTCGAAGTATTTCTGCCTGAATACTTTTTAAATTGGCTGCCAGAACTGTTCCGCTCTTTACACCACTTTCCATTTCATTTGCCGTTGAGCCAAGACTTCTGTTAATTGACACATAAACTTTTTTCTGCTGCCTGAGAAGTAGTGCCCTGAAGTAAAGCTTTGAAAGCATTTCTTTGTAAGTGTGTTCCATCACCTCTATTTCAGTGACTTTCAACTTGTAATTGTGTTCCTCAATGTTTTTCGTCTGTTTTACCTGACCACCGTCATACACAAGTTGCGAAATGTCCAGGTTCACTTTATACCAGTCTTTCGCCAATTCGGGCGGACTAAAACCCGGAAAGTTGATTTGCAAGCTTGTGACTTCGGATTGGTAACTAACCTGCCCGTTGAGCTGAATGCCCGGAAGATAAAGAGATGAAAGCTGTTCATCGGTAAGCTGACGCATTTCTTCCAGTTCCAGGCGTTGTGCAGACACAGGGTAATGCCTCAGGGCGCTGTCAAGCAATGTTGAAATATGGTGTGTCTTAGCCGTTTCCTGAGAGAAGCCGGTTATTGAAATGAAACCAACTATTAAACCAAAAAGAAGGTATTTTTTATTCATTTTGTGTACTTTTTGGAGCAGAAATTGCTCCCAATACGAAATTAACAATATGATCTCTGCGTTCATGAATAAAGTGATTGTATCTTTCCTGATCCTGATTAAAGAAAACGGTCTCGATGATTGGCTTTGCAATGAATGGAAAGACAATTAATGCAATTGTACTTACCATTAGATGCTCAGTGCTGATTGGGAGGAGGACCCCTTTGTCAATTTCTTTCTGAATCAAGCTTTTGATGGATTCAATCGGGATTTTCTGTTTTCCTATTAATCCAACTAGCCTCTGAGGGTCACGATTCAATTCCTGAATCACAAATTGAGGCAAGTAGGGAAGTTGCTCGAGTAATTGTAAATAACCACTAACAAACAGATTCAAAAAGGAGCGAATATCCGGCTCTGACCCTAAGGCACTTTCAAAAGCCGGACGTATCAACTGAAAAGATTCGGTAAAAATTTGTTCAAATAACTTGTCCTTCGAGCGGAAATAATAGTGCAAAAGGGCTTTGTTTATGCCGGCCTCGTTGGCTATCTCCTGCATGCGCGCGCCGTCATATCCCTTTTGAATAAAGACTTTCCTGGCTGCAATAAGAATTTGCTCTTCTGTAGTCATATATTTTCCTTTTTAGTTTAACCATATGGTTAAACCTGATGGCAAAAATACAAGTTTCTACCATATTGTCAAGCATTTTTTTAATTTTGCATTACAATTGAGAAATATTTAGTTACCATCTAGACGTATCTTATATTGAATCAGTGTGTTGTGTTTAGTTAAAATCAGATAATTTTTTGATAATGAAGAAATCAATCATTCTTATGGCAACTTTTGTGATCCTTGCAGCTGCTTTTTTTACAGGTTGTGGATCTGGAAACAAAAATAAAGTTATTGGACTTTGGAAGGTCACGGATGTTCAAACACAGTTTGATGAATCAAAAGTAAATCCGGCTACCCTTCAGCAGGTTGCTGAACTTGAAAAACAAACCATGCTGAACTTCTCAACCGACAGCACTCTGACAATTATGATGGGTGAAAAGAATTTCGAGGCTTTTTACGTTTTCGATAAAACAACAGGTAAAATTGAGTACAGTTTTGATGGTGTTGGAATCAACATGA
Organism: uncultured Lentimicrobiaceae bacterium; assembly: GCA_964463695.1. Lineage (GTDB taxonomy): Bacteria > Bacteroidota > Bacteroidia > Bacteroidales > F082 > JALNZU01. The sequence continues at coordinate 55,255 of CAYXCZ010000016.1, read as the reverse complement.
ATGAATTAGGAGTTTATGCCGACGAAGCAATTATTTCGGCTTCAGAAACACCTGTAGGAACCATCAAGGTTACTTATACCAAATCAAAATAATAATCTTCTTGTAAGTTTGCTTCTTAGAAATAGCGCTTTTAATTCTTTGAAAGCATTGGGAAGTAAAAAACTTTAAGTAAACAGTTAAAATTCAACGCTGTAGATTAGTGCTTCAAGTTGCCGTAAATGATCTCTTTTATCTTTGTTTGGAGCATATACGTAGCCTTCTACTGTTATCAACTGATTATTTTTAGGGTTGACAAAGGTGTATGAAAGGAATGGCCCTGCCATATAGTCGCCAATAAGATTCCACATACCACGGGTTTCTACTGCAAATTCAGTAACAAAATTCTGTGTTTTAGTAGTGATTGGAGGCACAAATTCTTTATCAGTTGTCATAAATGAGCCTTCTGAAGGACCAGGAATATGTAGCATAACCAACGAATCCCTGACTTTTATTATGGAATTCCGGCTAAAATTTACAGTATCACGGTAAGGTCTCTGATAAATAATCAAGCCTTGACTGAAATCATTCGTTTCCTTTCTGAGCCACATAAAATTTTGATCCTGTTTGGCAATATAAAAGCCTTCGGGAATAATCATCTTGAAACCGAAAGTTTTTTGAACAGGTTCCATCATGTCGACCTTTGCTGTTGGACGAAATATTGTGAGTAACCGCTCGCGTTCCGAACGCTCATATAATAACCTGAACCCTTCTTTATTTTTATCAAAGGCTTCAACCCAGGTGACATAATCAGGTGCGGTAATCTTTATAACACGCTGTGGCTTAGCCCATAAATCGCTTCGTGTTTCAACAACTGCCTCTTTAATCTTGCTATTGATTTCAATAACAAAAAGGTTTCGGTGTTTTTTAAACATGTCGGAAAGCTTATCCACATTGATATCTGATAGCTTAAACAAAGGCTCACTTTGTGGAAGCCCGTATTGATCCTGTCCAAAAAAATCACGAACTGCAGTGCCTGGTTCAGCTTCCCATTGTGCATCATTTTGTGTCACAACCAGAATTTCGGAAGTTGCACCAACAGAGCGGGCGATACGTTGTTCCGGCTCGTTGCATGAGAAAGCAAGGATCAGTAATGCAGAAAACAAGAATGAAGTTTGGGTTTTCATACGGCTTTTTCTTTGACAACGATTAAGGTCAAAAAAAAGTATGTTTACCTGAGTAAAACATTAACAATAAACGTAAAAATTAAGAAACGACTGCAATTTTTAATTTCTGTCCAATTCGTAGTTTCGATTTGTTGGTCAGTTTATTGAGTTTCTTTATTTGTTCTACGGTAACGCCGTCATATTTCCTGGCTATGTCCCAAAGGGTATCCCCATTTTTGACGGTGTAAGTGATATAGGTGCCATTACCATTGGCAGTTGACGTTTGGGCTTGCTGTTGTTCTGCAGGAAAAACACGTAATTTCTGACCAATTGACAGGCTGGAATTTTTCAGGTTGTTCCATTCCCGTAAATCGGTAACACTGCATTTATATTTTGCAGCTATAGCTCCCAGCGTTTCTCCTTTTTTAACAACATGCGATTGCGATTGCGTTGACCGTGCAACAGGCGTTTCTCCCGGGGTATTGATAGGCGTGCCTGAACTAAAGACTACAAGCTTTTGACCAACCTGCAAACTGGTTCCTTTCATTGAGTTCCAAGATTGCAACTGTTTCACAGAGACTCGGTATTTTTTTGCGATCAACCCCAGATTCTCTCCTCTTTTCACTGTGTGAACAGTCCTGTCGCTTACCTTTTTAACCTCTGCCTGCAGTGTTTCTTTTTCAACACCTTTCTTAGTTTTAAAACTATAGATATTTTGTTCGTTGTTCAGGTAATCGCCAACGAATTCTGAAGGTATTCTTAAGATGTAGGGATTTTCGGGTGTGGCAGGAACAATGCCGGCTTTGAACTGAGGGTTAAAGAATTTCAAATCTTCTTTGGGGATTTGAATCATTTCATGAAGTTGATCAAATGACAACAAGTCTTTAACTGTTACTGTATCTGTTCCCATCATCATCATCCCGGGATGCACAGGATAAATGTTGTGCTCCGCTGCGTAATTCATTACATAGTTAACTGCTATAAATGCAGGCACATAACCCCTTGTTTCGCGAGGTAGATAGGGCCAGATTGCCCAGTAATTTTTTGTGCCGCCGGCACGACGAATAGCCCGGTTGACGTTACCAGCACCGGAATTATAAGCAGCTAGCACCAAAAACCAGTCTTCATAAATATCATATAGATCATTTAAGTGCTGACAAGCTGCTTCAGTGGCTTTGTAGGGATCGAACCGATCATCAACAAGTGAAGTTACTTTAAGATTATAAACTTTTCCGGTCCCATACATGAATTGCCACAGTCCTTTGGCCCCCATGTGTGAACCAGCTGTTGGATTTAAAGCGGACTCCACCATAGCAAGATACTTCATTTCCAATGGAATATTATACCGGTCTAAAAGCTCTTCAAACATAGGGAAATAAACATAGGACAAACCTAACATCCTGCTGGAGAGACCGCGCTTGCGAACTGCATATAAATTAATAAAATCGATCACGTGCTGATTGTATACCAGCGGGATTGTAGTTTCCCGATTCAACTTTTCAATGCGCTCCCTGTAAATACTATCAGGAAAAACCGGAATTTCCAAAGGTCCATATCCATACCGGTTTAAAATAGCAGAATCAAAAATATGCAAACTGTCATTGAAATACCGGATCTTATATAAACTATCCAACATCCTCACTATCGGAGAATCTTCGAATAACATTTGATTGTTTTGTTCTTCAAGAAAAGCGGCTGAAACTCCATTCAGCGTGTCTCCTGTCATTAACTCTAATGTATCAGGAAGTAGTTCTTCAACTTCTGACTGTGCGAAAATGCCGATTGACAATGTTAGCAATAAACTAAAAGTCAGGAATTTAGTTTTAATCATAGATCGTAGTTAGTTTGTAATACACTCATACTTTCAACTTGTCAACGGGATTTTTTACAAATTGTTGTTTGTAGTGACAGCAAATTAAAACACAGCACTCACTCTTTTGGTGGCCAAACTATTGTGTTTGACCGTAAAAAGTGAAGCTGTATTCAAAATATTATTAATTAGTTTTATCTTTTTGATTCGGATCTTTTTCGTCAACACCGCTAATGCCATCCTTAAATTCTTTTACTCCTTTACCAATACCGCGCATGAGTTCCGGAATTTTTTTCCCTCCAAAAAGTAAAACAATGACCAAAACAATTATTACAACCTGAGCAGGTCCGATTACACCGAGTAATATTGAATTCAACATGATTTTTATATTTTTTAAACGCAGCAAATATACAACAAAAATTAAGTGGTAATAAATCAGCTTTCTTACCTTTGTGGACTAAATGATTTGCAAAATCCAAGCATCGAAATTTAATTTTATGAAATTTACCTATCCGTTCCTTCTCTTTTGTTTTTTTGCTTCCTTCACTCCGGTATCCGGTCAGCAAACTACCATACAACAGCCTGATTATAAACGATTACATTACCTCTCCGCAGAGGAAATGTTGCTTCCGGTTCGTTCCAATGTTGATTTCACCGAAACTCCACCTCCAGTTGGACCGGTGCGCATGGTAGGCGAATTTGAACCTGCCCAGTCAGTTCTGATCCGATATACCTTTGGCATTCCTTATTCCCTTATTCGTGAAATGGCCGAGGATATTGAAGTGGTTACTTTGGTAACAAGTAATTCGCAGGCAACAACAGTTTTGAATTTGTATACCAACAATAATATTAATACCGCAAATTGCAGCTTTTTAATAGCTCCTTCCGACTCATATTGGACACGTGACTATGGTCCATGGTTTGTTTTCGATGGGTTAAATCAACCCGGTGTCGTTGATTTCCCATACAACAGGCCCCGCCCGAATGACGATAATGTTCCTCCCCGTGTAGCACAGCATTTAGGGATCAACCTTTTTGGTATGAATGTCATTCACACCGGAGGCAATATGATGTCTGACGGTTTGGGAATGGCTGCTTCAACTGAGTTGGTATATGAAGAAAATTCCCAATCAAACGCTCAGGTTGATGAAAAGATGCTTAACTATTTAGGGGTCAATCGTTATGATGTAATGGATGATCCTCTTGGAGACTATATCAAGCATGTCGACTGTTGGGGAAAGTACCTTGCTCCGGATAAAATTCTCCTTGGAAGTGTGCCGACTAATGATTCTCGATACAATGATTTTGAGGCCGTAGCCAATTATTTTGCTACAACAAATTGTTCATATGGATATCCATATAAAGTATACCGTGTATTTACACCTGGAGGAAATCCCGCAACTCCTTACACAAATTCGCTTATTTTAAATAATAAAGTGTTTGTGCCACTCACTGGCAGTCAGCACGACAATGCCGCCTTATCAGTTTATGAGCAGGCAATGCCTGGTTATGAAATTGTAGGAGTTACTTACAGCGGTTGGTTAGATACCGATGCATTGCATTGTCGCACACATGAAATTGCCGATATTGGTATGCTTTTCATTGACCACAGGCCGGTTTATGGTGAAATAAATAACTTGGATTCAATCCCTGTTACAGCAAAAATATTGGCTCATTCCGGACAGGAACTTATAGCTGATTCGTTAAAGCTTTTTTATAGTGTCAATGGAGGTGAATATTACCAAACATCCTTATCACTTGCAATCGGCAATACCTTTAGCGCCTACATTAAGAATTATGATGGGAACGATACTATCAGATATTACATTGCTGCTGCCGACCAATCTGGCAGAAGTATGCGCCATCCTTATATGGCTGAACTTGATCCACATACTTTTTTTGTAGGTTCAGCGCCTTTTAGTCAGTTGGTTTTTAGCTCCGACACTGTCGTATTTCAGTTTGAGTATGAAAGACAATTTACGATATACAACCTCACTCAAAATGATTTTCAAATTGAAAATATAGCTAATGATGGTTATCTTTATCCGATTCAGCTTCCTAACTCACCACATACCATTCCTTCGGGCGATTCTTTAGTTGTCACCTTAGAACTAATGCAAGGAGTAACGCCGCTTTCAGCTTATTTTTATTTTTATGATTCAGTTATGGTTCAATCATCTATTGGCTCAAAAACATTGATATTGAAGGTTAATTCTGATTTAATCAGTTCTTTGGATGAATCATTAAATGAACAAATAAGCGTACATCCCAATCCTTTCGGTAATCGGGTTGAATTTAGTTTTACAAATCAAACGAGTGCAATTAAGGGATCTGTAAATCTTCAGATTTTTAATAATTCTGGTAGAATAGTTTTTAGTAATCAAGAACAAATGATAGGCGTTGAACAAAACGTTAGCTGGGATGGAAAAACAAATGAGGGTACATTGCTACCTGAAGGAATCTATTTCTATCAACTGACTATTGGAGAAAAGATGTATAAAGGGAAATTGATTCGGACTGTTCGATAGATGATTGAAAAGGTTATCTAATTCTATCAGAATTAAACTATACAAGTATCTGTGACAGATACAGTGCAGCAGCAAGGGCTGAGATGATAATCCAAAAAGTTATATTCTTGGGTAAATCGTCTTTGTCGGGCTGATAATCAAAATCACTCTTATGCATGGTTTGATATTCTTACTGTTTACTGGACAAAGGTATTAATTTTATGTTAGCCTAAAAGACATCCTTTTACTAGTTCTGTTTTGGTTTTACAGGAAGCGTTTTTTGACGTTGCCCTTCTTCAAAATATACTACAAAAGCATCAGCTGTAGCTGGTTTGTTTCTGATCGTTTTGCGAACCTCAACAACTTGATCGTAATGTTCGTATGAACCGGTTGTATAAATAAATAGTCCATTATACATACTCTCAGAAATTAGGTCAGCGGCAATACCTGTTTTCTTAGAAAGAGTTTCTAAATTGATTTTTTTAGATCCAGCAAGTATTTGAACCCTGTAACCTGTTGATTTCAAATCATTTATATCATTGTTTGCTGGTAGCAATGTTTCAACTAATGGAGTTGGAATTATTGTGCTTTCTTCAACAGTTTGTGCTGGTTCATTTTCTTTTATTGTAATTACGGCGTTTAATAGTGGTAATTCTTCTGTTTTTACTTCTTCTTTAATAGATGGCTGTGTTTCGGGATTGACAGGCAGGGTTGAAATATAGATATCCTCTGCGGTTGTTTCTTTTACTTTTATTCCTGTGACTTTTCCGGCTGACTTCATTCCAAACCTATAGGCTAAACCTAAGCTTGTAAAGTTGTAGACATCGTATTTGAAGTTTGAGACTGTTAGATCGAGTAAATCATTTGTTAATACTTTATTAGTTGTTTCAAAACTAATCATCCAATTTCCGGTAAGTGGAAAATCAACGCCGAATCCTGCTGTAAGTATTGGTTCGAGTGTCATTCCTCCAATTCCAATTCCATTGCCTCCTCCTGAAGAAGAAACCAGATTTTCAGTTGATAATTCAAAGAGCTTAGAATTGAAATTTGTAACACCAAAACCAGCAATCAGGTAAAATTCTGCAAAACGGCCGTTTGAAGTTGAAAAAATATTCACCGGGTAAAAGCCAATGCCCAAAGTACCTTCAATAAGATCAGCATTAAAATAGCGGTTTGCTGATGTTTTTGCTCCGGCGATGCCTGTGTAAAGCGATTGTCCGCGAAGGCTTATTATAGGATTGAAACGATATTCCAGCGAAAGGGATCCGCCAAACCTCCACTCGCTTTTTCCTGTTGTGGAAGGGAGTAGTGGAGTTTGCTTTATGTCACCCAAAAAAATGCCGGTACCTCCTGATATGCGGGCAATCCATGGATTGAAGTAGCCATGTTCAGCTTGATTGCTTTGTGCTGTGCTGTGGTTTTGAGCTATTAGTTTACCGGGATACAGACAAAGGAAACCAATAGTTAAAATAATGATGAATAGAGATAATTTACTCAATGATTTCATGATCAGGGTTGTTTTTTGTGAATATAGGAGACATTAGAAACTTCAATGGTATGGCGATACGCGCACGCCATGCTTTTTCTGAATGATCGGCACCATCGAAGCATAGACTTATAAAATTTTTATCAGAATATCCTTTTTCAGTAAATAGTTTATCAACCTTTAATTGAGTGTGGCCATAAAGATTATCAAGAGTTTCTGTACCATGATCAAAATACCAACGATGATTATTTATATCAGGCAGGTTATTTCTGAGGTAATTCAGAAAGGCATCTGGAACAGGATTGTTTTCAAGAGTGAAAATGCCGGGCCAGTGTGTTGAAAGACATGCTGCACCACCAAAAACATCCGGATATTCACACACAGCATACATCGAGATCAAGCCACCCATGCTCGAGCCTGCAATAAATGTACTTTCCCGATCGGGAAGTGTCGAATAGTGTTTGTCAATAAAGGGTTTTAGCTCTGAAACAACAAAACGCAAGTAAGCATCTGATTGAATATCAGATTGAAATAATGCTGTTTCACTATTTCGACGACTGTAGGTTAGCAAAGAATCACGAAAGGATGGTGACAAATGCGTGAAAGCTTTTTGAGGAAAATACTCACTATGACGCAGCTTTGTATTCCAAATTGCAACGATGATAAACGGACGTGCCAGGTTGTTTGCAATCAATCTGCCTGCTGTTTCATCCAGTCCCCAGTCCTGACCGTTCCAGGTTAAAGTGGAATCAAACAACATCTGCCCGTCGTGAAAATAAATAACAGAATAGCGGGATGATGAATCGTAACTTTCAGGTAGCCACACATCAACATTGCGCGGCTGAACGTTCACTGAAGGGAAAGCATCATAATGATCCAGTTTTCCTGTACTGACTTTGGGCAAATCATTTGGCTTTTCCTGTTGAGAAAAACAAACCGCAGCAATGAAAAGGAGCAGGAAAATGATCTTTATTTTCACAAATGATTGCTTTTATTTGGTCACGAAAGTAATACAAGTGATAAATAAAAGCAAATAAGTACTATTATTTACGTTTTAACACGCTATTTGGATAGTATTTGGAAAAACAGCAAGAGTTTAAAAACTTCTGTAAGACAGATTTGTTTAATATCATATCCAAGCTGTTACTTACCTTCAGAAATTTTAGATGATATTTATTTTAGAAAATCAGTTTTGAAAGAAGAAATCCTACATCGACTCATCAAGAGGGTTTATGATCAGTTTAGCATATTTCGAATGCGGTATTGATCTGTAAATAGCTCTTGCATCACCTTCGTTCATTCTCAGTTTTATGTGAATTGGAAGTTGTTGAGGCATCGGTTGTGTGATTTTTTGAATTAGAGTTCTGCTAAATATTGAGTCAAAACGTTGCTGGTAATTTAGCATCAGTCCTTCTTCCTCAGGTAGGATAGTCTCAGTTTGTTCTATTTCAATAACAAGGTTTTTGTCGAAAAGCAGTGTGAAGAAAACAGCAGTTTTTTCTGGTTCCATAGGCTTTTTAGGCAGCTTAGCGGCTTCAGTTGTGTCTTTGGGTGCGTCTACTAATAACACTGGAACTTTTGGTATTGTTGAAATCTCACCTTGAAGAGTAAAAGGTGTTTCAAGCCATTTTTGTAAGTCTTCGTGCTGAGCTGCTTTCAGCCGGCTGCTGGCATTATAACTTTGAATTTTGCAACGTTGTACAGGAAGCCCTTTTATTTCGATATCCAATATACTATCCTGAAGGTTGAGAACAAGGTAGATTGAGTCTTGACGTGCCAACTCAAGCCTGTTTTGAAAAAAGCTGAGTTTTTGCTCTTTATTCAGGATGTTGAGATAGAGTGGATGCTGGTCGGCTGTTGCTTCAGCCTTTTTTGTTAGTGTAGTATCAGCTTTATCATCAGATTCAGCTTTCACTGGCATGGGCTTGAAGGCTGCGGCTGGAATGAGAACAGTTAGTGCTATAATAATCGCAGGCAAAGTGATTGAAACAATCAAAAACAACAACTGCATTCCCGGACGACGGATAAACCAGGAAAAAAACCACAAAATTGCATTTTGCTGTTTTTCCGTATGTTGACCGATGCTATCTTTTTGTGAAAATGAATTCATAAAGGCATTATAAGCTAATAGATATATACTTTTGAACCAATTTTGAGTGTATTAAAAACATCTTCCAGGTCTTCATCACCCATTCGTATACACCCATGTGTTACTGGCAGACCCAAAAAACGTTTGTACAGCGTGCCATGAATCATGTACCCATCACCCAAACTCATACTGTAATCACCTAAAGTACCATATTCAAAACGAGATGGATGATTAGCCGAAGGAACTTTAAGACCTTCTTCAATAAATGCCCAGTCAGGTCGCTTCCAGACAGGGTCCTTGGTTTTTCTTAAAATTTTTAGTTGGCCACGGGGTGTTTTAAACATCCACTGCCGATTGTCACCCGCTTTAAGTATTGTAAAACTGCCAGTCGAAACCAATCCTTCCCGGAGAGCTTTTCCATTAGCGTCAAAAAGCTTGAAATTGTTTCCGGTGGTGTTGATGACAATATAGGTTTGCTTTGGTAAAAAAGCTTTTAAAGCCTTGTCAGTATTATCGATATCTTTTGAAAGCGACACATCGTATTTTTTTGGAGAACGTGATGCTATGCGATCAAATGATTTTGCATGATCGTTGGAATGAAAAATAAGAAGAGATTTTTCCTGAAGAATCAATTGGTTTTTTATAACAAATGCTGACAACATAATGGAGGTAAGCAGGCCAAATATAAGAATTATGAAACGAGCATTTCTAACCCTTTTAGCATTTGGCTTCGGCTTTTTTATCGGGGAATTAACACTTTCTGATTGACCCGAAGTATTTCTTAACTGATTCATAGTGATTATCGTCCGTTAATTTCGTGTAAACTACGCAGTGATCCTACAATGGTGATAGGTGTTCCGGTACTTACGTAATTCCATAACTTATCAATATCTTCATTGGTTAAGGCTACACAACCTTCAGTCCAATTTATGCCTTTGCCACCACCTCCATGAAGCTCGATCAAATTTCCAATTCCTCGTTTTGGAATGCTGCCATTGCGTACGTTCTTGTTGTACCTGATTTTATCTTCTTCATTGGGATAGTTGATTAGCAATGCTTTATAATATATTGTTTGACTACCGGCTTTTTTCTTGGTAACGTGATATTTACCTTCAGGAGTTGCTTTATCACCCCTGTATTTTTTTGTTCCAATCCAGTTTGGACCTAATTCGGCATTGAATCGTTTAATTTCTTTACCGCCTTTATAAACGTAACACATGTGTGCAAATTTATCTACAACTATAGCCGTCGCACCATTTTTGCGCGACCATTCTATAGTTTCCTGATGCCATCTTTTCCATAAAGGCAGGTCATTGAAATAACTGCTCAGATGATCGTGTGCAGCATCAACTGATTTGCTTATAAGTTTATTAGCTTCGTCTAAATTGTTGCCAACCAATAGATAAGCCTTACGTTCATAGGCTTTTTTTGACTCAAGATATTTGAGTTTGGCATTCGTAAAATCTTTCCTGGCCTTTTTGTTGAGAGGAAGATGAGCATATGTTTCGTCAAAATGATCAATCTTATGGCTGACAACAATAAGTTTTTTTTGCAACGATTCGCTTAAGTTCTGCTTGTCTTCGCTTACTTTTTTTGTAGCCTCAGCGGCTTTATTAGTGGCACTTTCAACAAGTTGAATGACGGTATTGTAATCGCGAAGAAAAAATGTTTTTTCATTTTCCTTTTGAAGAGCTTCTTTAGCGCCTTCAAAAAAGATTTCAGCCTCTTTAATAAGTCCGGGCGCATATTTTTCAGCCTCCTGTTCTTTTGCTGTTGCTATGGTTCGGTGCAATTGTTCCAAAATCGACAAAGGTGGCTTAGGAGCCAGATAATAAAGTGTGGCAAAGGTCGAAATGGTTAAGAAAAGTAAGATAAGAAGAATAAAGAGAATCTTTTTCATGGGCGTTCGGGCGGTTGTTTTACCGTAATGAGTTGTTGGATAGCTTTTTAAATTGTTAACTTTTATTTTCACGGATGCAAAATTAATTCAAATTTTGCAATGAAAAGATACTGTTAATAATATACTCAAATTACAATGCAAAACCCCGGCAGGATGCACCTTCCGGGGTTTTGAGTAAGTTAATTACGGACAGTGATTAATATGCACTGAGCGGTAAGTTTGATCTTACTTGCGGCCTTTTTTCTTAGCAATAGCTTCTTCAAGTTCAGTTTTCAATGAAGCAGCTTTTTCGCCAGCAGCTTTCACCTTGTCAACAGCGGTAAGATAATCACCATTGTTGATAAGTGTGGAAACTTCGGCAAGGAATGACTCAACTAAAACCACATCCCCCTGAATGGCTTCGAGAGCTTCCTTGCCTTCTTTTCCTTTGGGTGCAGCAGCTAATAATTCTTTTACTTCAGCAACTAAGGTAGTTACTTCAGCTAAAGACTGTTGTGCTTGATTTTTTACTTCTTCCTTGCGAGTAGCTGCATTAACTTTAACTTGTTCTGATAAAGTGTTTACGCTAGCTAAAGTAGCAGTTGCTTTTTTGTAGCTTCTGAAAAGAGCGAATTTAGCATTCTGGTTTTCAACTTCTAATAAAGCAACATTTAATGAATCCTGTAATGCTTTGAATTCAGCAGGTACATAACGTTCTGCTTCAACAGCTTTAACTGCTTCGATAGCGGCTTTAGCGTTGGTGATTTCTACTTCAGGAGCTTTAGCGCAACTTGTGAAAAGTACGCCGGCGATTGCAAATGCAAAAACGGTTTTTAAGAGATTTCTCATGATAATAAATTTATTTGTTAATTAATAGTGTTTATCGTGGCCTTAATATACAATCGGCATGCCAAAGTTTGTAAAATACAGTAAATCAGTAAAATAGAAATTGTGTGACAATTTTTATGTCTTGAATTTGAGTTCAATCCAAGCTTTATTGCATGCTTTTCATACAGGGTGTATGATTTTCATACACTAATTGTCATTTAAATCCTGATGGTTGATATTGAATTTTTCCATCCGCTCATAAAGCATCGCGCGGGATATGCCCAACATTCGTGAGGCCTTTGCCTGATTGCCTTTAGTATGAGCGATCGTTTTTAGAAGTAATTCTTTCTCGGTTTGTTCTATTACATATTTATACAAATGTCCATCAAAGGCATCCAGATTTTCAGGGATAACGGTTTTTGCAGGAGGTGCAATGGTGGCTGTGTTCTTTAAATCAAGCGAAAGTTCCTCTTGAAGCAGGTCAGGGGTGATGACATTATTTTTGCTCATGAGTATTGTTCGCTTCATCAGATTTTCCAATTGCCTTACATTTCCTGGCCAACTATGCTTTAGCAATAAGTCAATACTTTCGGAAGGAAGGGTTGTTACAGGTCGCTTCATTTCGTGTGTGAAGCGCAAAAGAAAGTGATTTGCCAGCAATGGAATATCTTCCCTTCGCATGCGTAGTGGAGGTATGGTGATTGTGACAACTTTTAGCCGGTAATAAAGGTCCTCACGAAAGCGCCCATCAGTTATTGCGTGGTCAAGATTTTTATTGGAAGCCGAGACGATTCTTACATTTGTTGTAACAGTTTTGTTTGAGCCTAAACGTTCGAAAGTTCCCTCTTGTAAAACACGTAACAGTTTGGCCTGAAGTGTGAGACTCATATCTGCAACTTCATCCATGAATAAAGTTCCTCCGTCGGCTTGTTCAAACTTGCCAGGTTTAGGTTGACTGGCATCAGTAAAAGCTCCCTTTTCATATCCAAACAGCTCACTTTCAAGCAGGTTATCAGGAATGGCAGCACAATTGATTGCAATAAATGCTTTGTTGGAACGGTCGCTGTAGCGGTGAATGGCCCGAGCAACCAGTTCCTTTCCTGTGCCACTTTCACCACTTATCAGTACACTCACGTCGGCTGCTGCTACCCTTCCAATCATTTTAAAAACTTCCTTTATTGCTGCGCTCGTTCCAACAATATCACCGGCAGCTGCCTGTGTTTTATGATCTGGCAATAAAGGTTCTACATCGGTAATTTGCTTAATTTCAAGAGCTTCCTTAACAAGATTCTTAAGTCGTTCGATGTCAAAAGGTTTTTCAATATATTCGAATGCTCCATATTTCATCGCAGCAATGACTCTTTCTGTTGTTCCAAAAGCTGTCATGATAATAACAGGAAGGTTTGGATGCATTGCCTTTACCCTTTGAATAGCGTCTAACCCACTGATACCGGGCATTTCGATATCCATTAGCACTAAATCAAAGGACTCTTTTTTAAGAATATTTATTGCTTCCATACCTGAGTTGGCCTCAGATATGATCGTTTCAGGATCACGGAAAAACTTTTTGAACGAATACCTTACATTGTCCTCGTCGTCGACAATCAGAATTTTTTTCATCTTTTAAATCAATTTGCTAGAGGAAGGTATAAGGAGAAAACGGCTCCTTTTTTCGAATTATTAGAAGCTTTTATGAATCCATGATGCAGGTCAGCAATGCGTTGTGAAATAGATAATCCTAAACCAATGCCCTGCTCTTTTGCTCTTACAAAGGGATCAAAAAGTGTGTCCCGAATTTCATCCGGAATACCAGTCCCTGAGTCGATAACTGAAATAACAAGCATTTTTCGTGCTTCAGGGTCTACAATCTGCTGGTTGGTAATGATAGAAATTTTACCTCCTTTAGGCATCACATCGATGGCGTTGTTCAGAAGATTGATAAGAATTTGTTTGATCATATTTGGATCAACACGCAGGCTGATTTCATTATTATCAATGCTGGTTTCGATTTCTATTTTACTTTGTTTGAAACGTGCCTGCATAAGTTGCAAAACCGGCTTGGTGCACTCATCCGGATGAACAAGCTGAAGCTGAGGCTTTGCCGGTCGTGCATATTTCAGGAAGTTTTGTAAGAAGTCCTCCATACGACTGATCTCATGTAGCATGATTTCGAGATCATCTTTTTGTTCCTGATTAGCTTGAAGTTCGTTCAACAAGCTATGTATAAGCATCTTAATAGAGGTGAGAGGATTCCTTATTTCATGTGCTAACGCAGGCGCTATTCTCCCGATGGCGGCAAATTTGGCTGATCGCTCGAGCAATTCTCTGTTCTGTCGCAAATCTTCATTGGCTTTGCTTATACGGCCTATTAACCTATTGATATGCAAATCCAATTCCTCAAGTTCTTTTCCGGGGGTCATACGAATATGTTCCACAACCTCGCTTCCGGCTGCATCCCTCACTTTTAATACAAGTTTGTAGATTGGATTGAGAATGATACGCGCTATGAGCCATCCCAAAATCAAACCCATGATGATACCGCTGATACCTAAAGAATAAATAGAGACTGTGATAATGTTATCGTTGATTTGAATGCTATTTTCTAATTCAGCATGTGTCTGTTCTTTGAGTAGTATAAGTGTGATAGTTTTTTCTTCAATGGTTTTGATAAGGTCTTGACTAGCTAAAACAATCAAGGCATTGGGCTGGCTTAATTTACCTTGCCGATGCATCTCATGGGCATTACGCAAGGTTTGTTCATAGTTGGAAAACAGCGCTGCGATCTGTTGTATGAGTTTTTTTTCTTCTTCTTTTACGGCGGAGAATCCTGCCTTATCCAGCAAACCTAAAAATATTTTTTGCTCATTTTGAACTATTTGCAGTTGCTCATCATTCTTGTCAAATAAAATTGTGAGCGAGGCAGCACGAACCCGATACAGGGCAAAACGCAATTCCTGAGCATTTCGGGTGCTGATCACGTTTTCAGTTATCAATAGCCGCGTGTTTTCCTGAAGCCGGTAGATATACGATATGATCAGGTATCCTGCTGCCAAAAGGATGGCTATGCTGACGAGTGACCAGACTATCATCTGGTAACTCAGATGAAATTTGAATTTTGGGAAGCGCATCATTATTTATGCTAAACAGTTGATGCAAATGTAGTTAATTAGATGATTCAATAATGAGTTGTGCATATTTTTGAAAACAATGAGTTTTAAGCTTAATAACAGCGCCTGTTATTCAATAGCATGCTGGTAAAAAGTTTCATCATAATCGTTTTTACTACTTGCCGAACGGATAAATCCCGAGCCAACCCATTGTTGATGCTTAATGATATAGGCAACTGTTTCTTCAT
Source organism: uncultured Lentimicrobiaceae bacterium (assembly GCA_964463695.1). Taxonomy (GTDB): domain Bacteria; phylum Bacteroidota; class Bacteroidia; order Bacteroidales; family F082; genus JALNZU01. The sequence continues at coordinate 40,159 of CAYXCZ010000016.1, read as the reverse complement.
AATCTTCAAAATTACCTGCTTTCCTTATCATTCTCCATGCAGTGGCTGGGTCATCGAACGACCAGTGAAGGTACGACCATAATTCTTTCATGCGTCCCAGTATGGCTGGATTATCTGCTTTCACTTTTCTGCGTTTCAGATAAAGTGAAGTAATGAATTGATATACAATTTCTTTTCTGTCTTTCATATCGTTTTCAGCAGTTGTTCCTTTAATGTCCGATGCAAGAAAAGGATCTGAAAGGATTCCACGGCCCAACATCCATTTGGTGATTTCAGGAAACTTTTGCTGATATGCTTTAAACTGATCGACAGTGAAAACATCACCATTGTATACAACCGGTGAATCAGACAAAGGGATTATGGCAGCAAATTTATCCTGATCGGGAACGCCTCCATACATCTGTTTTCCTAATCTGGCATGAACGATCAGTTCCTTTAAACCGACACTATTGAAATAAGGAAGAAGCTCATCCAATTCAGTAGAATTGTGATATCCAAGCCTGCATTTGATGCTGAAAGCGAGCGGTAAATTCCCTTTCAGTTCATTCATAATTTTAGCAACCATTTCGGTATATGGCATCAGTCCTGATCCTCTTTTCTTGAGTGCAACCTGCGGATACGGACAACCCATATTCAAATTCACTTCGTTGTAACCCATAGTTTTGCATTGTTCGGCAAAACGTAAAATCTCAGCTGAATCATTACTCAGCAGCTGGGGTATCAATTGATTGATATCATTAAAGAGGGGGTTTATCTCATCGGTTTTCAGATTTTTACTATTTTCTTTGTGAATTCCTGAAAAAAATGGCGTGAAAAATTTATCAATGCCCGTAAAATAGCTCTGGAAAACGTTTCTGTAATGTACATCCGTAATGCCTTGAAAAGGACCAAATTGGATTTCCACCGAATGTTGTTTGAAAAGCATTAAGCAACCCTTTGTTTTTTATGTTTAGGCAGAAATTTTCTGGCTATGGCAGTAATTAATAAAATAGCACTGATAAACAGTGAAATGCGTGCCAGATAATCACCATAAACTACATAAAAAGTGAGTTTCTCGTTGGTGCTTATTTTTTGCCTGATTACCGCCTCTTCCCAATAGGGTGTTGCCTGATAAACGTCGCCTTTTTGGTCGATAAATGCTGAAATTCCAGTGTTTGCTGAGCGTGCAATGCTGCGTCGTGTTTCGATAGCTCTTAATTTGGCAAATTCAAAATGCTGCCGGTGACCAGGCGAATTGCCCCACCATCCATCGTTGGTGATAATGAAAATTAAGTTAGCTCCATTTCGTACGTAGCGCGTAACAAATTCTCCATAAACAGATTCGTAGCAGATTACGGGAGCTACCCTGAAAATGCTGTCTTTGTGTACGAAAACCTTACGTTCGTCATCCATCTTCAAGGTGCCCACTGTTCCGCCTAAATTGATAGCAAAGTCTTTAAGGGGCTTCAGAAAGCTCCATGATGGCATCATTTCAACTCCTGGCGTAAGCTTGGACTTATGATAAAAACGGAAGAAATCAAGAGTATCAATATAAAAAGCAGTGTTGTATGCAAAGTAATAATCATTTGATTTTCTGAACTTTCGGGCTGCATGATCATCTTCTTTGCCTTTTGGTACATTGCTAAAAGTACTTGCTCCAATAATGACCGCCGTATGCGGGTATGCTGCAACAAAGTCTTTTACTTGTTTCAGTCCTATTGACTGGTCAAGGAATTCTTCCCAAATCTCTTCTTGTATGGCTGATTCGGGTGATACAATAAAATCTGTTTCCTTTGTTAAGGCTCTCAATGCGAGGCTCAAATTACGCTCTACCACTTCAGCAGGCGGGGTTTCGTATTGTTCCGTATAAGGATCGAAATCAGGTTGGACAACAACTACTTCAGCTTCTACCCCTGTTGACTCATAGGCATTGTAAATAATCTTGGAAAAAGCAATCGGAAGAATGATTGTAGCCATCACAACAGCAAGATCTTTTTTAAAAGAAACAGATTTCAGATATTGCTTTGAGAGCTTTTTAATCATCAGATAGATGAGTATGTTAACCGCCAAAATCCAGAAAGTTCCTCCGGCAACACCCGTGTATTCATACCATTGAATCCATGTATGCCGGCTCGAAAAAACATGCCCAAGGTTGAGCCAGGGCCAGCTTAAATCCCAGTCGAGGTGATACCATTCCCAGGTTAGCCAGTAAACAATGAGTATAAAAAAACCTTTTGAATTATCGTATAACTTGATTTTTGTCCAGTGAAAAAGCCAAAAAACAGTTGTCATAAACAAACTGTTCAGTCCTATAGCTGCAATCGAGCCTATATCGGTTGAATTCCATATCCACCAGGTTGTGAGGATGTTCCAGATGACAAAACTTAGATATACAAGTCCAAATAATCCTTTTTTGCGGGGCTTTACAGATGTTCCTCCCATTTCATCCTGAAGGAGAAGCAGGGGAACAAGAGCAATAAAAATTAAAGGGGCAAAACCATTGGCAGGCCAGGCCAGACTTAAAAGTATAGATGAAAGTATGCTAAGTCCTAATAAGTGAATTCTTTTCATTTCGCTAAAGGTATAAAGCAAAAGTAGCTAAGTTCTGATTAAAACACCGGGTATTTGCCTTTACTTTGATTTAAAAAATCGTTAAAATAACGCAAGGCTAATAAAGAAAACTATCATAAGGATAGCGAATCGCATGCATGTCTTTGATTTCTTTATATAAGAGCTCTCTTAATTCGTGGTAATTATCTTTATTTAGTGCACTTATAAAAATACTTGTAGACTCAGATTTAGCCATCCAGGTGTTTTGTAATTCTTCCAGTGTTACATTTCGTTTGGTAAGCGGAGAAAGGTCATCTTCCTCTTTTACATCAAAGGTATATGCATCAATTTTGTTGAAGACCATAAGTGTTTTCTTGTCGGAAGCGCCTATTTCCTGCAAAGTTTGGTTTACTGTTTCAATCTGGGATTCAAATTCGGGATGAGAAATATCTACCACATGCAGCAAAATATCTGACTCACGCACTTCATCAAGGGTCGATTTGAAGGATTCGATCAGTCCGTGAGGAAGTTTACGGATGAAACCAACAGTATCGGATAGCAGAAAAGGAAGATTCTCTATTACAACTTTGCGCACAGTTGTATCAAGAGTAGCGAAAAGTTTATTTTCGGCAAATACTTCTGATTTGCTCAGCAGGTTCATAAGTGTCGATTTTCCGACGTTTGTGTAACCTACGAGCGCTACGCGTATAAGTTTGCCGCGGTTTTTTCGCTGAACCGAAGTTTGCATATCAATATCTTTCAGCCGTTCCTTCAGCAGACTGATTTTATCACGAATAACCCTTCGGTCGGTTTCAATTTCTGTTTCTCCTGGTCCACGCATCCCAATACCACCTCGCTGTCGCTCAAGGTGCGACCACATTCGGGTTAATCTTGGAAGAAGATATTGATATTGAGCTAATTCAACCTGTGTCTTGGCGTGTGAGGTACGTGCTCTTTTAGCAAATATATCCAGGATAAGGTTGGTGCGGTCAAGTATCTTACATTGCAACTCGCCTTCGATATTTCGCAACTGAGAAGGTCCCAGATCATCATCAAAAATGACAAGTTTTATATCTTCAGCAATAATATACTGCTTGATTTCTTCTAATTTACCTGTCCCGACATAGGTTTTACTGTTTGGGATATCCAGTCCTTGAATAAACCTTTTAACAGGTACACCTCCTGCCGTCTCAAGCAGAAACTCAAGTTCAGCGAGGTATTCTTCAACTTTATCTTTTGGCTGAAAACGTGTTATCAAGCCAACAACGACTGCTTTTTCAGGCTCTCCGCCTGTTGCTACATGTTTTGGCATGGTTAATTCAGTTTATTTTCTTTTTTGCTTCGATGATATTGATGGCCTTGTGTACTAAGAATATCCTTGGTGAAAAAATAAATAGCTGTAGCAATTACATACAAATGAATGAAAATGCCCGGCAGTGCTTCATTACTTATCAAAGTTATAAAAAGCTGAAAGAGTGCAGCAATAAAAACGAGAAAATAGCCATACAGAAGAAAATCGGAGCGTCGAAGGATGAATACACCTAATGAAAACACCGAGACGCCAATGATAAGTCCCCAGCGAACTATCCAGATGCCGAATGTGCTTTCAAAACCCGGATCGATAATATAAGGATAAACCACTGAAAACAAATACATTACTGCTGCAAACCAAAGCAATAATGTTACGATTTTCTGAAGGTTTCTTTTGAAAATACTGCTACTCATACTTTTGGGTTAAAAATGACGGAAGCCGATGATTTCCCGAACTTCACGAATGGTTTTTCCGGCACTTTCACGGGCTTTTTCAGCACCATTTTTTGCCACTTTACTTAAAAAAGCCTCATTGGCATATAATTCAAGAATCCGCTCACGGATAGGGGCTGTAAAAACAACCATATCTTCAGCTAATTGTTTTTTCAGGTCACCATAACGTATATTACATTGGTTGTACTGATCATCGAAATACTGCACCGTTTCGGGCGTTGAAACAACTTTCAACAAGCTAAAGAGGTTTTCAATAATATCAGGCTTTTGCTGATTGGGTTCTGTAGGGCCTGCATCAGTCATTGCTTTCATCACTTTCTTACGGATGGTTTTTTCATCATCCACCAGAAAAATTGCATTGCCTTCTCCTTCCGATTTCCCCATTTTACCACTACCATCCAGGCCGGGAATTTTTATAAGTTCCTCGCCAAAATTATACGCCTGAGGAATAGGGAAATACTCAACATTATACATTCGATTGAAACGACGTGCAAAGGTACGTGTCATTTCAAGGTGTTGTTCCTGATCCTTTCCTACCGGTACTTTGTGCGACCGGTGAATAAGAATATCAGCTGCCATCAGCCCGGGATAGGTGAGCAAACCTGCGTTGACATTATCGGGTTGCTTGCGGGCTTTCTCCTTGAATGTTGTAACACGTTCAAGTTCACCAAGGTAGGCGTTCATGTTGAGAAACAGATACAATTCAGCAATTTCAGGCACATCACTCTGAACATATAAGGTCGATTTGTCAGGGTCGAGGCCTGCTGCCAGATATTCCACGAGCACCTGCTTAACATTACCATGCAAATCAGCAGGTGTAGGATGAGTTGTAAGTGAGTGATAGTCAGCAATAAAGAAGAAACACTGATTTTCTTCCTGCATTCTTACAAAATTCTTAACAGCACCGAAATAATTTCCAAGGTGCAGATTTCCTGTTGGTCTGATGCCACTGAGTACGATTTCCATACGGCAAAAATAGTTTGTGGTTTAAAAAATTCCCGTTTGCTTTGAATGTAAACGGGAATTTTGATGCGATAATACCTTTTATTTTTTAAAGATCAAATGCTTAACTGATCATTATTCTGATTAAAGAATTTATATTCCATCACATGGAAGTTGTTCATTGAAGTAACTCTGAAACGTTTCTTATATCTCAACATCCATTTTACATGCAGAGAGAAAAGTCCTTTGGTAAAGAAGGCGTGGATGTATGGATGCAAAGCCAGAGTCACATGCTTTTCATTCTGATCCTGAAGCAAATACTTCAGGTTATTTTCAATCTCATCAAGGAAAATGATAGATGGCTTTATTTTACCTGTGCCTTCACAAACGGGGCATTGTTCAAGAATTTCAACATTCATTTCAGGTCTTACACGCTGACGTGTAACTTGAACGAGTCCAAATTTGCTTGGTGGTAAAATGGTATGTTTAGCGTGGTCGCGGGCCATTTCATCCTTGAGCTTCTGATAGAGTTCACGGCGGTGTTTACCGTCGTGCATGTCGATGAAGTCGATGACAATGATACCACCCATATCTCGCAGACGCAATTGTCGTGCGATTTCGGCAGCAGCTTCGAGGTTGACTTCGAGTGCGTTTTCTTCCTGACTATTCTCTTTGTTCACACGATGACCGCTGTTAACGTCGATCACGTGCATTGCTTCGGTGTGTTCTATGATAAGATATACGCCGCTTCTGATGGTTACAGTTTTTCCAAAAAGGCCCTTGATTTGTTTATCAATCCCGAATTGCTCGTAAATTGATGACTTTCCTTTGTAGAGTTTTACGATATCAACTTTTTGAGGTGCAATAGTTTGAATGAAGTTTCTTATTTCATCAAAAAGTGATGAATCATTCACATGTACACTGTTAAAGGATTCGTTGAGCAAGTCGCGCAGAATCGCTGAGGTGCGATCGAGCTCACTCATTATTTTTACAGGGGCTTTGGCGTTAAACAACTTAGCTGTTGTTTTTTCCCATTTCTCGATAAGGTTACGAAGATCAGCATCCAGTTCAGCCACTTTTTTATTTTCGGCCACTGTTCGGATGATGACACCGTAGTTATTTGGCTTGATGCTTTGAATAAGCCTTTTAAGCCTGTTTCTTTCTTCGCTGCTCCTGATTTTTTGAGAAACGGAGATGCGTGTTGAGAAGGGAACTAAAACAAGATAGCGTCCGGCAAAAGATATTTCTGAAGAGATTCTGGGTCCTTTAGTGGAAATTGGTTCTTTGGCAATCTGAACCATTATTTGAGCGCCCGTGGCTAATACCTGTGTGATTTTACCGGTTTTTTCGATGTCGGTTTCAATACGAAAATTATCCATTGTTACGGATTCGGGTTTGCCTCCCAGAGCAAGTTTCACATATTTATTCAGTGACTTGATCTGTGGTCCGAGATCCAGGTAATGCAAAAAAGCATCTTTTTCGTACCCTACATCTACAAAAGCTGCATTGAGACCTGGCATGATTTTTTTTACCTTTCCAAGGTAAATGTCTCCTACAGCATAGTTGTTATTGGTTTTTTCTTTGTGTAACTCAACCAGAAGCTTATCTTCCAATAGAGCAATATCAACCTCCGAAGCCCGAGAATCTATTATAAGTTCTCTGTTCACTTGTTTTCTGTGTATTTAATTAATCTACTTTATTTACTTCAAGTTAGGCTTGTTCTGAAAGATGTGTTATGGAGGTGCAAATTTGTATTTGCATTTAAACGGAATAACACAACGCCACATCGAAATGAGCAGCATTGTGTTATCCTCGCATTTAATTGTGACAAGAATTATTTCTTCTTGTGCCTGTTCTTTCTCAAGCGTTTTTTACGCTTATGAGTTGCCATTTTATGTCTCTTTCTTTTCTTCCCGCTTGGCATGATTTTAAATTTTTAATGAATGCTATGAATTACTTTCCGCTGTTCTTAACCTGAGCAACAAAGGTTTTTGCTGGTTTGAAAGAAGGAATGTTGTGTGCAGGAATAATGATGGTAGTGTTTTTTGAAATGTTTCTTCCGGTTTTTTCAGCTCTTCTTTTGATAGTGAAGCTACCAAAGCCTCTGAGGTAAACGTTTTCCCCGTTCATCATAGAGCCTTTTACAGCATCCATGAAAGATTCAACAACAGCCTGTACGGCTACTTTTTCAACTCCGGTTTTGTTAGCAATGTCTGCTACGATTTCTGCTTTAGTCATATCTTAAAAGTTTAAAAGATTAATACTGTGGTATTTTATTTGGCTGGCAAAGGTAAGAACATTTTTATATTTGAAAGATTTTTTTGAATTTTTTTTGACCTAAACAGCTCTATATAAATATTTTCCTCATTTATGAATGATTTTTCAATACAATTAACCCATTGGTACGACCTTCACAAGCGCAACCTGCCGTGGCGTATTACCAATAATCCCTATGCGATTTGGCTTTCAGAGATTATTTTGCAGCAAACCAGAGTTGATCAGGGCCTGGCTTATTACGAAAGGTTTCTGGCTGAATGGCCTGATGTTTTTTCTTTAGCCAATGCGTCAGAACAAGAAGTTTTGCGAATGTGGCAAGGTCTTGGCTATTACAGTCGTGCCCGAAACATGCTTCATACTGCCAAAGATATTGTTTTCAGATATAACGGAGAATTTCCTTCTGATTACCATACATTGCTATCGCTCAAAGGAATAGGGCCTTATACGGCTGCTGCTATCTCAAGCATTTGTTTTAATGGAGCTAGTCCGGTAATTGATGGAAATGTCATCAGAGTTCTTAGCCGGATTTTTGGTGTAACTGAGGCTGTTGATTCAGCCAATGGTAAAAAACGTATCGAAGAGCTGGCTTTTCTTTTAATGGATCACGACGACCCTGGTACCTATAATCAAGCTATTATGGAATTTGGCGCTTTGCAATGTGTGCCTTCGTCTCCTGATTGTGAGGGTTGTATCTTCAAAGATCAATGTTATGCCAATCAAGCTCAGGCAGTTAAGCTGCTTCCATTAAAAGAAAAGAAAACAAAGGTTACTTTTCGTTATTTTAATTACTTAGTGCTATCATGGGAAGTTGGTGGGGAATATAAAACTATCATTCGCAAACGATTGCGTGAAGATATATGGAAAGGACTTTTCGAGTTTCCACTAGTTGAAACTACTGAAGAGACAGATTTTGAAAGATTACAGCACCTGCCTGACTTTGTGAAGATTGCAGGAATGACGCGATTTCAACTTCTAAAGCAATCAGCCACAAGAAAACATATACTGAGCCATCAAAAAATATTTGCACGTTTTTATCACCTGCATTTCGATGGGTCTCTTGATTTGGTGGATGAAAATAATATATCTTTGATCAGTCAAAATGAACTGCAGAGCTACCCTCTTCCCAGACTAATTGACAGATATTTACAGGAAATTGACGGAAATCTATAAAATCATTTATAAAGTACAAACCAATGGCTGGATTAAATAAAGTAATGCTGATCGGAAGATTAGGAAAAGACCCTGATGTGATCTCTTTTGAAAGCGGAGGAAAAAAAATGACTGTATCGCTTGCTACGAGCGAACGTTACCGCGACCGTGAAGGTAATTGGCAGGATCAAACAGAGTGGCATAATATCGTAGCCTGGGGCAATCTGGCTTCTGATATCGCTGAAAAACGACGCAGTTATGTAAAAGGAGATTTGTTATTCATCGAGGGTAAGATTAAATCAAGGCAGTATACCGATAGCCAGGGGGTTACTAAATCCATTACAGAGATAATTGCCGAAAAAATGAATCTCATCTCAAAAGGCGGTACTGGCCACCCCGGCTCAGAAGTCCGCCACGATCGCGTTGCAACCACAGAAGAAACTCATGCATCTGATGATCATTTCACTCCTGCGAGTGATACTTCGGGTGATGACTTGCCCTTTTAATCCAAATAAATTTGCAAAGACATTCATGGAGATGATGGAAGTTTTTGTACTTTTGCCTCGGAATTCTAATTAAATTATTTTGGAAACGCCTGATCCTGACCCTTATGCGAGTTTAATCTCGTTAATTATCTCCGTTACTTTTCTTGGAATTGATGCTCTGATAGTATTCGAATTGGTACTGTTATTCATATTACTTATGCTTTCGGGTATGATTTCCGGAAGCGAAACAGCATTTTTTTCCCTCAGACCAAATGATCTTATTGCTTTAAAAACTGAGTATCAGAAACGGGGAGAGCTCGTGCTTAAACTTCGTGAAACTCCAAAAACCCTGCTTGCTACAGTGCTGGTTGCCAACAATCTGGTGAATGTTGCAATTGTCATTTTGGCCTCATATCTCACATTGCAGATGGTTGATTTTGGAGATAATATTTTGATGTCGTTTTTTGTCCAAGTGGTGCTAATTACTTCGCTTTTGTTGCTTCTGGGCGAAATCATGCCAAAAATCTATGCCAACAAGGAGCCTGTTCGGGTAGTCCTTTTTATAGCGCCTTTTCTGAGTTTTTGTATTGTACTTTTCAAACCGTTGAGTAGTCTTTTGGTAGCTTCTACCTCTTTCATTGACAAACGTTTTGGCAACAGATCCAATAACTTGTCGATGAGTGATATATCAGTTGCAATTGATATTACAAGTGACGAATCAACTTTGCCTGAAGAAAAGAAAATGCTGAAAGGGATTGCATCTTTCGGAGAAAAAGAAGTGACTAATGTGATGAAATCACGTGTTAGTATCACTGCAATCGACCTTGAAACACCTTTCGAGAAACTGCTGGAAGTGATTCTCAACAGTGGATTTTCGCGTATTCCGGTCTACGACGGAAATATCGACAAGGTGATGGGGATTTTATATATCAAGGACTTGCTTCCGTTTCTAAATCACGATGACCTGGATTGGACTAAAATGATTCGGCCAGCGTTTTTTGTTCCTGAAAACAAAAAGATCAACGACCTTTTGCAGGAGTTCAGGGAAAAGAAGATACATATGGCTATTGTTGTGGATGAATACGGTGGAACAGCCGGATTGCTGACCCTGGAAGATATTATCGAAGAAATTGTTGGTGATATAAGTGATGAATTTGATAAAGAGTCGGATAACAGCTTTTATCGCAAATTGTCGGCAGGGGTGTACCTGTTTGAAGGAAAGACAAATCTGAACGATGTTTGTAAAGTGTTAGATCTGGATGATTATTATTTTGAAGAAGTTCAGGGTGAGTCAGATACATTAGCTGGTCTTTTACTCGAAGTGGAAGGAAGAATACCTGAAAAAGGTGCCAAAATAAATTGTAAGGATTTTCGTTTTGAAGTTACTGATGCTGATTTACGCAGAATCAAGCAAATCAAAGTAACTTATGTGACTTCAGATGAAATACGCTAGCTTACCCCAAATACTTCTTTTTACTTCACTATTGCTTATCCTAACAGCATGCGAAGAAAATTACACCCCAAAACCACGAGGGTATTTTCGCATCGATTTGCCTGAAAAATCATATCAGGTATTTGACGATGCTACTCATTTTAGTTTTGAGTATTCGGTAAACGCTCAGATAGAGAAAGATCAAAGTGATGAATCATCTGTTGATTGGTTTACAGTGCATTACCCACAGCTTCATGCTGATTTATATCTCAGTTACAAGCAGATTGACAGCAATCTTCCGCTTTTTCTTGAAGATGCGCGAGCAATGGCTTTCAAGCATTTGCCGAAAGCCAATTCGATTTCCGACAGCGTTTTTCACACTACTGCTGATGTTAGTGGCTTGTTTTATTTTATCAATGGAAAAGGAGTGGCCTCACCCATACAGTTTTATGTGACTGATTCGAGCCATAACTTCGTGAGAGCTGCTCTCTATTTCAACTTCAGACCCAATAACGATTCAATATCGCCTGTCATTCAACATTTGAAAGCCGATTTGCTGCACATGGTCGAAACCTTCCGATGGAAGAAGCCAGCTGCTGAAAAGAAATAGTTGTTATCTGTTTGAAATTAATAGTAGCTGAATGATTTTTTGTTTAGAAATTCAACAGTTTTATTTTAGCTTAAATGGCTTTTTTGGAAAACATTTGACTGTTTCGTTTTTGATCAAAAACAAATAACCATCAAGGCTATACGAGTTTGGTATGTTTCGAGTAGGTTTTGCCTTAATGTTTTTTATTCCCACTTAAGTAGCCTGCCAGAGTGGATTCGGTTTGTAAATCGATCAGCTTTGCTTTTAGTATTGTTTTTAGAAATTATGTTTTATCCAGCTAATTATTCGAAATTTTTATAACCAAATTGATGACAATTGACCTGAAGCTTTTAAATAATCGAGCCAATAAACCCACAATTGTTTTTTAGCAGTTTCATAATCAGCTTTCAAAATCTGGAGATCAGCTTCTTCTAAATTCAGATTTGTTGCTGATTCCTGACCTTCTTCAACACGAGCCTGAAAAATCCTGATCGTTTCTGAGCCAAGTGAAATGTTATCTTTCCGGGTTTTGATCTCCGACATCAGATTTGCAATTTTGTGCTTTGCAATAATTACATCCTTTTTATATTCAAGAATTTTGTCTTCCTTTTTCAGATTGAATTGGTTGGACTGTAATAATAGTTGTTGAATTTTATTTTGGGGACTTTCGCCAAAAAGCAATGGAAATTTGACTTCCAAACCAACATAACTCAATCCAAACCAAGAATTTTCAGCCGCCGGGTTAAAATCATCTGTGAACTGGTTTGCGCCTAAAAAGCCTTTAAAATTTAAGACAGGCAGATATTTAGTCCTTTCCGATTTTGCTTGTAATCCTGCCAACTGGCTTTGCATTGTCAGTTGATTGACATCTGGCAAACGATCCAAATTACTTTCGTTCAGGGGGATGTGGAACGAATAATTGTCCAGGAAGCTGGTGTCAATCTGAAAATCCCAAAGTTTCATATCGCTTTCTCCCATTAAAAAAAGCATGAAGACTTTATCTTCGATCAATTGGGCAATGCCATTGGATAGTGTTTGAACGGCATTGTTGTGATTTATTTCTGATTTATTCAAATCGGATTTCAGTAATCGTTTTTCATCGAATTTATTTTTTAGCAAAATGTAGCTGATATAAGTTCTGTTCGTATCGGCAATGGAAGATGCTATTTTTGATTGTTGAAGATAAATATCAATATAAGTTTGGGCAATTGTATAGGCAAGCTCCAACTCCGTTTGCTCGTGCGCTATTGCAACAATTTGCTCTTGAAGTTTTGCTTCCTTAATATGCCTTTGGATAGATAAATCAATCAATGGCTGAATAAGTGTTAGTCCTGCCGATTGGGTCCATTGGGTTCCAAATTGCACACTTTGGGTGGCATCGGCAGGAAAAGCCGGATTGAAAATGCCGATGGGTAAAATTGATGTTTGGAGGATGGGATTGTAAAAGTAAGTATAGTCAAAAGATACTTGTGGCCAGTATTTCCTGTATAAAGCCTGTGTTTGCAATTGGCTGGTTGTGATGTCAGTTTTGCCGGCAATGATATTTTTCTTGTTTGTCAATCCACTACCTATAGCTTGTGATATTGTGATTATTGACTGAGCATTAGCAGTGACAGCTATCATAAAAACCAGACAAAAAATCATGAATTTAATCTTATTGGCCAGATCTCCTGAGCTGCCATTATGTCGAAATAATTTGATGCCGGAGTTTAAGAAGTATAATAGTTTCATTGTAAGTTCACTGAGGTAATTAAATCCATTTCCTTAGCTGTCTTTTATCTGAATACAGCCGCTGGTTCTACGCTCCTGATCCTACTCAGGGCAAAAGAAGCTCCACTTAGTGAAATCAGACCAATGGTAGAAATCATAATCAGCAAAACGAGTGGAGAATATGAAAAGATCAGCCCCGATTTCGCAGCTCCAATTCTAAACCCTTCTAACAGCACCAATCCAATCAGGAAACCGACCATGGTGAAAAGCATTGCTTGTGTCAATATTAATCTAGTGATATATCGGTTGTCAGCACCAATAGCTTTTAAGGTGCCATAGTCTTTAAGACGGTCGAGGGCAGATGAATACATAGTTAATCCGATAATAAAGAAGCCTGCAATCAATGCAAAGATGATGAGTGTGCCTGTGCTTAAGGCTATTCCACTGCTTGCCAATACTTTTTTGATTGAGGAGGATGCCAGTTTTTTCGATGGCCAGGCCCTGACCCCAAAGATGTTTCGATTAATAGTTGCGACAACGATATCTACATCCTTCAGGTTTTCGACATTCACTAAAACTGCACTGATCGTTGTAGTTGGCTGGTTTGAGAAATACCTGGCTCTTTGGATTGTGGTTACACAAAAACTGCTGCCAAACCCTCTGAATCCTTTGGTTTGTAAAACAAAAAATGCATGTTTACCATTAATTTCCAGATTGGTTCGCAGGTCAATATTGCCTCCAAGGTTTTTCTTTTCGAAAAACTCGGCACTCACTGCACCATCCAATTGCAAATCGGAGATTTTGCCAGCCATAATCTTGTCATTGCTTAGCAATGCGCTGATATGATTTTCATCCACGCCCAGGAGGGTGATGGCCCCGCTGGTTCCATTCCGGAAATTACAGGAAGCTCCAGCGATTAACAATGGAAAGGCCTCCTTAACTCCGCTAATGCTTTGAACCGCCCTTAAGTTTCTAATGTCTAACTGGCCCAATTGATTCACATCATTCGTTTTGCTGTCAACCACCCAGATATCTGCTTTTACGTCGGAGGCCAATGCCCCCATAAGTCCCGTGAGAAAAAAGAAAACACCTAATTGTTGGCCAATCAAGAAAGTGCTTATAAGAATTCCAACGATAACTCCAATGCTTTTAGCCTTGTCAAACCTGATGAATTTCCATGCAATTTTTAGCATATTTCATTCTTTAATGATTTGAAGTGATGTCAATTACACATTCAATTCTTGCATTGAGCAATAATTGATCAGGAGTGTCAAGCATCATTTTTATTGTTCGCACACGACGGTCTTCTTTTTCGCCTGATATATCAGTAAACAGAGATTTTTTATTGAGAAAAGATGACGTAAATACAACGATACCTGTTGATAATGAGTCAGATGAACCCACATTTCTGATCCAACCTTTTTGTCCGGTGTGAATTTTTTGTGCATTTAGTTCATCAATTTCGCAGAGCGCGATTGTTTTCCCTTCGGGACATATTTGTGCAAATGATTGCTGGATTGCGATTGAGCCACCAACCAAAACTGTCAATTCCAAAAGAATGCCGTTCACAGGAGATACAATTATTTTTTGATTTCTTTCCAATTGAGCAGTTTTTAGTGCTTTCACGATTTCCTTTTGCTTGCTTTTCGAAACGTTTAAGCTTGCTTCCGATCGATTCAAATTGGCCTCCAGCGATTTCAAATTTGCGGTAGCATTATCCACAGTTTGCTGTGTTTCGGCACCTTTTAACAACAAATTCTGAAGCCGCTGCAATTCCAGCTTTGCATTGTCAACCTTAGCCAGATAATCTTTCAAACCGGCTTCATCCACTTCCAGCTGTGCTATTTGGGTTTTTACCTCCTGAATCATTTGTTCTATTTTCGCATCTTCCAATTGATGATCCAATTCCAATATTTGGGTGCCGGCACTTACTGTATCATTTTCGCTTTTAAAAATATGTTGTACAATCCCGTTCACTGGCGATGACAACTGAATGATATCATTTTCAGGTATTATTTTTCCAATGCCAACGATATGATAGAGTCCATTAGCTTGCTGTTGCATTTCATAATTCAGTTTCTCTTTAATTGATTCGCTGCTGCAGGCCATGAAAAAGCAGAAAAGCACTGCTGAAAGGAGAATATGTTTCATCTTTTGTTTCATTTTACAGGAATTTCTTCTTCTACTGGTTCATCAGAAATGCGTCCATCCAAAACGTAAACGATTTTGTCTGCAAAGGGGCGTAATCTTGTGTCATGCGTTACAACTACAACAGCTTTTCCTTGTTTTGCCAATTCTTTAAGCTCATGCATTACGATGCCTGCACTAGCGAGATCTAGCGATGCAGTAGGTTCGTCACAAAGCATCATATCCGGATTGGTAACCAAGGCTCTTGCAATGGCAACACGTTGCTGCTGCCCGCCGCTTAAATCGTTTGACAGGTTTTTCATCCGATCACCTAATCCAACTTTTGTCAAGGCTTGTATGGCTTTTGCTTTTGCATCCTTATCATGGACTCCTTGCAAAATGAGCGGCATCATCACATTTTCAAGTGCTGTGAGTGGGGCTATCAAATTAAAACGTTGAAAAATAAACCCGATTTTAAGCAGCCGCAATTTTGCTAATTTACTTTCTGTCAGGTCATTTACTTTCACATTTCCTATCCATACTTCTCCAAAACTGGGATATATCACGCAGCCAAACAAAGAAAGCAGTGTAGTTTTTCCTGATCCCGAAGGGCCAATAATAAGTAAGAGTTCGCCTGCTGTCAGCGATACGGTCGTTGCTTTTAAGGCAGTGATCACAGTATCGCCTGTTTTATATTCTTTACCAGCATTTACAACCTTAGCTACAATTTTTTTTGGTTCAGTTGAATTTATTTCTGCTTTCAATGCGGACCTGTCTTCCATCTTTATTCTTGAAGAAGTTTTTTCTTTTCCAAAAACTCTTCTTTGTTAATTTGCCCTGAAGCAAAACGCTTTTTCAAAATGTCAAGCGGGGAGTTTTTTTTTGTTCTTTGTCCTGGAATATTGTATGGAGTCGCAAAAATCCAAAAGATTAAAATACCCCAAACGAACCACCAAACAAGGTGCATTCCCCAAAAATGATAATTTTCGTAATACATAATTTTAGTTTTAAGTGTTTTATGATTTGATTATGAATTTTTCTATTCGCTCATTGAATTTTTAAACCTTCACTTTTTACCGAAAGCCCATATTTTGTAGGTCATCAACAACATAGAACTTATTTTATATCCTAACAAGTGAAGAATATAACTTCTTGTTAATCAATAATTTTGTCTTACCTGAATCAATTGTTTATTTTCAACGTTATAATACAATATTTACTGAGCACACATTCCTCCGTCGATAATATGGGTTGTGCCTGTAATAAATTGACTATCATCACTAGCCAGAAACAAAACAAGTTTTGCAATTTCAATAGACTCAGCATATCGCCCAAGGGGAATTGATGCCTCAAATTGCTTTTTTACCTGATCAGCATGACCTTCAGAAGCCCCTTCTTCTATTGAACGCATCATTCTGTTGTTAACTGGCGACGGGTGAACCGAATTAACTCTGATTTTTCGTGGAGCAGCTTCAATGGCAGTTGTTCGCATCAAACCAACTGCTGCATGTTTACTTGTAACATAAGCGCTTAAATTTGCTAATCCTATTATCCCAGCTACGGATGAAGTCATAATTATACTTCCACCATCGTTCATCTTAGGTAGCACATATTTATTTCCCAACCAGAAACCTTTTATATTTACAGCAATCACCCTGTCGAAAATTTCCTCCGGATATTCTGTAATAGGTTTCACAACGCCCTCGATGCCTGCGTTGTTGAAAAAAATATCAATCTTTCCAAATAGCCTTACTGTTTCGTATATATATCGCTCTACATCAACTGCTTTTGAAACATCTGCAACACAATATTTGACATTTTCATTATTTAACTCCAGTACAGTTTTTTTCAGATCGTCTTCGTAAAGGTCAACTAACAACACTTTTGCCCCCTCATCCAAAAATAACTTCGCAGTAATTTTTCCAATACTGCCTGAGCCGCCAGTTATAATGGCTGTTTTGTTTTCTAGTTTTTTCATTTTTTAAATTTGTTTTGTGAATGACTTTTACATCCCCACAAAGGTGAACTCTACGATTCCTGAAAGCCTTACATAATTGTTGAAACGACTTACATCATTCACACATTTACCAGAGCGCAACTTGTTTTTTAATAGCGTTTTTCACATTGCTGCTGATGTTAGTGGGTTGTTTTATTTTATCAATGGAAAGTGAGTAGCCTCACCCATACAGTTTTATGTGACTGATTCGACCCATAACTTTGTGAGAGCTGCGCTGTATTTCAACTTCAGACCCAATAACGATTCTATATCGCCTGTCATTCAACATTTAAAAGCCGATTTGTTACATATGGTGGAATCATTCAAGTGGAAGAAATCTACTGCTGTAAAGGGCTAGCTAATCCTTTTATTATTTTCGGAAACTTCCAATTGAAGTTTGTGCAGCGAACCGACGGTTTAAAATCCATTTTGGATTACTTCAGCACATATTGATTTTGAATTACCAAAGTTGAGGCTTCAAAGCTGATACATGCCTTTTTTTTCTACTTTTACGGCCTAATTCAAAATCACCCTGATGAAACAATTACTCAGCTTTTTATTCATTATCGCTCTTTCCTGTAATGTGATAGCTCAGGAGCAAATGATCTATAAACGTGTTAAAATAGCACTGGATGGGAAAGAAATGATAGATCTTGCTCAAACTGGCATTGATGTAACTGAAGGTATTTATAAAGCAGGACATGCTCTTGAAACAGACCTAAGTACAGAAGAAATTGCTAAGGTTGAAGCAGCTGGTTTTCAGCTAAATGTAATTATTGAAGATGTTTCATTATTTTACAGTCAACGTGCTGCTTCTGAAGCTGGAATTCCAATAACTCGCGATCCTTCTGTTGAGTTTCCTGTTCCGGCAAACTGGGAATATGGAAGTATGGGTGGTTTTTATACCTATGCACAAGTGCTCGAAAAGCTTGATTTTATGGCTGCTCAATGGCCTGATCTGATAACTGTTAGAGCAGCTGTTAATCCTCTGACACCTTCACATTTAGGAAATCCAATATGGTGGGTTAAAATAAGTGACAACCCTGGCGTTGCAGAAGAAGAGCCACAAGTGCTTTATACTTCGCTCATACACGCAAGGGAAGGTATTGGTGTGCAGCAAATGATATATTTTATGTTGCATCTTCTCGAAAATTATGATTCAGATCCTTCGATTCAGGCACTTGTAAACAGCAGAGAACTTTATTTTATTCCGGTTGCTAATCCTGATGGGTATTTATATAATCAGCAAACCGATCCAAATGGTGGGGGCATGTGGCGCAAAAACCGCAGAAATAATGGTGGGTCTTACGGAGTGGATATTAACAGGAACTTTGGTTATAAATGGGGAATCGACAATAATGGATCATCTCCTAATCCTTCTGACCTTACCTATCGCGGACCTTCAGCTTTCAGTGAGCCTGAAACAGATAATCTTCGTCAATTTGCTGAATCCCATAATTTTAAAATTGCACTTAACTATCATTCCTTTAGTAATTTACTTCTTTATCCTTGGGGTTATACAGACGAATTTTGTCCAGATGATGCTATTTTTTATGCTCATGCCACACTCATGACACGCGACAATGGTTATACGATAGGGCCTGCCAGCACAACAATCTATCCTACCAACGGAGGCTCTGACGACTATATGTATGGCGATACCCAAAATAAAAATGCGATTTTCTCTTACACACCTGAGCTCGGAAACGACGGTGATGGCTTTTGGCCTTCAACAAACCGTATTATCCCATTGTGTCAGGAAAATATGATTCAAAATATGATGGCAGCTTATTTGTCAGGCAGCTATGGAAAATTGACTGATCTTTCGGAAACCATTATTGGTGAGCGCAGTTTTTATATGCCTTTTAAATTGCAACGACTTGGCTTTGGTGAGTCTGAAGGTTGGGAAGTTTCGATTACTCCTTTGGATGAACACATTACATCCGTTGGACCTGCCGTCGAAATTGGACAGCTCGACATTATGGAAGCAGTTACCGACTCCGTGCAAATAACACTTGGAAACGCGCTCCAAAGTGGTATGGAATTTCGTTTTCTGCTTCATTTAAATAATGGAGAATATGTTCTTACTGATACCATTACAAAAATGTTTGGCACAACATCGGTTGTGTTTGAAGATGATTGCGATCAAATTGCAAACTGGACATCCAGCTCATGGGGAGTAACAACATCATCATTTGTGAGTGCACCTGCATCCATATCCGATTCTCCATTTGGTGAATACAATAATGATGTTAATAATATCATAACCCTTTCGCTGCCAATCGAATTACCCGAAACTCCTTATGCCAACCTTAGTTATTGGGCCAAATGGGATATTGAATCAGGTTGGGATTATACCCAGGTGCTGATTAAACCTGCAGGTACTTTTGTGTGGACGGCCCTCAGCGGAAAATATACGAAAGCAGGAAACAGCAATCAGCTACAAGGTCAGCCCCTTTATGACGGAACATCAGGCTGGGTGAGAGAAGAAATTGATTTAACATCCTATGCAGGAACAAGTTTTCAATTACGTTTTGCCCTTACAAGCGATGGGTCGGTGACTGGTGATGGATTTTATTTTGATGACTTAAAAATTGTCATGCTCAATGTTGAAACAGGTCTCGCTGATGCTGGCAATATTAACCCTTCGTTCAGGCTTTATCCAAACCCAGCATCTGATGTAGTTAATCTGGAAACCAATAACGCGTTTTTTGCCGGTGAGCTTATCGAAGTTGTTGATCTTCAGGGAAAAACTGTAACTCGCCAAACAGTAAATGAGCGTTCTAACAGGTTTATGTTGAATGCAAAAGCATTGGTACCAGGGGTTTATTTTGTAAAGAGGAGTGAACAACCACAAAATCCAGTTCGTTTAGTTATTCAATAAACATCACATAGATTGTACAAATCCTCTTCGAGCCCTGACAGGCCTGAAGAGGATTTTTTGTTTTAATACTTTTCACATAGGATGAATATATAACAGAAGAATTGCAGTATGAAAAAAATGAACTGAACGCGCTTGAAGGAACATTTTAGCTTACCTTTGGACGCGCTTCCGACAGGTTATGGAAGCTATCAACAGATTGAAATTCTTAAAAAAGTCGGCCTATGATTGAAACGGTAAAAATGGGTAGATTGCGCTGGCACCATATACACCAGCCTATTGACAAAGATTTTGATTTCCTGAAGGATAAATTCCATTTCCACCCTCTTGATATTGAAGATTGTAAGTCGCTTAACCAACGACCCAAAATAGATATTTACGATGATTATTATTTTTTGATCCTTCATTTTCCAAATTTTGACAAGCAAAATCTTTTTATCAAAACGAAAGAGGTGAAAATATTTTGGGGTGAGGATTACATCATCACCATCGAGAAAAACCCTTGGATTGCCGGTCAGATGTTCGGCGAGTATAAAAAGATTGAGGAAAACGATCAGGATTTTGAAATTGGAACTTCCGACGCCCTGCTCTATAAACTGCTCGAGCGTTTGATGTCGGAATCTATCTATTTATTGAGAAAAACAGGCCTTGATTTGGAACTTATCAACAGGGAACTGTTTAACAATAAGCCGGTTAAAATCATTGAACGTATCTCCGTAACACGAAAAAATATCATACTTGTCAATACCATCTTTAAGCCGCAACTTCGACTTTTTCATAAGTTTGAAACGGGTCAGATAAGCGGGTTTGCTGATAATATGGAAGAATATTGGGGCAATATCCTCGACTATTATCAAAAAGTATGGGACATGACCGAAGATTATGAAGATTTGATTGAAGGTCTTTCGAAAACCTTTGACTCGATGCAGACCAATAAGACCAATGAGATCATGAAGATTCTTACGCTTATTTCTGTCATCATTCTTCCACTAACTTTTATTACCAGTCTTTATGGGATGAATGTTGTGCTGCCACTGCAAAGCCTTGGTGCTGCCTTTTGGGTGTTGGTCATCGGCATGGGAGTGCTCACCATTTCGATGATATTTTATTTCCGGAAACGGCGCTGGATGTAGTTATTCAACTTCAGCCTGAGGTTTATTGAAAATGATTAATTGCCGTTTCATTGAGGCATCGTTCACTATTTCAATTAGTTGATTCAAAAAATTTCGATCAAGACCCAGGTTGGATCCAATTGCCATCCTGTCATCAATAATATGTTGCAAACGTTTATGTTGAAGTAGCGTGTGCTTATTCGCTTTTTTAAAAGTCCCAATCTCATCGATTATCTCCATTCGTTTTGCCAATATCAAAAGCAATTCACCATCAAGTTTGTCAATTTCAGTTCTTAATTTCTCGAGCGGGAGAGCAAAATTTTTGCTTTTAGCCAGATTTTGAATTTTAAGAGAATCCAGCATTTTTCCAAGCTCAAAAGGCGTGATTTGCTGTGCAGCATCTGTTTTGGCTGAATCGGGTTCAAAGTGCGATTCAATCATAAGACCATCTGTTTCCAGATCGAGCGCTTTTTGGGTAATTTCCTGTAACAACGATCTTTTCCCGCTGATATGGCTGATGTCGGTGATCAGGGGAAGCTCAGGAAAAAGGCGCTTTAATTCGATTGGAATTTCCCACATGGGGGCATTTCGGTAGGGTGAGTTGGCAAAATAATGAAATCCACGGTGGATGGCTGCCAATTGATTGATGCCAGCCAGCTGAAAACGCTCAATTGCCCCAATCCAAAGTTTGAGATCGGGTGTGAGGGGGTTTTTGACAAATATGGGGATATCAACTCCTTTTAGTGACGCAGCAAGCTCTTGCACCGAAAAGGGATTCACAACGGTCCTGGCACCTATCCAAAGGGCATCAATGCCATAATGAAGGGCTTCTTCAACATGTTCAGGTTTTGCCACTTCAACAACAAGTTTGAAACCTGTTTCCTCCTTCACCTTTTGCATCCACTGCAGCCCAATAGTACCAACACCTTCAAATTCGTTCGGTCGTGTGCGTGGCTTCCAGATTCCTGCCCTGAAAATATCAATCTTCTGAAGTGCCTGAAGCTGAAGAGCAGTTTGCATGAGCTGGGTTTCGCTTTCAGCACTACATGGACCACTGATAATTAATGGGTTGTTGTGCCCCTCAAAAAATGAAGTTTTCTTAACCTTTTCAGATAATGTGTGCATGTTGAGTTATTGCTGCAAAATTAACAAACTGATGGAATGAACGGATACTAATCGTTCAAAACCACCACTGTATAATAACAAACAGGGAAGGATTTTGTTGTCAGCTCGCTTTATTACAGAGAGGTGATCCTTTCTAATTTGTTGATTGATAGTATTAAACAATTAAATTTTTAGGTCACTTAACAGATTAAGCCCTATTTTTTGTTTTTTTGCATTTCTTTTCAATAAAATCCAAAACACGTGAAACGTACAGAAATTAAAGATGCGCTGCAAAGTGAGAACTTTGAGCAGGAAATGAATGTCAAAGGATGGGTTCGCACCAAGCGCTCCAGCAAAAATGTTGCTTTCGTTGCCCTGAATGATGGCTCAACCATCCATAACCTTCAGCTGGTTATTGATTTAGACAAAATACCGGAGACAGATCTGGCTTTGATGCACACTGGAGCTTCTGTGTCAGCGAATGGTTTTTTGGTTCCTTCTGCAGGAAGCGGTCAGAGGGTTGAACTTTCAATTTCGTCAATTCAGCTGCTGGGCGAAGCTAATCCGGATGAATATCCGTTACAACCAAAAAAACATTCACTGGAATTTCTTCGTGAGAAAGCACACCTCCGTTTTCGGACAAATACTTTTGGTGCAATCACCCGCATTCGTCATGCGATGATTTTTGCTATTCATAAGTTCTTCAATGACAAGGGTTATTATAACATTCATACGCCTATTATCACATCCTCCGATGCCGAAGGTGCAGGTGAAATGTTCCAGGTTACAACACTTGATCTCGAAAAACTTCCAATGAACGAGGAAAATAAAATTGATTTTAAACAAGATTTCTTTGGAAAAGCATCGAACCTGACTGTATCAGGACAACTCGAGGCTGAACTCGCTGCTCTTGCCCTTTCAAAAGTTTACACCTTTGGGCCTACTTTCCGTGCAGAGAATTCCAACACCTCAAGGCATCTTGCCGAATTTTGGATGATCGAACCTGAGGTAGCCTTTTTCGATATTAATGATGATATGGATCTGGCCGAAGAAATGCTCAAATATCTGATTCAATATGCGTTAGAAAATTGCTCCGATGACCTCGCTTTCCTGAGCAAACGCCTTGAAGAGGAAGAAAAGAACAAGAAGGCGGATGAGAAATCAATGGAGCTGATCAGCAAATTAAATTTTGTTCTAGAAAATTCGTTCGAACGCATCAGCTATACTGAAGCCGTTGATATTCTCAAAAATTCCAATCACAACAAAAAAGGAAAGTTTCAGTATCCAATCGAAAAATGGGGTGCCGACCTGCAATCGGAGCACGAGCGTTATCTTGTTGAAAAACACTTCAAAAAACCTGTGATACTGACAAATTATCCCAAAGAAATTAAGGCTTTTTATATGAAACAGAACGAAGATGGCACTACTGTAAGAGCCATGGATGTATTGTTTCCGGGGATAGGTGAAATTATCGGAGGCTCTCAGCGTGAGGAGAATTACTCGAAATTGCTCAGCAGAATGGAAGAGATGCACATACCAGTTGAAAGCATGTGGTGGTATCTTGAGACGCGAAAATTTGGTAGCGTGCCTCATGCTGGATTTGGTCTTGGTTTTGAGCGATTAATGCTTTTTGTGACAGGTATGGGAAATATCAGAGATGTTATTCCTTTTCCACGTACACCACTGAATTGTGAGTTTTAAAGGCTGTTTCTTTATTGCAAAGAAAGCATTTTACTAATATTCAAGGTGATTGATGCCGGACTAGAGTTATATGCAGAATCTTATTCTTAACAATCTAATGAGAAAATTTGTTATTCAAAATATAATTGTCGTAAATTCGTGATGATTTTTGGAAGCCTTGGGCTCACCGGAAACGATTCAAGCACAACATAATCAGGCATGCTCAATCAAAGATTACAACAGAAACTCCTGCAAAAGCTTTCTCCTCAGCAGATATTGCTGATGAAGCTACTTCAGATACCCTCTGTTGCTCTGGAGCAACGCATCAAACAGGAAATTGAGGAAAATCCTGCCCTGGAACTCGAAGAGGGGGCAGAGTTGGATGACATGGATGATGATGATACGGATTACGATCAGGAAGAGAATTTTGAGGAAGACGATCAGGATGATTATGACAGCAAAGACGATGAATTCACCTTCGACGATTATATTGACGATGATGATGATACACCGGATTATAAAACCAGTGTCAATAATTACAGTCCGGATGATACAAAATACGACATTCCTTTTGCCAGCTCAGTAAGTTTTCAAGAACTTCTTATTCAACAACTTGGATACAGGAAACTCGACGAACGCAAGTCGAAAATTGGTATATATATCATTGGAAACCTCGATGACTCGGGCTATCTTACCCGACCACTTGAGGCTATGGCCGATGACCTCCTTTTTGGAATGAACATTAAAACCAACAAGAAGGAACTGGCTGAGGTGTTAAGTATCATTCAGGAATTTGACCCACCGGGTGTTGGAGCACGCAATCTACAAGAGTGCCTGATGCTTCAGTTACAGCGTCTGCAGGACGAGCAACCTGAAAAAGATTATAGCCTCTCACTCATGATAATCGACAGGTTTTTTAATGAGTTTACTAAAAAGCATTACGACAAGATTATTAAAAGGGCCGAGATTACCGAAGAAGAACTAAAAGATGCCCTGAATGAGGTGCTGAAGCTGAATCCCAAGCCGGGTAACAGTATCATGGAGTCATCCAAAGAGAATCATTACATCATTCCCGATTTCATCATTCATATCAATGACGGAGAACTTGAGTTGAGTCTCAGCAACCGGAATATGCCTGAGTTGAGGGTAAGCAAAACCTATGGCGAAATGCTGGAGATGTTTACCGAAAGCAAGAAAAACCGCTCCGATAAAGAAGCACTTGTTTTCATCAAGCAGAAAATAGACTCTGCTAAATGGTTTATCGATGCAATACGTCAGCGCCATAATACTTTGTTCAGCACCATGGCGGCAATTATGGAGTATCAGAAAGCTTATTTTCTTACCGGAGATGAAACGAGGCTTCGACCAATGATTCTCAAAGATATTGCTGAAGTGGTTAGCTTGGATATTTCTACCATTTCGCGTGTTGCTAACAGTAAATATGTGCAAACACCTTTTGGCACGTTTCTGCTAAAAAGTTTTTTCAGTGAGTCGATGCAAATGGACGATGGCGAAGAAGTGTCAACAAGGGAAATAAAAAAGATCCTCAGCGATTGTATTGAAGCAGAGATTAAGGATAAACCTCTTACAGATGAGCAACTTACATCAATTTTAAAAGATAAAGGGTATCCTATTGCCCGTAGAACCGTTGCTAAATACAGAGAACAACTTAATATTCCGGTTGCCCGTTTGAGGAAAGAATTGTAGTATGACCGACCATTTACATCAGGGAAACCGTTTCTCCCAATTTATTTCGTTGCTTTTTCATCCATTGCTGATGCCAAGTTGGGCATATGGCATACTCATCGGTTTTGGTGATCCTGTGCAGCATGAGCAAGAATGGCTGTGGTTGTGGATTTATGGAGTTTATGTATTTACTTTAACCTTTGTTTTTCCTGTGACGATCTTTCTTGTGATGCTCAAATATAAATGGATCAGTGCATTAAGTATGCCTGATCGTAAAGAAAGAGCAATTCCTATCTTGATCGCCGCTACTTTTTTTTACATTTTATTTCATTTTTCGCGTGGTCAGGAGATTGACCCTATTTTTGGTTTATATATGCTCGGAGCCACCAGCCTCAGCTTGCTGAGTATGCTCATCAATCATTGGTGGAAAATCAGCTTGCATATGCTCGGAACAGGTGGAATAACGGCTGCTGTAGCAACATTGGCATTGTTTTTTAGCCCAACATATTTTATTGCCTTACTGGGTATTGTATTGGTGGCCGGCGTTACAGGCTATGCACGTTTAAGGTTAGATGCCCACAAACCAGCGGAAGTTTATACCGGTTTTATGATTGGGTTTTTCTTCATCTTCACCCTGTTCGCTTTTGCGATGGGGGGTAGATAATTCGAAATTCAAAAAAAGAACTATTCGCAAATTGGGAACTATGTCAAAGTGATGAAGAACCTTACCCGATTGAGCCATTAAAATAATTGATATGTATATGGTAGTTACAGAGGTTAAGCCTCAGAGTGATTTTATTTTGTTACTGACTTTCGAAAATGGTGAAAAGCGGTCATTTGATATGAAGCCTTATCTTGAAAAAGGGATATTTCAGGAATTATAAAACGAACATCTTTACAGAACTGTTAGAGTTGCTTTTGACACCATAGAGTGGGAAAACGAAGCTGATTTTGACCCTGAAACTCTTTATCAGGAAAGTCAATTAGTGACTGACGGTAATTATCAATCAATGCTTGTTAGTTAGTATCGAAATGAATAAAGTGCAGTATTGGAATTCAATTAGCTTAAATGCCCGAAAACTAATTTACCAATTATCGTAAAACCCATTTCAGAAGTTTTGTTTTACAGAAAGTTGTATTTTTACAATCAAATCAATAAAACAATTCAATTATGAAGACGGTAATTCTCTTTTTCTCAGCAATTCTGTTTAACGGGTACATTTACTCGCAGAATATACAGGATGGCCTTCTTATTTATTTACCATTTAACGGTAATTGCTATGATCAAAGTGGAAATGAGTTTCACGGAATTAATTTTAATGCAGAATACACCGAAGACCCATGGGGTAATTTGAACTCTGCCTGTGCATTTAATGGATATAATACCCATGTTGAACTAATCAATGAGCCATCACTAAAACCGCCATTGCCACTCTCTTTTTCTTTTTGGGTTAAATTTAACAGCCTTGAGGCAAGTGATAGCCAGATTTTCATAACAGACTTTTCAAAAAACATGTATTCTGGCGTTTGGTTTGGACTCAATCCGGATACATACCAAATGCAAATGAGTTATGGCAGTGGAATTCAAGATTGTACAGGACCAAATTGCCGCCGGACAAAAACTGGAAATACTGTTTTCCAAGTTGGCGTCTGGTATTTTATAATTGGTGTTATCAGAGGTGAATCAGATATGAGTTTATATGTTAATTGTGAAGATGATGGCGGATTTTATTCTGGTAGTGGTGATGGCCTGGCATATACCACAAATCTTGGTTCTATAGGCCGAACTGATCAGCTGCTTATAACACCTTATTATTTTCATGGGGTTTTGGACGAGTTTCGTTACTGGAACAGGTCGCTCTCTATCCTTGATATGGCTCATCTTTGTCTTCTCTCTTCAAATCAGACAAATCTGATGGATGAGGATAGTTCTCCTTTCAAACTAAAAGCAAACCCTGTAACAACAGAGATTTTACTTGAGTGCAGTAAGGAATTTGATAAAGCAAATTATAAGATTCAGAATCTGATTGGTGGGATTGAATCAGAGGGAAATATTTCGTCAGAGGCCGCAAAAATAAATGTAAGTGAAATTAAATCAGGGACATATATTTTATCGATAAATTACAAAAGTAACATATACCACCTAAAGTTTATTAAGATTTAGCTCATCTTAATAAAAAGCGATGATTAGTTTTTTTGAGGGATTACTTCCCTTTGGGATGGTTATCAGAATTGATAAAAATTCTGAATGCTGAGATTAAACGTTAATATGACAGCTCAAAGTAACTTGAAAAGCATCTTATTAATTTTCACCGATTGCAATAGGTTTTGCCAGATTAAAAATGCTGGAAAAGGGTTGACCAAATCAAAAATCTGTTAATAAGGAGTAATCGTCAACCCTACTGAAAGCGGGTACATTTCAGGACCTAATTCGCGTTGGAAAGTCCTTGTTGGCTGGTAGAATGCAAAAACATTCATCCATTTGTAACCGATACGAAGGGTGGGCCCAAAGGTGTATTTTTCAAGTGAGTTAATACGTTTTTCTTTGACAAGACGATAAGGACCACCTTCTACGATCTGTCCGCTGTATTTTGACTTGCTGTCGATAGCAATACCCATCTTGAATCCGATACCAATTTTCCAGTTTTCCTTAAATTTAAAACGAAATTCAGCAGGAATATCAATATATACCAACCCAATTTTACTGCGTTTGTAGTTAAGGTCTTCATCGATAGGGGTAAAAACAATAGTGTCGGCTTTTACATTATCGATACGGCTGTTGCTGTAAAAATTATGTGTCCTGATTCCTGCACCGAGGGCAAAAATATGTTTGCTTTCACCCACTTTGAAGTTATAAGTTGTTGAAAAGCTGAATCCCTGATTGATCATCCGCGAATCGATACCGGCAGGAGCTTTGGTTAGGATGTCGGTGTATACATCGAAGCCGACCGAAATATTTTTACTTGTTTTACTGGTAATCAACTGTGATTGTGCCGTGAATAAGATCGCTAAAAACGCAACCAATAACCCTGCTTTCTTCATATATGCAATTTTTCGATATGGATTTTACGTTGAAAACACAAAGATACAACAAACAACCTATCAGAAACCTATGATTTGTTAAAAATCACTTTTGACTTTCCCAAAGCGACTGAATGGTTTTCTGCATCGCTTCGCTATTCCATTTTGCTGCTCCTGTTTTACGGATGATAATCTTGCCGCTGGGATCGATCACCCAGGTTGTAGGAATGCTGTTGGTTGCAAAAACCTGCGGGATGGCGCTTTGTTGCTGGTAAATAGGCATTCGGTAGCCCTTTTTTTCCATAAAAGCCTTTATAGTTTGAGGGGCTTCGTCGCTCACCAGCAGGAACACTGCCTTATCGCCATAGCCATCATAAAGTTCCTGAATATCGGGCATTTCGGCAATACAGGGCGGGCACCAGGTGGCCCAGAAATTGAGAAAAATTGTTTTTCCTTTAAATTGTTCCAATGTGACCTGATTTCCTGAGATGTCGGCTAGTTGCCACGACCAGTCTTGCGATCCAAGTGATTGTTGTTCGCTGCTTTCGATAGTTTTGGGGGAGCCAGCCATCAAACCTGCCATAAAGGCACTAATTTCTTTACGGCTGGCAGGGATAAGCATGCCAACTAGGAGCAGAATAAAAAGTAAGTCGGTAACTTTACTGAACCAGCTTTTTGTTTTCCAATAAGTTTGCCAGCGTTTGCGGATGTATTCGGACATAAGTTTTTTGCTTGTGATGCTTTATTGTTAATGACCTGTTGTTTGTTGAAGTAGAACAAGTTGTGCCCTTTCATCGAGCAAACGGTCAATCTCATCCTCTGTCAGGCCTGGTTTGCGTAATTTCTCATCAATAGCAGCTACGCTAACCGATTTCTCAGGAAGTTTAACTTCTTCTGGTATTTCCCAGTCGTTTTCACCTAATTCATCACGTAACTGTTTGATAAACATGCCAATCATTTGTTTCACAGGCTCGTTCATCTGTCCCATCATTTCGTATGTTATTTGATCTTTCATAAACTCATAGTTCTTGAGAAACAGACGCATCTGTTCGATTTGCATTTTATTGATGCCGGGAATCTCATCCATTGGATGTTTTTCCATGAGTTTATTGAAGAGACGAAACAATTCGTCTATTTGTTTTTTAAATTCTTCGTTTTCCATGCTAAAAGTTTCAATTAACTATTAAACGCAAAAACCATGCAAATCGTTCATTTGTCAGCATTATTTTACTTTCTCAGTTGAGTTGTTGAAAACATATTCCCCAAAATTGATCCTTTGTGATGGGAACTCCTGAAATATCCTTCGTTTACTTTTTGAACCTCTTCGATGGTATAAAAAGCGTTGGGGTTGTATGTGTTAATAATTTCCAAAGCATCTTTTAAGTCTTTCTTTTTAACGATGCTGAAAAGTATTTTGACTGGCCCCGTTTTTCCCTCTGCATCCATTGTGGTAACACCGTAATTTGCTTGGCGAAGATGTGCTATCAGCTCAGTAGTATCTAAACGGGGAATGATACGAATGACAACAGTGCCGATCGACATTTTTTCGACCAGCAAAATGCCGATGTAATTTCCCGCCGCAAAACCAGCTCCATAACCTATGTACGACATAAAATTGTCCAGTTGCTGCATTATCTGCCCTATGGCCAGCAGCCAGATGATTACCTCAAGAAAACCAAGCAGCGGAGCAAGGTTTTTCAATCCGCGTGAGACAAAGATAAGCCGCACCGTTCCAATGGTAACATCCAGAATACGTGCAAAAGCAATCAACAAGGGGAGTATGACCCAGTTGTACATTTCTACCCCAAATAATTCCTGTAACATAACTAATTGTGTCATGATGAACACCTCCTGATTAGGCTTCAAAGATATTGTTTTTCCTGCTGGAAATCTTTTTTTCAGCCAAAACCGGCCTGTCCATAGTCAAAGCCGGCTATGGTATCCCGATGAAGTTTGTATTTTTGCAAAAAATAATCCCCTGCATGGAACAACTTTTTCAACCTACCACCTACCAACTACAGTCGGTTCACTCTCATAAAATTTTCGATGATAGCGGGTGGCTGCTCGAAGCTCCCGGCGAAACACAGCCCGGCCTGATACGCGCGGTTTACCAAAAACAGCAGCTCCATACAGGCGATGAGTGTCTGGGGTTGTATAAGTTTTCCGACTGGCTTCCCGTCAGAAGGATGCTCAAAGGATCATCAGCTCCTGTCACTTACCGAAGTGAGTCACTGGCCAAATATCTGGGATTAAATAATTTATATATTACCTTTAGCGGTTGGTGGCCCGAAAAAGGAGGCCAGATGCCAAGCTGCTCTTTCAAAGAAACAGAGGCCTATGCTGTTTGTGGAAGGATGACAGCCGATATGCAGCAAAAAGTGCTTGTTGTTGCTTCGGCAGGTAATACGGCTCGGGCTTTTGCAGGGGTGTGCTCCGAAAATCAAATTCCGTTGCTGCTCTGCGTTCCTGAGGACAACCTCGATGCACTGTGGTTCGACAGTCCGTTGAATGCATGTGTGAAGCTTGTTTGCACGCCCAAAGGGAGCGACTATTTCGATGCTATCCACTTGTCGAATATCATTTGTGGTTTTAAAGGTTTTTATGCCGAAGGTGGAGCCAAAAACGTAGCACGGCGTGATGGTATGGGAACAACCATGCTATCGGCTGCAACCTTCATCGGGCACATCCCAGACTTTTATTTTCAGGCTGTGGGAAGTGGCACTGGTGCCATTGCTGCCTGGGAAGCGAACTTACGGCTGATTGCCGACGGGCGCTATGGATCACATAAGATGCAACTGATGGTGTCGCAAAACGCCCCTTTTCAACCTATCTATGAAGCATGGAAAGCAGGTTCGAGAGCTATGCTGCCATACGATGATGCAGAAGCCCGCCAACATGTGGAAGAGATTGATGCCAAGGTGCTTTCAAACCGAAAACCACCTTACCCGATCATCGGTGGCTTGTTTGATGCTATGATGGATGCCGGTGGTGATGTGTTGTTGGTTGACAACAAAGCAGCACGTTCGGCAGCAGCTTTGTTTGAAGCATTGGAAGGAACCGACATACATCCTGCTGCTGCTGTGGCAGTGGCTTCGCTGATACAGGCTGTGCAAGCCAGTCGTGTTCCTGAGGATTCCACTGTGATGCTCAATATCACCGGTGGAGGCGAAGCACGTTACAAAGCGGAACATGAGCTCACCTATCTGACACCCGATTTTATTCTGCCTGCCAACACTCCAACAGAAGAGACCAGGCAAAAGGTGGAGCAACTGAAGTGGTAAAACAGTGTAATTCATGATGAATTCCTCAGTTATATCCTTAATATTTTTTTTGTGCAATTTACCGTAACAAGCCTTATTTGAAATTAATATTAAAATTCACTACTGTCCGCATAAATCTTGAAGAAGCATAAGAGATTCTTCACTCCTCTTTGTTACGTTCAGAATGACAATGCTTAAGAAAAACAGGGAAGGGGCTTGGTGGTGGCGAAGCCGCTATCAAGCCCCTTCCCTGTTTAAACCTACATAAATTACATTCATTCTGAGCGTTAGCGAAGAATCTCATATTTAACCGGAAAACAGTGATTCGAAGTATTTTCTTAGAAAAAAAAGGCATTCATTTTCACTGCAAAAAGATAGATATTCGTTACGGACACCCTTGATATTTAATATATCAGGGAAAACCCTTAGAATGAATTACCCTATTTCCCATGATAAATACGAAATGTTTTCTAACCAATTTTGCTTCATAAACTTAAAGCATTTATTAGAATGAAAACAAAAATAACTTTGAGTGCAATTGCGTTGACAATCAGTATTTTAGCAAATGCACAAATCATCAATCCTACTGAAACAGCTAAGCGAAAAACTGAAGATAGGGCAAATATGGTAACTGACAAAACTATAGACAAAGGTTTGGACAAAATTGAAGAAGGTATAGGCAGTATTTTTAAGAAGAAGGACAAAATAGAGCAAGACGACAAATTAAATATGTCTACCTCATCCTCTAACTCTGAAAATGAAAACAAGGAAAATAATGAATCTGAAAAATCAAATTCCAGGTTTGACTTTGTGCAGGGAAACAAAGTGCTGTATTTTGATGATTTTCAAAGGCTTGATATAGGTGATTTTCCTGCTGAATTTAATACGAATGCCAGCGGTGAAGTTGTCAATATAACCGGAAAATCAGGTAAATGGTTATCTATGACTAAAAACGGAGTCTTTATTCCTGAGGGTATAAAAGAACTACCTGAAAACTTTACTCTGGAATTTGAAGTTGGTTTAATAGGTAATCCTGGTAACAATTATTCTGGCCTTGGGCTTAATTTCACAACTGAAAAAGATCAACTCTTTCAAGATTATTTGTTTGGTGAGCGTTCATCTATTTTGTATTTACATCCCGGAGCAGATTTAGTTTCTGTGCAGATATTGCCAGGTAACAGTGGTACAGAAATTTATAACGAAATATCTATGCCTCAGTGGTCTCAAGACGGGAATAGATTTGCAAAAGTTGCTATATGGAGACAGAAAGGACGTTTAAGAGTTTATGTAAATGAGAGCAAGCTGGTTGATATGCCCCGATTTTTCACAGAAAATGAACCTTACAATTTGGCTTTTTTCAGACGTTTTTTTAATGACTGTGAGGTATTGATGACCAATATCCGCTTTGCTATTGCGGGGGAGGACACACGAAGTAAGTTGATCACTGAAGGAAAATTTGTTACCAATGGAATTCTATTTGATGTAAATAGTGACAATATCAGGCCTGAAAGCGGTTTAGTGCTGAAAGAAATAGCATCTGTGCTTCAGGAAAACTCAACAATAAGTGTAAATATAATTGGACATACAGATAGCGATGGTGATGCAAACGCGAACCTCATTTTGTCGCAAAAGAGAGCTGTAGCCGTAAAGAATGCACTGGTAAATTTTTACGGAATTAATCCAAGCCGAATGGAAACTGATGGCAAAGGTGAAAGCCAGCCTGTGCAACCTAACACAACCACAGAAGGTAAAGCTCAAAATCGCAGAGTGGAATTTATCAAATTGTAAAACAGTGAGATTTTTTAGGGGTAGCTAAGTGAATACTGCTGTTAGCTTGTGATAATGGCCTCAAAAGGAGAGTTGTTCCTGTAACAAAGGAAACAAATCAGTTAATGTCGATATTGAAATCCAGACGTTTTTACTTTAGTATAAATCGCTAAAAAAGCCAGAGAAGCCGGGTAAAAAATCGCAAACAACAGTGCCGAACCTAGAGGACAAGATATATTTACAATGGCTGGACGATAACCTAAATCGAAAATATTAAGATTGGAGAATTAACACTAAAAAATAAAATACTATGGAAATAAATATGCATTCTAAAATTGCCGAAGGGAAAAGCATTGCCATTCTTGCCTACCTCACAATAATAGGCTTGATCGTAGCTTTGGCAATGAACAATGAGAAGAAGAACTCCTTTGCAAGTTATCATATCCGGCAAAGTTTAGGATTATTGATTACTGGCTTTGCGGTTAGTTTTGTCAATATCATACCAATTTTGGGATGGATCGTTTCGATCTTTGGTTTCATTGTTTTACTCATTCTATGGATTACGGGATTGATGCAGGCAGTTAATGGAAAAGAACAACCCATCCCGCTATTGGGAAACCTTTATAGTAAATGGTTTGGAAATATTTAACCTTTTTAACCAGTATAAATTCAGTGAAATGAACACAAAACATCTTTTAATTCTTTACTTTTTTCTGGGTATTATGTCTTGTTCGGGAAACAGTAGTAAATTAAACAATTCGGGAGAAATAAACCTGGAGGGAACCATAAAAAATGATGAAAGCAAAGGAAAAACTGACCTTAATACTTTGGGAACAAACACATGTTTGTTAGATTATCAAACTAAGTATGACCAGCTGCTTAACGAAAGTGATGTGTTAACTGTTACAGGCTTTTCAAAAGACGTAATGAAAGTTAAATACAACAAGGCTTTACAGAACACTGAAAATCACAGTTATATTTATAAATTCACAAATAGAAGGATTCAGACTGTTCCCGGAATTAACCAAAAACTGGAAATGCCTGATCTTGTGATCATATCAAGTATTAAAGTCATCTCATTATCTGCATTTGAAAGCACTTACAAAGCCATTTCCGACGAAGACATGCACGCAGCAAAAGATGTATTGAAAGATGCAGTAGAAGGGAACTCGGGCAACAAGGATGCAGAAGCAGCACTCGAAAAAGCCAGGGAAAAAGATGTAAGCAAAGAGCAGATTAAAAAAACAGGTAGCGAAATCATGGATGTTATGAAAGAAGTATCTAAAGGCTACCGAATAGTAAACGGTTTGGGTGATGCAGCAAGGTGGAACATTGTTAGTAACGAATTAATTGTTTTACAAAATGGAGTACAATTTATCATTCGCAGCGATGTATCCGCAGACAACGAAAAGAACAAATCGGTCGCTATTGACTTGGCAAAGATCATTATTAATAAGTGCAATTAGCCAGTGATTATTTTTTAGTAGATAGAGAATTGTCCCGATTATCTGTTGATTTATCAAAACAAACTATTACGCGAAAATTCATTTACTTCAAAAAACTCAATGAGGAAGTATAATAATGAACGACTGAAACTCTTTTTTGCTCATTATTTTGATTCCAATTTTTTGCCTGTATTTTTTTGCCGAATTTATATAGAGGCTGATTTGAAAAAAGACTAAATACGCAGAATAAAAAAAGACTAATTTTAGTGTCTGTAATACATCCAAAATTAGTTAAATGAGAATTTTACTTGCAGACGACCACTTTTTAGTTTTAGATGGGTTGGAGGTGCTTCTTTCAACCTTTGAATTTGTAGAAAAAACACGTAGTGTCTTAAATTATATGGAGCTGAAAGAAGTTTTAAAGACTGAAAATTATAACGTTTTGCTACTCGACATCCATTTTGGAAAACACGATGGCAGAGAAATTATTCAGGAAATAAAACAATTAATGCCTGATATGAAAATTATTGCATTAACCAGTTATTCGGATTCGGTTACTATCAAGTCATCTGTTAATGCGGGTTTCGATGGTTATTTATTAAAGATTGACGGAAGAGATGAGATCGAAAAGGCATTGAAAGCGGTGACTAACAATGAAAAGTATTTTAGTTCTAAAACACAGCAAGT
The DNA here is from genome assembly GCA_964463695.1 of uncultured Lentimicrobiaceae bacterium. GTDB lineage: Bacteria > Bacteroidota > Bacteroidia > Bacteroidales > F082 > JALNZU01. The sequence goes on along the minus strand of CAYXCZ010000016.1, from coordinate 4,516 downwards.
GTTTTTTGAAACGCAAACCTCTAAAAACAAAGTAGAACTCACAGAGCGTGAAAAAGAAATTTTGCAGTTGATTGTACATGAAAAAACAACCAGAGAAATAGCTGAAGAACTCTTTCTTTCTGAAAAAACTGTGGAAACGCACCGTGGAAATATTATGCTTAAGCTGGAAGTGCGAAATATTGCAGGCATGGTAAAGAAGGCAATTATGCAGGGGTTGGTGAAAATATAACAGTATGAAAACAATTGCAATCTGTTTCCTCTTATTGATAGAAATAGTAAATCTCAAAGCGCAGGGATATACAGAACTTCTTAGCGGGGAGGCTAAGGAACTTTCTCAAGCAGGCACAAAATGTTGGTCTGAAGGTGGCGAAAATTGTATCAGCTATTTTCAGCAAGCCTATAGGTTGGTAAAGGATTCAAACGAAAACTGTAAGGGGTGTATTGAAGTCGATTTAGCTAAATCCTATTCCTATTTAGAGAAATTCGACTCTGCACAGTATTTTCTAAACATCGCAAAATTATCTTTAGCGAAAATGGATTATTCAGATGTAAGAGTAAAGCATCTTGACGCAGAGATCCAGAATAATATTGCTTTGAACTTCTACTACATGGGTAAGGTTGATTCGGCAATTGTTTATCTTAAAAAGAATATTGAAGTCATTGATAAAACAGGAAATAAAAAGTCATCTGCCTTGGCGAAAATTAATCTTTCCGCTATTTATACCGTAGTAAACGATCATCAATCTGCACTTCAAAACTATTTATTGGCATTTCAGGAACTTGAAGCGCTAAATATGCTTGATGATAGCCGTGTGGCTGTGTTAGCTGGTAATTTGGCAACATCCTATTACGAAATTGGGAAAGCAGATTCCTCTGTCATCTGGGCCAAAAGAGCCATTCAATGGGGGCAAAAATCTAAAAATATTACTGCGCAGGTGTATGGAAACTACATTATGGGAGTGAATCTATCGAAGGTTCAACCAGATTCTGCCTTAATTTATATAGAACAGGCGATTAATTTTGCTCAAAAAAGTGGTAGACCTGCTTTTGAAACTAAATCAAAAATGGTGAAAGGAATTATCTTAAGTGAAATGAAAAGATATCCTGAAGCTAAAGCGAACTTGTTAGAGGCAGTCAGATTAATGGAGAAAAACCGATACGAATTTGACTATCTGGAAGCAATAAGAAATCTCGGATTAGTGGCAAATGAAAGTGGTGATTATATACTTTCATCTACATACTTTAAAGAATATATTTTGATCAATGATTCCTTGAATACGGCTAAAAACCAAGAACTTATTCACGAATTTCAAACAAAATACGAAACAGAAAAAAAAGAAAAACAGATTGCCAGACACGAACTTACAATCCAAAAACACCAGTCAAATTTATGGTATGCTTTCTTAGGGGGAGTGCTGTTGTTTTCAATCTTAATTGGAATTTACGTCTACAGCAGAAAAGTTCAAAAACTTCAGCTGAAAAGATTACAACAGGAAAAAGAAAATGCTATTTTGAACTCATTCATACTGGGAGAAGAACGTGAGCGAAACCGAATTTCCTATGAGTTGCATGATGGTGTAGCTGCAATGATTGGAGCTGCCAAAATGAGTTTAGAGTCCATACCGTTCCTGCCAAAAGAGAAACAGATGGAGCAGCTTTTAAAAGTTAAAGGGATTCTGGAGAACACTCATGTTGATGTACGTCATATTGCGCATAATCTTCTTCCTTCCCTTTTAGAAAAGCAAGGACTTGTAAAAGCAGTGGAGCAGTTTGCTTATGAAATTAACGAAACAAAGTTGATAAATGTTTTGGTAACAGATGAAAATAGTGATACTCATCAACTTTCGCCACAATTGCAACTGATGCTTTTCAGAATTATTCAAGAATTGGTCAATAATATTGTCAAACACTCTCAAGCACAAAATGCCGAAATCATTTTTAGTAAACAGTCAAATAGCTTGCAGATCGAGGTTACAGATGATGGAATTGGCTATGAGAGCGCGACAGAACCTGGAAAACAAGGCCTTTATAGTATTGCCCAACGTTTGGAATCAATAGGGGGTAATTTTAAAATTATGAAAAAAACTTATGGTGGCACTCAAGCTATGGTCGCCATAAATGCATAGGTTGGTTAGAGCATTCAATTGCCCACCACCATGCATAAATCCCTTGCTTATTATTGATTTCTCACGGTGTTTCAATTTGGGCAAATAGTATTTTCGAAATCGAGATTGATCTTAGGATTTTCCTTTAAATGGCAACACAAAGAGAAGATTAACTATGTGAAGTTGATTTGTGCCGATTTTCATTCATGTAGATGATCAATCGTGAATCTCTGTTATTACAAGATTTTTATTCTTCAATAATCCCAATAAATTTATAACTATAAGAGCTGGATACCGAAAGTGTAGCAGTCTGCAAACAACTCTTAATATGCGGAGGTGAAACACGTTACAAAGCGGAACACCAGCTCACCTATCTGACACCCGATCTCATTCTGTCTGCCAACACTCCAACAGAAGAGATCAGGCAAAAGGTGGATCAACTAAAGTGGTAATACATGAGCGGTTCAACCAAATGCATGAGATGAAAGTCTATAGTGCTTTAAAAATTTAGATTAAAGATAAGGTGCTATCCTTAACACTAAAGATGTAGAAAAAATCAATTTAACCGTGTAATATTAAACTTTAAGTTTAAATTTGCACGGTTAATTAATTTTTGTTGCAATGTATTTAATTCGAAAAATCGAGGAAGATGTGCGCAGATCCCTCCGAAACAATCCGGTTGTGGCATTGATTGGACCTCGTCAATGCGGTAAATCGACTTTGGTTAAACAAATGCTACAGGAAATGCCGGACAGCATCTACCTTGATTTGGAAAGGCCATCGGACTTACTCAAATTGGAAAATGCTGAATGGTTTTTGAGTACACAAAAAGGAAAGTTGATCTGTATTGATGAGGTACAACGCAAACCGGAGCTGTTTCCTCTTATTCGCAGCCTGGTTGATGAATGGAATCAACCCGGAGCTTTTTTAATTCTTGGATCAGCCTCACGCGAGTTGCTCTTACAAAGTTCAGAGTCACTGGCAGGAAGGATAAGTTATAAAAGGCTTACACCTTTCCTCTTATCCGAAATACAGGGAAGGTTTTCATCGGAGATTTATCTTACGAGAGGGGCATTTCCAAGGAGTTTACTGGCTACCGATGAGCGTGCTTCTTATGAATGGCGAAGCGATTTCATTGCCACCTATCTTGAGAGGGATTTGCTCTTTTGGCGAAATGTTACACCTGCCACTATGAGAAAATTGTGGCAAATGCTTGCACATTTAAACGGCCAAACTGTAGAATATGCAACGCTTGGAAGGGCTTTGGGGATTTCTTCGGTTGTTGTTAAAAACTACATTGATTTACTTGAGAGCACCTTTATGGTCGAAGTGCTTTTGCCCTACCACAGCAATCTTGGCAAACGGCTCGTGAAAGCACCAAAGGTCTATGTTGCTGATTCTGGCATCGCTGCCAACTTGCTTTCATTGAGGAGTTTTGAGGATATTTCGGGCCATCCTGCCATAGGTGCTGTGTGGGAGCAAATCGTCCTGACCAACCTCAAAGGAACTTTTGTTGATGCCTCCTTCTTTTATTACCGGACTTCACACGGCGCTGAAGTGGATTTGGTGATGCAGTGGGAAAATAACGTTTTTGTGATTGAATGCAAAACCAACCCACAACCCACACTTTCCAGGGGCAATTACAATGCAATTGAGGATATCAGACCTTTTCATTCATTTGTGGTGATTCCTACTCAGAGCAGCTGGTCGTTCAAAGAAGGTGTTGATGTGGTTTCGCTCGACGCTTTAATTACGCGGTTGAAAGCCCTGGTTTTAGGATGATTTCAGGAGGTGTTTCACTTTTTTTGCCAACCGGGATAACTCATAAAGGATCAATCTAATGATTCAAAAGCCAGCCGGTTTTCAAACCGACTGACTAATATTATTAACAGCACTAAAACGAGACCAACTTATAACCAACTGTGAAGTAGAATGCACTGTTGGAAACTTTCCAATAATATGTATTTTGTGATGGTTCAGCTTGATTAAAAACATCGGTGAAACCACGATAATAATTGAAGCCAACTTTCCATTTATTCAGGCTGTAATAGATGCCGGGTTGCATGCCAAATTCGTATTTTGTTGCTTCGGGACTCGTTTCGATTCCTCCCACCAAAAAGCTATTGGACAGTGCTAGTCGAATGCCAAACTGTTCGAAAACAGGCACATCAATACCTATGGGAATTCGTAGAAAGTTAAACCTAAAATGGTTATCCTCTTCCACATAGCTCCAATCCTGCGGATAAACGAGATTGCTTTGTAGAACATAAAAGGAACAGCCGGCAAAGGGTTGAATGTGTTTGTTTTTGTTTAGCTGCACAAGCAGATCGAGTCCGGTAGAAAATCGAAAATTACTTTCGATGTTCTCGTTTTGAAATCTTTGACCATTGAATTTGCTCAATCCACCTGAA
>CAYXCZ010000015.1:6269-98217 GCA_964463695.1 uncultured Lentimicrobiaceae bacterium | reverse complement strand
ATCATTATGAAAACAGGATTATTCCTGTTTCTGAAAAGGAAGTTCTGTCCATTATAAGAGATATAACCAAAGCTAAAACCTCTGAAGAAGCCATACGCAATAATGAGCGGTTTTTAAGAAAACTATTGAGTATGTTAGATGGAGCACTCAATCTAACAACAAAAGAAGAACTACTCGAATTTCTTGCTAAACAAGTTAAAGACCTTTTCAAAGCAGATAATTGCTTTGTTACTTCCTGGGATGAGGCTAAGAATCGCACCATGCCATTGGTTGCCGATGATAATTCAATTGAATATCACCTCAAGACTGGTAATGAGAACGAACGAACACTCACCTCCTCTCTTATGGAAGAGGGACAAGCCATTATTGTTGAGAACGTCTTCGACAGCCCTTATCTCAGCGCCGATATTGCAAAAGAATTCTCAAGCAAATCATTGCTGGGGATTCCCATTATTAGCAATGAAAAAAAATACGGTGCACTTATTATAGGATTTGATTCTTCGCATGAATTTACAATAACTGAAATAGAACGAGCCAACCTTGCTACTGGAATTCTTTCGCTAATAGTAAGTAAAAATCACTATTTCAACGAATTGAATGATAGCGAAAAGATGATGCGATCCTTCATCGAAAATGCTCCAGTGGGTATCATGGCAGTAAACCGGCAAGGCAATTATGTATTAGTTAACGAAGAATCGCTCCTATTATTTGGGTATAATCAAGATGAGATTATTGGAATGAATCTGATAGAAATTGTGCATCCCGATTTTCATCAAGCCGGAAAAGAACATTTTGAAAAAGTTCTTAACAACGAAACTGCCATTATAGATGTGCTGCTTCTTCGCAAGGATCAATCTCAATTCTGGGGCTCGGTTCATGGGGTTAAAATTCATGATGATCTGTTTATTTCATTTCTCTTTGATATTTCAGAACAAGTAAACTCCAAGGCGGCCCTTGCTCACGAAAAAGCTTTGCTATCAGGTTTGTTAAAATCGATCCCTGATGTTGTTTACTATAAAGATACAAAAGGAGCTTATCTGGGATGCAATCATGAGCTCGAAAGAATGTTGGGATTAGAAACAGAGCAAATTATTGGGAAAAAAGATTTCGATATTTTACCTTTTGATCTGGCAATGAATCGTTTAAGACAGGATGAAGTTATTGCGAAAACACAAAAAAAACACATCTTCGAAGAGATAGTAACTTATCCCGATGGAAGAATTGTTCCGCTGGAAACTCTCAAAGCACCATTTTATGATTTGAATAACAATCTTATAGGTATTGTTGGATTGAGTCGCGATATAACCCTAAGAAAAGAGCAGGAACAAACCATCAGGAAAAACGACAACTTATTAAATGACCTCACAGCGAACCTTCCAGGTGTGCTATTTCAATTTCAACTTAATACAGATGGATCATTTAATTTCCCATTTCTTAGCAAACAAGTCATTGATCATTTTGGATATACATCAATTGAAATTCAGAATGATCCTACCTTGCCTTTTCGACGCATTCATAAAGATGACATTGTTCATTTAAACCAAAGCATTCAGCTTTCATTCAATACGCTTCAGCCATGGGAGATTGATTTCAGGGTCATTTTACCAGAGAAGGGTAAACGCTGGATGAGAGGAAATTCTGTACCACAAAAACTTTCTAATGAGGCTGTTCTTTGGCATGGGTATATTACAGATATCACTGATAAGAAACATATTACAGAAGATCTCAGAAAAAGCAAAGAACAGTTACAGGCTATTTTCAATTCGCTGCACGAAGTCATTTGGTCAGCTGAAATGCCTGATAACAAGATGACTTTCATAAGTCCCTCCTGCCAACAAATGTTTGGTTACTCACCTGAGGAAATCATGAAAGATCCACAGATTCAGTTTAATCTGGTTCATCCTGATGATGTTGTATTGTTTCAATCAGGAAACATGGACATATTGAATCTTAATGAAGGAACTTTAGAGTACCGTATCATTACTCCTCAAGGTCAGATTAAATGGTTGCTCGATCAGACGCATGTTGTGAAAGACGAAAATGATAATGTTATAAGGATTGAAGGTATTATCAGTGACATAAGCGAACGTAAACAAATTGAAATTATCTTAAAACAAAATGAAGAGCGATTCGACCTCGCCTTAAGTTTTACAGAGGCTGGTCTCTGGGACTGGGACATGCAAAATGGTGGAGTTTATTATACTGATACATGGAAAAGTATGTTGGGCTACCAACCCGAAGAAATTGAAAACACTTTTGAAGGTTGGAAGCAGTTGTGGCATCCTGATGACGCTGAGGTGATCACTCAAGCCATGGAAGAATACCTCAATCAAAAAAGAAAAAGCTACGATGTGGAATGTCGCTTAAAATGCAAAACGGGCGAGTGGAAATGGGTGCAAACAAAGGGCAAAATTATTCACAATGAAGATGGAGAACCCATTCGTTGGATAGGTACAAATACCGACATTAGCAAACGGAAAGATCTGGAAAAAGAATTGATCTTTAATTCCTCCCTGCAAAAGATACTCATGGAAATGGCTGTAAACTTTATAAATTTACCTATTAATCAACTCGATGAAGCCATTCAACATGCCTTAGCTGAGGTTGGAAAATTTGCTGAGACCGATCGTTCGTACCTTTTTAATTACGACTTTGAAAATCAAACCACTTCGAATACCTATGAGTGGTGTAATATAGGTATTGAACCTCAAATAACTGAATTACAAAATCTTTCTATTGATGACCTGCAAGATTGGTTAGAAAAACATCTTAAAAATGAAGTAATGATTGTTGAAGACATCCAACTTTTGCCTGTCACTTCAACATTGAGAAGCATCCTTGAGCCGCAAGAGATTAATTCGCTCATTACAGTCCCAATTTATATTGATGAAAAACTATCAGGTTTCCTTGGGTTTGATTCTGTTAAAAACAAAAAAATTTGGAGAGAGTCTGAAGTTGTCTTGTTACGCTTTATGGCTGAAATGTTTGTCAACGCCCAAAAAAGGATTCGATTCGAAAAAGCATTAATTGAAAGTGAAACAAATCTTAATCTTTCTTCCGAAGCCTCAGGGACAGGAATCTGGAATGTAGACTTAACAACCGACACCATTTCCATCAACAAGGTTTTTGGGCGAATAAGCGGTTTAAATTATAGCAAAAATAATTTTCAAATAAATCAAGTACTCGATCATATTCATAAGGATGATTATGAACCTTTTATGATGGAAGTAAATAAATCGATCAGTGGGCTTATCCGCACCTTTACTGTCGAATTCAGAGCCTTAAAACCTAATAAAAGCATTTGGTGGGCACAGGTAAAAGGCAGCGTTGTTGAAATTGATAATGAGGGATTGCCGGTGAAGTTATCTGGAACGATAAACGATATTACATCCCGAAAGCGGATAGAGCTGGCTCTAAAAGAAAGCGAAGAGCAATTTAAAAGCATATATAATAATAGTGTAATCGGTCTTTACCGCACTTCCCTGGATGGTAATATATTAATGGCTAACAAGGCTCTGGCTTTGTTTCATGGTTATAAGGATGTTGAAGAATTTCTAAACATTAATATCATCAGCTCTGGTCTTGTTACAAAAGTAAAAAGACAAGCTTTTATCGATAAACTCATGTCACAAGGTGAAATTATGGATGTAGAATCTACATGGAATGATGTTAACGGAAATCAATTCTATGTAAGCGAAAATGCGCGATTAGTGAGAAATGAGCTTGGTGAAATCAGCTATATCGAAGGTTCGGTAATCGACATCACACACCAGAAAGAAGCTGAGCAATTATTACGTCTTAGTGAAGAAAAATTCAGACAATTAGCCGAAAATGTTGATGATGTATTTTGGCTTCGTGATGCTGCTACACTGGAAACCCTTTACATAAATCCAGCGTTTGAGCGTATTACAAAATTGTCGCCGATGGCTTTTGTTGAAAATATGAATGCCGGTGTTCAGCTTATTCATCCTGATGATTTTGAAATGGTTAAAAACATTTATGAGTTTCTCCTTCAAACCATGAATAATATTGACGCTGAATTTCGAATTATTGTGGAAGGACAAGAAAAATGGATAAGAGTCAAAAATCAAAAAATTACCGACGCCACTGGAAAAGTCATTCGTTTGGTAGGTATTGCCTCTGATGTTACCAGGCTAAAACAGGCCGAACAATCACTCCGCGAAACTCTCGAAGCTGAAAAACAGCTAGGCATGCTTAAATCACGCTTTGTTTCAATGGCATCTCATGAATTTCGGACACCTTTAGCTACCATTCAAGCAACAACTGAAACCCTAATTGCATATAAAAACTCTCTTAATGAAGAACAGTTTCATATACGACTTCAAAAAATCCTTTCTCAGGTTGGATATCTTAAAAATGTTATGAACGATGTTTTAAATCTGGCTAAAATTCAAGAAGGAAAAATAAGTTTTGAACCTGTTATTGGAGATCTGCTCGCTTTTGTTTGCGATATTGCAAATGATTTCCGTACACATCCTGAAACAACACACACTATTATTGTTAAAAGTGATATTCCAAAACTAACTTTCCTCTTCGATGAGAAACTTATGCGTCAAATCATCAGCAACCTGTTAACAAACGCTATAAAATTTTCTTTGCCCGAAACCGAAATAAAAATCCAATTAAAGCAGACCAATGAATATATTCTTTTACAAATAGTAGATCAAGGAATTGGAATACCAGAAGCTGACTTGCCTCATCTGTTCACCCCATTCTTTAGAGCAAACAACGTAACAAACATTCAGGGAACTGGTCTTGGCTTACCCATTATAAAACAGGCTGTTGAACTTCACAATGGATCTATCGAAGTTCATAGTATCATAAACAAAGGAACAACAGTAAGTTGTCAGTTTAAACATCAGAGCAATAGCTAAACACTCAAAATAAAATCAATTAAAACCAAATATTTATGAAAAAAATTCTAGTAATTGAGGACGAAGCAGCATTAAGAGAAGAAATTGTAACATGGTTATCTTTCGAAGGTTATGAAGTTTTGGAGGCTGAGAACGGAAGAAAAGGTCTGGAGATTGCCTTGGAAGCCGCGCCAGACATTATTCTAAGCGACATCATGATGCCTGAGCTTTCGGGGAAAGAAGTTTTAAATTTCCTTGTCCAAAAAGCAGGTTTCGACATTCCATTTCTATTTATGTCGGCACTTGCCGAAAGAGAGGATATAAGAGCTGGAATGATTATGGGAGCCGATGATTATATTACTAAACCATTTTCACGAACTGACCTTCTTAACTCCTTGAAAACTCGCATTGCGAAGCATGAAGTTGTTTTACAAAATAAAAATATGGCACTCAGTGAATTACGTGAACAAATAATCATGCACTTACCGCATGAGTTACGCACACCACTGAATAGCATTATTGGTTTTGGAAGTATGCTGGCTGATATGCCTGAAAATTTTACAAGCAACGAAATCGCTGAGATTGGAACCTATATACATAAGGGAGGTCTACGATTGCATCGACTTGTTGAAAACTACCTGATTTACATTCAACTAATGATAAAAAAAATCCCTCGTAGTTTTACATATGATGGACAATACATTGAATATCTTGCAAACGAAGTGATTTACAATCTCGTAGCAACACAGAAATACAAACAGCCTTACCTTTTAAACCTGGAAAGCACATCCGTTTTGCATCTTCCTGAGGAGTTTTTACGAAAAATTATTTACGAACTACTCGATAATGCCTTCAAATTCTCAACACCATCATCAACAATAAAGGTAAGAGGTACCGTCACCGACAAATCGTATCATCTAACCATATTCAATGAAGGAAGAGGCATGCAGAAAAATGAAATTGAAAAAATTGGCGCTTATATGCAGTTTGGGCGCCAGCAATTCGAACAGCAAGGTTTAGGATTCGGACTAGTTATTGCTTCACAAATGCTTCAGATGTCCGGTGGCTCCCTCGAAATTGAAAGTGAACCGGAAAAATCAATAACAGTAACTTGTATTATTCCATTTGATTAAAAAACCAAAAAAATGGATCAATTGAATAATTCGCTAAATTTTCAGTCTATGCCATTTCAGGCATTAATAGTTGATAGTGAGTTTCTAATTCGAAAATATATTGCTAGTTGCATTATTCCGACTGGTTTTTTCGAAACGATTCATGCTGAAAGTTTGCAGGAGGCAATTCAGCTTGCTAGCGAAAACAAACCGCTTGTTATCATTTTCGATTTAATGTTATCAGATGTACATCCTGATGCTTTTATTCAGTATTTACGTTCATTATCAACAGGTTACTATCCATACGTGATTGCAACTTCGATCATTAAAGATGATGAACGAACCAAAAAAGCATACGAAAGCGGAGCTGATTATTATCTCGAAAAGAATTTCAAATCATTCGAATTGATTGGAATTCTAAGAAATATTGTTAGGCACTATCAAAATTCAGTTCAAATTTCGGAAAGCGAGTTTCGATATCGCTCCCTTTTTAATCTTACAAATGATCCAATGCTTCTCATTGACATTGAAAAAGATAAGATTGTCGAATTCAACAACGCGGCTAAGGTTCTATTTGGCTCAAATACAGATATTTTTGACCACTGTTCAATTGAAAGCATTTCACTTCATGCTGAGGAACTTAAAACGCTACTTCATCAAAAACACACATTAATAGCTGGATTGCAGCTCAAAAAGTCGGCTGGTAATTCATTTATTGCACAGGCTTCTTTTGTTTATTTTTCGCAATCTGAAAAAGCCTATGTTCTCATGTCGATAAACGACCTTACTGAGGACTTAAGAATAATTGAAGAAAGGAACGCTTTCGACAATCTTGCAAAAAAAAGTGATAAAAAAGCTTATTCTGAACTCATTTTATATTTAGCCGGAGAAGAAAATGAACGCAGGCGTATCTCACGTGAAATTCACGACCATGTTGGCCAATTGATGGTTTCTGTTAAGCTTACAATCGAAGGTCTTCTGCTTCAATGTGTTGATCACAAATTAAATAAAAGTCTTGAAGCGGTGAGAGACCGCGTTGTAGATGCAATTTGGGCAATCCGAAATATTGCACACAAAATTGAGCAGGAAAGTGATTCAGTGGTTGACTTAAAAACGAGACTATCAAACCTAATCAAAAACATCCATCACGAAAATCATATTCAACTTGTTTTCGACTGGAAGGGTGATCTTTTTCATCACACAAGCTTTGTCGAATCCAATATTTTTCGCATTTGCGAAGAATCACTTACCAATGTGATAAAACATGCCTCAGAGGGAAAAGCATCAATGCTTATAACAAATGAGTATAACCTGTTTCAAATCGAGCTCATCAGCCAAGGGATCAAGAAGCGTGTTAACAACAGAAACAGCGGTATGGGAATTCGAATTATGCAACAACGCGCGGCCTTGATAGGAGCTGAAATCCAGTTTGCTGAAACTGATTATCTTTTCAAAGTAAATCTAAAATTTGACACAAATAAAAATCAATTATGAAAATTTTAATTGCTGAAGATCACTCACTTGTACGTGATGGTTTAAAAAATCTGCTTTTAAGCTCAGGATTTGTAACAGAAGTAGTTGAGGCAACAAACGGACTTGAAGCGTTACTTAAAATGCGTGAAACTTCACCTGATCTTGTTATGCTGGATTATGAAATGCCCATTTATAACGGGATATTTGCAGCTCGTGAAATTAATGCTGAGAATCCAAATCTGCCAATACTCATGGTTTCAATGTATTTCACAAAGGAGTATGTAATGGATGCGGTAAGAGCCAAAGTAAGGGGTTTTGTATCGAAAGGATCGCGTGCTGATGAAATGCTCGATGCTATAAAAGCCTTAACGCTAGGCAAAACCTGGTTCAAAGGTACAGTTGCAGAATTTATTGCTGAGGAAGCATTGGGAAATAGATCGAAACAAAAGAAACTTGTTGGCAGCGTGTTGACCGAAAGAGAATTGGAGTTAATACCATTTTTTGCATCAGGATTAAAAAGTCAGGAAATAGCTGAACAATTACATATTAGCAAACGAACCGTTGAAGTTCATAAATCTAACATTTTTAAGAAAATTGGTTTTCGAAACAACTCGGAATTGGTTCGCTATGCCGTTCGTAATAATCTGGTTAGACTGTGATTATTCAATCATTCTAAAGAATGATCTAACAAAAGCGTATCAAAACAAAACGTGTAAACCTTTGTAAAACTCCTTGTTACAACTTCCACAGCACATAAAGCATATATGAGTCAATAGGACATTCAGTCAGGCTAACCACATTTTTTCTTACTTTTGGCTTTAAATTCATTATTTATGTGCTTAAGTATTCCTGCCAAAATTGAATCCATCGAAGGTGATATGGCGGTTTGTTCTGTTGGAGGTGTTACCTCAAATGCAAGTTTGCAAATGTTGGATTTGAATGATATTCAGGTTGGCGATTTTGTATTGATTCACACTGGTTTTGCATTACAGAAAATCAGTCCAGAAGAGGCAGAAGCTACTCTTGCTCTTTTTGAGGAATATGAGTCCTTCAATGAAATGTTGGACGAGGAAGAACGGGAGACAGGCACACGAATTGTTTAGCTAAACCTTATGCAATATATTGATGAATACCGCGATAAGGAGAAAATAATCTCGTTGTCGAACCGAATTCGATTCGAATCACATAAACCCATGCGTATCATGGAGGTGTGTGGAGGACACACAATGGCTATACAACGATTTGGAATTCCATCGCTCCTCCCCGATCATATTCAACTGGTATCAGGCCCTGGTTGCCCGGTTTGTGTTACCGACAGGGCATACATTGATAAAGCTATTGCATACAGCCGTTTACCGGAAGTAATCATTGCCACTTATGGCGACCTCATCCGTGTCCCGGGTTCAACTTCAACCCTCGACAGAGAAAAGGCAACAGGTGCTGATATTCGTATCGTCTATTCTATCCTTGATGCATTAACACTGGCAAAAAAAAATCGTCAAAAGAAAGTTATTTTTCTTGGTATTGGTTTCGAAACAACTGCCCCTGGCAGCGCTGCAGGTATTATTAAAGCCCAAATGGCCGGGCTTTTTAATTTTTACGTGTTGAGCGCTCATAAAATAATGCCCCCACCAATGGCTGCTTTGATTGATCAGGGTGTAAAAATTGACGGATATATTGGGCCAGGTCATGTTAGTACTGTTACCGGCTCGTCGATGTTTGAGTTCATCCCTGAAAAATACAAATTGGGAGTTGTCATAAGTGGTTTTGAGCCTTTAGATATTCTCCAGTCTATTTATATGCTTGTTCTTCAACATGAAAGAAATGAGCCTTCGGTCGAGATTCAATATAGCAGAGTTGTAAAACCTGAAGGAAATCCGAAAGCACTTGAGTTACTCGACGAAGTATTTGAGCTGAGAGATGATTGGTGGCGCGGTTTGGGTGTTTTACCGCTTAGCGGTTTGGGCATCCGGTCTAAATATGAAGAATTTGATGCCGAAAAAATGATGTCGGTGGATGTTGAACCAACCCGCGAAGACAAAGGTTGTATTTGTGGAAGTATTCTAAAGGGCGTTGCAACACCTTCGGATTGTAAGCTATTCGGTAAAGTCTGCACACCGTCCGATCCTGTTGGGGCTTGTATGGTTTCCAACGAAGGGGCTTGTGCTGCTTCCTTTCGCTATAAAAAAAATGATAAATGAAAAAATCACCTGTTATATTACTCGGACATGGAAGTGGCGGACGACTTTCACATGAACTCATACAAAACCTTTTTATAAAAGCCTTTCGTAATAATGTACTTGATAAACAAACAGATGCAGCTGTTTTACCATTTCCTTCAGACATGCTTGCCTTTACAACCGATGCATTTGTTGTAAACCCACTTTTTTTTCCGGGAGGTGATATTGGAAAACTGGCTGTTGCCGGAACAGTGAATGATTTAGCTGTCTCTGGTGCAAAACCATTATTTTTAAGTGCTTCATTTATCATTGAGGAGGGTTTTCCATATGAAGAACTTGAAAAAGTTGTAAACAGCATGGCAATTGAAGCTCAAAATGCAGGAGTTCAAATTGTTACAGGTGATACTAAAGTTGTTGAAAAAGGAAAATGCGATCGATTATTTATCACAACATCGGGCGTGGGAGCAATCATTGGTGGTGACGCAAAAAATATCAATGAGAGAGAAATTCAGGTAAGCGACAAAATTATCATCAATGGAAGTATCGGAGATCATGGAATGGCTGTGATGGCTGCCAGAAACGAGCTGAACTTGAGCGCTCCAATCCTTTCTGATTGTGCTTGCCTCCACGAATTAATTCATTCGATTACTGAGATTACAGATGAGATTCATTTTATGCGCGATGCCACGCGTGGAGGATTAGGTACAGTGATTACCGAAGTGTGCGAAAATCAGCAGTTTGGCGCACTTTTATACGAAGAAACAATCCCTGTGAGCGAAAATGTAAGGGGAATGTGTGAATTGCTTGGTTTCGATCCACTTTATGTTGCTAACGAAGGAAAAGTAGTTTTAATCGTTTCGTCAAAAGATGCCGAAAAAGTTGTTAACCAACTTCGAAGCCATCCAAAAGGTGCGGCAGCAGCTATTATTGGCGAAATAGTTTCACAACATCCAGGTCAGGCGTGGCTGAAAACTGCTTTTGGAAGCACACGGGTTATTGATATGCTTGCTGGTGAGCAATTACCCCGGATTTGCTAGTCGGACCCTCAAAACCCATACTCGAAATAGAATTTTGAAAGCTCAGTTGCGATCTCTTTGAAAACAATGTGATGATTTTCACAACCCTTCCTTGAGCATATACGCACTACACCTCCGGCTTTAATTACAAATGATACCATGGGTGCACCACATTCCGAACAATTTTCTTCGACTGAAAGCTCCTTGTTGCAATGCGGACAAAACATGTCAACTATCTCGCCATCACTGATGTCAATATCTAATTTTCTGGTACAATCGCCATACACGCAACTCAACCATAGTACTCCTCTGTCGTGTTCAGTCTCGATGTTCACTTTAACACTTGGTCTGTCATGGATCATTACACCCTCTTCCATCAATGATTTGCCACAAATTGGACACTTTATGCTGATTGATACTTCTTTTTCCATGATTTCTATTTTTTAGGTTAATGATTACAACACCCTAAATATACAAATATACATAGCTGAAATCAAGTTTTTTAGCACTTTTATTTTACTTTTCTTTCAGATGTTAAGAAAAGCTTATGAATACTGATTATATCATCCTTATAAAATAAAAATATGCCTCGACGTTCCTTTATTTTAAGATGTGATCAATCATCATCCTTAAACAAAAAACTACCAAGGCATTTTTATAAAAGAAACTCTTTAGTTCCTCCCGTTAAGCTTTTTCAGAAGGAATATTTTTCAAGATGTCTAATGTGAGATCCCAAAATTTCTGTACGGAACTAATTTCAATGCGCTCATCGGGTGAATGTGCACCTTTGATCGTTGGACCATAGGAGATCATATCCATTCCAGGATATTTATCACCAATAAGGCCGCATTCGAGCCCTGCATGAATCGCCTTAACCTGTGGCTGTTCATTAAAAAGATTTAAATAGGAAGCGACCGTAATTTCCCGAATCTCCGACTCCGGATTGGGAGCCCATCCAGGGTAACCATTGCTTTGGGTCACTTTAGCACCTGCAAGTTCAAAAGTTGCTTTTACCATATTTGCAATATCTTCTTTAGCCGACTCCAGCGAACTACGTTGACTGGTAGTGATTAGAAAATAATCAGCTTCCATGCGTATTGAAGCAAGATTTGTAGAGGTTTCAACGAAACCCGGAATGGTTTGTGAGTATGCAATCACGCCGTGAGGGCAAGCATACAAACTGCGTAATAATTTTTGTTGGTCGGCAAACACTACAACTTCAGAAGGTACATTTGCAACTCTTGTTAAAGTTATAGCAAGAAGTGGCTCAGTAACAGCAAACTCATTACAAATACTGGCTTTTAGTTCAGCAACAAGTGCTTCAAATTTTTCAGCATTGGCTTGTGAAACAACAACAGTTGCTGATGCTTCACGGGCAAGTGCATTTCGCAAATTTCCTCCTTCTATGTGAGCTATGCGAATTTGAAATTGTTTTTCAGAAGCGTATAAGATCCTATTAAGAAGTTTATTGGCATTACCCAGTCCTTTGTGAATATCGTCACCCGAATGCCCGCCTTTTAAACCACTTATGTTCAGCATGAATGCCTTCATACCTTCAGGACAAGCTTCTTTGGAATACGGAAGTTCAATAACCGTATCTTTACCTCCGGCACATCCAATAAAAAGTTCTCCTTCATCTTCAGAATCAAGGTTTAGTAATATTTTACCTTTTAAAGCTTCATTACTTAATCCAAAAGCGCCTGTGAGCCCTGTCTCTTCATCTACAGTAAAAAGGCACTCGATTGGTCCATGCGGAATATCATCGGAAGCCAGGATCGCTAATTGAGCAGCAACCCCAATACCGTCATCTGCACCAAGCGTTGTTCCGTTAGCTTTCACCCAACCATCAACCAATCGAACCTCAATAGGATCCGTTGAAAAATCATGTATTTTGTCGCTGTTCTTTTCGCATACCATGTCAACATGACTCTGCAAAACTGTTGTCTTCAGATGCTCGTAACCCGGCATTGCTTTTTTATAAATAAACACATTTCCAACTTCATCCTGTGCATGCTGAAGTTGATGCTTTATAGCGAAATCAATCAAATATTGATTAATTCTTTCTTCTTGCTTTGATGGTCGTGGAATCAGTGTAATTTCTCTGAAGTAACTCCAAACCTTTTCTGGCTGAAGACTCAATAATAAATCATTCATGGGTAAAGTATTTTTTTACAAAAATACAATTCATTTGTGTTTAAATGAATAAAGCGACTAAAACAATTGAGTCCATCAGAAGGATATTGGGAAAGTATTCTCAAAATACTTAAACTTAACAAATCATATAGATTTGCCACTAAGAATTTTGTTTAAAAAAGACGTGAAAAGTTACTAAATGAATAATGCAATAAGTTGCATCAGTTCATGCTTACGGAACGGCTTAGCTAAAAACTCGTCACAGCCTGCACCTAGGCACATTTCCCTGTCGGATTGCATTGCAAAGGCTGTTTGAGCAATAATAGGAATCGTTCGTGACATCTTACGAATCTCTTTGGCTGCAAGTAAACCATTAAGTTTCGGAAGCCTGATATCCATAATTATCAAATCAACAGGAGTTTTTGATTTTATCAGATTTACTGCATCAAGGCCATTATCGACATGAATCAAGCGGGCACCTGATTTTCCCAAATACGCATTTAGTAATTGATAATTTGAAGGCACATCTTCAACGATCATAAGTGTTTTACCAACCAGATTGGGCATCTGATCTAATGACTCGGGCCTTTTTTGGAACTGTGTAGTTCCGGAATCTCTGGTTAATATTTGGTGCATCTGTTTGGGAAGAATGGAGCAAAATTAAAATAAATACTTATGTAAATTAAAGTTTTTTAAGAATTTTTTAACTTTTTAATAACATCCAGGGGATCATTTGTTTTAAAAACTGCATTTCCCGCAACTAGTACGTCAGCGCCTGCTGTAATTAGCTTACTTGCGTTATGCAATCCAACACCTCCATCTACTTCTATTAATACATCCAGGTCTTTTTTTACGATCATTTCCTTTAAGTCAGAAATCTTATTGTATGTCTGATCAATGAATGACTGCCCTCCAAATCCTGGGTTCACCGACATAAGTAAAACAAAATCAGCTGACTCCAAAATACTTTCAAGTAATGAAACCGGACTATGAGGATTGAGAACAATTCCGGCCTTCATGCCCTCATTTCTGATTTCCTGCAAAGTGCGATGCAAATGTGTGCATGCTTCGTAGTGAACAGACAAATACGATGCTCCTGCTTCCCTGAAGGCTTTTATATAACGCTCAGGCTGAACAATCATCAAATGAACATCTAAAGGCTTTTGAGCTACCCTACTTACTGAATGCAGAACTGGCAGACCGAAAGAAATATTTGGAACGAAAACTCCATCCATGATATCACAATGAATCCAATCTGCTTCGCTTTGGTCAATCATTCGAATTGCATCACCAAGGTTTAGAAAATCAGATGATAAAAGAGATGGTGCTATAAGAGGTTTCATTTCAATTCGTTATCTTATGTAACATAAATTATGTTATGGATGCAAAAGTAGCGAAATAACTGAAAAGCATTTGAAAAGTTTTTTTACAAAAAAATCAAGTACCAAAACGAAAAAGCTACCGGTTGGGTAGCTCTTTCATTAAAATACTTAAGAGGATTATCCTAAATAGCTTTTCAGGATTTTACTTCTGCTTGTATGTTTTAACCTACGAATGGCTTTTTCTTTGATTTGACGAACACGTTCACGGGTAAGATCAAATTTCTCTCCAATTTCTTCCAATGTCATGGGGTGGCTTCCGTTCAATCCGAAATAAAGCTTGATCACATCCGACTCACGTGGAGTCAATGTTGAAATAGCTCTGTCTATTTCTTTACGTAGTGATTCATACAAGAGTTCTGTTTCAGGAGTAATGGCTTCTTCACTTCGCAAAACGTCGTACATTGTATTGTCTTCGTCCTGAATCAGCGGAGCATCCATCGAAACATGCCTGCCAGCATTTTTCATCGACTCCTTAACTTCGTTCTCAGTAACTTCAAGAACATCAGCAATTTCCTCAGCATTAGGTTCACGTTCAAACTCCTGTTCGAGTTTGGCATAGGCCTTGTTGATCTTATTAATCGAACCAATTTTATTAAGAGGAAGTCGCACAATACGTGATTGTTCGGCCAAAGCCTGAAGAATTGACTGACGAATCCACCAAACAGCGTATGAAATAAACTTAAATCCGCGGGTTTCATCAAAACGTTGTGCAGCTTTGATTAGGCCGAGGTTACCTTCGTTAATTAAATCAGGAAGACTTAATCCCTGATTTTGATATTGTTTGGAAACTGATACCACAAAACGCAAATTTGCTTTGGTAAGTTTTTCCAAAGCAGCACGATCACCTTGTTTGATGCGTTGTGCAAGTTCTACTTCTTCTTCAGCAGTAATAAGTTCTACCTTACCAATTTCCTGAAGATATTTATCCAAAGATGCGGTTTCCCTGTTGGTAACCTGTTTAGTAATTTTTAGTTGCCTCATGAATCCAGAAATGCTTTATTTGGCTTGTTTTACGTTAAAAAATCAGATTAGTTACGGTCCCTGTTGCGGGGAGGACGATTATCCGAACGGTGCTCCGAACGATTGTCAGAACGGTGTTCTGAGCGGTATTCTGATCGGGGTTCCGATGGTCTTTCTTCCTGATAACCTTCTGGTTTTGGGAGCAAAACTTTTCTGGAAAGCTTCATTTTATTCGTCTTGGCATCCACCCCAATGAGTTTCACTTTGATTTTATCTCCAGCTTTCAAAACTCCTTCAACGGTTTCAAGACGTCTCCATTCAATTTCTGAAATATGCAAAAGTCCGTCTTTACCTGGGAGGATTTCTACAAATGCTCCAAAAGGCATGAGACTTTTAACTGTTCCAAGATATATCTCACCAATCTCAGGCACAGCAACGATCGCACGAATACGGGCTTTAGCCAGTTCGATGGAATCTTTGTTAGCTGAAACGATGTCGATTACACCAAAATTACCTTTCTCTTCGATCACGATAGTGGTATTGGTTTCGCGCTGCATTTCCTGAATGATCTTTCCACCAGGTCCGATGATAGCACCAATAAATTCCTTGTCGATGATCATTTTCTCGATACGAGGCACAAAGTCCTTGTAATCCTCACGAGGTTCGGTAATGGTTTTAGCCATTTCTCCAAGAATATGTAATCTTCCCTGACGCGCTTGTTCCAGAGCCATCTCGAGTACTTCGTAAGTAAGTCCGTCAACTTTGATATCCATCTGGCAAGCTGTGATACCGTCTTTTGTTCCGGTTACCTTAAAGTCCATATCTCCGAGATGATCTTCATCACCTAAGATATCAGAAAGAACGGCAAACTTTCCATTTTTTTCGCCTGAGATCAAACCCATTGCAATACCTGCAACAGGTTTTGCAATTTTAACGCCGGCATCAAGCAAAGCCAATGTGCCGCCGCATACTGACGCCATAGAAGATGAACCGTTGGATTCAAGAATGTCAGATACTATTCTTATTGTATAAGGGTTAGCTTCTCCGGTAGGGATCATTGGTTTAAGAGCGCGCTCGGCCAAATTACCATGTCCGATTTCACGACGTCCTACACCACGGTTTGGTTTTGCTTCCCCTGTAGAAAAGCTTGGAAAATTATAATGAAGGAAAAAGTTTGATGTCCCCTCGATAACAGCTCCATCAATAGTTTGTAGGTCCATCTTGCTACCAAGTGTCACTGTAACAAGTGATTGAGTTTCACCACGAGTGAAAACAGCTGAACCATGAGCACATGGAAGGTAATCAACTTCGCACCAAATCGGGCGAATCTGATTTAGCTGACGTCCGTCGAGACGAATCCGATCATTAAGGATGGCATCTCTGACAGCCTTCTTTTCCACATCGTGGAAATATTTTTTAACCAGCATTTTTTTCGCGTCACGTTCCTCAGCAGGGATAGTTTCAATAAACTGACTTCTGACTGCTTCAAATCCTGCAGAACGCTCATGCTTGTTAGGATTGCCTTTCAAAGCGAGTTCATAACAAGGCTGGTATGCAAAAGCACTAACAGCTTCACGCAACTCATCGTCATTTTTTTCGTGACAATAGGTGCGTTTAGGGTTGGCTTTTTCCACTTTGGAAGCCAAATCAAGTTGTGCCTGACATTGAACCTTGATCACGTCATGTGCAATTTTCAAAGCTTCAAGCATAACAGCTTCAGAAACTTCTTTGGATTCCCCTTCAACCATCATTATGTTGTCGATAGTTGCGGCAACCATCAGGTCGAGATCAGCTTCAGCAAGCGCATCAAAGGCCGGGTTAACCACAAACTCTCCATTGATACGAGCTACACGAGCCTCTGATATAGGCCCATTGAATGGAATATCAGAAACTGCAAGAGCTGCAGATGCTGCCAAAGCTACAAAAGCGTCTGGTGGCACATTGCTTTCGCCAGAAATTAAATTGATAACAACCTGTGTTTCGGCGTGATAGTCATCTGGAAACAACGGACGAAGGGCTCTGTCTGTTAGACGTGAGATTAGCACCTCATAATCAGACGGGCGACCTTCACGTTTAAAAAAGCCTCCAGGAAATTTTCCGGTTGCTGCATATTTTTCTTTGTAGTCAACAGAGAGTGGCATAAAATCCACATCTTCTTTGGCTTCTTTGGCAGATACAACAGTTGCCAGCAGCATGGTTTTTCCCACCCGCACAACAACAGCACCATCCGCTTGCTTTGCAAGCTTGCCCGTTTCAATCGTAACCAACCGTCCATCGGGCAGTTCGAATGATTGTGTAATTCCATTTGGAGTCATAAAAAAAGTATTGAATATGATAGCTACCTCAGAAAATGCAAAAAAAGGCAATCGTGGTTAATTGCCTTTCAGTGACGCCTGAGGGGTCGATTTTTATTTACGAATACCGAGCTTCTTGATAATTTCGCGGTAACGTTCGATGTCTTTTATTTTGAGATAATCGAGTAATTTTCTTCTTTTACCTACCAGGCGAACGAGTGATCTCATGGTAACCATGTCTTTCTTGTTGGTTTTGAGATGTTCCGTTAGATGCTTGATTCTGAAGGTAAATAATGCAATTTGACCTTCGGCTGAGCCACTGTTTGTGGCTGACTGACCATACTCTGTGAAAATTTCCGACTTCTTTACTGTGTCTAAATACATATTAATTCCGTTTCAAATTTTGAGCCTGCAAAAATAGATATTTTCCTGAACCTATGCAAAGTTTATTTATCTTTTTTTAAATCAGTTTTTTCTGTTTCTGGAGTTGATGGACTATTTACTCCCCGTTCAGGTTCGTCATCGACATTATTTCCAATTAAATGTACGTTATCAGTTGGCTCTGTTTTCCGAACCAGATCGTTGAACCAACCATAAAAAGTAAAAGATACATCATAAAACTTTCTGATTGCCGGTACTTTATCGATCATAGGAATTAAAAAAGAGGTAAAAGTAATGCTAAATAAAACGATGGAAAAAGTCACATTCATAATAAACTCACCGCCGGCAATTCCTCTTTGTAATGGGATTGTGGCAAGAACAGCTGCCGCCAAACCTTTTGGGAATATAGCGGACATATAATACAGATCACGGTTATCTGTTTGATCCTTGGGCATCGAAAACCTCACAACAGGAATACGAAGGAAAAAAAGTACCGTGGTGATTCCTAATCCAATTAGCAATGGCCTTAAATCGCTTAGTTGAATGGAGATTCCAATATATACAAAGAAAAAGGTTTTAAGCAAAAAAACGATTTCGCTAAAAAGCACTTTTTCTGTTTCATTGAATGTATCTGCTTGTCTGTTGATATATCTGCGCATGCGTGGGGATGCCAGAATTTCCATATTAGCAAGACCTATTCCAAACGAAAGTGCCGCAATAGCACCGCTGTAGCCCAACAAATCGCTGATACCAAAAATAATGAATACAAAAGCCGGCGTAGTGAAAATTGAGTTTTTTATTGTTCGAATCTTGTGAAGAATCAATGACCAGAAGATAGCACCAGCTAAACCAAGAAGAGTAGCTAAAACAAATGAGGCCAATACTTTACCAAAAACTAAGCCGACATTAATTTCTCCTATTTCAATTGTCTCAATAAGAGCAAGGGCAAAAACAATACAGAGAACATCGCTAAAGGCTGACTCCAGAATTAAAATAGTACCGCTTTTCTTTCCAATATTCAATTGTCGCACCAAGGGTATAACAACGGCTGAAGAAGTTCCACCGACGATAGCTCCCAATGTAAATGAAACCAACGGCTCTAGTTCATAAACAAACCAACCGATGAGACCAACAACGATCATTGTTGCAAAAAAATTAAGGTTGGTTAGTAAAGAAGTTCCGCGCATCGACTTTTTTAACTCTTCGAGTTTCAGTTCGGTCCCGCCTTCAAAAAGTATTGTAACTAAGGTGATAGTTGTAAAAACCGGACCAATCATCCCAAAAGATTCAATTGTAACAATCTTTAAAATTGGCCCAACTATAAGTCCGATGACTATCAACATCAAAACATCAGGAATTTTTTTTCTGCTGAAAATCTCGGCGAAAACATGTGCCAGAAAAACCATAAAACCAACAGCAACCAAAGAGACAGCAATATTCATAGTTAAAATTTTCAGATTAATAGATTTACAAACATAAGGATAATTTTTTTCAATTCATTTTTAGCAATTCTACCTTAACTCACAAGTAAAAACAAGTGTTGAAAATAGCAAAAACTGATACCAGATTAAATTATGTTTATACCACTGCCAGACAATATGTTGTCATTTGACGCTCAGAATCCAATTGATCAAATTTTGTAGTTTTATCAATTTGTTCCCAAAGCTTTCACTCACAATAGATTTTGTTACCAAACTAATTATCAATACAAATCATAACGATATAATCGCTACATTGTGATGCTTAATTTTCGAACAGGAAGCATAATTATTTAATGGAATTCTACGAATTTACCTGAACATTATTGGTAAATTTCTGTTTAATTTCAGGAGTCAAATCTTAAACAAACTCAATTAATATGAAAAAGAAAGTAGTAATCATCGGAGCAGGTTTTTCGGGATTATCTTCAGCAAGTGTTTTAGCCAAACACGGATTTGATGTCGAAGTGATCGAGAAGCATGATATGGCTGGAGGCAGGGCAAGAAAATTCTCTGAAGATGGATTTACTTATGATATGGGACCAAGCTGGTATTGGATGCCTGATGTTTTTGAGCAGTTTTTTAACTATTTTGGAAAGAAAAGCTCCGACTATTATCAACTGGAACGGCTCGACCCTTCTTACACCATTTATTTTGGGTCAGGCGACAAAGTTGAACTTCCTGCTGATACACAAGCTCTTTATCAGCTATTTGAATCCATAGAATCTGGAAGTGGCATCAAATTGAAAAAATTTCTTGAAGAAGCTGCTTTCAAATATGAAATTGGTATTAAAAAACTGGTTTTCAAACCATCAAAAAGTGTGATGGAGTTTGTTGATTGGGATATCATGAAAGGTGCGCTGAAAATGCATATCCTTCAATCTTTCTATAGTTATATCCGAAAGTATTTCAAGCATCCCAAATTATTAAAAATCCTGGAGTTCCCTATTCTATTTTTGGGAGCAACGGCACAGAAAACACCAGCGCTTTATTCACTCATGAACTATGGCGACATGATGCTTGGAACCTGGTATCCCGTGGGTGGCATGTACAAAGTTGTGGAGGGTTTTGAATCGTTGGCACGTTCACTTGGAGTGAAGTTTTCATTCTCAGAAGAAGTTAAATCATTCGAAATTGAATCAAAAAAAATAACGAATGTAGTAACTGACAAGCGAAGTGTAGCAGCTGATTTTGTTATCGCAAGTGCTGATTATCACCATGTTGAACAGAACATACTTCCAAAGCAATACAGAATGTATGATGAAAAATACTGGGATAGTCGCACGATGTCACCATCATCATTAATATATTATCTAGGTATTGATAAAAAGCTGGATGGTATTTTGCATCATACATTAATCTTTAATAAAGACTTCGAAAAGCATGCAGAGCAAATATATGAAACTCCGCAATGGCCCGAAAATCCCTCGGTTTACCTCAGCTGTACCTCGAAAACTGACCCCACTGTAGCGCCTGCCGGCATGGAAAACTTGTTTGTTTTGATCCCGGTTGCTCCAGGATTGAACGATACTGATGCAATAAGGCAGCATTATTTCGATTTCTCGATTCAGCGTATCGAAGAGACACTTGATATTCGTTTCAAAGACAATATTATCTACAAAAAGTTTTACTCAAACAGAGATTTTGCAACCGACTATTATGCATTCAAAGGAAACGCTTATGGTCTTGCCAACACATTGATGCAAACAGCAATTTTAAAACCCTCAATGTTTAACAAAAAGCTTACTAACTTACTGTATACAGGTCAGTTAACTATTCCTGGACCTGGTGTTCCACCAACTATAATATCAGGGCAAGTTGCCGCTAACGAAATCATTAAATTAAATCATAAACTATGAAAGCCTTATATGATCAGGTTTCATTTCGAATCAGCAAATTGACAACAAGAGCCTATACAACCTCTTTTTCGCTTGGTATCAGGCTCTTCGACAAGAAATTTCATGCACCTATCTATGCTATTTATGGCTTTGTAAGGTTAGCCGATGAAATTGTTGACTCATTCCATGGCTATGATAAAGAAACATTGATGGCAGAATTCCGAAGAGAAACAGTCTTAGCCCTTGATCGAAAAATTAGTTTGAATCCGATCCTTAATAGTTTTCAGGAAACAGTTCATACCTACAAAATTGAATGGGCTCATATTGACCGTTTCCTTAAAAGTATGGAAATGGATCTGGACAAAATCGAATATAATCAGATGTTATATGAAGATTACATTCTAGGTTCAGCAGAAGTTGTTGGTCTAATGTGCCTTCATGTTTTTAGCGAAGGCGATGAAAAGAAATATGAATCGTTAAAAACACCTGCCATGCGGCTAGGTGCTGCTTTCCAGAAAATAAACTTTTTCAGAGATCTAAACAACGATCACCAGCATTTGGGACGCACCTATTTCCCCGGACTTGACCTCAACAACTTTGATGCATTGGCAAAAGAGAAGATTGAAGTGGACATTGAAAAAGACTTTAAAGATGGTCTGAATGGAATCCGGCTGTTGCCATCAGGAGCTCGTTATGGTGTTTATGTTGCCTATGTATATTATTACAATTTGTTTAAAAAGATAAAACGACTGCAAGCAAAAAGACTTCTTGAAGATAAACGCATACGCATACCAAACACCTCCAAATACTTATTACTGGTATCATCCTATATGCGTTTCAGATTTAACATGCTGTAATGAAGATATTTATATTAACAAGCTTGCTTATATTCTTTTCAAATACATTAACGGTTCTTGATGATTCGAGACTACTTTTCTTTCAGTTTGATGCGGATAAAACTGCACCTGATCAATTACAAAAACTATTGAAAACAAATCTTTTTGAATTAGAACCTGTTTTATCCGCTTATCTTGGAGTTGCCATTGCTGCTAAAGCTAATATGGAAAGTAGTCCCGTTTTAAAACTTAACAGGTTTAATGAAGGTAAAGCATTAGTAGAGCAAGCCCTTGAAGATGATCCAACGAATGCTGAAATAAGACTTCTGCGATTGAGTATTCAAAGTGAAGCTCCTTCGTTTTTATCATACAATTCAAATATTGAAGGTGATAAGCGCTTTATAATCCAAATCCTCAAAACAAAAAAGTCACCCTTTAATGACAATGTTTTTCGTAGAAAAGTTTTAATATTTTTGCAAAAGAAAGTGGTATTAAGCCCACAAGAAAAATATATAGTCGCAAACTTACTTCGATCAGCCTAAAACTTTTAAAATTTCAAATGACATGACAGAAAATGAGTTTGTAGTTCTTGTTAACGAAAACGATGAGGATATTGGGCTGATGGAGAAGATGGAAGCCCATGAAAAAGGTGTCCTTCACCGGGCTTTTTCGATATTTCTGTTCAACTCAGATGGCGAAATGCTGCTACAGCAACGTGCTAATAGCAAGTATCATTCGCCTGGTTTGTGGACCAATACGTGTTGTTCGCATCCACGTCATAATGAATCACTTGCACAAGCAACTAATCGCCGGCTTCTTGAAGAAATGGGAATGAAATGTGAGATGGAAGAACAGTTTCATTTCATTTATAAGGCAGATGTTGGTCAGGGCTTGACGGAACATGAGCTGGATCATGTTTTTGTTGGAATAACAAATGACACTCCTTCCATTAACCCGACTGAAGTTGAAAGTTGGAAATACGCAAGCATGGAATCAGTTCGGGACGACATGAATCAACATCCCGAAAACTACACAGTATGGTTCAGGATTGCTTTTGATGAAGTTGAAAACTATTATAAATCAAAAAAAATAAACATATGATAAGCTGGTATTTCGCTGTAATATTGACACTTGCAGCCTTTCTTTTCATGGAATTTGTTGCCTGGTTTTCTCACAAATATGTGATGCATGGCTTCCTTTGGGTGCTCCATAAAGACCATCATATCCGTGATGGCCGAAAAGTAGAATGGAATGATGTGTTTGCTGTGATTTTCGCAGTGCCTAGTTTTGTGTTCATTATAACAGGCATCGAAGCCGGATTCGACTGGAAGTTTTTCATTGGAGCAGGCATAGCTTTATATGGCTTAGCTTATTTTATCTTCCATGACGTTCTGGTTCACAGTAGATTACCATTTTTAGAAAAGTTCAGCAATCGTTATTTGAGAGCTACCATAACAGCTCATATGGATCATCATAAACCAAACGCGATGTATAATTATGGTTTTTTGGTTGCTCCATTAAAATATTATAAAGAAGAGTGGGCAAAACAAAAAAACAGTTGATCTCATTCGAAATAACTACACGAAGAACCAGCTCATAGCTGGTTTTTTTGTGCTCATTGATTAGGCTTAATTATTCTATGATTTCAATTCAATAAGCTGATTAGCATATACATCAAGCAAAAACACTTTTTCAAACCCCGACTCTACACTCGTGTTATCCAGCTCCTTCAAAAAATTGTAAGGCTGATTTGCAGATTCTCGCACAAAGACAATCACCAGCCAATTTGAATTCATACGTTTCGTTTGATACCTTAGGCGTTTTGATTCCTTCTTTTCTAAAATGGGATGCAACGCTGACAAGAAAACCGCTTTAGAAATTATTGATGGTATGGTTTCAGAATAAACTTCAATGATATTTTCCTGATAAATCCGCGTAATTTCCACTCCGAGCATAAAATGACGTGACCGAATAATGAAATCAGGTGATTCAGACTGAATAATTTTACCATGAGGAATTTCATTGTAAAGTTGTCTGAATTGATCAAAATAAGCACGTTCAACTTCCTGTTTTGATTTGATTCTGAAATTTGAAATCATGTGTAAACTATGTATTTACATATATTTAGTTAATACTTAATGTCATCATAACACTGTCAGAAGAGGGCATTCCGTTCTTTGCACGATTATACAAATCTATGCAAAATAAACGGAAAGTTGAAGTAGTGGTGCTGTCGGATATCCATTTGGGGACACGCGGTTGTCGCTCAAATGAGCTTCTAAGTTATTTAAAAACCATTCAGCCACAAATACTTATATTAAACGGAGATATTATTGATATGTGGCAGTTTAAAAAAAATTACTGGCCGGCATCTCACATGAAGGTTATCAAGCATATCATAGGATTAGCTTCAAAAAAGACAAAGGTTTATTACATTACGGGTAACCACGATGAAGTTCTAAGACGATTTGCAGGCTTCAAAATTGGCAACCTAAATATTGTAAATCAGCTCGTTATTGAACTTGATGGTAAGACACACTGGTTCTTTCACGGAGATGTTTTTGATGTAATAATGAAACATAGCAAATGGTTGGCAAAGGCGGGCGCAGTTGGTTATGACAGCCTCATTTGGATCAATACAATTGTAAACACAAGTCGCAACTGGCTCGGGTTAGGAAGAGTTTCACTATCAAAACGCATCAAGGACAATGTGAAATCAGCTGTAAAACACATTCACAATTTTGAAATCACTGCCGCTCAACTTGCAGCCTCAAAAGGATATCAAGCAATAGTTTGCGGTCATATTCATCAACCGGAAATTCGTAAGTCAGTCATAAACAATCAAGTAATTGATTATCTAAATTCAGGAGACTGGATCGAAAACATGAGCGCACTCGAATATATGGATGAAGAATGGACGATGTACCTGCATCAGGAAATGTTTGAGCTAACAAATGAAGCTCCTAATGAAGATGAAGCTTCACTCCCAATAGAAGACATGAAAACTAAAGTGCTTTTTCAAAAGCTGTTGGAGGAGTTTCAATCATGAAAATACTCTTTGCAATTCAGGGAACCGGTAATGGTCATTTAAGCCGTGCCATGACCCTTCTCCCGGAGCTTAAAAAATATGGTACAGTTGATATACTTATAAGCGGAACAAAAGCCAATCTTACCGTAAATGAATTTGTAAGCTATCATTACAAAGGTTTAAGTTTCAGCTATGGAAAGTTTGGCGGAATCGATTTTAAAAAAACATTTAGTGAGGCAAAAATATCACGGCTGATCAAAGAATACGAAACACTTCCTGTTGAAAACTATGATCTTGTAATAAATGATTTTGAACCACTTACGGCATGGGCATGCAAAATAAAACAAGTACCGTGCATTGGATTAAGTCATCAATCAGCGTTGTTTGAAGCCGGCGTGCCTTTACCACATGAAAGCGATGTAATCGGAAGTTTTATTTTGAAACATTATGCTCCTGTTCCTGATGCCGTGAGCTTTCATTTCCAATCATATAGTCCTAACATTTTTACTCCTGTAATAAGGGAGGATTTGCGGAACTGTCAACGAAGTGACAACGGTCATATCACGGTTTACCTACCAGCTTATGATGAACATTTTCTGTCTGAGATTTTTAGTTCACTAAAGGGCGTACAGATAGAGATATTCTCAAAATCAATGGCACACCATTCGGATAATTCAAAAATCAAGGTGCTTCCCATCGAAAAAGATCGTTTTGCTGCAAGCATTGCTTCTGCACATGCAGTTATTTGTGGTGCAGGATTTGAAACCCCATCAGAAGCCCTTTTTCTCAATAAAAAACTGCTTGTTGTTCCAATGAAGAACCAATATGAACAACAATGCAATGCAGCTGCTTTAGCTGATGCAGGTGTTCTTGTGCTTCAAATCATTCAAAATGACAGTGTTACGAAAATTCAGGATTGGCTCGAAAACAGTCCTGTTATTCATTTTGACTATCCGAATCAGAACGAATTGATTTTCAAGGAACTTTTTAAGAAGTATAAAAGTCAACAGGCAAATCAAATACCAAAAAAAGAGCGATTGAAACCTCAACCGCTCTTTCAAAAGTTCTTTTGAACTTCGTTATTTCACTTTGATCTTTAGCTGCAAACTAAAGCAGATGTTTTATTTCGATAAAACCAGGATATGGTATGGCATTCAAGCCTACAAGAATATAAGGTTTTACTTTAAATAATAACTCAACCTGTTTGCTATTGTTTCCGGTAAGTTTAAAACCGAGATTTGAAACAGCATCAGCACTTTGACCTGACATCGCCTTAAAAAGTTCAACCTGAACAGGTAATGGAATTTCTATTGCTTGTCCGCTTTCAATGGTATAACGCTGATTCAGTTGTCCTGATAATAATTCTACCCCGTCAATAAAAACCGAATAATCCATTCTTGACAGAGCAGCAGACTTTGTATTTGGATTATTAACATTTATCAACAGGTTGAATTTCAAAGGCATATTTTTCTGAAAAGCGGCATTTGCCAATTGCATAATCTGGCCAGTATTTAAATCAGATGATCGCATACCGTCCCGTAATTCAATGCCTGCCAGATTAACGGCATCAACGCCATTGATTTCAAACTCACATTCTTTCAAACGGCTTATACTACCCGCTTGCTGTATAACATCACATGATGCAACCAACATCGTTGTTAACATCATGATAATAAAATAGTTGAACTTTTTCACAAACACTAGCTTGATTTGTTTTGGCGTTTACGATCCGTCTCGTCGAGAATAATTTTTCTCAAACGAAGTGAGCGAGGTGTTACTTCCAAGTATTCGTCATCACGGATATTTTCCATGAACTCTTCCAGCGAGAAACGTATTGCAGGGATAATCAGCACTTTTTCATCTGATCCCGAAGCGCGCATATTGGTTAGTTTCTTTGTTTTACAAACATTAACGACCAAATCGGTAGCACGGTTATTTTCGCCAATAACCTGACCCATATATACATCTTCGTTAGGGTGAACATAAAACTGACCTCTGTCCTGCAATTTCCAGATAGAAAAAGGAATCGCGGTACCTGTGTCAAGTGAAATCAACGCGCCGTTGTTACGGGCTGCCAAATCCCCTTTCCACGGTTCAAAATCTTTAAAGCGGTGCGCTATAATTGCTTCACCTTCAGTGACAGTAAGCACATTATTACGAAGTCCGATGATACCTCTCGAAGGAATATTGAACTCAAGATGCATGCGGTCGCCTTTTGGGTGCATTTCGATCAATTCACCTTTACGCATGCTCACCTGTTCGATAACTTTACCGGCAAAATCTTCCGGCACAAGGATCGTCAAAGATTCAATTGGCTCATGTTTCTGACCATCAATAATTTTAATAATTACTTTAGGCTGACCAAGTTGGAACTCATATCCTTCACGTCGCATGGTTTCAATAAGGATACTCAAGTGAAGAATACCACGGCCATAAACAAGCATTGCATCAGGTGACTCCGTATCTTCAACCCTTAAAGCGAGATTTTTCTCAATCTCTTTCATTAAACGATCACGCAAATGGCGTGATGTTACATATTTGCCTTCTTTACCAAAAAATGGTGAGTTGTTGATAGTGAACAACATACTCATTGTTGGTTCTTCAATCCGGATTGGAGGCAGACCTTCAGGTTTTTCAAAATCGGCAACAGTATCACCAATTTCAAAATCTTCAATTCCCATCAAAGCAATGATATCGCCCGAATGAACAGGAGTTTTAATCCGTTCTTTCCCAAGGCCTTCAAAGGTATAAAGCTCCTTAATAGTTGATTTTGTTACAGATCCATCACGTTTCACCAACGAAACATTCATTCCTGCTTGTAAAGTTCCACGTAAGAGCCTTCCTACAGCAATTCTACCAACATATGAGCTGTAATCGAGTGAGGTGATTTGCAGCTGTGGAGTTCCTTCAATATTTTTTGTTTTTGGGATATGTTTAAGAATGGTGTCAAGCAAGTAAGAAACATCTGTTGTGATATTCTCCCAATGGTCTGACATCCAGCCATTTTTGGACGAACCGTAAACAGTGGGGAAATCAAGTTGGTCTTCAGTAGCGCCCAGATTAAACATCAAATCAAACACCGCTTCCTGAACTTCATCAGGGCGGCAATTGGGTTTATCAACTTTATTAATGACAACAATAGGTTTAAGACCCAATTCAACAGCTTTTTGCAGCACGAAACGTGTTTGAGGCATGGGACCTTCAAAAGCGTCAACCAGCAATAAAACGCCATCTGCCATATTGAGCACACGTTCAACTTCGCCACCAAAGTCGGCGTGACCAGGGGTATCAATGATATTAATTTTTGTTTCTTTATAACGTACCGAAACATTTTTAGCTAAAATGGTAATTCCTCTTTCGCGCTCCAGATCGTTATTATCAAGGATCAAATCCTCCATTTCCTGATTGTCGCGAAACAATCTTACCTGATATAAAAGTCGGTCAACCAATGTAGTTTTTCCGTGGTCAACGTGTGCAATAATTGCAATATTTCTGATTTCGTGCATATTAGGCTTTTAAATTTAAGCGTGCAAAATTAGTCTAAAGTTCTGAGCTACGGGGTTAAAAAAGGTTTAATTTTGCATTTATCCATCAAAGCATCCCTTTTTCTGCATATATGATCCTGATTGAAAAAAATTCGAATGATCCGTATTTTAATGTTGCTGCAGAAGAGTTTGTAGTCAAACACATTAAGGATGAGGTATTTATGCTTTGGAAAAACAACAACTGTCTTGTAGTTGGAAAGCATCAGAATACGATTGCAGAAGTTAATTATCCTTTTCTTCATTCGCAAAACATTCCTGTAGTGCGTCGAATTTCGGGCGGAGGAACTGTTTTTCAAGGTGTCGGAAATCTTAATTACAGTTTTATAACCAACACAAAGGACGGTGAAGAAAAAATAAATTTTAAACGATTTGCACAACCTGTCCTTCAGTTTTTAGGTTCGCTGGGTGTTAATGCTGAGCTAATGGGTAAAAGTAGTCTTGCGATAAATGGTCTCAAATTTTCGGGCAACGCAGCGCATGTGCACCGCAATCGGAGTCTTCACCATGGAACAATGCTGTTTGATGCTGACTTACATTTGGTTAATAAGTCAATTGAAGTTCGACCAAATGCGTATCAATCCAAAGCAATACAGTCAAACAGAGCCGAAATAGTTAATATACGTCCATCATTACTTCATGATTTAGATTTGGCGGATTTCGAATCAGAGTTTAAGGAATACCTTTGTAAGAAATTCAATATCTCTCAAATGAGGAGTTTTACAAACGAGGAGCTTGGCGAAATAAACCAAATGGTAAATGATAAATACAGCAGCTGGGATTGGAATTTTGGCTATTCACCTGATTATTCGTTAGAAAGGGACCTTCAAGTTTATGATCAAAAATTTAACCTTCAAATTATCATTTCAAAAGGAATAATTCAACACATACAAATTATTGAACAACCTGCGTTTACAACTTTTTATCCAGAAATATTTATTGGGTTAAGACACTCATTCAATGACATTTATCAAAATCTTATAGAGAAATATCCGGCATTAGGTATTCAACATGCTAACCAAATTGCCTTTCAATTGTTATAATCATTCACAAATAAAACTAATATGCAAGCAGAATTAATTTTTAACCGTTTATGGAAAGATTACACAGGTCAAAATCCTTCAGTACAAGCTGTTTATGATCTCTTTGTTTCAAGAGATGAAACAGTAGCAAACGACCACATTGCTTTTCGCACATTTGATGACCCACGAATTGGAATTGAAGTGCTGGCAAAGGTATTTGTTGATGCAGGTTACACTTATAAAGGTGATTATCACTTCGAATCTAAACACTTGTATGCCAAGCATTTTGAAATGGAAGGTCAACCGCGGGTGTTTATCTCTCAGTTGATAACAGCAGATTTTAGCCCATTCCTTCAGAAAACTGTCAAATCACTTGTTGACAGTATTCCAGATAACTTACTAAATTCAAACGAGTTGATTTACAGCGGTAATATCTGGGGGCAGCCATCTTATGAGGTTTACGAAGAATTACGCAAAGAATCGGAATATGCTGCATGGCTTTATGTTAACGGCTTCTGCGCCAACCATTTCACCGTAAGTGTTAATCACTTAAAGAGTTTACCTTCATTAGAGGCTGTAAATGAGTTACTTAAAGAAAATGGATTTCGTTTAAATGATTCAGGTGGTGAAATCAAAGGCACACCTGCCGAATTGTTGGAACAATCGAGTATCAGATCAGAGATGATTCAGGTTAATTTCAGTGATGGATTATATGAAATTCCAGGCTGTTATTACGAATTCGCGCGTCGTTATCCTGATGCTGATGGCAAGCTTTATTCAGGATTCATAGCCAAATCGGCTGATAAAATTTTTGAGAGCACCGATAAAGTGGAAAATAGCTAATTGAAGCTAAATAGTCGCTTTAATACTTTTTAAAAGAGAAATTTCACATGACAACTATGCGAGAGTCGAAAATATTTCAGGCACTGGAAACCCTTCGCCCTCAATTTGAAGGCGATTTGTTTATTGATGATGCAACCCGGCTGATTTATGCTACTGACGCCTCAGCATATCGCGAAAAGCCTCTCGCCGTTGCACTTCCACAAAATAAAGAAGACATCAAAAAACTGATTCATCTGGCAATTCAATCCGGTTGCTCGCTTATACCGCGTGCTGCCGGCACTTCGTTGGCCGGACAAGTTGTTGGAAATGGCATTATTGTGGATGTTTCACGTTATATGACAGCCATTCTTGAGCTGAATGAAGAAGAAAAATGGGTGAGGGTTCAGCCAGGAGTTGTTTTAAATGAATTGAACAAATATCTTGCGCCAAAAGATTTATTTTTTGGTCCCGAAACCTCTACTGCCGACTATTGTATGATGGGAGGCATGGTTGGAAACAATGCATGTGGTGCTCATTCGCTCATTTATGGAAGCACCCGCGATCACACCCTCGAAATCAATGCGTTGCTTAGTGATGGCAGTGAAGCTGTTTTCGGCAGTCTGAGTGATGAATCTTTTATGCAAAAGCAGAATCTCGCCAATCTCGAAGGGCAGATTTACCGTTCTATTTCAGAAATCCTCTCTGTTCCTGAAAATCAATCAGAAATCAGAAAAGAATATCCTGACCAGGAACTTCGGAGAAGAAATACTGGCTATGCTATTGACTTACTGCTCGAAACATCTGTGTTCACCTCTGGCAAAGAAGCATTTAATTTTTGCAAATTATTGGCTGGATCAGAAGGGACGTTAGCTTTCACAACAGAAATAAAACTCAACCTTGTTCCTCTCCCACCCCGCAATAAAGCACTGGTTTGTGTGCATTTGGAAACGATCAGACAAGCGCTTGAAGCGAACCTGATAGCTCTCAAGTTCAAGCCAGCTGCTGTGGAGTTAATGGATAAAACGGTGATGGATCTCACAAAAGAAAACATCACTCAAAACAAAAACAGATTTTTTGTCGATGGTGATCCCGGGGCACTGCTAATTGTTGAATTTGTTGAAGAAAATCAGGAAACAATAAGTAAAAAAGCCATGGCAATGGAAGTCGCCATGCGTGAAGCAGGCTATGGATATAGCTTTCCGTTAGTTACCGGAAGCGATATCGGGAAAGTTTGGGAACTTCGTAAAGCTGGCCTTGGAGTGCTCAATAACATGCCTGGTGATGCAAAACCTGTTGCTGTAATTGAAGATACAGCAGTTAATCCAGCTTTCCTGCCCGATTATATTGACGATTTCGAAAAAATGTTATCTGGTTTAGGAAAAAGCTGCGTGTACTATGCTCATATTGCAACCGGCGAACTTCATCTTCGACCTATCCTTAATTTAAAAGACCCGGGTGATGTCGAACTTTTTCACACTATTGCCCTTGAAACCGCAAAACTTGTAAAGAAATACAAAGGGTCCTTAAGTGGGGAGCATGGTGACGGTCGCCTGAGAGGCGAATTCATACCTCTTATGATAGGTGCTTCAAACTATGAATTGATTAAAAAAGTGAAGCGCAGCTGGGATGTCAACAATATTTTCAATCCCAACAAAATTGTTGACACCCCAAAAATGAATAGCTCTTTGCGCTTTGAGCCCGGGAAACCAACGCGTGAAATTGCCACATTTTTCGATTTCTCTAAAGATCAGGGAATTCTCAGAGCAGCTGAAAAATGCAATGGCACAGCGGCATGCAGGAAAACTGAAGTTATTGGGGGAACAATGTGCCCTTCCTATATGGCTACCCGAAACGAGAATAATACAACAAGGGCAAGAGCAAATTTGTTGCGTGAGTTTCTGACAAACAGCGACAAAACAAACCCATTTGATCATAAAGAAATTTATGAGGTAATGGATTTGTGTCTCTCTTGTAAAGCATGTAAATCGGAATGCCCCAGCAGCGTGGATGTTGCTAAACTCAAAGCTGAGTTTCTTCAGCATTTCTATGATGCTAACGGAGCTCCTCTGCGTTCTAAACTCATTGCCAATATCAGCAAAATCAACCAATTGGGAAGTGTGATGCCATCATTCACCAATTTTTTCATGACAAATAAGCTTACAGCACCTTTGATCATGAAAACAATTGGTTTTGCTCCTGAACGAAGCATGCCAACACTTTATAAAACAACTCTCGACAGCTGGTTCAAAAAACAGAAGAAAAATACCTCCGGTGTTTTTCCAAATGGGAGAGTCTACTTATTCAATGATGAATTTACGCGTTTTAACGATACAGAAACAGGCATTAAAGCCATCATTTTGCTTACTAAACTTGGTTTTGAGGTGATTATTCCCAATCACATTGAAAGTGCCCGTACTTATTTAAGCAAAGGTTTTCTACGAAAAGCCAAGTCAATTGCCAATAAAAATGTGAGCTTATTAAAAGAATTCATTTCTGCTGAAACACCACTAATTGGTATTGAGCCTTCAGCCATTTTGACTTTCAGAGATGAATACCCTGAACTTGTTGATGACGGTTTGAAGCAAGCATCCCACCAATTAGCTGAAAATAGTTATACAATCGAAGAGTTCATTTATAAAGCCTTTCTGAAGGGACAAATCAGAAGCGATCAGTTTATTGAAGAAAAAAGAGAGCTGCTTTATCATGGTCATTGTCAGCAAAAAGCAATAGCGGGCACCAAAGAAGCCTTAGGCATTTTGTCAATTCCAAAAGGTTGGAATGCAAAAGAAATCCCCTCAGGTTGTTGCGGCATGGCAGGCTCATTTGGCTACGAAAAAGAACACTATGAAGTATCTTTAAAAGTTGGAGAACTGGTTTTATTTCCTGCAATCCGAAAAAGCGATGAGGAAACCACTCTTTCTGCTTCAGGCACTTCATGCAGACATCAAATTAAGGATGGTACATCACGAATTGCAAAACATCCTATTGAGTTATTATACGACGCTTTGAAGTAATTTACTGATATACTTCCATTTACACTTTCCGGACTCACAATTTTTTGGTCCTTCTTTCACTTACCATGCATTTTTTAATATACAGTATGCCATGGAAATCCTCTATTTTTCAAAACCAGGTTAATTGTTATGAGGTAATCTTCATTTAACGATAGGTTTCTTCTCTTTTGAAGTTCTTTAAAACTAAATAATTGACAATTTTTTAAAAAAAAGATCATAAAATATTTTTATGAGCATATGTTCATTATCTTTGTAGCGAACTAATGATCAAATATGGCTCGACATAAAAATCTTCGGAAAATTGCTGCAATTCCTTTAATGAAAGGATTCAGGCCTTACGGACTACAAGATGACTCATTATCATCT
Source organism: uncultured Lentimicrobiaceae bacterium (assembly GCA_964463695.1). Lineage (GTDB taxonomy): Bacteria > Bacteroidota > Bacteroidia > Bacteroidales > F082 > JALNZU01. The sequence continues at coordinate 64,466 of CAYXCZ010000015.1, read as the reverse complement.
GAGCCGGTTTTCCTGCATATAGAAGAGTATGAAGCTTTTAAGTTGTGCGATTATGACCATTTAAACCATGTGCAAGCATGTGAATTAATGAAGGTTTCGCGACCAACTTTTACCCGGATATATGCTTCTGCACGTGCAAAAATTGCAACGGCTTTTGCAGAAGGGCGAATTATACTTATCGAAGGTGGCAAAGTATTTTTCGATTCTGAATGGTTTCATTGCAAAGACTGCCAATGTCATTTTAATAATCCGGACTATCCAACCCCTGTTGACTGTTGTCCGCTATGTGGTGGAAGTCATTTCGTTTCTTTCGATATAGAAAAAGAAGGATTCAGACAGGAATCCAGACAGTACAGATGTCGATGTCATGCTTGTGGTCATTTTCATCTACATGATAGGGTTGTTGATTGTTCAATAATTGAATGCCCTGATTGCAAATCTGTTATGAGCCAATTCGAGTCAGTTGATTCACACTAAAATGAAAAACATGAAGATTGCCATTGCTTCCAAAGGGAACGACCATACAGCACTTCTGGACAAAAATTTCGGACATTGCTCCTGCTTTGTAATCTTTGAACCAGCAACAGAAATTGTGAGTTTTATCCCAAACCCATTTCGAGACTCGCCTGAAAAAGCTGGTAAAAAAGCTGTAGAATTTTTATATAATCTAGGAGTATCAAAAATCATCTCGGGGGATTTTGGTTTAAAAGTTAAGCCATTGCTTGATAGCCTGAAGGTTCAAATGATAGTGATAAAAGATACTGAAGTCAATATTCAATCCATACTGAACAGGTTAAAAAATAAGCCAGTAACATCAACCAATTCAATAACTTAAACATTTTTCCGAATCAAATAATGATAAAACTGATCAATACAAATTCAAGAAATTTATTATAAACATTAATATAACTTATTATGAATAAAATCATTGCTATTCCATTGTCACAGGGACTTCTGTCGGCACATTTCGGTCATTGTGAAGCTTTTGCTTTCGTCACCGTTGAAAACAACCTTATAACTAATATCACATCGTTTGATCCTCCAGAACATGTTCCGGGAAGTTTTCCACGTTGGGTTGCTTCAAAAGGAGCTACCGATGTAATTGCTGGTGGAATGGGTCCACAGGCTGTAAATCTTTTTAACGCTTTCAATATCAATGTTTTTGTTGGAGCTCCGGTAATTGAACCTAATCAGCTTGTTGAACTTTTTCTCGCTGAAAAACTAAATCTGAGTGCCAACTATTGCGACCATGATGGTGATCATGAACATCACAGCGGTCACAATCATTCACATGGACATCATCATCATGGCGCATAATGAATTAGAACCAAGGTGCAGACTATGTTTGAAAAATTCATGGCTGGCAACTCTTGATAAGCACAAAGTTTCCAGTCAATTAAAGGATTCGTTTCTGAGTGAGTTCGATCATATTATGAGAACTGAATCAACAAAAGGAGCACCTGAGTTGCAACGACAATTGGCTCATCTGTTTTCAAGGATTACAGCCATTGAAGATCCATTTTCAGATCAAAAGAATGAGAGCAACAAACTTGCTTTGAAGCTATATAATGAATGGAAACCAATTGTTGAGTCTTCAGCAGATCCCTTTGACAAAGCCTTACGGTTGACCCTGGCTGCCAACATTATGGACTACGGAGCCGCCTCTTCATTCAATGTTTATCAAACAATTGAAAAAGTATTTCAAACAGAGCTGGCTATCAACGACTGTTTGCTATTGAAAGACGAAATTGAAAAAGCTGATAATATTCTGTATCTTGGTGATAATGCAGGTGAACAGTTTTTTGATAAACTGTTTATTGAAACAATTGACCATAAAGATGTTACTTATGCGGTCAGAGGTGGATATGCCCTCAACGATGCCACGATAGTTGATGCACATCTAGCCAAAATAAATGAGGTTGCTAACGTAATAAGCAATGGGTATGATGCGCCATCAACAATTCTTGAGAAATGCAGCAGCGAGTTTATCTCCGCATTTGAAAAAGCCGACCTCATCATTTCAAAGGGAATGGGCAACCTCGAAGGTCTGATGAAGCTAAAAGACGACAGAATATTTTTCTTATTGATGGCAAAATGTGATGTTATTGCAGATTATCTATCAGTTGAAAAAGGAAGCTTTGTTGTGGCTAGAAACAGATATTCTTAACTATCTCATTATATAGTATTAAACGAGGATACAGGTCAACTTTTGGTAATAGCTAAATGTAAATAAAATGGATTTATTTTGGATGATCAGCGCTTTGGTGGCCGGTAGTGTTGGAAGTGTGGCATTGGCAGGTTTAATGCTTCTCCTTAAAGACAAAAAACTTGAAGTTGTATCAACTTACCTCATGTATCTTGCCGGTGGTACACTACTAGGAGCAGCAATGCTTGGAATGATTCCCAAAGCAGTTATAAAGTTAGGCCCACAGCCAGCAATGATGACAGTTTTATCAGGCATTATGTTCTTTTTCGTTTTGGAAAAAGTCATTTTGTGGCGAAGTTGTCATAACAAAGATTGTCAGCGCCACCAACATGCTGCAGTTCCAATAATCCTCATAGGTGATGCCTTTCACAATGCTATTGATGGAATAGTGATAGCAGCATCTTTTCTTTCATCGCCCGAATTAGGTGTTTTCGCAACGGTATCGGTAGTATTACATGAAATACCTCAGGAACTGGGCGACTTTGGCATTCTCATCAAAAGTGGTATGTCAAAAAAGAGAGCACTGTTACTCAATATACTGTCAGGCAGTACCTCACTGGTCACAGGTATTGCTGCATGGTTTATGCTCGATACAATGAGGGGATTTATACCATATGCACTGGCATTCTCTGCATCAAGTTTTTTATATATTGCGCTTGCTGATCTCATCCCTGAGATGCACCGCAAAACCTCAATAAAGGATTCGATTCTACAGTTTGCGTTAATAATTACTGGTATTGTATTGATTTATATCATATTGCTTTCAAAGCATTAAAACTAAAAGAAAGGTATATTTCCTATAAATCAATGAAAAATCTAAACTCATTTCGAATAGCAGTCGCAAGTGGCAAAGGAGGAACAGGAAAAACACTTGTTTCTGTTAACCTTGCAGCCTTCATCTCTGAGCAACAGCAATGCACGCTTGTCGATTTGGATGTTGAAGAACCCAACGATGCTCTTTTTATCTCAAATGAATTAAATGTAATGAAGCAGGTAAATAAAATGATACCTGTTTGGGATGAAGACAAGTGCACCCTGTGTGGAAAATGTACCGAAGTATGTAAATTTCACGCCATCATGCAGTTGGGAACAACGATACTGGTATTCAACGAGTTATGTCACAGCTGCTATGCTTGTTCTGAACTTTGTCCTGAACACGCTTTACCCATGACAGAACATCCACTTGGAACAATATCAGATCTTCATCATAACAAACTACACTTTTATGAAAGTCGGTTAAATATTGGAGAAGAACAAGCTGTTCCATTGATAAAGCAAACACACAAATTGCTGAACACAACACATGATGAAAGTTCAATTATCATTTACGATTGTCCTCCGGGAACATCCTGTCCTGTTGTAGCTTCGACGAAAGAGGCTGATTTTGTGATACTTGTAACCGAACCTACGCCCTTTGGCCTTAACGATCTTAAACTTGCTGTTGAAACAATGGGTAAACTTCAAAAGGAGGTGGGAGTCATCATAAACAGGGATAGTATTGGTGATAGTCAGGTTGAAGATTTTTGTAATACTGAAAACATACCCATAATTGCACGTATTCCTTACGACAGAAAAATTGCTGAGATTTATTCCAAAGGAGAAATAGTTTACAAAAAAGTTCCAGGTTTAGCAAAATCATTGGATGGCATATATAAACTTCTAACACTAAAAGCACTTAATCATGTATGAAATTGTGGTTCTATCGGGAAAGGGAGGAACGGGCAAGACATCCATAAGTGCTTCATTAGCAGCAGTTGCATGCAATGAGGTTGTACTGGCTGATTGCGATGTAGATGCAGCAAATATTCATTTATTGTTACAAACAAAACCTGTTTCACAACTTCCATTTTTTAGTGGTGAAATTGCTTACATATCTTATGATCAATGCATTTCATGTGGACAATGCAAAGATGTATGCAGATATGATGCTGTGCTTAGTGAGGAAGGACTCTTTGAAATCGACCCAATTAATTGCGAAGGCTGTGGCTATTGTGCAAGAGTTTGTCCATCAACAGCAATTCAGATGCTGCCCAGAAGATCGGGTGATGTGTATCTTTCCGAAAGCAGATTAAATATTCCAGTAGCACATGCACGTCTTGATCCGGGAGCCGATAATTCAGGTAAAATGGTAGCCAGAGTAAAAGAAGATGCAAAAAAATTGGCTGCAAACTTTGGACGATCATATATCCTTGTTGATGGCGCTCCAGGTATCGGCTGTCCGGTTGTTTCATCCCTTGCCGGTGCAAAATTCGTTCTAATAGTTACCGAACCGACACTTTCTGCTTTTCATGATATGAAACGTTTATTGGAACTACTTAGTAAATTCAGGCCAAAAGTTGGGTGTATTATAAACAAGAGTGACTTAAATCCTCATCTCACCAATGAGATCAAAAGCTATCTCCACAGCACTGATGTCAACTTACTTGCAGAAATTCTATACAACGAAAGTTTCACACAATCAATGCTTAACGTTCGAACAGTTGCTGAGACATCATTAGAAATGCATGAGCTGTTTTCCGAAATCTGGAAGGAAATCAAGGAGCTTATCAAAAAACCTGTACACAAATGAAACAGAAATTATGTAGTGGATTCTTATTGAATCATTCGACATTAAACCAGAAAATTAAATATTAGTTTACTCATTCACAACAAATTAAAACAAATTATAATGAAAATTGCTTTTACTTCACAAGGAGATCATTGGGATTCTCCAATCGATGCCCGTTTTGGCCGCGCTGCTAATATTTTCGTATATGATGATTCAAACGAAAATATTGAAGTGTATGACAATAGTGCAAATGTGGCGGAAGCTCATGGCGCTGGTACAGCAACTGCAAAAAAGGTATATGATATTCATCCTGACGCACTTATCACAGGGAATGGTCCTGGAGAAACAGCATTAAAAGTGTTGAATCAATTAAAGATCAGTATTTATATCGACGCACATCAGATGACTTTACGTCAGGCTTATTCTGCTTTTTTAACTGGTAAACTTAAAGTGATGTAGCCATGAATCACGAAGGTCATCATCATGGACAAAGCCATAGTCATAGCAATGGTTCAGCTTTTTGTGTTTGTCCAATATGCAACAAAGCACTGATTCATGTTCCTGGAGTTCCTTGCAATTCGCGCCGCTGTCCAAGTTGTCAGCATAGCCTTTATAAAAGTTATGATACCTCTTATGCAGAGTGCGCAATAGCTTTACATGAAGAAGATAAGGAAGATCATAATTTTCGTCCTGTAAAGCGGAGTAAATATCCGGAAGTGATTTTTGACAAATGTACCGCTTGTGGTGTTTGTCTTAACATTTGTCCAACTGATGCAATAGAATATCGCAACGGCAAAGCATTTATAATAGAAGCAAAATGCCGGAACTGCAAAATTTGTGTAAGTTCTTGTTCATACAATGCCATAAACCCATAACCCTATTAATAAAATTGATTTTCAAAAAATGTGGTGTGTTTTTGGAAACAAAGAAAGTATCAGACACTTAGTATCCTTATAATAAGGATTTTAAATAATTTAAATTATTCAAGATGAAATCAACAGATGTATTAATCATTGGCGGAAGTGCCGGTGGAATGGTAACTGCTCTTACTGGCAAAGCTCATTGGCCGGAAAAGCAGTTTACATTGGTTAAAAAACAAAAAGACGTAATGGTTCCATGTGGTATACCTTATGTTTTTGGTACATTAACCGAAGTCTCAAAAAACATCATGCCCGTTGACATGATGATGGATAAAAACGGAATCAATTCGATTCTTGATGAAGCCATTGCAGTAAATACAAGCGACAAAGTAGTAACTTTTAAAAGTGGTGAAACTATTTCGTATCAAAAGCTTGTAATAGCCACAGGCTCTGTCCCAGTAAAGCCTGCATGGCTGAAAGGTGCCGAATTGACGAATGTTTTTACGATTCCAAAAGACAAAGTCTATCTGGAAGAGATGAAGTTGACACTTGGTAGTAGTAAAAAAATCGCTGTAATAGGGGCTGGTTTTATAGGAGTTGAACTTTCGGATGAGTTACATAAAGCTGGTTATGAAGTAACCCTGGTGGAGAAAATGCCTACTATTCTCAATTTGGCGTTTGATCCGGTAATTTCTGACAGAATCCTTGACTTGCTTTTAGCTAAAGGAATCAAAATTGTTGTTGGTCAAGGTATTAAAAAAGTAGTTGGAACAACCACTGTGGAAGCAATTGAGCTAGAGGATGGACAAATTCTTGAAATGGATGCTGTTGTACTCTCAATGGGTTACAAACCTGACAACACCCTTGCTATTTCAGCAGGTATTTATGTTGATGAAGACGGATTTATTGCAGTTGATGAGTATATGAGAACCCATGTAAAAGATGTTTTTGCTGTTGGTGACTGCGCTCAAAAGCGTGATTTCGTCACCCGCAAGCGAGTTCCAACGATGTTAGCTTCAACTGCTTGTGCTGAAGCACGCATTGCTGGGATGAACCTTTTTAACCTCCATGTGGTAAAAACCTTTAGTGGTACCATTGCAATTTATTCAACAGCTATTGGCAATACCGGCTTTGGCACAGCAGGTGTAACTGAACAAAGAGCAACAGAAGAAGGCATTGAAACGTTATCAGGTTTGTTCGAAGGAATCAATCGTCATCCGGGAAATCTTCCTGATGCTCACAAACAGATTGTTAAACTTATTACAGCCAAACATTCCGGAGTCATTATCGGCGGCGAAGTAATTGGAGGTCTTGAAGCAGGAGAATTAACAAATGTAATTGGACTTGCAATTCAGAGCAGGATGAGTGTGAATAATCTATTGACCATGCAAATAGGTACTCACCCTTGTCTTACTGCTTCACCTGCAGCTTATCCTCTTATTAAGGCTGCTGAGATTATCGCAATAAAAATGTTAAACAAATAGATTATCGAATTATTAATCAATCATTTAGCGCAATTAACCAAAAAAAGGGCTTGAAGTATCTTCAAGACCTTTTTTATTATTATTTAGTGATATTAAAGCTTACGGGTTACCTCTTTTTCAGCATAACCTTCAATAATATCTCCAACCTTGATATCGTTAAATCCATCAATATTCAAACCGCATTCGTAACCGGTTAATACTTCTTTTACATCATCTTTAAAGCGCTTAAGCGATCCCAAACCTCCGGTATAAATAACAATACCGTCACGGATAAGTCTTATTCTGGTGTTGCGGTTTACTTTGCCATCAAGCACCATACATCCTGCAATCGTTCCAACTTTTGTGATTCTAAACACTTCTCTTACCTCGATATTACAGGTGATAACTTCTTCAATTACAGGAGAAAGCATACCCTCGATAGCCGACTTAATTTCTTCAATGGCAGTATAGATAATCGAGTAGAGCCTGATATCAATTTCTTCAGTTTCAGCAATTTTTCGAGCCTGCATCGTTGGACGAACCTGGAATCCAATAACAATAGCATTGGAAGCAGAGGCCAGCATTATATCCGATTCGGTAATTGCACCCACTGATTTGTGAATCACATTAACCTGAACTTCGTTTGTTGATAGTTTGAGCAATGAATCTGACAATGCTTCAGCAGAACCGTCAACGTCAGCTTTAACAATCAAATTGAGTTCTTTGAAATCACCAATCGCAATACGACGGCCAATTTCATCCAAAGTGATATGCTTTTGAGTTCTGAGGCCCTGCTCACGTTGCAATTGCTGACGACGTGAAGCGATGTTTTTCACTTCTTTTTCATCTGACATTACATTAAATGTGTCACCAGCCTGAGGGGCGCCATTTAAACCAAGCAACAAAGTTGGAGTAGCTGGTCCGGCTTCTTTGATCAATTTATTCCTTTCGTTGAACATAGCCTTAACCCTACCATAAACCGAACCGGCCAAAACGATATCTCCTTGCTTCAGCACACCATCCTGAACCAATATCTTAGCTACATAGCCACGACCTTTATCAAGTGATGACTCAATAACTGTACCTCTTGCAGCTTTGGTCGGATTACCTTTAAGTTCCAAAATATCAGCTTCAAGCAGTACTTTTTCAAGCAGTGACTCAATTCCAAATCCTGATTTAGCTGACACTTCCTGGCATTGGTATTTACCACCCCAGTCTTCAACGAGGATATTCATATTAGCCAGCTGTTCTTTAATTTTCTCTGCGTTTGCAGATGGCTTATCAATTTTATTGAAAGCAAAAACGATTGGCACACCGGCTGCCTGAGCATGATTAATAGCCTCCTTCGTTTGAGGCATCACGCTGTCATCAGCTGCAATTACGATGATTGCCACATCGGTAACCTTTGCACCACGGGCACGCATCGCTGTAAAGGCTTCGTGACCGGGAGTATCTAGGAAGGTTATTTTTCTACCACTCTCACCATAAACTTCGTAAGCACCAATATGTTGTGTGATACCTCCTGCTTCACCTGCAACCACATTGGTTTTACGGATAAAGTCGAGTAAAAGCGTTTTACCGTGGTCAACGTGACCCATAACGGTTACAACAGGTGCGCGGTCGATAAGATCTTCTGGTTTATCAACTTCGTCGATAATATCTAAAGCATCCTGTAAATCATGGCTGATGAATTCAACCTGAAAACCAAATTCTTCTGCTACCAATGCCAGAGTTTCGGCATCGAGGCGCTGATTGATTGAAACTACCATTCCAAGACTCATACATGTGGAGATAACCTTGATTACAGGTATGTTCATCATCGTAGCCAGCTCATTGGCAGTAACAAATTCTGTCACTTTAAGAACGGATTTTTCCTGTTCCTGACGTGCCATTTCTTCAGCCATATTATGGGAGAAAGCTTCGCGCTTCTGGCGTTTATGCTTTGAAGTTTTGGACTTACCAAGTGGTGTCAAGCGGGCAAGGGTCTCTCTAATCTGTTTCTGGATATCTTCTTCCGTCAACTCAACTTTTTCATCCTTTTTAGGAGGAAGTGGCTTCCCCTTTCTAAAGTCATGTTGTTGATTCGGAGGTCGTTGTCCCTGTCCTTGATGTTGTGGTCCAGGTCTACCCTGTCCCTGCTGACCTTGCTGACCCTGATAACGCGGGGGACCCTGTTGTTGTCCTCCCTGACCTGAACCCTGCTGTTGACCCTGGTTTTGTCCTTGCTGATGCTGACCTTGTCCTTGCTGATGCTGACCTTGTCCTTGCTGTGTTCCCTGACCTTGGCCCTGACCTTGTTGTCCGGGTGTGGCAGAACCCTGCTCTTTATTTTTTATACGTTTCCGTTTCTTTTTCTTCTGAGCTGCCGAAAGCTTATCTTCTGATGAAGATGCAACAGGCTTAGCTTTATTCTTTCTTTCTTCAGGAAGTACGATTTTATCCAGAATTTTCGGTCCTTCAAGTTTTTTAACTTCGGTCCGCATAAAGTTTATGATACGTCCTTCAGAATCTGAAAGTGGTGCTGGAGCAGGCACCGGTGCTTCTGTCGGAGGGGCAATAACAGTTACTGGAGTAGGTTCGGGAGCTTTTACCACTGTCACAGGGACAGGAGGCGCACTTACAACCTGGGGTTTAGGGGTTTCTTTGACAACAGGTTTACGGTCGTCTTTCTCCTTTTGTTTTCTGTCATCATCCTCTTTCCTGCGCTGAGCTTTTGATTTACGATCTGGTTTGGTACGCAGATTCATACTGTCAAGATCCAGTTTACCTAAAATCTTCAGGTCACCGTCAGCCGAGGTATCAGTATCACTATCAATAGGTTGATAAAGAATTCCAGCCTCCTTTACAGGTTTTTCCAAGTCTTCTGTATTAACAGTTGGCTCTGGTTTTTCTGTTTGAATAGCTTCAGCTACAACTGATTTTGGTTCCTGTTTGACTGCATCTGGTGGAGTGAAATCGTCGTCAAACCTGGAAACAGGCACTTCAGCGACTATTTCTTTTTCAACAATTTGTGCAACAGGTTTTTCCACCTCAACTACCCTCAAAGGCAAAGATTCTTCAACCGTTTTTACCGGCTCAACAACTTCAGGCTCTTTTGGTGTTTCAGGAACTTTAGGTTTAGCTTTATGATCAACACTGCTTTTCTCAATGATATTGCTCTGAATATTTTTAAAATGAACCTCATCTGGTTCATATTCATCTTCTTCAGTGTTATCATGTTTGACAACTTCATCAGCAGTGATGGTTTTTCGACCGGTGTATTCAATTCCCAACTTTTGAGAAACTTCTTTCACCTGCTTTTCCTTCTGGTATTCCTTGACGAGCATGGTATACATTTCAGGACTTAGCTTGGTGTTGGGATTGGGGTCAATCTGATGTCCCTTTTTAGAGAGGAACTCAACGATGGTACTAGTGCCAACGTTAAACTCTCTGGCTGCTTTACTTAAACGGACTGTTGATGAGCCTTCGGACATAATCAGGATAAAGTTTTTAATTTTTGATAACAAAGCGCAAAATTATTGATTTTATTCAAATTCAGCTTTTAAGATTCTAATGACTTCCAAAATGGTCTCCATTTCGAGGTCAGTTCTTGTTTCCAGCTCGGCCGGACTTAGTTCCAATACACTCTTTGCTGTATCACAGCCTATATTTTTAAGTGCATCGATGATCCATTGATCGATTTCATCATCAAATTCCACCAGATCAACATCTTCTGAATCTACGTCAGAATCACGGTAAACGTCAATTTCATATCCTGTTAGCTTACCAGCAAGTTTTATATTGAAACCGCCTTTACCGATAGCTAAACTTACCTGATCAGGTTTCATAAACACTTCAGCACGTTTATTCTCTTCATCAATTTGAATCGAACTAATCTTTGCCGGGCTTAATGAACGTGTAATGAATAAGTTAGAATTCGTGGTATAATTAATAACATCAATATTTTCATTACGCAATTCACGTACAATACCATGAATACGAGAGCCCTTCATTCCCACACAAGCACCTACAGGGTCGATGCGATCATCATATGATTCCACAGCGAGTTTTGCACGCTGACCAGGTTCACGAACAATCCTGCGAATGGTAATCAACCCATCATATACTTCAGGTACTTCAGCTTCGATCAACCGTTGAAGGAAAATCTCAGAAGTGCGTGATAGAATAATCTGTGGGCTGTTATTCCTCATTTCTACTTTCAGTACCACTGCCCTGAGTGTGTCACCCTTGCGGTAAAAGTCTGCTGGTATCTGTTCTGCTTTAGGCAACATCAATTCTATACCTTCGTCATCAAGTACCAGAATTTCGCGACGCCAAACCTGGTAAACTTCACCTGTTATAATTTCACCTACTTTATCTTTATACTTCTGATAAACATTATCCTTTTCATACTCAAGGATTTTCGACACTAAACTTTGACGAATTGTCAAAATTTCACGTCTCCCAAAGTCGCTGATACTAATTGCTTCCGACACTTCTTCTCCAACCTCAAAATCAGGTTCGATCTTGATGGCATCAGACAAAGCAATCTGAGAGGTAGCATCTTCAATTTCACCATCTTCTACAATCTGACGATTGTGCCAAATCTCGAGGTCACCTTTATCGATGTTGACAATGATATCAAAATTTTCATCAGATCCATACTTCTTGACCAACATGGCGCGAAAAACATCTTCAAGGATACGCATCATGCGCTCACGGTCAATGTTTTTAAACTCTTTAAACTCTGAAAAGCTTTCTACTAGATTAATACTATCCATTTGGAATATAATGTGTTGATTAATTGAAACTGATTACGGGCCAACCCTCTTTAATATCACTATAGGCGACGGTAAGTTCGCCTGCTGTTTCTTGCTGTTTAATTTTGTTACGCTTTTTTTCGATTATTTCTTCTATCGTAACCTTTTGATCATCAGCACTAATGATTTTTCCAAGGTGACTGCTACCGTCATTTAACTCAAGACGGATACTTCTTCCAATATTCTTTACATATTGTCTGGGCAATGACAACGGATGATCCAATCCTGAAGATGAGACGCGTAGCTCATAATCTTCCTCATCGCGATTCAGCTTGCTTTCGATATGACGACTCACTTCCACACAATGATCAATATTTAAAGAGGTGTCTGAATCCAGAAAAACCAAAATTAAATCGTCATTTTTGATAGCGATATCAACTAAAAACCGGTCAGTGTTTTCCAACACCTCATTTACCCACTCCTTAAGTAACTCTTTACTGAGCATAATTACTGTTTTATACAAAAAAAGGGGACTTTTGCCCCCCAAAATTCGTTATCTCCCCGCAAAAACTTTGCAAAAATACAAAATTTTGCCAGAATAAAAGGTATTCTATGTCAAATCTTTTGAAATGATTACAAATCACTTTAAAAAATTCTTCATTAACCGAAGCAAACAAAAAAAACCTGCTACCCTTGAGTATCAGGTTTTGCTGTTGTCCAACCAGGATTCGAACCTAGACAGGCAGAACCAAAATCTGCAGTGCTACCATTACACCATTGGACAATGTTTCAATTGTTGAAACGGGCTGCAAAAATAGAAAAGAATTATATAGCTTGCAAGTCTCTTTTATTTATTTTTTTGACACAGCGTCAAAATCCTTAACTTTGCACCCCTCAAATCTCTTAATCAAATCATTTTATTATGGCCTTAAACTGTGGCATTATCGGCATCACCAACACTGGAAAAACTACCATATTCAACTGTATGTCAAACACTAAAGCTGAGGCTTCAAGTTTTGCTTTCAGTGCAACAAAATCAAATATTGGCATGGTCGAAGTGCCTGATCAACGTTTGACAGAAATAGATAAATTAATCCGATCAGTGAAAATTATTCCTGCTACAGTTGAAATAGTCGATGTTCCGGGGCTTGCTAAAGGTGCCAGTCAGGGTGAAGGAGTGGGAAATAAGTTCTTAGCCGACATTCAGCAAATGGATGCCTTGATTCATGTTTTAAGGTGTTTTGATGATCCTTCACTACCTCATATTGAGGGCTCTGTTGACCCGGTAAGAGATATGGAAATCGTTGATCTTGAGTTGCAGGTGCGTGATTTGGACCTTGTGATGCGTAAAATGCAACGTACCGAAAAACTGGTAAAATTGGGTGATAAAGATGCGAAAAAGACCCTTGATGTGTTGAAAATTTACCAGGATCATCTGGAAAATTTCGGTAATGCCAGAACCGCTGAGGTGGATGAAGAAGATAAAAAATATATTCAGGATCTGCAACTACTTACAGCAAAGCCTGTTATATACGTTTGCAATGTTGATGATAAAGCTGCAACGACTGGAAATGCTTATGCCGACGCTGTTAAAAAAGCACTCACCGGTGTTGAAACCGAAGTGATTGTAATTGCAGGTAAGCTAGAAGCAGAAATAGCTGAACTGGAAGATGAAGATGACCGTCAGGTTTTTCTTTCTGACGCCGGTTTGAGCGAACCCGGGGTTAATAAGCTTATCATGGCGGCATATAAATTGCTGAATCTTCAGTCATTTTTTACTGCAGGACCAAAAGAAGTGAGGGCGTGGACTATTAAAAAAGGAATGACAGCACCTCAGGCTGCCGGCGTCATTCATTCCGATCTTGAACGTGGTTTTATCAGAGCTGAAGTCATGAAATATGATGACTTCATTCACTATAAAACAGAACAAGCAGTAAAAGACGCCGGAAAATTTAAAGTGGAAGGCAAAAACTATGTAATTGGTGATGGTGACATTCTACACATCAGGTTCAACGTTTAATTTATATCCCAATAAGTTCATTGTTTGTTCTTCGTTAATTCTTTTCCTAAACATTCCATTATTTAAAACCAAGTGTCATTGCCATTCCTGGCACTTGCAATGATCACCTGTGTTTATGGATGGCATTATTACTGAAGTCAAAACTTTACTTTGAATTATTTGACCACTTTCTTTAACCAGGCATCAACCATTATAAAAAATAGATTTTGATCATACGTTATTCCCTATCTGTACTACCCTCATGTTCGAATAAAATTTCAGAATGAGTAGAAGGCATTATATGAATTGTTAACTTGCGCATCAAACAAAATTAACACATGAACTATCAAAAAATAAGCGAGGCTGCAGATTACATCAGAAGTCGAACCAATATATCTCCTCTTACGGGGATTATCCTGGGTACAGGATTGGGTGACACCTTTGATATTATGGAGGTAAGTGAGGAGATTCCTTATGAAAATATTCCTCATTTTGTTACTTCAACTGTAGAAGGGCATGCAGGGTGTTTGCTCTTTGGAACTATTCATAACCGGCCTGTTGTTGTAATGAAAGGACGTTTCCATTTTTATGAAGGTTATTCAATGGATGAGGTTACTTTTCCAATAAGGGTTTTCAAGTTACTAGGTATCAATCTATTAATTGCATCTAATGCCTGCGGGGCGTTAAACCCCAACTTTAAGGCAGGTGAGTTGATGTTGCTCGATGATCATATCAACTTTCTTCCAACAAATCCACTTGTTGGCAAAAACATTAATGAACTTGGACCCCGTTTTCCGGATATGAGCCGTCCATATGATGCTGGTATTAACCTTAAACTTAAAAATATCGCAACCGAAACCGGGATTGAACTTCACGAAGGTGTTTATGCGGCCTGGATAGGACCGAGTTTAGAAACAAGATCAGAGTATCGATTTTTGAAGATGGCCGGTGCTGATGTAGTTGGAATGTCAACTGTACCTGAGGTAATTGTTGCCAGGCATATGGGACTTAAGGTTGTCGCTATTTCTGTTATTACCGACTTATGTGATCCGGATCATTTGGAAGAAGCATCGATTGCATCCATTTTGAAACACGCAGCACGTGGAGGTGTAAACCTTAAGTTGTTGATAAGCAAATTAATGGAAAATATTTAGAAATAACTAGTATGTGAAATTAAAGTTGAGCGTTTGCAAAAATTCGTCATTACAAAAGAATTAGCTAACAACAACAGCATTATGCAAAGGCACAGTAAAACTAAAAGTAGAACCCTTACCTTCTTCGCTTTCGACTTCAAGGATACCGCCATTTTTCTCAATAAAATCTTTGCAAAGAATTAGCCCAAGACCTGTACTTGGTTCGCCCTCAGTACCTTGTCGACCGGTTTTTTGTTCAAAATTATAAAGCTGAGCGATCATTTCAGCAGGAATTCCTATACCAGTATCACGCACTTTGATGTTGGCATTTCCATCAGTTTCTTTAGATTGAATGATAATATTTCCGCCTTTTGGAGTAAATTTTATAGCATTCGACAACAAGTTACGAAGCACTGTTTGGAGCATGTTTTCATCAGCATAAACCATTAGATTAACCGGAACCATATTTTTTATGAAAAGGGATTTGCTTAAGACAGGCTCCCGAAGCAAGTCCAGGGATTTATCTACCAATGGTTTTACATATAAATATTGCTTTTTTATGGTTACGTCGTCACGCTGCATTCGTGACCATTGGAGCAAGTTTTCCAATAAACCCTGCAACGACTGAGCAGAGTGGTTCATATCAGTAGCAATGGTTTTCATTTCACCGGCAGTGAGATCATTCTCAGTAAGAAACATTTCTGTTAGTTTTGAAAAAGCGCCAATTGGACCACGAAGGTCATGTGCTATAATTGAAAAAAGTTTATCTTTTTCAGCATTAAGTAGCCGGAGTTTTTCTTCACTTTTTCTAATGGTTTCCTGTAAAACATGCCTCTGAGTTATATCATGAATCACGATCAACTTACCTACGACATCCTTTTTGTGATTTTTTATATCGGAAGCTGAGCCCAAATAGACATGTTCTTTACCATTAATTACGGTACTAAATTCCCTTATTTCAGAGCCGTAAACAGATAATAATTCAATGACCTTAGGATAATTATGCCAAAGTTGATCTGATGAGGTTCCGTAAGGTATTTTATTCCAACCAAATACATTGATTGTCATTGGATTGCAATCAACCAAACGGCTTTTTTTATCCAGGATCACTAAACCATCACCCATGCTTCGGAAAACATGCTCGCGGGCAATTGGCATCAAGTCGAGCATCCTGAATTTAAGAATACTTACTGACATAGCTAAACCGGAAGCAGCAAATGCAAAAGGAGTTGGATCAATATTTTTCACAGGCATCAAACCAGCAAAATACACTGTAAAAGTAGCCAGGGGAATGATAACAGCGATTAACATAAATATTAATTGATTTCTGAAAAGTGACCTTTGATAATAGAGTTTCTTCGACAAAACAGCCACAGAATACAGAATGATTACGTAGGAATAGATTACATGAACATAATACCATGGACCAAGAGACAATTGCAGCAAAGGAAAATTACCTGATGTATTTACAGTTACATCTTTATAATACAGTGAATGGTACTCATGCGTGATGCTCAAAAACATAGTTAGAACAGGAATGATAAGCAAAAAACCTATGTGTCGGCTACTAATAAAGGTGTTCAAACCTGAGAACTGAAGTATTACCAACAGCATAAGGACAGAAATATAAGGGATAGCCAGATACTCAACTTTCAGCCAGAAAAGCATTGCTTCGCGCGAAACACTTGCAAGTTCAAGCGCATATGCCGCTGACCATAAACCAATTGCAAACATAAGCAAAGCAAAAACTTTACCTCTTGGGGCATATCGCGGTCTCCACGCTTCAATTGCAAGAATGGCAGATACAATTACAGGAATCAACAGCGAGAGAGCCAAAGCATTTGGTTTTAATGTCATTACAAACAGTAGCATAATATTATCCTATGTAAAGCAAAAGTAATGTAAAAAAGCAACATTTTCCAGCAAAACGTAATTTTTTCATAAAAATCAAGACATAAAAATCACTTTTAAAAAAATCTTCTACTAAGAATCTGTCATATTTGCACTATTTCAAAATACTAAACTAACTGGAACTATGAAAGATAAAACTCCATTGAATTTTTAATTCTGTCAGGTTTAGCTTTCTTTTATCTCAAATATCTCACACAATATCATCATTAAACAATCTTTTTAATTAACAGACTAGTTTAGTGATGTATCATTCTTTTGAGGTAGTTGAATTATGAATGTACTCCCTTTGTTTTCAACACTTTCAACTGAAATAGTTCCATGGTGTTTTTCAACAAACTCTTTACAAAGCATCAATCCAAGGCCAGAGCTGCGCTCACCATGTAGGCCAATCCTCCCCTTTTGATTGCTTGCTGAGAATAACTCATTCACAATAGCTGAAGGAATTCCTATACCAGAATCCAAGACCCTTAAAATGAAATTGCCATCTTTTCCTATTTCGGCTTCAATCCAAATTTTGCCGCCGGAATGCGTAAACTTCATGGCATTACTGAGTAGATTTCGAACAACAATCTCGATCATATTTGGATCAAAGGACGCAACTAAACCGATAGGGACCTGATTGAAAAACCGAAGGTATTTTTGTTCAATTTGTGGCAATAAAACGGCAACCATTTTGTTGATAAATTCATGTACCTGATTCGTTTGAACAACAGGGACAATTTCACCACCCTGCAAACGTGACCATTGCAGTAGGTTATCGAGCAGATCGTAGGTGGAAAGTGCCAACAAATGTAATTGTGCTGCATGTTGTCGCATTTCTTCCATTGTATCAAATACTTCATCTTCAGCCATTAACTCTGATAAGCCAATAAATGAGGTGAACGGACTTCGTAAATCGTGAGCAATTATTGAAAACAGCCGGTCTTTGGTTTCGTTGCTTACTGCTAACTTAGTTGTATAATCATTTAAAATCGCGTCAAGTCTTAGTTTCATCCAAACATCGGAGAAGATATTTGCCAGAACTTGCAACAAATCCAACTGATTAGGCTCGATCTTTTTATGTTCAAAAACAGTTTCAAAGCCAAGATAACCAAGTAATACGTTATCTTTCATTAGTGGCATTACAAGTAGTGATTTCGTTTTACGAAGTTTAAAAAGCGTTTTTTCTTCGGAGCTATTCTCAGAAATATCAGCGATATCATGCAGATAAAACTGTCGGCGCTCGTGAACGATTTTCGAGAGTGATTTGAACGAATCAAGTTGTATATCCTGAAGGCTATCCTTAAATGATTCCACATTTTCGGCACACCACTCATGGGAATTTGTCATACCTTTTAAATCGCTGGAAAAATGAAACATAAAAGTACGATCAACATTTAAAAACCGGCCACATTTCTGTAATGCTTCAATCATTACCTGATCGATTTTCGTTGAATCCATTTGGATAAAACTTTTTGAAATATCAGCGATAAGCTTTTGAAAAGAGGCATTAAATGATATCTCAGCCTCCATGCGCTTACGGTCATCAATATTTCGGCTCACTCCAATAATTTCCAAATCACCAGATTTATTGATTTGTATATGGGTTGCTACTTCAACAGTGATAATTCTGCCATCTTTACAAGGTTGCTGAATTTCAGTAATCTGCTGACTGGCTTTGCTATCATTTGTGAGCAAAAATTCTTTCAATTTATCTTCCAGTTGTGCCTTTACAAAAACAGCTGATTGCGGAGTCAAGGCTTCTTCAAGTGACTCTAAAAGTGCTTCTTCCGGGGTATAACCTCTAAGTTGAAAAATTGATGGACTTATATAAGTGAACTTTTCCTTGTTGAGGTTCAAAATCCAAATTACGTCGGAGGTGTTGCCGGTTATGAGGCGATACCGCTCATCGCTTCGGCGTAAGGCTTCAGATGCCAGCCTCATTTCTGTTATATCAAAAAAGGTTCCAATTACAGTTGGCTGCTGATCTACCATCACAATATCAGCTGAATGGTCAATCCAGATGGTACTCCCATCTGCCTTTAGAATCCTTAACTCATAGCGGTTGGTTATGTCTTCATTAGCAAGCCTGGCCTTGTTGACTGCCTTTACTTTCTCAACGTTATCAGGATGTACGACATCTTCAAGCGATTTTGATAACAAATCCTCTTCTTCATAACCTGTAATAAGCGTTACAGCCGGGTTTGCCATTATAAAATGATCGTTACGGTACATGTAAATACCGGCTGAAGCGGATTTGGATAAAATCCTGAATTTCAATTCGCTTTCACGTAATGCAATTTCAGCTGCTTTTGATGCAGTGATTTCCGATATAAACCCTTGCAGATACAATAATTGTCCTGTTTCATCGTAAATACCTTTTCCCCGCTCGAAAAACCATCTCACACTACCATCAGCATGATTGATACGATACTCACCCTCAAAAAATGTGTTAGATTCAAGAGCTTTCTGCCAGATATCCCAAACATTTTTACGGTCATCCGGATGTATCAAATCACCAAATGCAATTGTTTTGTTATGAATCAGGTCGGATGGAGAATATCCGGTCAATTCTTCACAATTGTCACTAATAAAATCTACTGTCCATAAAGGATCATTTGCGCAATTATATACAAATCCAGGCAGGTTTGAAATGAGATCATTTAGGCGTTGTTCACTCTTTTTCAAACGAATAGCAGCATTTTTTTCTTCAGTGATATCTCTGACAACCCCATAAATAATTTGATCTTTTTGGTCGGACAGTGATTTCCATGAGAGCCATTTTACTGATCCATCTTTACATAAAAAACGATTTTCAAAAGCTAAATCAGCCTGACCTTCTTTATGAATTTGAAGGATATTTCGAGTAAGTTCCTTATCCTCGGGATGAACATGGTCAAAAAAAGCACGCGTCATTAAATCATGTTTCGACCAACCTAACAAGCGTTCCCACGAAGGGTTCAAGGTTTTAAAATGTCCATCAAATCCAAGAATAAAAAGCATATCAAGTGCCTGACTGAAAATTTTGTCACTACTTCGAAGGGCTTGTTTTATGGTTTCATGATCAGAAACATCTTCAATTGTTTCAATTACAGCTACTATTTTCCGTTGTTCATTAAAAATTGGACTGGCTGTAATCCTGACGAAACCATTTTTATTTCCAAGCATTCTGTTTTTTTCAATCGTATGAACCTTCCCGTCTGCCATTGCTTTATGCACCTGACAATCAGAGCAAACTTCAGTTTTAGGAGTATCACCCATACATTCATAACACAATGCACCTTCATTTTTTTGCAACTTCGGATACCATTTACGTAAAGTTTGATTAGCCTCGATTACATGCATGTTTGAATCGATCAAAGCAACACCCATCGAAAGATGGTTAAACAGGGTATAAAACCGATCCTTACTTTCCTTTAATAGCTTGTTGTTTATTTCGCGGCGCTTGCTTTCGGCAAAAAGAAATCCAACAATACCAACGAAGATGAGCAAATAAATTGTCATGAAAAGCGGATCGTAATGAGAGGGGTAGAAATGAGCAGGAGATACAACAAACAAAAAAAGTAGGGTTACAAATAATATTGATGAATAAATAACTGCCTGACGATAAGGTTTATAATGAAAAGCAAGTGAAGGGAAAAAGAAAACCCACAAAATTCCGGCTCCTTTGGTTCCACCATTATAAAATAGCATGACCATAACAAGCAAAGTAAATACAAGGAAAAAAGTGGTCCAATGATCAAAATTTCTGGCTTTATTATAATAGAGAAGTGCAACTAACCCAATAATTATATAACTTGAAGAAATTAAAGAGAGCAATAAATTCTCATTTATAATATTGATTATCAGCATAAATACAGAAACAAAAATCACTTTACCACTTACCAAATTCACTGTTCTTTTTTCTTGCTTAAGGTTCAGTTCTTCAATAAAGTGATCTTCTGAAATATCTTTTTTGCTTTTTGTTTTCATGATATTTGGCTAATCAATTTTATATTTTCTACTTTTCATTCAGCTGCACATAAAGCTGCATCATTGTCAGAATTTTTTCCCTTGAAAAGGGTTTAGCCAGGTAGTCATCACAACCTGCAGCAATAGCTTTTTCTTCATCACCAGTGAGGGCGTAAGCAGTAACAGCAATAATTGGGACATCAATTCCTTTGCTCCTCAGACGTGATGCGGCATCATATCCGCTTAAAACCGGCATCTTCAGATCCATGAGAACGAGGTCGATGTGAATATTTTTTTCGAAATAATGTAAAACTTCAAGTCCGTTGTGTGCCTCCAAAACTTTAATATCCAAACCTTTAGTTACTGATTTTAAAAACTCCATGTTATGATCTTCATCCTCAGCAATTAATATGACAGGCTTTGTATCACTATCATAAGCAGGGACCAACAACGAATTTGCAGATTCAATCAATGTATCAGACAGACTAACGGGAAGGAGAAAACCGAATACTGAACCTTTTCCTATTTCAGATTCTACCCAAACCGTACCGCCCATCATTTGTACATACGAATTAACGATGCTTAAGCCAAGTCCATTACCTCTGTAAATACGTTGAATGTCAGTCTCAATCTTCCTAAAAGGTTCAAAAATTACTGAATGAAAAGCAGGGTCAATTCCAATTCCAGTATCGGTTACCAGAAATTTAACTGCTTGATCCTGTATGGATACACTTAATTTAACGAAACCTTCATCGGTGTATTTCAAAGCATTATCGAGTAGTTTTGATATAATATCATTTAGCTTGGTTTTATCTGCTTTAATCCAAAATGGGTTTGAATGGAGGTCGAAATCAACGGTAAACTGAATACTCTTCTCCGTAAAAAACTCTATATATTTTTGAAAAATCAAGGCAAGTTCATTCTCCAGATTCACATCTGAGAGAAACAACTTTTCTTGTCCTGCCTCCAAAGTAGCCATATTGACGGTATCGTTAATTATGGAAGTAAGTTGCTGACCGTTCTGAACAATAAGTTTGTTATAGGTCTCTTTTTCTTCAGGAGTAAACTCATCCGTAACTATCATATCAGTAAGACCAAGCATACAATTTAACGGAGTACGTATTTCATGAGAAAGGTTGTTAAGGAAAGATGTTTTCAATTGGTCGCTTTCTTCTGCTTTTCGTTTTGCATCAATCAGCGTAATCAAATCCTGCTGACGTTTAATCACCTGACTTATTTGCCCACTTATAAACTCCATCAATTCGACACTCGAGCCATCATAAGCATGCTCATTTTCATAGCTTTGCACTGCCAAAACACCTATCGTTTTCCCATCTGATTTTAAAGGTACTCCCAACCAAACTTTTGATGGTATTCCAACCCTTTTGATAAAGCCATCATTTTCAAGTTGCTGTATTTGACTGTTTGTGAGCAACAAGGATCTCTGTCCTTTGACAACCATTCCACTAAGTGAATTTTCAGCTTTCCAGGATGAAATTTGCTCGATGGAAGTATCCTCTTCGAGCGTTGATAAAATACCATTCGCTTCATCGTAAAAAGCGATAAACATGTTAGAAGAGTCAATCAGGCTGCTTAATTCGCTTTTTATCACATAAAGCAATGAAGACAAATCGGTGGTTATACTCACAGCATTGGTGATATTAAATAGCATCCGTTGGACGAGCTTTGACATGTGCTGAGTGGTAATGTCGCTGCCAATCATTACTACACCTTCAACTTTGCCATTTTCATCAAACATAGGAGACAGATGAATATTGAACCAATACTTTTTATTATTCTTCCCAAATATCAAAAGTTCCTCATAAACTGATTGTCCCTGTACCGCCTTCAGAAAGCTATTTCTAAAATCTTCACGTTGATCCTTGCCAATGAGATTAAACAATTTTTCTCCTTTCGCAACTACAACTTGTAATATGTCAGAAGCAAACTTAACAGCTGTTTGGTTGTAAAGCAACAACCTGCCCTCGTTATCAAGAAAAACAAAAATATTAAAGCTATTTTCGAAAATAGCTTTAAGTTGACCATTGGTTTTTTGGATAATAGTCTGATCCTCTATATGTTGACTAAGATCTATATCGATACAAAACAATTCCTTCTTTTTTCCGGGTATCTCAATAATCGAATGGTTTGAAAACACAGGAACTCTTCGACCTGTTTTGTGCTTAAGCAACAATTCCTCTGAGAAATTTCGTACCCCGTGATCAACCATTTTTTGAACATCCGACTTAACTTTATCAACTAATTCCTCGGGTATGATAAGATCAATTAGATTTTTACCAATGGCTTCTTCAGGTTCATACCCATATAGTTGAGTACTTGCATTGTTCCAATACAAAACATTACCATTCAAATCGTAACCCTGAACAGCAATATTGGTTGCCTGATCCAATAATCGAATCAGGCGTTCATCGCTTACTTTCAGAGCTATTTCAGCCTCTTTTTGAGCTGTAATATCCCTTCCAACACCAATGATTTCTTTAATTTCACCGTTATCATCCAAAATTGCAGTATCAGACCATACGATCCATCTCCAACCTTTTACTGACATGGCACGCTGTTCATGTACAATATGTATGTTCGTTTTTGTCAGACGTGATAAAGCGTGCTGTGTAGAAAGCTGGTCATCTTCATGAACAAGCGGCATAAAATTATTATTGAGCAGCTCGTCTTCTGTTTTCCCAAAGTAAGTGCAATATGAAGGACTTACATATGTTAACCTGCCTTGAATATCAACTTTGACAATCAAATCATTTTGATTCTGTACGAGCAAGCGGAACTTCTCTTCGCTTTCCCGAAGTGAGGAAGTAACGGTTTTTATCCTCCATCTTAATATAACGATAAAAAACCCAAGAACCAGTACAAATACCAGTATACCAAGACCATAAGGAAGCGCCTCTTTGTAAAAAAGCTGCTTTTCATAAACCCCAAACCACTTATTATAAAGTCTGTCATAGTCGCCGTTCACCTTCAAGTGTAAAAGACCGGTATTCAATGCAGATAATAACTGTTCATTACCCTTATTTACAGCCATTCCGTAAGGTTTTGGTTCAATGTTGTTTGATGTTAGAACAACTTGATTCAGGTGATATTTTTTAATAAGATGAGCTCCTTGAAAATTACCAATCAATGCAGCATCACATGCTCCACTTTCAACCATAACCAATGCATCAAGTTGTGAATCAACAGCTATTATTTCTGTGTCAAACTGATTCATCAACAGGTAATCGTGCATAAAGTCGCTCTTCTGCACACCAATCTTTTTACCTTTAAGGTCACTAAGATTCGTATATAAACGTGACTTATTGGAAAAGATACCATGTGTCATAATGCTGTGTGGCGTCCCAAAAATGAGTTTCTGTGCACGCTCAGGCGAGATCATTAAGCCCATAACGACATCAATTTCATTATTTTCGGCTTTTGTTCTTACCTGATCCCACGGAAGAAGTTGTAGTTCATAGTTTAAGCCAAGGTTTGATGCAATTAAACGAAATATTTCAACATTAAATCCATCTGGTTGACCATTTTCGTTTAAAAATTCAAAAGGAGGATAGTAATGATCTCCGCTTACAAGAATTTTTTTATTTGACGTGTAGTTCCAAACGGTGTCGGTATGACCCTTAGCTGAAATCCATGACAATGAAATCACCAGAAGCACAAGGTATTGGGTCGGGAATTTTATTCTAAAGACCTTACACCTGTTCAAATATATATCTATCTTTTTCATATGCAATCAATTAAAGTTTTGCTTTTGTTGTTGGTTGTATAATTATAAACTTTAACTCACATAATTATGGGTATTTTAAAACTAAAACAACTACCCTTTTCATTGCTTTCTTTCAACCAAATAGTTCCATGATGGAGTTCAACAAACTCTTTACAAATCATAAGACCTAATCCACTGCTTTTTTCACCATCAGTACCGTTTCTGCTTTTTAAATCGTTGATTTCGAACAAGAAAGTACGAATCTCGGAAGGGACACCAATGCCTGAATCCATTATATCGACTGTGAAATGAGTTTCTTCCTGTTCAACATTAATTTGAATTGTGCCGTTCCTTGGCGTGAATTTTATGGCATTGGAAGTAAGATTTCTAATGACGGTCGACAGCATGCCTTTATCATAACGGGCAATGAATCTTTCATTAGCTTCTATGGTTATATTCAATGTTTTATTAGCAGCACTCTCCGATAACGAATCAACCACATTTTGAATTGTTTCCCTTACAACATGTACTGCGAGAACTGGCTTAAGCAATCCTCTTTGTAATCGAGACCATTCTAATAGATTTTCAATCAAAGAGTTGAGATTTATTGCACTACTATAAATCGTTTTTGTGATATGCTTTATCTCACTTTTAGAGAAGGTTTCTATTTCTTCGTCCAGTAATTGCGTCAGGTTCAAAAACGCATTGAATGGTGATCGAAGGTCGTGTGCCAGGATTGAAAACATCTTATCTTTTGTTCGATTGATTTCCTGCAATTCTTCCGAAAAAGTTGTCAAACGAATTTCACTCAATTTCTTTTCGTTGACATTCTGAAACAACCCCCTGATATGTGTCAATTTGTTATCGGTATAGATTGGTAAGCCCATCGACCTAACCCAAATTACATTCGATTTTGATGTTTTAATCTGAAGTTCCAAATCAAACGCTTTCCTGTTTTCAATAGCTTCAGCAACAGCCTTTGTTATAGCATCTCTATCCGAACCTTCCAAATAAAAGTTAATTGCATCAGTAAGGCTTGGCTGATAGTCGTCTGAGATTTCAAAAATGTTACGTATAACGTTCGACCAGAAAAGTTTATCAGTAGAAAGTTCAAGTTCCCATGCGCCTATTTGAGCCATATGGCCAACCTGTTCGAGTAAATTCCGGGTATATTTAAGTTCGTTTTCAGACTTTTTCTTTTCTTCGATGTTCCTTACAACAAAAACAGCACTTTCAATTTCCTGCATCTCGTTTAGTACTAAACTGCCAGAGGTTTCAACCCACATAAAACCTTTTGATTTATTTAATAAACGAAACACAACTGTATCATTTCGAAGTTGTCCGACAGCATTTTGAAAGGATTCAAGTACTGAATCAATATCCGATGGATGAACAAAATCGAATATTGATTTACCCATATAATCTGCTTGTGTAAATCCAAATAATTTTATCGAAGGTGAAACATAGCGAATTTTTCCATCAGGCTCGCTAACAACAACCATATCGGTCATATTATCCGTTATAGTACGTTTCTCGAATTCGCTTTTCGCTAATGCTTGTATCATCGCTTTTTGCTCAGTCACATTCTGAAATGATAAGCGACTCATATATTGGCCATTAGACACAAATATATTTCCTGTTACCTGCATAAAAACCGACTTACCTTTGAAAGGAATCATTTCAATTTCGACTGTTTCAGCATCTTTGTATTTAAGTAGCCTTTTCGAGAAATGATAAAAAAGATCCTGAGATCCCGCAGCAATCAATTTTCTTATATCGAGGTCAGGCTTTTCTATAAGTTTTTCTTCAAACAAGGTATTAAACAACTGATTGCTCTTAACAATCCTGTAATTTTCGTCGATAATCGCATAACCAACAGGAGCATATTGAAAAAGCTGTTCGTATGAGTTTCGTGAGTTTTCAAGGTCGAACTGAATCCTCAACAACTCATCATTCTGAAATTCCAGCTCATATTGATAAATCTTCAAATCCTCAACAAGTTCTTCAAGCGATTTTGTATAAGCCATGTTTAATGACTCGTTTTTATTACTTAGAACATCATTGATCCGGCTTTTCAATTGGTCTTTATCTTGTGTCATAATGTAAATATTTTGTTGTTTTAGTCATCTGGAGTTTATTAGTTCAGGAGTTTTCACCCATACTTAATTGCAAAGCTTTCAAATCGCTGATATCAATTACCAAACCTATCAATTTTAGTGGCTTTCCGGTGGCATCTCTTTCAACTATTCCGCCTTTATCCCAATACCACTTATAACGTCCACTTTTAGTTTTTATACGGTATTGAACGTCATATTTTGGTTTTTCACCTTTCAAATGGCTTCGCATCTCATCCATCGTGCGGTTATAATCATCAGGATGAATGAGCTCGCAAACTTTATAAACATTTTTAGGAAACTCATCATAGGTATAACCGAGCATAATTGCCTTATTTTCATGCATATTGACGACACCTGTTTCAATATTCCATTCCCACCATGCCATGTGACCCATTTCGAGAGCGCCTTGAAGACGCTGGTTTGACAGTTTTAACTTGACTCGTTCGTTTTGAAGACTCATAATGTTTACCATAGTAACCAAAATACCATCAACTGCATGGAAATCTGTTCTGTAAGGTACAATACGCAACAAAAAAAGCTCATTCGAGTCTGTAATAATTTCCTTTTCAATTGACTGTAGTTTCAATTGAACATTACTAATATCACTGAGAAAATCAGGATAAACAAACGCAGTTGCAAGTTGTCTGACAGGTCGTCCAATATCAAACTCCATCAATTTGCTGATACGAGCAAAACTGGGTGTGAATTTTCGGATACACATTTTACTATCCAGGTATAATGCAGCTATCTCGGTATTATTCAATAAGTTATTAATATCATTATTGAGTTGCGTAAGTTCCTCAATCTTACTTTGATATTCAGAATTAACAGTATACAACTCTTCATTGACTGATTGCAGTTCTTCATTGGTACTTTGGAGCTCCTCGTTGGAGGCTATAAGCTCTTCATTTGACGCCTGCAATTCCTCATTTGATGTCTCAAGTTCTTCAACAGTTGCCTGCAAGCTTTCTTTGGTAAACTGCAGTTCATACTGCAATTCAGAGAGTTGATCCTTTATCTGGGTTTCAAAGTTAACAACATTCCGGCTTTCTCGCACTGTTTCAACTTGTTCAATATCAAAGAAAGAAACTATAAAAGTATAATTTTCGCCATCCTCGAGCAGTAACCTTCCTTCGATATTCACTTTGAAAGTTTTTTCAGCCTTCAGTATCTTGACCCCTTCAAATGCGATAATTTCTTTCTGAGCCTTTAAGCGTCGCACCATATTATTAATAACCACAATCAAATCAGTAGGAAGTAAGTTGGTTAAACTTTGGCTGAACTTTCCTGGTTTTAACTCCAAATATGGGTTGATGTCATTAATAACTTGAATTACATTCAATTTGTCATCGAATACAATGGAAGGAGGCAACATACGCTCCAGGACTTTGTCTGTTAATTGGTCTTTTCGTGGAAAACGTTTTTGTCCTGCCGCATTATTGGTTAGGGATTCTGATTTTCTGAATACGAATGATCCTGGCAATTCCTTACCAAGATTGGATACATAGCCTGTTTTTTTCTGATAAACTTTGTGCTTTGTGTTTACAACATCAAAAGCCTCAGTGTAAACTCCAAGAGTTTCGCTGCTACCCATGAAAAGATATCCACCAGATTTGAGTGCCAGTCGAAATAAATTAAGCACAAATGCTTGACTGTCAGGCTTAAAATAAATAAACAGGTTTCTACATACTATAAGATCTAATTTAGAGAAAGGAGGATCTTTTAACACATTATGTGTTGCGAAAATTGCCATTTTTCGGATAGACTCACTAATTTGAAATCCATTTTCACGTTTTGTAAAGTACCGTGACAACAAAACAGGATCCACATCACTGACAATACTCTCAGGGTAAATACCTTGTCCGGCATATTCCAATGAATGCTTATCAATATCTGTAGCAAATATTTTCACCTCAACATTTAAGTGTTTGCCATCCAAATAGCTACGTATGATCATCGCTAAGGAATAAACTTCCTCTCCAGTGGAACAGCCCGCTGACCATATCCGGATTTCTTTTTTTGAGCCATCCAGAAGATTTGGCAGAATGTTATTATTAATCACTTCAAAAGCAGGCTCATCGCGAAAGAAACGTGTCACTCCAATAAGCAGTTCACGGTAGAGCGTTTCTTTTTCCTTATCGGAATTTGTCAGTAAATTGTAATAATCTTCCAAACGTTCAAACCTGTTGATGCTCAACCTTCGTTCGAGACGCCTAAGGATGGTATTTTCCTTGTAATAAGAAAAATCAGTTCCGCTGAAATCGCGAAGTGTCATCAAAATTTTCCTTAATCCATCTTCGTCTCCTGTGAGAACTGCATCAGTATTTTTTGCCTTTTCAACAAAGGGATGTTTAATAAAATTATACAACGCATCAGGCATTTCAGCCGGAGGTAAAATGTAATCTACCAAGCCAGTTGAGATACAACTTCGTGGCATGCCGTCAAACTTTGCAGTGCGTTCGTCTTGTGCCATTACCATTCCACCGGCTTCTTTTATCGCCCGTGTGCCAAGAGTACCATCACTTCCAGTACCTGAAAGTATAATTCCAATGGCTCGTTTTTCAATGTCTTTTGCTAAAGATCTGAAAAAAATATCTATTGGCAGGATGATTCCGTTGCGTGCACCCTGATCTTCGAGCATGAGTCTTCCATGAAAAATCGACAAATTTTTTCTTGCCGGTATCAGATAAACCTTATCCGGTTCAACCAACATCCCATCGTCAGCCTTCAAAATCGGCAACTTGGTATATCTGGCAAGTAGTTCATCCATCAAACTTTTATAATCAGGCGAAAGATGCTGAATGACAACAAAACCAATACCTGTCTTCAGAGGCACGGCCTTAAAAAACTCCTGTAATGCTTCGAGGCCACCTGCAGATGCACCTATTCCGGCTATATACTGAGCTCCTTTTTGGTTTGTGTTTGATTCTTTCTTTTTCATTTTGTTTTTTACTAAGGTTGAAATAGTAATCAAATAAAACTTTATAACATTTTAATACTGTTTATTAGGGTTCATTTCGATTGATTGAGCAAGTGGATTGGATTCTGATGGCAATAAAATCTCAAAGGTTGTCCCTTTTCCAATTTTACTCGAAACATGAATTGTTCCTTTGTGAAGATCTACAAACTCATTGACTAGCAACAGACCTAATCCTATGCCAGTTTCGCCTCCAGTACCCGAGATTCGTTGAACGTTATCAGTAAATAACGAGTTAACTGTAGACTCATCCATGCCTAAGCCATTATCAATGAACCGAATAGAAATAAAATCTTTTCCCAGCTTATCCAATTCTACTGTTATGATTCCTGAAGGATGACTAAACTTGATTGCATTCATTAAGAGGTTTCTGAATACAGTTTGCAACATAAACAGATCGCCGGTGATGTTCAGTTCGCCTTCGAAGTCAAAGTGAAATTGTATTTTCTTTGAATTCGCGACCGACTTACTTTCTGTTAATGTATTCTTTATCAATTGTGCAAGTTGAATTGCACCCGAATTCACAGTCATTTTGTTTTGCTGTAACTGTGCCCATGATAGGAGATTCTCAAGAAGAAAATAAGATGACTGGGCAGTTTTTAACATATTGGTTTTTAACAGGTGCATATCCTCTTCCGAAAGCGCAAGATCCTCGTTTAAAAGCAGTTCGGAAGATCCAATCAAGGCATTAAAAGGTCCGCGCAGGTCATGGGCAATAATAGAAAAAAGCTTGCTTTTCTGAGCATTAGTGGCTCCCAGTTCAGCTGCCTGTAATTGAAGTAGTTCATTTCCTTTTTTGAGTTCCTGCTGTTGTTTTTCTACTACTAAGTTCTGATTTCGACGTTTGATAAACTCCACCCATAAAGTATAAAAAATAAAAAAAGCTAAAAAAACAGCCGTTACTGCATTCACGTTGTTGGAGACCACAACTGTCTCATTCTCTTGTATCAACGGACTAATAACAAGGAAAATAAAAAGATTTATGGCAAGTGCCAACAGTGCCTGAAGTGGTGGTATTGAAATTACTAATGCTAAAGCTACAGATCCGATGATAAAAGGATTGATTGCAGGTGTAACCAATTGATCAACAAGTGCAATTGAGGTAGTACCAAACAAAAGAGATAGGAAAGCCAATGTTACGATAGAATTGTATTTTCTTCGATTGGAAGGAGTTAGTTCTTTGAATCGTCTCAAATACAACGTAATAAACAGATAAATAAGTAAAAGAAAACTGTGATTGATTATGATTCCTATAGTCCACCAACCAACAACATCACTCGTGTTTTGCCTGCCTGAAGCAAGAAAAATAACGATATGAACAAAAGTCAAAACAATAATGAAATATGATGCGATTCTAATTCTTATGATGTTACGCAAAAGCAAAACATCCCTCAAAGAATCATCTTCAACAATGAAAAGCTGATACTTACTTATTAATTTTTCAATAGAATGGAGTAATTTCATAACTTCTAACCTGCTGGTGACGAGTCAACTAATCTATAACCATTTTACAACCTTATCCATTAGTTGTTGTGCCTGAATTGGTTTGGCCAGATAATCATCGCAACCAGCTGAAAGCGCTTTGTGCTCATCACCAGCAAGTCCGAAGGCAGTAATGGCAATAATGGGAATAGAGGATCGGTTCTTTTTTATAAGAGCCGTGGCTTCATAGCCATCCATGACGGGCATCTTAATATCCATCAGAACCAGTTTAATATCAGCATGGGTGCTGCATAAGTTAACTGCCTCTTCGCCATTTTTTGCCCGAATCACACGTGCGTTGATTCGTTTTGTAAGCAACATACTTAAGACGATGTAGTTAGAATCTTCGTCTTCAGCTATGAGCACTAGTGGGGAGGTTGAATTTTCAGTCATAGATAGATTATTTTGTATGGTTTGTATATTTTTTTCTTCTTGAGTTCCCTTAAGCCTGACAATAAATGTTGTTCCCTGGCCTTTGGCAGACTCAAATTTTATATCTGCACCTAATAAATCACAGGCTTTCTTTGCTATAGGCATACCTAATCCATTTCCGTCGTATGCTCTTACATTGGAATTATCCTCCTGCATAAAAAGGTTATAAATCTTTGAATGGAAATCGGGATCGATACCAATTCCGGTATCCTTTACCATAAATTCCCATCCGCCGTCCACAAATGAAAAGTGACATTGAATACTCCCCTTATTTGTAAACTTAACCGCATTATCAAGGAGATGATGTACAATTTTCTGAAGCAGGTCTTTATCAGAAATAAGTACTTCATTACTACCAGCTTTGATGTCAAAATCGAATTTTATCTGTTTCTTAATACATTCGTTGGTATAACTTTCAATAAAAGGCCTTAACAACTCCCTGATATTGATCTCTTCCAAATAAAGAGGCATTGATCCTGAGTTAAGCAGCGATATATCAACATATTGTGTAATAGTTCGGATCAATCTTAAGGAACTTTGCTGAACAATTGATGCCATCTCCTTACGTTCTTCTGCAGTATTTGAATCATCTGTCAGCACTATAGTTGCTCCCAGGATTCCATTGAGAGGGGTACGTAGTTCATGTGAGATGTTATTTAAAAAAGCTGTTTTGAGGTTATCGCTGGCTTCGGCTTTTTCTTTGGCCAAAACGAGTTCCGTATTAATCGTCTTTATTTGAGCATTCGATTCCGAAAGTTCTTCGTTAAGAACCTGAAGCTCTTCATTTTGTTGCTGCAACCGTTCTTCACTATACCTCATGGCCATTTCTGATTTTTTGCGATCAGTGATGTCGTGTAACATGCCTATAATGACCGTTTTACCTCCCATTCGAACAGCAACTGTTGAAGCTTCAACTTCGATTATCCGATTGGTTTTCGACCTTTGCTGAAATTCGTACCTGTGAGAAACGGTAACTCCATTCTTACGATCATCGAAACGCTGCTGTACAATTTCCCTGCTTTTGTCTGTAAGAAGTTGGTCTAAGTCAAATTGATCCGAAGTTAGCTCCTCATATGTGTACTCTACCATATCAGTGAAGGCTTTATTTACATATGTAAAGTGTTTACCTTCAAGTGTGTAGATGGCATCGAAGGCATTCTCAACAAGCGACCTGAATTTTAATTCATTCTCTTGTAAAGCATTTGAGATCAATTGATGGGTCAAATAATCACTAATCAAGGCAGAGATTTGTTGAATTAAAGCAGCATCTTCTTTTTGAAAAGCAACTTCTTTACAACTTTTGATATAAACCTGACCCGCTATTTTATCGTAAGATAGTATATTTGAACTAAGCTTTAATACACAATTTTCGTTTGTGGTGATGGTTTGGTAACGCTTTTCACCAATTTCAATGCTGATTGATGCATTGTTCTGAGTTGCCAATGTTTCTTCGAGTTCACTCAAAATTGCGCTGTATTTCAATTCATCTGATTTCTCAGACTGCAACACCGTACTTACACTTCTAATACATGTTAAATCTCTTATGCGTCGATCAAGATTTTTTGTCCGATGACTTACCTTAGCTTCCATAATGGTCCAGCGCTCTTTTAAAAGAAAGACAAGAATAGTCATTACCAGACTGATAATTACTCCTATGGTAATTATGATCGTGGTACTAAATCCAGTCACTTGATTATCAAAATCAGGCATAGAATGGGTTGTTAATCCCAATAATTTACCCCAGATAAAAATTGGATACGTCTGAAGGTATCTATACTCCTTTAAATGATTTTCATAATTGGAAAGAGAGTGATGCTGCCGGTGTTCAGGAGGATATGTTGCGACCCAATAAGAAGATGATTTTAAGGATTGAGTCAACCCGATGGCTATTGTTCGTTTTAGCCATTCGTTTCGTTTAAAAGTATGACTCAGCAAATAATCAGGATTTATCAATGCACCAATAAATGCCTTTTTTGAAGTTGTGGTACGGTTTACATTTTCCTTGAATGGAATCGAGATGCAAAGCACAAACAAGTGAGAGGTGTCGTTATTATTAATAAAATGCATCAAATCAGTTCCATACACCAGATTATCTTTTTCTGATTCATAAACCACCTCTTCAATAGCATTCAATTCACGTTTTGAAAGTTGTTTTGGCAAACTCTCACCACCTTTTCGATTTGAGAAAAATCTTTCAAAATAATTATTACCTCCGGGTGTTGAGATGATGATTCGACCAGAAGTATCTAAATCATCGGATGTTTCAAAAAAATAAAGCGACTCAAAAGCACTCGATTTTAAAACCTGATTTGAATATGAAACAAATTCCGAACTATCGAGTTGTTCGATACTTCCGACAAAAACAGCAAAATTTTCAAGATTTACTCTCATGTTTCTGAAAGCATTACGCATATTCGTAGCATAATTATCAGCATAATTCATAAAGGCAATCTCCTGCCCTTTTCGCATCTGCCTCTCATAAATGAAAGTAACCACTGATAAAATCCATAAAGAAATTATCAATATTGAAACAGTTTCAATGTGCTTCAACCGTTTCTTTATTTCCAAACTCTGACCATCTCTCCAAATTAGCAGACCTCCAACAATAGTAATCATCAAAAAAAACAAAGTCAGAAATCTAATAGTCTGATTTTTAACCGATTTAAGATCCTCTGCCAAAGGACCTCCATTTAATTCCAAAACAGCCACCATTTTTATCTGGTGTTGTTCATCGATGAGCATTGGTACAAAGACCTTACAAGCATGCGGAAATCTTTTGGAGGGTTCTTTAACAACAAGCGGACTTAAATTATAGAAAATGCTGGTAATAACATCGTTTGATAATGGATAATCGGCTCCAATCATATATTCTTGATTGCTGTTGGTGGAAATAGCAACGACAGGCTTATTATTTTTCAACTCAATGCTAAATAGCAATGCTTCAGCGAAATAGGATTCATATTCGCTTAATTGGTGCTGAAACCTTTCAAAAATTCTGTTTTGTCGTTTTGGGAGCATAGAAGAGACAAAAAGCTGTTGGTCTACTGCATTTAAAAAGCTGTTAAGCTGGTTGATCATTTTTTCATCTGCCTGTTTTTCAGCATTTTTAACTCTTAGATCAGCTAAATTCAGCGAAAGAACAAAGGTGATGATGACCCCAACAATAAAAAAAACAAGACCCCGATTTTTCATCTTCCAAATGTGTGTGTAATGTCAAGAACAATCGTCCGTTTTTTGATGGCCATTAAATCCATCTTAAAACCGTTCAAAGGTAAATTATAGGAGCTGAAATTCAAAATAAAACCTTAAAAAAGTACGTATTAATAATTATGGAGCAAGACACGATATTTCTTTACAAACCAATAGCTTAAAATTGATTTCCAGAAAAATATTATACAGAAATTTTGATATCAGGGAGATTTTTTATACTTTTGCCGCCTCATTTTTAAGTCCTTCCGGAATTGGCTACTGAAAGAGTAATCAATGTCTTAAGAGTTTAACATGTTAAACAATCCCTGTTCGAAGCAGTACGGAACATTAGATCAGGTACAAACATTTTTTCAATGACAGAAAACGAAAACATCATCAACGAAGAGCCTCAGATGGAAGCTCCAGAAGTAGAAACTACTGTTGATGAAACCCCGGTAGTTGTAGCGCCGGTAGAAGTTCCCGCCGAAAAACCGGCAAAAGTGCGTCAGCAACCACAGGTACCAGGCGAATTTGACTGGGATGCAGTGGACAAAAAACGCGAAAAGTATTCAGTTTCCGAGCGCTCCAAGCTGGAAGAAATGTACGACAAAACCCTCAACTCTATTGGCGATCACGAAGTAATCGATGGTACTGTTGTTGGTAAAAACCCACGCGAAGTAATTGTAAACATCGGATTTAAATCTGATGGTGTTATTCCTGTTTCGGAATTTCGCTACAATCCTAATCTTAAGATTGGTGACAAAGTGGAAGTTTATGTCGAAAATCAGGAAGGCGCAAGTGGACAGCTCGAATTGTCACATAAAAAAGCCCGTATCCTGCGTTCATGGGATCGTGTGAATGACGCTTTTGAAAAACAAGAAGTTATCAATGGTTACGTGAAATGCCGTACCAAAGGTGGTTTGATCGTTGACGTATTCGGTATTGAGGCTTTCCTCCCCGGATCACAAATCGATGTGAAACCAATCCGTGATTACGACATTTATGTTGACAAGACCATGGAATTCAAAGTAGTGAAAATCAACCAGGAATATAAGAACGTGGTTGTTTCTCACAAGGCATTGATTGAAGATGAACTCGAACAGCAAAAAACTGAAATCATCGGCAAACTCGAAAAAGGTCAGGTTCTTGAAGGAACTGTTAAAAATATTACCTCTTATGGTGTATTTATCGACCTTGGTGGCGTTGACGGTCTTGTTCATATCACCGACCTCTCATGGGGTCGCATCAATCATCCGGAAGAAATCGTTGAACTGGATCAGAAGATTAAGGTTGTTATCCTTGACTTCGATGACAGCAAAAAACGTATTGCTCTCGGCTTGAAACAGTTAACTCCACATCCATGGGATGCATTGGATGAAAACCTTAAAGTTGGCGACACCGTTAAAGGTAAAGTAGTAGTTATTGCTGACTACGGTGCTTTCATCGAAATCGCTGCCGGCGTTGAAGGTTTGATCCATGTGAGTGAAATGTCATGGTCACAGCATCTGCGCACAGCTCAGGACTTCCTGAAAGTTTCTGACGAGGTAGAAGCAGTTGTTCTTACTCTCGACCGCGATGAGCGCAAAATGTCACTTGGCATGAAACAGCTCATCCCCGATCCATGGGAAAATATCAAAGGCCGTTATCCTGTTAACTCAAAACACACTGCCACTGTACGCAACTTTACCAACTTCGGTATCTTTGTTGAAATGGAAGAAGGTGTTGATGGCTTAATTCACATCTCTGACCTTTCATGGTCGAAGAAAATCAAACATCCAGCAGAATTTACCAAAGTTGGCGAAACAATTGAAGTAATTGTATTGGATGTGGATGAAGAAAACCGTCGTTTGAGCCTCGGTCACAAACAATTGGAAGAAAACCCATGGGATGTTTTTGAAAGCATCTTCACTGTTGGAAGCATTCATCAGGGAACTATCATTGGAACTTCTGATAAAGGAATGATCGTTTCATTGCCTTACGGTGTTGAAGGATTTGCTCCAAACCGTCATCTTAAGAAAGAAGACGGCAGTCAGGCCAAGAATGATGAAACAATGGATTTCAAGGTGATTGAGTTCTCGAAAGAAAACAAAAAGATCATCCTTTCACACTCACGTATCCATGAAGATCAGGCGTTTGTTGCTCGTAATGCAGAAGCTGAAGGCAAAAATACCGATCAGAAGAATACCAAACGTGCTGTTAAAATCATCAATGAAAACCTTGAGCGTACAACCTTAGGTGATTTAGATGTTTTGGCCGGTTTGAAAGAAGACCTCGAAAAAGAAGAAAAATCAAAAAAGAAATAATCACTTTTGATTAGATACAACAAACCACGTCCTTCAAACGACGTGGTTTTTTTTTGCTTTTCAAATGAGCATTTATGCCTGACTGGCAAAATGCAAAGCTGTCCGCACCCCATCAGCAGCGCTTGAAATGATTCCACCGGCATAACCGCTTCCCTCACCCATCATAAAGAGGTTCGTAAAACCAACACAACGTCCACCTTCTTCACGCATAACTTGAATTGGTGAAGAAGTTTTACTTTCCAAACCCAATAAATTTCCGGTAGTAAAAGCTTGCATTTTTCGGTCAAAATCAAGTAAGCCTACTTTCATAGCCTGAGTTATTGCAACAGGTAAAAACTCCCAAAGCGGAAGTGGCTCAACACCAAGTGGATAGCTCGATTCCATTTTTTTTGTCCGAAGTTTTTGATCGATAAAGTCACGGATATTACAAGCCGGAGCAGCATATTTTTGTGTCAGATCGAAAAATTTACCTTCTAAGCGTTCCACCAAATCAAGAGCCTCTAAAGGACTAACAGATTTTAAAGCCAGATCGTCGGGATGAATACCAGCCACACAGGCGGCATTGGCAAAATGTCCGTCGCGTTTGAAGTAGCTCATGCCATTTACAATATTTGTATTTTCATATGCTGTTGCTGGGACAACCATTCCTCCGGGACACATGCAAAACGAATACACCTGATGTTTCCCATCGCCAGCAGAAGTGAGTCTATATTCCGCTGCTTTCACACCGGGCAAGCGTGGTTTTCCCCACTGCGCTATATTTATCACATCCTGCTGATGTTCCATCCTGCTTCCCAAAGCAAAATTTTTCGTTCTGAAAGCAACACCCCTATTAATAAGCATGCGATAAGTCTCATAAGATGAGTGGCCTGGAGCGATGAATACCGCCACAGGATTGTAACTTCCTTTGTCGGTAACTACCTCTTCTACCCTTCCATTTTTGACAATGATATCTGTAAGTGTCGTTTCAAAAACCATCGTTCCACCAAGTTTTAGAAAAGCATTGCGTAAATTTTTGACAATCTTCTTCAGATTATCAGTGCCAAGGTGAGGATGAGCCATATATTCAATTTCCCGTGGAGCACCGGCTTCTACATAGGATGAAAGAATGAACTGTTTTTCCAGCGAAATATGTTTTGATCGTGAAGTGAGTTTTCCATCGCTAAAAGTTCCGGCACCACCTTCACCAAAAGCATAATTCCCCAAAGGGTTAAAAACTCCATCTTGCTCAAATTGCTCAATTCCTCTGCTACGTTTTTCAACTTCGGCACCTCTGTCAATCATAATCACTTTAAATCCAGCTTTCTGCAAAACATAAGCGCAAAAAAATCCTGAAGGTCCATTTCCAACAACAACAACTTCTTTTTCCTTTCCTGTATTTGGAATTGACAACAACTCCTTTTCCGAATGAATAGCACCTTTAATTTCTTCAGAAAAAACACCCACACTCAGTAGCCAATGTATGGCTGATTTATTGCGGGCATCAAGGCTTTTGTTTTCTATTTGAAAAGTAAACTGTTTGATATGCAATTCCTTGGAAATGCTTTTTCTAATTGTCTCATCTGTATAATCAGTTGGAGCCTTTATGGTAATTGTTTTAAAACCCATTCTTTAATTTATTGATAAAAAGCAAAGATAAAATATTCATGCGTTTGAAAATTACAAGTCAACACATGAGATTTTGGGAATCGTTGGCCTCATTGTGTTATAAAATATTAAATGACACAATTTGTTACCAGGTTTGATTTAAAACCAACTTCAGTTGAATGCAAATGACTAATTTTGAAACATGATACCATTTCGAGTTACTATAGTAGGATCAGGATCTGCGATTCCAACGTTACAGCGGGCAGCAACGAGTCAGGTTGTGCAGTATAATGGCACAACCATATTGCTTGATTGCGCTGAAGGCACGCAATTACAACTGAAGAAACTGAAAATAAGCATTATGCGTATTGATCATGTTTTTATAAGTCATATGCATGGCGATCATTACTTTGGCTTGATCGGACTCATTAACACCCTTCATCTCATTGGAAGAACCAATCCACTTAATATCTTCGGACCATCCGAACTTATCGATATTTTGAATCTTCAACTGCGGGCATCAGACACAAAACTACGTTACACTATTAATTTCAGCGCTTTAGAGCAAGAAGGGAAGCAGTTGATCTTTGAAGATAACACCCTTCGATACTTCTCATTTCCTGTGATACACCGTATTCCGACATGGGGTTTTTTGATAGAAGAAAAAGATACTGAACTTCAAATCGATCCGCTCTTTTTAGCGCAACGAAAGCTGGATATTCCAACAATAAAAGCAATAAAATCAGGCAGCGATTTTACAGATATAGATGGAAATATTGTTTCTAACAATTTGATTACCTATCCTTTAGCAAAAAGGAGAAGTTATGCTTTTTGCACTGATACATCTTTCGACGAGCGATTGGCAACCTATTTCACCGGTGTTTCAATGTTGTATTATGAGGCGACGTTTATGCATCACATGGCTGATACCGCAGCTGAAACATTTCATTCAACAAGCAGGCAAGCTGCACAGATGGCGCTTATTGCCAATGCTGAGAAACTCCTGATTGGTCATTTCTCTTCACGCTACACCGACCTGCAGCCGCTACTGGAAGAGAGCAGGGTGGTGTTTCCCAATACAGATCTGGCGATGGATGGAAGTGTTTTTGAAATAGCAGTTTGAGAATTACTTTTTGATTTTTGTGATCAGTAAAGATTCAGAAAGCCTTTTCAAAACTTTATCAAAGAAAGCAACTGCGAAAAAATAATCATCAGTACCAAAGCAGTAGGATAAACGGTGGCATAGCCAACCGATGGTGCATCGCTTTCGGTTTTGCTGTCAATGGCAGCAAGTCCGGGAGTGCTTGTCATCGCACCTGTTATGACTCCCAGAAGACTTAAAAAGTTCATCTTCATAAAGAAATGCCCAACAAGTAAACCTGCTAACATTGGCAGCAATGTAATAACAGCACCTATGGCAATTAGCTGTAAACCGTTGCCCTGCAACGCATTACCAATCTCACTGCCTGCACTCGTGCCAACACTGGCCATAAAAAGTAGCAACCCAAGTTTTCGCAAAAGTTGATTACCGCTACCTGACATCGACCACAAAATTGGTCCAGTACGACCCAAATTACTCAGCACCAAGGCAGTGGCAAGCACTCCGCCGGTAAGGCCCAGACTGAAATTAAACAATCCACCAATAGGAATAGAAACCGACCCAACCAGAACACCTAGAACAACACCTAATGATATAGGCAGGAAATTGGTCTCAGAAAGACGTTTCTCGTCATTGCCGAGCAAACGCATCACTTCCTTCATTTCCTGGTTAGAGCCAGAGATAAGCAGTTTATCACCAAAGCGTAACTTGCTGTGAGGCATGGGCTTCAGATCGATACCACTGCGACGTATGCGCGTAATTGTTGCATTATAAGCCGTTAGATTTAATTCACGTATGCTCTTGCTTACCACTTTTCTGTTTGTAACAAGCACCCAGTTAACAGCAAAACGATCGTCAAAAGGTAAGTCGCGCTCAAATGCTTCACCAAGTAGTAATTCCATTCGGGAGAGTGCAGCATCATCGCCAACCACTTTTACAAAATCACCCAAATGCAGGATAGTCTCACCAGATGGTGCAACTACATTGCCATTATGGCTTACCCGTGATATCACTCCTCCGGTTATTCTACGTAAGTCGATGTCTTTTATTGCTTTACCTTCAATATTGGTATTGGTGATTTTCAGCACCCTGTTTGTGAGTTCAGGATTTTCTTCATGCAACTGATCAAGGTAGCTGGATTCTTCATTACTCAAGTCGATCTTTAGCCAACGTGGAATGAGTTGAACAAACAAAATAACAAGAATTACACCTGCAGGGTAGGCAATTCCATAACCCACTGCAGTAATCGGTGATCCTGTAGCTTCAACAGCAGCGGCAAGTCCGGGGGTGCTTGTCAGCGCGCCATTGAAAATACCTACAGCCATTGCCACTGGTATATCAAAAATCTTAATTGCACCAAAGGTTAAAAGCGCAGCTACGCTTATTACAACAAACCCTATGAGAATAAGTTGCTTGCCATATCTTAACAATGCATCAAAAAATCCAGGTCCCGCCTGAATGCCAATTGTGAAGATAAATAACAGGAGACCAAGTGTTTGAAAAGTAGCTGGAACAGTATAACCAAAATGTCCCAATAGCATAGCCACAAAAATAACTGCCGAAGAATCAAGCGAGAAGCCTTTGTATTTGAGGCTGCCAACCATCAGCCCAAAGCTGAG
The DNA here is from genome assembly GCA_964463695.1 of uncultured Lentimicrobiaceae bacterium. GTDB lineage: Bacteria > Bacteroidota > Bacteroidia > Bacteroidales > F082 > JALNZU01. The sequence goes on along the minus strand of CAYXCZ010000015.1, from coordinate 23,148 downwards.
AATGACAAAAAGCACAAAATATCCCTGATGCAATATTTGGTCTAACATGTAGGTTGTTTTTGAAAAATATTACTTCTTAATGATCTTCACTGTTTTAGTATATCCTTCTGATCTAACGGAGCAGAAATAAACGCCTTCATCCAACGATTTAAAATCAAGTTCCTTCTGATAGCTTCCAGCTCTTTCAGCATAAATTTTCTCAGCCGAAACAAGTTTACCTATTGCATCTCTCACTTCCAATAGTAGCGTTCCTGCTTGTGCAGTCTGATATGTCAAAACAGCTAGATCGTTTATTGGATTAGGGTAAACACTTAACAGTAAACTAGTTGTGTTTGGTGATGTTACATTTGTGATATCCAAAGCAATACGGGTGTAATACACATCTTGCCCACCATTTAATGTATTCGCCCAAGCCAAATGAGCTCCCTGATCATCGGAAATCATATGGAAATAATCGCCCATTTTTTCCTGATTTGGCCAGCCCACATGCGGATCGAAAAGTTCCGAAATTCGTTGATTGGGCGACCATGTTTCACCTTGGTCAACAGAATATGAATAATATAATGCCGACATCCTTGTCATATTTGAAGGTGCGTCTCGTGTATCAAGCCAAACGGCATCGAGGCGGCCATTTGGCGCAATTGACATAGTTCCAAACCATTGAGTCTTTGTAAAAGAGAGATCCTGATTAATTCGTTTGGCTTCTGACCAACTTTGACCTCCATCAATGCTGCGAGAGAACATGACATCACCCGGATCGCCGGTATAACGTTCTATGGAAGCCAACACATAAACATTCCCATGACTTGCAGTTCCGGAATGATCCACTGCAATACTTGCCTGACCAAGTAAACCACCTGGATTTACATTTGAACCATAAGTCATCTGACCATCCATATCAATATCTACACTTAGATCCCAGCTTGTTGTTACCAATGGATCTTTAGCATTTGTTGAACGCGCCACCTGAACGCCATCCCAACCTGCTCCTACTATATATAATTCACCTTCGGGACCAACAGCCAATGTACCCCAATAAGGTTCGCCTGCAACAGCAACACAAGGTCCATAACTGTCACCTTTGTTAACAGAACGGGTGAAATTTCCGGGAAAACAACTCGTCCATGACATGGTCCAGAAAGAATAGTTATTGTTTCGCCCGGGACCATCGGTGCGGTCGATCACCATCCATTGTTTATCCCCACCTTTTGCCTCAACACCTTCATCCCATGTTACTCCTCCATCAAAACTCCTGAAAACTCTACATGTATAAGTACCATTGTTAGAAGTCAGACTGTTGTAATAAAAAGTGCCATCTGAGTCGATATCCAAAACCGGATCAGATCTAAAAATCCCAGCATTGATTGAACCTGGAAACGTCCAGGTTTGTCCGCCATCCTGCGTATAGGCATAACCCGCCTGACGAAAATTGCTGGCAATATTATCAAACTGCCTCCATCCAATAATAATGCGGTTAGGATTGGCTGTGTCAAGTGAGATAGACGGCTCATTTCCAGCATCTCCAATGATATTTTGTCCATCAGAGTTAATATTTACCTGATGTGTTTCTACCAATGCATCTCTGTAATAATAGGCCTTTGAAACTGCATTGCGAGAATCAGGATGAGGCAGATACGCATCAGAAGGCTCTTCTTTGTGAAGCAGCTGCTTCGATCGCTGCTCTTCAATCTTCGATTGACCAAAACTGGTTGTTGTAAGAAGTGTCCCTAAAACGATAGAAACAAGAACTATTCTTAAATAGTTGTAATTGAATGATTTACTGTTCATCAAAATAAGATTTTAAACGTAAATAACAGGTCAAAAGTACGAATTATCAACATGGAGCTGCCTTTAATCATGAAAATGGACTGAAATAACTCGGTATTTGGATAATTACTTAACTTAGCAAACCTTTTTTATCTTCTTTTTTGTTAAAGAAAATTGCAACTTCATTCAGAAATCTGAGCTTGGTTTCAATTTTTGTTACTGTTCTGCAAAACAATTTGATGTTAAAAATAACTTTAAAACACTTTATATCATGGTTTTAAGAATTACTGCTATCTTCATTTTACTTTTCGCATCCTGCATACCTCTAAAAGCACAAAATAAATCTGCTGAGCAGGTCATTATTGACAAGAAAGGAGTTATGCGATACAAAAAGAGCAAAGAAGAAATTAAAGGTTTTGGTATCAACTACACAGTTCCATTTGCACATGCATGGAGATCAGCAAAGAAAATGGGTATCGATCCAAAAGAAGCCATGCTTCATGATATCTATCATTTCACACGGCTTGGATTTGACCTTTACAGAGTTCATGTTTGGGACACTGAAATTAGCGATTCACTTGGAAACCTGCTGAAAAATGAGCATTTAGATGCATTTGATTTCCTTCTGGCCACTTTGAAAGAACATGGATTCAATGCCATTATCACCCCAATCGCCTTCTGGGGAAACGGCTGGCCTGAACCCGATGATGCAACCGGAAGTTTCTCAATGAAATATGGTAAAAAGGATGCACTCACAAATCCTGATGCTATTAAAGCACAGCAGAATTACCTGTTTCAGTTTATGAACCATGTGAATCCATACACTGGACTGGCCTACAAAGACGAGCCAATGATTCTTGCGTTTGAGGTGAGTAATGAGCCCCACCATACAGGTGAAGCACAAGAAGTTACCACTTTTGTCAAATCAATGGTAGAAGCAATCCGAAATTCAGGAACGACAAAACCTGTTTTTTACAATATCAGTCATGCAGTTCACTTTGCAGATGCATATTTTCAGGGAGGAATTCAGGGAGGCACTTTTCAATGGTATCCAACGGGCCTTGGTTATAAGCGGGAGTTGGAGGGCAATTTATTACCAAACGTTGATAAATACGATATTCCCTTCGATTCAACAATTAGAAAGTATAAAGGTGCGAAGATTGTGTACGAGTTTGATGCAGCCGATGTAAACAAATCATACATTTATCCTGCAATGGCGAGGAGTTTTCGAACTGCCGGTATTCAATTGGCTACCCATTTCTCTTACGATCCAACCTATCTGGCGTATGCTAATACCGAGTATAACACCCACTATATGAACCTGGTTTATACACCTCAAAAAGCACTTGGACTGATGATTGCTTCCAGCATTTTTCATGAGATACCCATGTACACCAGTTTTGGGAAATATCCGCAAGACACATCTTTTCAATATGTTACGATAAGCTACAAGCAAAATCTTGCTTTGTACAATGGTCCTGACGCCTATATTTACACTAACAATACAACAACAGTTCCTATCAAGGAAGAAGAAATTATAAAAGTGGCAGGCTGGGGTAATTCACCATTAGTAACATATGGAGGTTCAGGGGCTTATTTTCTTGATAAGCTGACCGAAGGTATCTGGAGACTAGAAGTACTCCCCGATCCTATTGCAATTGATAATCCTTTTGGCCGTAATAGTCCCGAAAAAACAGTCAGTTTGATACAATGGAATCAACATGCAATGCAACTGTCACTTAAAAACCTTGGACGTAATTTTTCGATAAGAGGGATCAATAAGGACAATCAACTTGATACCAAAACTTCCAACGGTTTATTTATGGTAAGTCCCGGAACTTACCTGCTGATGCGGAAAGATGCCTTTTTCATTAGTGACATCACGGGAAAATGGGGAAAAGTTCGCCTTAACGATTTCTATGCACCGGCTGCAGATGTGAAAAAACAATGGTTTAATCATGTTCCACTTAAAGAGGCAAGTGCAAAAACCGATCTTAAACTTTCGTTTCAGCTTATTGCTCCCCAGCGTCCGGTAAAAACAGAACTCATTGCTTATATTGATCAAGATTACCGAACCATTCCAATACACTATCTGTCAACTGGTTCATATCAGGCAGTGATTCCTGCTGACCTGCTTAAAAGCGGTTTATTACATTATTATGTTATCATCACATCGCCTGATAATCAAACAACAACCTATCCTGGTGCAATAAAAGGTCATCCTTACGATTGGAATTTCACAGGAACAAAAACATTTCAAACCAAAATTGTTCCTGCAGAATTTCCTATCCACCTTTTTGATGCAACATCCGATGCTGAATGGCTTATAAAAGAATGGAAACCCGGTTTCAGCCTGCAACCAACTACCACTCAAAATGAATCAGTTGCTGAAATTAATCTGCAACAGCTTTTTACACCTGATATTGAAAATCTTAATGCAAAGCCTGTGTATGATTACAGCATTAAGCACAACTTTACCGAATTGATAAAAGGCAGAAAAGCCGACCTATTGACAAAAAGTAAACTGAAAATAAAAGCAAAATCTCTCAATGAAAAAAGTGCTAAACTGCAAGTTGCGCTGGTATTGGACAACGGAGCAGCCTATGGAAAAATCATTGATTTGCAACCTGATATACTTGAGTACAGCATCGACCTTACAGAGTTAAAGGAAGTAAGAACCGTTACCCTGCCCAGACCATACCCATCTTTTTTACCTTATTATTTTGATCATAACAACATAATTCCATTCGACATAACAAAGGTAGAAAGCCTTCAATTTTCTATTGGTCCGGGAATTCCTGAATCAGAGCTAAAACAGCCACATGGCATTGGTTTAGTAAGTGTCAGTCTGGAATAATAGTTGTCTAAATATCATAAAGTAAGGTTGATTTATGAAATGAAATTAGCATTTAAATGCTACAATAATATCTTCATCAATCACTTGTAAAATGGAGATTTATGACTGTAGCTGTGGTTTTTCATTCGATTGCTTTAAAAATAGTTAATTAACGTTAGAATTTCCAAAGGCAACAATTATTTTACCCAAAAAATCCTATTTTTACACCTGAAATAAATTAAACTGTCATCAATGGAAAACATAAAATCGTACATCGAAGAGAACAAAGATCGCTTTTTGGATGAGCTTTTTGGCCTTATCCGTATTCCTTCAATAAGCTCGCAAAGTGATCACAAGCCTGATATGCTCAAAGCAGCCGAATATTGGTGCGAAAGCATTAAAAAAGCTGGTGCTGACAAAGCTGAAATAATTCCTTCCGACGGCAATCCTGTCGTTTATGGAGAAAAAATGATCGACCCTTCATTACCAACAGTTTTGGTTTATGGTCATTACGATGTGATGCCGGTCGATCCGCTTGAGTTATGGAAAAGTCCACCTTTTGAACCAGAAATAAGGGATGGAAAAATTTGGGCACGCGGAGCAGATGACGATAAAGGTCAGGCTTTTATGCATGCGAAAGCTTTCGAAACGCTCGTGAGTACTGGCAATTTGCCCTGCAATGTGAAATTTATGATCGAAGGCGAAGAAGAGATTGGTTCTCCCAATCTAGCCAAGTGGTGTTCCGAACATAAAGAGATGCTCGAAGCCGACATCATCCTGGTTTCCGACACCAGCATGATTGGCCCCGATATCCCATCTATCACCACCGGCTTACGTGGTTTGGCTTACTGGCAAGTTGAAGTGACAGGTCCAAACCGTGATTTGCACTCAGGTCTCTTCGGTGGCGCTGTTGCTAACCCTATCAATACACTGGCTCAGATGGTTGCTTCAATCACTGACGAAAACAATCATATCACCATCCCCGGTTTCTATGATGATGTACTCGAAGCAACTCCTGCAGAAAGAGAATTATTGAACAAAGCTCCTTTCAGTGAAGAAGCCTACAAGAAAGCACTTGATGTTGAAGAATTGCGGGGAGAAGCTGGCTACACCACCACCGAACGTACTGGTATCAGGCCTACTTTCGACCTTTGTGGCATTTGGGGAGGCTATGCAGGTGAGGGAGCAAAAACGGTACTTCCTTCCAAGGCTTTTGCCAAAATCTCATGTCGTCTCGTTCCCAATCAGCATCATAAAAAAATTGAAGTTCTATTCAAAGAGCACTTTGAAAAAATCGCCCCCAAATCGGTAAAAGTTAAGGTAGAGTATTTACATGGCGGACAGGCCTATGTGTGCCCGATCGATATGCCGGCATATAAAGCTGCTGAAAAAGCATATATGCAAACATTTAGTAAACAACCCATTCCAATGCGTAGCGGAGGAAGTATTCCAATTATTTCTACTTTTGAAGAAATCCTAGGGATAAAAACTGTGTTGATGGGCTTTGGACTCGAATCAGATGCCATTCACTCGCCAAACGAAAACTTTCCTCTGGCAAACTTCTACAAAGGCATCGAAACGATCACCTGGTTCTACCATCATTTTGCACAGATGAAATAAGCAAATTATTTCTTGAATGATACAAAAGCTGCCTTTTCTAAGGGCGGCTTTTTTGTTAATTATATGATATATAATGTATTATACCAAATATTTGAATTTAGAACAGGTAATATAAAAAGCACAAATAGAGTCAGAAATAAAACTATGTTCGAAAAAGTGTTCTCAAATTACTCAAAATAATTTCTGAAAGATTACGGTTTGTTCTGTATGTAGAACAATTCTCACCTATTTTGTTCTATATATAGAACAAATCACCCCGATAATCAAAAAAAACGGCTTTTCAGCCGTTTTTCATATCACTTTTCAACGTCATTTAGTCTTTCAAAGTAAACTTCTCATTCAATCTGATGTCATTCGAAGCAGAACCCAGCATCAACATAAACTCACCGGCTTCAGCGGCCCAGCTTCCATCAAGGGTCACAAAAGCCAGGTCGGCTGACTTGATCTGAAATTTCACCTCCTGAGACTCGCCCTTACGTATCATTACCTTTTCAAAACCTTTGAGTTGCATAACTGGTCGGGAAACTCCTTTTCCAACGAGGTCGCGAATATAAAGTTGCACCACCTCCTCTCCGTCATATTTACCAGTATTAGAAATGGTTACAGTAACATTCAGAACTTCGTCCATTCCTATTAATGAATTACTTAACTTCAGATTATCATATTTGAAAGTTGTATAACTCAACCCTTCACCAAAAGCAAAAAGCGGTTCATTTGGTATGTCGCGGTATTTGGTACTAAAGCCATTTGGGTTTGGATCGTATGGACGACCTGTATTCATCTGCTCATAGTAAACAGGCACTTGACCGACATGATAAGGGAATGATGCAGGCAATTTGCCTGAAGGATTATATTCGCCGAAAAGGACATCAGCAATTGCATGACCCGATTGCGTACCAAGCAGCCAGCACTCAAGTATGGCATCTGCATGATCAACAACATCGGTAAGAACTAATGGACGACCATTAAACAAGGTGAGAATAATTGGCTTACCGGTTTTTTTGAGTTCTTTAAGTAGCTCAACCTGAAGACCTTTAAGAGAAATATCGGCATAACTACGGCATTCGCCTGACATATAAGCTGTTTCACCCAAAGCCAAAACTACAACATCCGATTGCTCAGCTGCCCGAATAGCTTCAGCAAAGCCTGAACGATCTGTTGTGTTGATCTCAAGCTGGGTGAAAAAACTTTGTGAGTCATTGGTCACTAATTTGCAACCTTCAGCAAACAGAATCTCTGCTTTGCCTTTTGCTGCTTCCCTAAGTCCCTCTAAAAGAGAAACCGCAGTATTTGGATCAGCATGTCCACGCCAGTTACCAAGAGGAGCATCTTTGTCATTGGCAAGCGGTCCTATGACTGCTATTTTTTTAACCTTATCTGTCAGAGGAAGAATTTTCTTATCATTTTTCAGCAATACGATTGATTTTCTTGCACCATCAAGAGCCACAGCTATATGGTCAGGATGCATGGTAAGCTCCTTTTCTTTCTGTTTATCGCAGTATTGATATGGGTTATCAAATAATCCCAATTGAAACTTTACATATAGGATACGACCAACCATTTCATCAATTTGCTGAATCGTTATCCGCTTATCTTTAATAAGTTGTTCAACATGATTGAGATAGATCCTTCCTTCCATATCCATATCAATACCAGCATCAACCCCGCGGAAGCCAACTTCGTAAGGTGTTTCCACATTTCCATGATACAACATCTCACCAAGAGAGTTCCAGTCGGAAACAACAAAACCTTTGAATCCCCATTCGCCACGAAGAATATCTGTTTGAATCCAACGACTTCCTGATGCAGGAACACCGTTGATGGTATTAAATGCCGACATAAATGTTGCAGCACCAGCATCAACAGCTGCTTTGAAGGGAGGAAGATAAACCTCACGTAACATACGCTCTGACATATCAACCGCTGCGTAATCGCGACCAGCCACTGCTGCACCGTAGCCTACAAAATGTTTTGCACAGGCAGCAATGGTATTTGCATCAGCAAGGTTATCACCCTGAAAGCCTTTCACACGCGCTTTTGCCGCTTCCACCCCCAGATAAACATCTTCGCCAGCTCCTTCCATGATACGTCCCCAACGAGGGTCACGGGCGATGTCAACCATTGGCGCAAATGTCCAGTGAAGACCATTTGCTGCTGATTCAATTGCTGCAATACGTGCAGTTTTTTCCATCAGCGCCCGGTCGAAACTTGCAGCCTCACCAAGAGGAACAGGGAAAATAGTTTTAAAGCCATGAATTACATCGTATCCAAATATCAATGGAATTCCTAACCGGGATTCATCAATGGCAATTTTTTGCAAACGACGGGTTTCGTCAGCACCTAATACATTAAGAAAACTACCGATCTTTCCTTCACGAATCATCTCATCATAGACTTCCCCACGCTGTGTCACCTGACCTGTACCTGTTTGTACATAAGGATTTGAGAACTGATTCATCTGACCAATCTTTTCCTGCAAAGTCATCCTTGCCAGTAGGACTTTTACTTTCTGAGTGATATCATCCTGATTGTTGTCAGAGGATTGTTGAAACCCTACAAATGTTAAGAATAAAGCAGTGAAAAACAGGGATTGAAAAATCACCTTAAATTTGTTAAATCTCATCTTTGAAATCTGTTATAATTTGTTATTAATTGATATTTAATAATTTACTATTTCCATTTTTGAAGATACCCGCAAAAACTAACATTAGCGTTTCCAAACCAATCTGCACATTAATGGCCTATTTGTTCATCAAAGCTTTCAGGATAGGCTTTACCCAGGCTTCCTTTTCGATGTTATACACGATAAAATCGCTGTCGAATTGCCAGTATGCCCAGCTAAATCCATATTGTTCTGCTGTTCTGGCTACAAAATTAGTATATCTTGAGCGAGATTTCATATCTCCTTTATCATAAGCACCAAATTCTCCTAAAAATATTGGCCTGTTATTCTTTTTCGACCAATCAGCTGCCACTTTCAACTTATTAACAACATCATCTTTTTCCGCTTTTGTGCCTTTCCAATGAATTCCTTTTAAATCTTTAAACTCATTTGTCCACCATGCTCCCTGATGCGTAAAAGGCATTGGATGATAAAAATGAACTGTCACAATGATATTCCTGTCATTTTCCGGCAGCTTAAGTGTTGGCAGACTTTCGATCCCATTCCAGTTCCCGGGTCCGATGATAAGGGTTCTGTTGGGATTTGTTTCACGAATTAAATTTATAGCTTCAACGAGGTATTCATTCCACAAATCGATGCTTAATTTCTGATTTGGCTCGTTGAGAATCTCAAAAAGCACCTCATCTGGTTGATCTTTAAAACGGGGAGCCAGCTGTTTCCAGACCGCCATAAACATTTCTTTTTTGGCAATCGGATCATCAGCCATAGCAGTGTATTCATGCATATCAAGAATGACCATCAACTTAGATTCCAAACCCTTTTTCACTGCCCAATCGAGTGTTTCAAGCCACTCATTGTGAAGTTGATATGTACTATCCATGCCCGAGAATGCAAACATATTAATGCGGATAGTAGAAAAACCTGCATCTTTAATCATTTGAAAATAAGACTCTTTGAACCTGCCTTTTGTGTGATCTTTCCAGACAGCTTTGTCGTACCCAATGATATTTACGCCACGTGCCAACCTGCTGTTTTGCTCCTCTGCTTTGGATGTTTGCGCCTCTGTTTTATTAAAAAATGATAAGAATGTAAAGGTTAAAACCAGAAAAAAAACATGATGTTTCATTATGAGCTATATTAAATGTTTGAAATCAAATTAAAACGTATACGAATGAATATCCTCCCCGGAATAAACCCCGATTTAAAACCACCTATTAATTCCCACTGTTAAGAACAGCTTCTATTTTTTCAATTTCTTCAGCAGAAAAGAAGGTATTCTTTAATGTATCAATATTGTCATTCAACTGTTTAACCGAACTTACTCCAACAATTACAGAAGTTACCCGATGATCTTTAAGTAGCCACGCAGTAGCCATTTGTGCCAGACTTTGTCCACGATGGGATGCCAATTCGTTTAAGGCATTTATTTTGATTAGCAGCTCAGGGGTGATGTTTTCTGGTCGGAGAAAATGTGCTTTTGAAGCACGTGAATCAGATGGAATTCCATGCAAATACCTGTCAGTCAATATCCCTTGCGCCAGGGGTGAAAAGGCAACAAAACCAACACCCTTATCTTCGAGCACATCAAGTAATCCATTCTCGACTGTTCTGTCAAACATCGAATACCTTGACTGATGTATCAGACAGGGTGTCCCCAACTGATGCAAAATATCGAGAGCACGCTTTGTTTGGTCAGGAGTATAGTTGGAAATACCTGCATAAAGTGCTTTGCCGCTTTTGACGATATGATCGAGGGCCATCATAGTTTCTTCGAGTGGTGTTTTAGGATCGAAACGATGTGAGTAAAAAATATCGACATACTCAAGACCCATGCGTTTCAGACTTTGGTTAACACTTGCTATCAGGTATTTGCGCGAACCCCACTCGCCATAAGGACCATCCCACATATCGTAGCCAGCCTTGGTCGTAATAATCAATTCATCGCGGTAAGCAAGGAAATCCTTTTTCAGGATCACACCAAAAACTTCTTCTGCTGAGCCTGCTGGTGGACCATAATTATTGGCCAGATCAAAGTGTGTAATACCTTGATTAAATGCCGATTGAATTACATCTCTTGCTGTATTGAAATTATCAGCATGACCGAAATTATGCCATAATCCAAGAGAAATAGCCGGGAGCAAAAGTCCACTCTTCCCACAACGGTTATAGCGCATTGTTCCATAACGATTGCTATCAGCGGTATAATTATTTTTCATTTTTATTGGTTTAAAGTGATTAATACATCGTATGTAATTCCTTTGCCTTTGCAAGGTAATGGGGCATCCCATTTTTGCCCGTCAACAAAACATTGTTGGTTCCCACCGGCCTTGCGCATCATTTTTATGTGATAGGTATTGCCACGGTATTTTCGTGTAAGCGATAGTTCATTAATAGAAGAAGGGATGGAAGGTACAATTGTAAGTCCATCATAATCAGGACGTATTCCTAAAATATACTGACTTACAGTGTAGAAGTTCCATGCTGCTGTTCCTGTTAGCCACGAATTTTTTGCCTGACCTGGAGTTGCAGCGTCTTTACCAGCTATCATCTGGGAGTACACGTAAGGCTCAGTTTTATGCAGGTCACTGATTTCTTCGAGATAGGCAGGAGCAATTCTGGTATAATAATCGAAGGCTTTGTCGGCATTGCCCAGCATTGTTTCAGCAATAATGATCCAGGGGTTGTTATGACAAAAAATACCAGCATTTTCTTTATATCCGGGAGGATAGGTTGAAATTTCTCCAAGATTGAGGTGGTAGGTGGTGTAAGCTGGATTCAAAAGCACGATCCCAAAAGGAGTAGCAAGCCGTTCCTCCACACTTTGTAGTGCCTTTGCAGCTCGTCCATCATCAACACCTACACCTGCCATAATGCAAAATCCCTGAGATTCGATAAAAATCTTCCCCTCTTCATTCTCATTGCTACCGACTTTATTTCCAAAGAAATCATATGCCCGCAAAAACCATTCGCCATCCCAGCCATGCTGATCGATGGCTTGCCTCATCTCTTCAATATGAATACGAGCTTTTTGTGCTTCATCTTCCTTATTGGTATGGTCACAAATTTTCGCAAATTCCTCACCATATAACACAAAAAGTCCGGCAATCATTACCGACTCTGCTATTCCACCTTTTTTGTTTTCAGTAGTTTGAAATGATTCACCAGGTTTTTCCGAGAAACAGTTCAGATTCAAACAGTCGTTCCAGTCAGCACGGCCGATTAATGGCAATTTATGAGGTCCAAGGTTATTGACAACATGATAAAAAGAGCGTTTGATATGCTCAAAGATTGGAAATTCTTCACCTTCGTTATTGAAAGGGGCAAGCTGAGATAGTAAGGTCCAATCGCCTGTTTCCTTGATATAGGCTGAAACTGAAAGAATAAGCCAAAGGGGATCATCGTTGAAATTTCCTCCTACCTCCTGATTTCCTTTTTTTGTCAATGGCTGGTATTGGTGATAGGCGCTGCCATCTTCGAGTTGGGTGCTGGCAAGGTCGATAATACGTTGACGGGCTAATTCAGGGGCCAGATGAACCATCCCAATGATATCCTGGTTTGAATCCCTGAAACCCATGCCGCGGCCTATTCCTGATTCAAAATAGCTGGTGCTCCTTGAGAAGAAATAGGTTATAACGCACTGGTACTGATTCCAAATATTGACCATGCGATCCAATTTTTCATCACCTGATTGTACATGATAATTACCAAGCAGGGAACTCCAGAAATTCTTTAATGCATCGGTTGCTTCATCAACCTTTTCAGATGTATTGAAACGTTCGATCATCAGTTTAGCTTTCGATTTATTAATAACCCCGGGAGCAACAAATTTTTCTTCCTGCTGATTTTCAACATATCCCAACACAAAAATCAACTCCTTCTCCTCTCCAACTTTCAAATCAAATTCGAGGAAATGCGAAGCAACAGGCGACCAACCATGGGCAACAGAATTATTGCTTGAGCCTTTGACAACCATCTCGGGGGCATCAAAACCATTGTACATTCCCAGAAATGCTTCACGATCGGTGTCAAATCCTGATACTTCAGCATTGACCGAGTAAAAAGCATAATGATTGCGGCGCTCGCGGTACTCCGTTTTGTGATAAAGACACGATCCATCAATCTCGACCTCTCCTGTACTGAAGTTACGTTGAAAATTGGTCGTATCATCCAGTGCGTCCCAAAGAGCCCATTCTGCTAATGAATGGATTTTGAGCACTTTCTGGGTTTCACTATGATTAACAAGCTTCAAACGTATGACTTCACCATCAAAATCAAGTGGGACAAAATACAAAACCTCAGCCTCCAGCTGATTGAGGCGGCTGGTAATTTTTGTGTATCCAAGTCCATGCCGGCAGGAGTAACTGTCAAGTTCCTTTTTAACAGGTTTCCAACCTGGCGACCATACTTCTCCACCATCATTGATATAGAAATACTTACCTCCATCATCCAACGGCACATTGTTGTAACGGTTTCGGGTTATACGGCGCAAACGTGCGTCTTTAAAGAAACTATAGCCACCTCCTGTATTTGAAATCAAGCTAAAAAAGCCACCTGTTCCCAGGTAATTGATCCAGGGATAAGGAGTTCGTGGTTGAGTAATAACGTATTCTCTGTTATCGTCGTCAAAATATCCAAATTTCATTGTTGTTGATTTTATTCGTTTGTTTTAATATTATTATGTTGTATATCAATATATTCCTTTTCCCTACGACCGTTTAACGTAAGTGTAATCTCATCCATTTTGAGCTGCGTTAGCGGATACAATGTCATTAGGGCAGCGGCTAAAATTGCAATTAATGCAGGAATCCAGCTCATCAACATAACCACACCCGGAAGAGCGGTTTGAACAGAGGCTGCATCCTGACCATTGTAATGAAATGCACCGAGCACAAGTCCAATTATTGCTCCGGCTATGCCACCACCAAATTTAGTTGCAAACGACCCCGCCGAATAAACAAGTCCTGTTGCCCTTCTGCCATTCTTGAACTCCGAATAATCAGCGGCATCGCCAAGCATCGCGAAAAATAACGTTGGGAAAATCGCTGAAGCCATCTCCGAAATCATCCCAATTATGAAGATAGGATAAATGTCGGTCGGGCCACAGAAAAACAACAATGAGTTGATGGCAGCCGAGAAAATCAAAGCATAAATAAACAGTTGTCGTTTTCCTAATCTTTTTCCCAAAGGTCCTGTTATCATTGCACCAGCAATTGAAACAATCATCAAACCAACAAGATATGAGCCTGCAAGCAGCTGATTGTGCAAATAATGAGTAAAGTAAATAACGACAATCCCCTGTTTTATGGAGTTGTAAACATTAAACAACATACCGATAACCAGCAAAACAAGCCAGGGTTTATTGCGAATCAAATCTTTCATATCCTGTTTCAGGCTGGTTTGCTGATTCTTTGGCGGTTTTATACGTTCCCTGGTGGTATAAAAAGTGATAAACATAAAAATTACCAGAAAAACCGACATCAGATAAATAGAATTGCTGTATCCCTTTTTCTGGTCAATAATCGAAATTTTACCGGCATCCAGATTCTTTTCGCCTTCAACAATAAAGATATAGTTCTTATCCGGCTGCATCGAAAGACTAACTGAACTAGCAGGTGTTGAAGCACTTACAGTATCATTCCTATTTATCCACTGAAAAGTAGCTACACCATCTTTCGTTTTAATGTTTGCGTTCTCAACGTCCTTCGAAACGGCAATCGTCACTTCATATTTACTTTCAGAAACAGGAGTTAACTTCACATCAGGATTGACATTCCCAAAATGTGCCACAAGAAAAAGAAGAGCTCCCTGAACAATCATCCCACCGGCAAAAGCTCCCACCATACGATAAGAACCTAATACTGTTCTTTCTTTATCATCGCCTGTAATTACAGCCATTAACGCACCATACGGAATATTATTCGCTGTATAGATTAAAGTAAAAAGGATGTAAGTCACATAGGCATAGATGATCTTTCCAGTTGAGCTGAGATCAGGTGTTGTGAACAATAGCGACAAAACGATCCCGAGCGGAATTGCTGTCCATAATATCCATGGACGGAATTTGCCATAACGCGATTCGGTGCGGTCGCCAACGATACCCATCAGCACATCGGTTATGCCATCGCTGATGCGGGTCACAAGCATCAGCATACCAACTGCCACCGGACTTATACCAAACACATCGGTATAAAAAACAAACAGGAAAGTTGCCACACCGCGCCAGGCAATATTTGCAGCCCCATCGCCAAGGGCATAACCAATCTTTTCTGTTATCGATATTTTATGGAAATCAGCCATTTTGCAGAGTTTTGATATTAAATGAGTTACGTTTTTAAACCTAAGAACCTTAAAATTAACACTTAGATTTCACTCCATTGGTTTTACTACTCTTGAAACTGTAAAAGTACAGTTTGCAAGCTGAATTCACCAACAAGGATAAAACAAGAGTGATAAGAATAAAATTCATTGGATTTTAATTCGTTGCGATACACAACATATGTACCTGATGAAACGAATTTCATCAGTTTAACCGACAAACACCTGAATAATACCAAAATATGTCAAATAGAGAAGTCAAGCTTCTCCTTTTTCGTCCGTTCGTAAACATCCTTACTAAAAATGAAAACCTGCGCAGGTTTATGTGCTACACCTTTTTGTTTTTCATCCAAAGAGATGATGTATTTCATTTGCGCAACTTTTTTTCTGAAATTCCTTCTGTCGAGTTTGATACCAAGCACAGTTTCATATAAATTTTGAAGCAATGTGAGTGTAAACTTCTCAGGAAGCAGCTCAAAACCAATGGGTTCCTTGCGTATTTTTTCACGTAAAAACTCCAATGCCTTCATAATCATTGTTTCGTGGTCGAATCCAAGCAAAGGAAGATTATCCACCGGAAACCAACTGGTATCCTGGTGCTGCAAATCGGGCTTCACTTTAGCACTATTCACTAAAGAACAGTAACCAACCGAAATAACATGATCTGACATCATTGGGAATTTCCCTTTGAGCCACAGTTGATCCCGTTCGTGATGCAGCCTGTTGGTGTCGCCAAAGGTGTAAAACTGTTCCAGATAAATATTATCTAAACCCGTTTTATCCTTCAAGACACGCAAAGCGGCATCATTAATACGCTCTCCTTTGAGCACATGGTGACCCTGAACCGTATAATCTGTAAAGATCACTTCTCCCGTTTCAGGATCGTCCAATTGCCTCTTGGTCAACAACACATTTAAGGTGTTGTTGTCAAAACCAAAGATAACGCAGTCGACCGATAAGTTGTTAATGTAAGGATGCATAGTTAATAAAGCGTATTTAATACACACTGCAAAAATACAACATTTGAGAAATGAAAATACACAGTAAATAAAATTCTATGTGAATTATTTTTTTTGCACCTACTTAATAAACAAGTCTATACACAATATGTTATTTAGAATTAATATAAATTATAAGATTTTTTAAAATACATTTTATATTAACAAAATTTACATATTTTTGCGGTTGTGTAATTATTACACTAACTATAATTAACAAAAAATAAATCCATAACATTAAAAAAAACGATGCCTATGTATGTAATCTGACCTCAAGAATTTATACCAAAATTGTCAGTTTCGTTAAGCAAGCTAATCATATCAATCACTTAAACTAAATGTTAATCTTATGAAACCAGATGTTTACAATTTTTTAAAATTGAACTCGCTAACAAAGAAAGCTCTGTTTTTGTTGGGGATGCTATTACTTAGTGTCTCAATTACAATTACAGCGCAAGAGATGCGCAACTACTCCGGAATGGTTCAGGATGAAAATGGCGGACCATTGCCAGGCGTTAACGTTGTTGAAAAAGGAACAACGAATGGAACTATTACCGACATGACTGGAGCATTTCAGGTGAGCACAGCCAAAGACAACTCCATTTTTGTGTTTTCGATGGTAGGTTATGAAACGATTGAAAAAGCATTGAAAGTCAATGTCAGGGAAACGATCGTATTAAAAGAATCTGTTGTAGGTCTTGGAGAAGTTTTAGTTGTTGG
>CAYXCZ010000015.1:0-6169 GCA_964463695.1 uncultured Lentimicrobiaceae bacterium | reverse complement strand
CTTATCACTACTAAATCAGGGAAAAAAGGATCTGAGAAAATTGAATACAATTTCCAGCTCGGATCACAGAGTGTTGGCAGTTTTACTGAGCCAATGGATGCATCAAGTTATGCAACATGGATCAACGAAGCCAATGTTGGAGTCGAAATCCCAACCTCATCAGCTTACAACACACGTTGGATGGACGAAACATTGAACTCAGCAATGCTGCAACGCCATCACTTATCGCTAAGCGGCGCTAATGAAAAAGGCAACTATTATGTTTCAGGTGCTTATATGAACCAGAATGGCGTTGTTGGTGGTGATAAATCACATTACGAACGTTTCTCACTGCGTACCAATATAACACAACAGCTGAAATCATGGGTTAAAGTTGGAACAAACGTAAACTATAGCCATACCGTAAGAAATGCACTTTCTGAAGACTCTGAGTTTGGTGGTATCATTTCATCAGCAATGATGATGGATCCCCTTACTCCTGTAACCTATTCAGGTGCATTACCTGATTTTGCACAAGCTGCAATGGGACAAGGATATACATTGGTTCAAAACGCTGATGGCGCTTATTATGGTTTGTCACCATATGTAAAAGGTGAGATTGCAAACCCACTAGCAATGATTGAAATAGCCAAAGGCGATACAAAAGAAGATAAATTCATGGGAAACATCTACCTTACATTAGGTGATGAAAGCTGGAGAGGCTTCAAATTTACTACCCGTGCCAGTGCCGATGTTGCTAATTCACTGTATCACACATGGTTTCCAACTTATTGGTTCTCCTCAGAGCGCATGAATACACAAGCCAATGTAAGAGATAACACCAATACATGGTTCACATGGATGTGGGAAAACTACCTTTCATATGACAAAACCATTGGTGAAAACCATCATATCAGTGCTGTTGCAGGTATTTCAGCAAAACAGTACACTCATAAATTTATCAACACCCAGTCGGGACCAATGTTTGCCGAAGGCGATAACTTCGCACAACATGGCGATGTTGAAATAACAGGAAAAGTAAGTGGTAACCTATTGGATACCAGAACTTCATCTTATTTTGCCCGTGCTACTTATGATTATAACAGCAAATATTTATTGAGTGCTATCATTCGTCGCGATGGAACTTCATTGTTACATCCTGACCAAAGATGGGGTAATTTCCCTTCAGTTTCTGCAGGATGGATCCTCTCAAGTGAAGATTTCTGGACTATTGATTTCATTGATTTCTTCAAAATCAGAGCGTCATGGGGTACTAATGGCAACCTATCAGGTTTAGGGCCAGACCAATTCCGTTCACTTATCATTGCTTCAGGTATTCAATACCCAAAACCAGGTGGCGGCTTCTATACAGGAGCTGAGCCTGAACTATTGGCTAATCCTGAATTGACATGGGCAACAAGCGAGCAATTCGACCTTGGTTTTGATATGAACATGATGGGCGACAAATTAACTGTTGGTTTCGACTTCTTTAACAAAAAGACCAAAAACCTGCTTGTTCCAGGAACTCCTCCTCCTTCAGTTGGTAACAACGCACCGTTTGTTAACGCAGGTGATGTAACAAACAAAGGTGTTGAGTTGGAATTAGGTTACCGTAATTATGATCACGCCTTAAAGTTTGACATTAATACCAATTTCACATGGTTGAAAAATGAAGTCACCTACCTGAATCCTTTGCTCGACCGCGTTGGTGGAACCTCAGTTGGTACAGGCTGGACTGCTACATATCTTGAACTAAATCAACCAGTTTGGTTCTTCCGCGGCTATCAAACCGATGGTATTTTCCAAAATGTTGCTGAAATCGACGCTTACAAAGCTGCCAATGGTGGTCTTGCAGGTTACAATCCAGTTCCTGGCGATCCAATCGTTGTTAACACAAATGGCGACAACCTCATCAACAATGAAGACCAAACCAGCATCGGTAGTCCACATCCAAAATTTATGTGGGGTGCATATATCAATCTTGCCTATGAAGGCTTCGATATGAGAATGTTCTTACAGGGAGTTCACGGACAAGATGTTTTGTTGGGATGGAATCGTTATGACAGAAGCACCTCCAACCGTCCACAGTTTTTCTTTGACGAAAGATGGACAGGCGAAGGAAGCACCAACGAACGTCCAAGAGCCGATCAATCAAGTCCTTATATCTATAACAGCGACCTGATGATTTTCAAAGGTTCTTATGTGAAAATCAGACAGATTCAACTTGGTTATACTATCCCTGCCAAACTCGTGAAGAATAAAATTCAAAGTCTCAGACTCTCTGTAGCTTTAGATGACTATTTCACCTTTAGTAACTATCCGGGAATGGACCCAACAGCCGGTTCGGGTACCGATGCAGGTCAGGGAATCGACCGTGGTTATTATCCAACACCAAGAAAAATTCTCTTTGGATTATCATTGGGTATTTAACAAACAGTTGTTGTAAAAATTAGAAATAATAAAATTTAAAAACTATGAAATCATCATATAAACTATTGATTGCCCTTGCATTCACGCTGGTTTTCTCAGCATGCAGCAAAGACTTTTTGGAAGTTGAACCCATTGGCAAGATGTCGGTAGAATTATTCTATCAGACAGATGAAGATGCCACCAAAGCTATCATTGCAACCTACGACATTCTTCAATGGATGAATGCACGCGACTGGAACAGCTCTTATCTTGTTAAAACTTTCCCTTCTGATGAATCAACTGTTGGCGGCGGTGATGCCGGCGACCAGCCACCTTATCAGGAATTGGGCGGATTTACTTATGGGCCAAGCAATGCTCCTATTACTGCTGTATGGCAGTCGAACTATTTTGGAATCTACAGAGCTAATCTGGTGCTCAACAACGTGAAAGATGACAGCGACCTGAAAAAACAGATCCTTGCCGAGGCAAAGTTTTTGCGCGCCTACTACTATTTTGAAATCGTTTCGATGTTCGGTCACGGTCCACTCATTCTTGATGAACTTGCTCCAAGTGAATACAGCCAGCCTTTTGCCGATGCTGCCGCTATCTATGCACAGATCGAAAAAGACCTCAACGAAGCAATTGCCGGTCTGCCATTGAAAAGTCAGTATGGTGCTGAAGACAAATTCAGAGCAACAAAAGGTACTGCTCAGGCATTGCTCGGAAAATCATACTTGTATCAGAAAAAGTACACTGAATCAGTTGCAGCTTTCACAAGTGTTGTTGAATCAAATGAATACGCTTTACAGGCTGATTTTTCTACCTTATTTTTAAAAGAGTCAGAATTTGGTGAAGAATCTATTTTAGAAGCTTCATTTGTTACGACCAGTGGATATGACTGGGGAACTTTCCAGTGGGGTGGTAACAGAGCAATGGAAAACAATATTACCTGGCAGCTAACTGGCCCACGTGGTGATTATTTTGTTGCAGGGACAACAGGATTAATTGGTGGCTGGGGATTCAACTACCCCCATCAGGCAGCATATGATGTATTTACAGCAGCAGGCGATAATGTCAGAAAAGCAGCTTCAATCCTTTCCTTAGCCGACCTTAGAGCTCAGGGTGGCGACTGGACAAATGAAAGCTCATGGGGATGGGATGGTTGTATCCGTGTAAAATATGGCACAAGAATGGACGAAACCAACGGCGAAAACGGTGCTGTTCCAGAATTAAACTACGGAACAAATCTTCGTCTGATTCGCTATGCAGATGTTCTTCTTATGTTAGCTGAAGCTTTACATATGGCTGGAAATGATGCAGATGCAGCCATATACCTGAATCAGGTTAGAGAAAGAGCGCAACTAGCTCCTTTCACTGGCGACATCATGCAGGCAATTAAAACTGAACGTCAGTTGGAACTCGTTTTTGAAGGGGTTCGTTTCCTCGACCTCGTTCGCTGGGGTGATGCAGCAACCGTTCTTGGACCTTTTGGTTTTGTTGCTGGAAAACATGAAGTTTTCCCTATTCCACAGGATGAAATGCGTAACAATTCAACTGCTCAACAAAATCCAAACTATTAAAATAATAGAATATTCTTAGCAATTTGTGGTTAGTGCGTTAGAAGCGGGGCTGTTAGTGGCCTCGCTTTTTTTTGAATATGATTCATTTGTAGTATGAAATGATTACTGATTCAAAAAAAAAAGCTAAATCATACAAATTGAAACCCTACACCTAAAAGGATGCGTTTTGTTTAACTTATATTTAAAAAAGTTGAACATAATTGAATTACAACTGTTTGATATTGAAATGAAGTTAACTAACATGAAAACAATTATTATAATTACGGCCGTTGTCATTGTAGCATTGGTGCTGTTTCAATCCTTCACCATCATGGCAATAAACAAAACCGAAGAACAGAAATATACGGTAATCTCAAAAGACAAGGATTTTGAAATACGGTTTTATCCTTCAGCAACTGTTGCGACCATCACTTCAAGCGCAAAAACATACAAGGATCTTTCGGGGTCGGGTTTCCGACAGCTGGCAGGCTATATTTTTGGTGGTAATGAAACGAATACAAGTATTGCAATGACTTCACCGGTTCACATGGACATCAATGATTCTGTCTCAAGTATGAGTTTTGTAATGCCATCGGCGTATACTGAAGAAAACCTGCCAAAACCCAATGACTCTAATGTCTTCTTTCAAAAAACCCCGGATGAATATGTTGCGGTAATTCAGTTTGGTGGCTTTGCATCTGACAAAGATTTGATCTTCTATACGGACAAGCTCCGCGCTATTCTGGAAGAAAAAGGCATAAGCTCATACGGAAATCCCAGATATTTGGGATACAACCCTCCTTTCCAGCTTGTTAACAGAAGAAACGAAATTATTGTTTCAGTACATTGGGATGAGTAGTTTTTGAAGTTTTGCTTTAAATTTTGATTATTCTTTACGGATTAACTAAACAGAAGTAAAGCTTAAGTTTGGATTCAAAAACGAAAAAATAAACACGATAATTTCAAAAAAACCATTAAAATTATGATACAAAACCTTTCCCTACGATCAGTTGGCAAATCCGACCTGATGATAACTCCCATTGGATTAGGATGTTGGCAATTCAGTAAGCGCAAAAATATGGCTGGAAAATTCTGGCCGGAGATGGAAGACGATCTCATCACACAAATGGTAAAGATATCACTGGAAGGTGGCATTAACTGGTTCGACACTGCGGAGGTATATGGAAACGGGGCATCAGAAAAGGCGCTTGCTGCATCGCTCAACAGCCTTGGCAAGAAGCCGGGCGAAATCATCATGGCAACGAAATGGTGGCCTATGTTCCGGACTGCATCAAATATCCTCAAAACTATCGATCAGCGAATAGCAGCCCTAGCACCCTATCCAATTGATCTTTATCAGGTGCATCAGCCATGGGGTTTTTCGAACGAGAAAGCCGAAATGGAAGCCATGGCAAAGTTGGTAAAAGACCAAAAAATTCGTTATGTGGGCGTTAGTAATTTCTCGGCAAAACAAATGAGAAACGCCTGGGAAGTACTTCAGAAACAGGGCATTCACCTTGTCTCGAATCAGGTGAGATACAATTTACTCGATCGAAAAATTGAATCCAACGGAGTACTTCAAACTGCCAAAGAACTTGGCATTACCATCATTGCGTATTCGCCTCTGGCTCAGGGATTGGTAACCGGTAAGTTTCATGATAACCCCGACTTGCTCAAAAACATTGGAATGCGCAAGTACGCTTCACCATTCAAGCCAGCAGGTTTGGAAAAGAGCAGGCCGGTGGTAAAAGCAGTTCAGGAGCTCGCTAAAAAATATGGTGTCACTCCCTCTCAAATCGCACTCAATTGGTTAATCAATTCGCATGGAGAAACCGTCGTCGCAATTCCGGGGGCAACAAAAGAATCGCATGCCAGAGAGAATGCCGGAACGATGACTTTTGTATTGTCGGCTGAAGATATATCCTTGCTTAACAATAAAAGTTCAATGTTCAGATAAAAGAATTTCTGCTTTGGCGCACATATGCATTTTTCTAACAAATTGGATTTAATGGAGTTAGATTAAATTACAATATTCAAGTTGGCTCAAAAATCCTAGTCTCCTTTCATTTAGATTACCTTTGGTATGAAAAAGCGAGCTGACACAATTGTAACAAATAACCCTGACGCAGCTCATTTTTAAACGACAATTTGAACGATTTTTCTTATGAAAATAGCTAAAGCACTTGCAATTACAGTAACTATCGTCATGTTTTTTACGCTTG
>CAYXCZ010000014.1:0-100410 GCA_964463695.1 uncultured Lentimicrobiaceae bacterium | reverse complement strand
TTGGATTGATCATAACAATTGCCAAACAACAGCCGAATTCCAGCAGTTACCTGATATCAATCCAAACGATGGCTGCACGGCAGAGCGTTATGTTTACCCAATGGGAGATGCTGGAACATCTGTCGAACATTATAAGATAATCGGCGGAGGTCATTCATGGCCTGGCGCACCGATAAATATTAATATTACGAATATGGATTTCAGTGCCAGCGAAGTGATTTGGCAGTTTCTCAGAAAGTACGATATGACGGGTTTGATGTCCTCATCAGATGAGATGGAGTCTTCAGCGTTTCAAATTGGACCAAATCCATCAAACGGGTGGGTTACTTTAACTTCTACTTCAGTTAATCCAATGAAAATAACTGTATATGATGCACTTGGAAAAATTCAATCAACTTATAATACAGAAGATTTAAGTACTAAAATTCAATTAAAAAGTTCGGGGTTGAATTATATTCAGGTTTCAAGTAAATCATTAACTAAAACATACAAAGTCGTTAATATTCAATAATATATAACGATCATTTTGAAAAGCAGGAAGCGAAAATTAGCTTGTTTCCTGTTTTTTTTGTGTTTTCACTTGCCGATGCAGAATTTACTAAAAATTGTTCCTAAAATCTCGTCCGTATATATCTGTCCTGTTATCGAACCCAGATGATGCAAAGCTGTCCGAATGTCAATAGCAATTAAGTCAGTAGGCAACTTTTCAATAAGATTTCTTTCAACTTCTGACAAGGCTTCTGAGGTTTTTTTCAAAGCGTGATAATGGCGGGCGTTGCTTACAATAGTATCCGCCTGAATGGTAAATTTTTTCACTGCCTTAACCAAACTATCCGCTATCAGCTGAATATTTTCTTTTCTTTTAGCCGAAACAAAGATTGTTTCCAGTTCAACCATTTCCCTGAAATGGCCAGGTGTTTCAGCGATTTGATCAATCTTATTTCCAACCAAAATAAAATGTTTACTATCGTCTTGGATGAAAGATTTGAAATCAGTAAGCATCTCATCAGCTGATTCGCCGACACAAGCTGAGAGGTCACATACATATAGTATTATGGAGGCTTGTTTTATTTTTTCGTATGTGCGTTCAATGCCCATATTTTCGATAATGTCGTCAGAATCGCGTAAACCTGCAGTGTCGATAAAACGGAAATTGTAACCTTCGATAATAATGGTGTCCTCAATAATGTCGCGTGTGGTGCCTGGAATTTCGCTCACAATAGCACGTTCCTCGTTCAAGATGGCATTCAGCAGGGTGGATTTGCCAACGTTTGGTTTGCCTATGATGGCAACAGGAATCCCATTTTTGAGCACATTACCTGTTTGAAAACTTGACATTAAAACTTTAATCTCAGCCTGAAGCTCTGCAATAAGAAGTAAAAAAGCGTTACGATCGGCAAATTCAACATCTTCTTCTGAAAAATCAAGTTCAAGTTCGATGAGCGCAGTGAATTCGAGCAAACGCTGTCTCAGAATTGCAATTTTCTCGGAGAAACCACCCCTCATCTGTCTGATAGCCAGCTCATGAGTAGTTCTCGAATTGCTGGCAATGAGGTCAGCCACAGCTTCTGCCTGTGCAAGGTCGAAACGCTGATGCGCAAAACCCCTCATGGTAAATTCGCCTGCTGTTGCCGGTCGTGCTCCTTTCTCTATGATCAGATCAAAAATCCGTTGTTGGATATAAACAGATCCATGGCAACTGATTTCAGCAACATCTTCACCTGTATATGAATGCGGGGATTTGAAAAAAGTAACAAGCACTTCATCAAGCAGCACCTCATTATCGTAAATAGTACCAAAATGGACTTTATGTTTTAGCATCTCCTCTGTTAAAGCCTTGTTCGATTTAGGCTTAAAGATTTGCCCGACAATAGAAAAAGTTTCCGGACCTGAGATACGCAGTACAGCAATTGCAGCCATTCCAGGTGCTGTTGATAAGGCGCAAATAGTGTCTTTATTCAGATAATCGAAATGCATTGTTCTCTTTTTATTGATAACTCACAAAAGTAGCTATAAACCTCTGAGATTACAAGAATTTCAAAGTTCATAAACTCTGTTTCTTTTTGAAATCCTTATGTCATGGTAATGAACAGATAATGAATTATTTACATAAATTTATCGACTCTTTACAATTCAGTTGACAAGGGATATTGAAACTATTCATAGCAATAACATTACTTTATAATGTACCTTTGCACGCTTTAAAGTCAATTGACTTATGTTTGTTAATAAATTATATAATAGATGATTACAGTTTCTAACCTGGGTATTCAGTTCGGGAAAAGGGTTTTATTTCAGGATGTAAATATGAAATTTATTCCTGGGAATATTTATGGGATTATTGGTGCAAACGGAGCAGGCAAATCTACTTTTTTAAAAATGCTTGCAGGTGATATTGAGTATTCAAAAGGAAATGTCACACTTGGACCGGGTGAACGCCTCTCCGTTTTAAGACAGAACCATTCGGCTTATAATGATTTTCAGGTTTTAAACACTGTTTTGATGGGCCATCAGCAGCTATGGGAAGTTATGAATGAAAAGGATGCCCTCTATTCAAAAACAGATTTTACAGAAGAAGATGGTCACAGGGCTTCTGAGCTGGAAGAAAAGTTTGCTGATATGGATGGGTGGAATGCTGAGAGTGCTGCTGCAAATTTACTTAGCGGACTGGGAGTCAGGGAAGACCTCCATCACAAGAAGGTAAGCGAGTTAAGTGCAAAGGAGAAGGTTAAAGTACTACTTGCGCAGGCTCTTTTTGGAAAACCTGATAACTTATTGTTGGATGAGCCTACCAACGACCTTGACCTTGAAACTGTAAACTGGCTCGAAAATTATCTGGCTTACTTTGAAAGCACAGTTCTTGTTGTTTCACATGACCGGCATTTTCTTGATGCTATTTGCACCCATATTGTTGATATTGATTTCAGTAAAGTACAACTTTTCCCGGGTAACTATTCCTTCTGGTACGAGAGTAGTCAGTTGGCCCTGCGTCAGTTACAAACTCAGAATAAAAAAGCGGAGGACAGAAAAAAAGAACTTTTGGAGTTTATTGCTCGTTTTAGTGCCAACGCATCTAAATCAAGACAAACAACAAGTAGAAAGAAAATGATTGAAAAGCTTAATATTGAAGAGATTAAGCCATCTACCCGTCGCTATCCTGCCATAATTTTCACCTCTGAAAGAGAACCCGGAAATCAGATTCTGGAAGTTAATGATCTTTCTAAAAGCTTAAATGGCAACCTTTTATTTAAAAATCTAAGCTTCACCTTGCAAAAAGAGGATAAAGTGATTTTTCTCTCTAGGGATACCCGTGCCATGACCACGTTGTTTGAAATATTGAAAGGTCACGAAACTGCTGACAGTGGATCATTTATCTGGGGGCAAACAATCATAAAGGCATATCTTCCGCTTGAATACGATCATTTGTTCGATAATGATCTAACACTTACCGACTGGCTGGGTCAATTTTCTCAGGACACAACAGAAATTTACCTCAGAGGATTTCTTGGAAAGATGCTGTTTTCAGGAGAAGAAATTTACAAAAAAGCTAATGTGCTTTCAGGAGGCGAAAAAGTTCGTTGTATGATAGCACGTATGATGATTCGTAATGCCAATGTGATGATGCTTGATACACCAACAAATCACCTTGATCTTGAGTCGATTCAGGCTTTTAACAATACGCTGATGAAGTTTAAAGGAAATGTTCTTATGTCATCGCATGACCAGCAGTTTATTCAAACGGTCTGTAACAGGATCATTGAAATTGGACCTAACGGCATGATTGATAAGCTGATGGATTATGAAGATTATATCAATGATGAGAAAATCAGGGAGCAGCGCAAATCCCTTTATTTGTAGAATCAGTTTACCGGATTGATTATTGATTCTAATTTCGATTTCACTTTTGGTTAACTTTGCCAAAAAGTGATGTAATGCAGAAAATCAGAATAGCTATCAACGGATTTGGCAGGATCGGAAGAGTAACATTTCGACAGATTTTACAACGTACTGATATGGAAGTTGTTGCAATAAATGATTTGACTGATGCCTATAATCTTGCACATTTGTTAAAGTACGATAGTGTCCATGGTCATTTTCCATATGAAATAATTCCTGATAGTAACAGCTTAACTGTTAATGGAAAACGTGTTGAGGTGCTTTCCGTTTCAGATCCATCCTTATTGCCTTGGAAAAAATTAGGAATTGATGTTGTGATTGAATCAACAGGTTTTTTTATTGAACCAGAGCAGGCTTTGCGTCACGTTCACGATGCTGGGGCGCGTAAGGTAATTATCTCAGCACCGGCCAAAGATGACCTGGAAAAGGTTCCATACATTGTATTGGGTGTTAACAATCACCTAATCAATAAAAATGATTTAGTCATTTCAAATGCCTCATGCACAACAAATAATGTTGCTCCACTGATTAAAATTCTGGATGAAAACTGGGGAGTGGAAAAAGGTTTCATCACAACAGTTCATAGTTATACAAAAGACCAAAACCTGGTGGATGGTCCTCATAAGGACTGGAGAAGAGGTCGTGCAGCGGCTACCTCAATTGTGCCAACTACAACAGGTGCTGCTAAAGCAGCTACACGTATATTTCCGCATTTGAAAGGTAATTTGGGAGGAGCTGGTATTCGCGTTCCTGTAGCTGATGGATCGCTCACCGACCTTACATGTACTTTACTTAAATCGGCCACTGTAAAGGAAATAAATGCAGCGTTTAAAACAGCTTCTGCTGGAAATCTAAAAGGTATTTTGCAGTATACTGAAGATCCGATAGTTTCAGTTGATGTGATTGGAAATACACACTCTGCCGTGTTTGATGCAGGTTTAACAGCAGTGTTGGGCGATCGTAATAAGCTTGTAAAAGTTGTTGCATGGTATGATAACGAAATGGGATACGCAAGCCGTCTTGTAGATTTAATTGAACTATTCGCATGAAATGGTACATAAGCAGATCATAATTGTTGGCTTAGGTTTGGCTGGCAGTATTTTGTCATGGCATCTTCTAAAAAGAAATATTCCTTTTATAGTCATTGATAAACCTGACCGTTTCACATCCTCAAAAGTTGCGGCAGGTATAATGAATCCAACTGTTTTCCGCTACCTTACCCTG
Organism: uncultured Lentimicrobiaceae bacterium; assembly: GCA_964463695.1. GTDB lineage: Bacteria > Bacteroidota > Bacteroidia > Bacteroidales > F082 > JALNZU01. The sequence goes on along the minus strand of CAYXCZ010000014.1, from coordinate 95,289 downwards.
AGTTGGAAAGCTCCTGGTGTATTTGATGAAGCGGTTCGTTTTTATAGGAATTTCGAATTGGAAACATCTCAAAATGTTCTCCATGATATCACAATTGCACGCATCTTATCTGAAAACGAACCCGTGAAATGGAGATCGAAGTTGTTTTTACCGGGATTTGATCAGTTTCTTGAAATTGCAGATGCAATACCTCATCTTGAGAAAACCATTGATGCTCCTTATGGATTTGGCCTTGTAAAAAATGTAGCATGGTTAGATACGAACTCTTTTTTAAATTTTATACGATTGGAATTGAATAGGTTAGGAGCTCTTGTCGAAGAAACTTTTATTTATGATACTTTAAAAATTCAAGAGCAGCATATCTTATATAAGGATATTAAGGCTGATAAAATAGTCTTTTGCGAAGGCCACGCAGTTTCTGATAATCCGTGGTTCAACCGATTGCCTTTCCGGCCTGTAAAAGGGGAGGTGTTAACATTGCATATTCCTGAGCTCAATACCAATCAGTTATTGAATAAAGATGTTTTCATTCTACCTTTAGGAAATGACCTATATCGGGTTGGCTCCACCTATGACTGGAATTTTGTAAATGATAAGCCTACAAACGAAGCCAGGACTTATCTTACAGATAAGCTTGTCAGGTTTTTAAGAGTTCCTTTTGAGTTGGTTGATCATCAGTCTGGAATACGTCCTGCTATTGCTGATAGAAGACCAGTAACAGGAAGACATCCTTTGTTTAAACCACTTCATATTTTTAATGGTCTTGGTTCTAAAGGAGCAATGCTAGCTCCTTCGTTAGCTCAAAAATTTATCAATCAATTAGTTAATGAATTGATCCCTGATGATGAGACTGATACTTCAAGATTTAAGTTTTAGCTTTCCTCAAAAAAACGAAGCTGAAGTGACGTGCCATCAAAAACTGCATAAGAAAAATTTGTAACCCAATCGCCGAGAATAACCATTTGAGCTGTGTCACCAACAGCATGTTGAATTGGAATATGGCGATGACCAAACACAAAAAAGTCGATTGTAGGCTGCTGCTCAAGTTTTCGTTTGCAATAAAGGTAGAGCATCTCACGCTCAATATCTATTTTAAAATCATTTTTCTGTTCGCGTGCTATATTGGCAATACGGCTTTTTTTCGAGAAATATAATCCGAGTTTCGTGCCGATATCAGGATGTATCCAATTAAACAGAAATTGATTAAAGCGATTTTCAAATACTTTCTTTAACAATTTATAGCCTGTATCACCGGGTCCAAGTCCGTCGCCATGCGATAAGAAAAATTTTTTCCTGTTAAAACTGCGCATTACTGGCAGCCTGTGTAATTGAACACCAGCCTCTTTGCTGAGGTAATCGAAAGCCCAAATATCGTGATTACCTCTGAACACATGCACAGGAATGCCTTTATCAGTAAGAGATGCAATTTTTCCAAGAAGCCTCACGTAACCTTTTGGTATTACAGTATTGTATTCAAACCAAAAGTCGAAAAGATCGCCCATAAGAAAAATCTCTTTGGCAGACGGCTCAATACTTTCGAGCCACCGTACAAGTTTTTTCTCACGTTTCAGACTTCTCTCATGATCGGGAACTCCCAAATGAAAATCTGAAGCAAAGTAAATATGTGTTTTTTCTTCAGCCAAACTGAATAATCTATATGATTGCTTCTTTGAGCAATTCCTTAATGAGTAAGGTCATTTTTGGCTGAGCAGCTGCAGCGGCATCAATAACCTCCTCATGTGAAATTTGCACGATTTTTCCTTTGACACCCAAATCGGAAATTACAGAGACAGCGAACACAGGAAGTTTCATATGTCTGGCTACAATGACTTCAGGCACAGTAGACATGCCAACAGCATGAGCGCCAATTACATTGATGTAATTATACTCAGCCGGAGTTTCAAAAGTTGGGCCAGTAACTGCTGCATAGATTCCCTCATGAACTTTGATTCCACTTCTTGCTGCAACTTTATGAGCCATCTGAAGGATACGATGATCATAAGCATCACTCATATCAGGAAATCTTGTGCCTATCCTCTCATCATTTTTTCCTATCAGTGGATTGGGCATCAAATTAATATGATCTGAAATAAGCATCAAATCACCAACTTCAAACTCTTCTTTAAGTCCGCCACTGGCATTAGAAACAATAAGAAGTTGAATACCAAGTTGTTGCATCACGCGTACCGGAAAAGTAACTTCCTGCATGGTGTAGCCTTCATAATAATGGAATCGACCTTGCATTGCAACAATGTTTCTTCCACTTAACTTACCAAAGATCAAACGGCCTTTGTGTCCATGAACTGTAGAAACGGGAAAGTTGGGAATTTCTTCGTAAGGAATTGCTTTTTCAACTTCAATTTCGTTTACAAGTTCGCCCAAGCCGGTTCCTAGGATAATACCTATTTCAGGCTGTTTTTCAAATTGTTGCTTAATATAAGCAGTAGTCTCATTAATTTTTTCTAACATATTTTTCGATATAAGCATCAAAACTTTCACCGCTGCTTTTATGAAATGCCACCTTTATAGGAACATAAAATAGCGGTAGATTTTCTATGATGCGAAAATAGGGAGAATCCTTGAATCTCATCGCGTCTTTTTCAGTTGTTATGATCAATTTATTCTTACCAATTATATTTTGGAAACTTGTATTGATTAATTGGAGGTCTTTTTCTGTGTAGCGATGGTGGTCGCTGTACTTTATTTCGATGAGATCAATACATCTGGTGTTCAAATACTCTTTTAAAGGGTATGAATTAGCTATCCCGGTAACTAGCAAAATGGTTGTAATACTTTTTGGAATATATACCTCTTTTGATTCAACGATTGGGTTCATATTACCATAATAGATATATGAGAAAAATAGCGATTGGGAAGGTGATAGCTTAAGTTTGTCGCGTAGATTCTCTTCGATAAATGGAGAAAAAACTGCAGGTGTTTTTGTGACGATTACTGCATCAGCCCTTTTTACTGACGATTTTGTGTCTCTTAGCATACCTGCAGGGAAAAGAAAATCATCAGAATACAAGTTGTGATAATCAGTCAATACAATATTAAGTCCTGCTGTAACATTTCGGTGCTGAAAAGCATCGTCGAGAAGAATAATTTCGGGAGGCGTGGTTTTTTGAAGTAACTTTTTGATTCCTTCAACACGTTTTTCGTCAACGGCAACCGTCACTTCAGGAAATTTGGTAATATATTGCATCGGCTCATCTCCAATTAAGTCGGATGTTTTTGTTGAATCTGCTTCAATAAATCCTTTTGTAAGACGTCCGTAGCCTCTGCTAAGGATCGCTATTTTGTGTTTTTTTTGAAGTAATCGAACAAGGTATTCAATATGAGGTGTTTTTCCAGTTCCTCCTAAACGAATATTTCCAACACAAATAACAGGAAGATCAAATGATTTCGATGATTTCAGACCACTGTCAAACATTGCATGCCGAACGATCAAGATCAAATGATAAAGCCATGCAAAAGGAAGCAGAAATACTCTCATGCCAATTATGAATAAAAATGATTTTTCTCAGTAGTAGTGCAATTCCTGCGAAATTAGTTAAATCCATCAATTTGATGTACTTTTGTACGTTAAATAATTGATAAGGTTACCTTTTACGTCATTTCAAAGGGTATTATTATTGATTTTTTTAACAACTAAAAATGAGAAACGTTTTTTCATGAAAATAAGAGACCTCCTTAACATTATAGAAGATACTGCACCACTTTCCCTTCAGGAATCGTGGGACAACAGCGGACTAATCGTTGGTGACCCAAATGCTGATGTTGAGAAAGTGCTCGTTTGTCTTGATGTTACTGAAGCTGTTGTTGATGAGGCCATTAGAAAAAAATGTGATTTAATTATTTCACATCATCCAATAATTTTTAAAGGAATTAAAAGCCTTGTACCACATGGATATGTCGAACGAACAGTTATAAAGGCCATTCGACATGAAATTGGTATTGCATCGATGCATACTAATTTGGATAATAGTCCAGTTGGGGTGAATAAGCGAATTGCAGATAAACTCGGGTTAATTCGAACGAGTATTTTAGATCCAAAAGTTGGTCTTTTAAAAAAAATTGTTACTTACGCTCCTCAAAAAGAAGCTGAAAGAGTTCGGCAAGCAATGTTTGAAGCAGGTGCAGGAAAGATTGGAAATTATGATTCGTGTAGTTTCAATATTGTGGGAGAAGGAACATTTAAAGCAAATTCTCTGGCTCAGCCTTTTGTTGGACAACATGATAAGTTGCATACAGAAGTTGAAGTTAGAATTGAAGTTATAGTGCCTCATTATCAAACAAATAGAGTGATTGAATCTCTATTGAAGACGCATCCTTATGAAGAAGTAGCCTATGATGTTATTCCACTCGAAAACAGCTGGAGTAATGCAGGCTCGGGTATGGTTGGTTTTTTGGATCAGCCAATGAAAGAAAAAGATTTTCTTGAATTGGTGCGTACTACTTTTGAAGTACCCATGGTTCGTCATTCTCCTTTTTTAAACAAAAACATTCAGAAAGTTGCAGTTTGTGGAGGCTCAGGAGCATTTTTGCTTTCTTCAGCAAAACGTGCTAAGGCTGAGGCATTTATAACTGCCGACATCAAGTATCATGATTTTTTTGATGCTGATAACGCACTATTAATGGTTGATGCAGGCCACTTTGAAACAGAACAATTTACGAAAGAATTGATAGCTGATATTTTAAGAAAAAAAATTCCTAATTTTGCAGTCCTGTTTTCTGAAGTAAACACAAACGCAGTAGGATATTATTTCAAATAGAAACCCAATTTAATATGTCGAAAGAAAACCAAGCTGATAAACTGAAAATGAGCAATGCAGCTATAGAAGAACCTGTTGAAATTAGCGTAGAACGCAAATTAGTTTCATTGTATGCCTTGCAACAGATTCATTCACAGATTGATCGAATCAGAATTATCAGAGGTGAATTACCTTTGGAAGTGCAAGATCTGGAAGATGAAATCGCCGGCCTTGAAACCCGAATCGAGAACTACGAAAATGAGACGATTGCACTCAATCAAAATGTAAATGAAAAGAAACTGTCGATGAAAGACAGTGCATCACTCATCAAACGCTACGAAGAGCAGCAGATGAATGTTAGGAATAATCGTGAGTATGATTCATTATCAAAAGAGATCGAATTTCAAAATCTTGAGATTCAACTATCTGAGAAGCGAATCAGAGAATACACAGTTAAGGTCGAAGAGTTGCAAAAAGAAATACTTGTAGCGAAAGATCGACTTACTGAGCGGTTAGGTGATTTGGAAGTGAAAAAGTCAGAGCTTCAATCAATTATCGAAGAAACTGAAAAGGAAGAGGAAGACTTGATTGAGAAATCCTACAAACATGAACATCAGGTTGAAGACCGTTTGGTTGTTGCTTACAAAAGAATCAGACTGAATGCCAGAAATGGCCTTGCTGTTGTTCAAATTGAGCGTGATGCTTGTGGCGGTTGTTTCAACAAAATTCCTCCTCAGCACCAATTGGATATTCGTATGCACAAGAAAGTAATCGTTTGTGAATATTGCGGACGTATTTTAGTTGACCAGGAAATTGCTGAAAAATACAGCTAGTCAACTCAAACGTTTTCAAACACTTAGATATTGGAATATAAAAGGGAATCATTTGATTCCCTTTTTGTATTTTTGACGTTATGAGTAGAAAACTGATTTCCATCCTCTTTTTTATTACAACTCTCAGTGTTAACTCACAATCACTTGTGTTGTCAACCAATATGCAAGATGCGTATCAGGCCGCTATTTCATTGAATGAAACTGAAATGTGGGTCTACATCAAAGCAGAACAAAAGGAACAACCTGATAATTTATTTCCCCTTATCGTTGAAAACTACCTTGACTTCTTCAAAGCTTTTATTCTGGAAGAAAAGGTTTATAATGTTAATCTCCAGAATAAAAAAAACAATCAGACCAGTCAGATCGAAAAAATTGATCCCAATAACCCTCTCAAATTATGGGCTTTAGCATCAATCTACTTACATTCTGCCGCCTCAAGATCCAAATTTGATGAACAATACAGTGCCGCATTGGAGGTTAGAAAAGCATACCTTTTGCTTGAAGAAAATAAGAAACGTTTTCCTGATTTTTTGCCAAACAACATAAGCCTGGGACTTTTATATGCAATCATTGGTAGTGTTCCGCCTCAATATCAGTGGATTGTGAAACTGGCTTCGATGGAAGGAGATGTCAAAGAAGGCAGAAAACTACTTTATGCTGCCCTTCATCCAACAGAACCTGATTTTTACAGTCGGATAATGCGTGCTGAAGTATTATTTTACCTGAGTTTTATTGAGATGAATTTAAATCCTGATAAGAAATTATCTCTAAAACTATTGCAAGATTATACCAGTGAAGATATTTTGAACCCATTACTTCTTTATTCGAAGGTTAGTATAGAAATGAGAAGTGGTTTAAATGAATCTGCATTGAGGACCTTAAAAAAAAGAACAAAGACCAGTACAGCTTTTCCATTGTATTACCTTGATTATCTGGAAGCTGAGGCAAAACTTAGGAAGCTTGATACTTCAGCGGCCATCAACTATCACTATTTTTTGGATAATTATCGCGGCTTGAATTACAAAGCAGATGCCAAACGAAAGTTAGCATGGATTGCAATTCTTAAATCTGATACTACGGCATATTTAATTACCCTTCAGCAAATAACATCAATGGAAGCTGGTCAGGTAGAAGCCGATAAGCAAGCTTTGAGAGAGGCTGGAAATAAAGAAATCCCTTTAAAGGATCTTTTAATGGCAAGGTTACGCTTTGATGGAGGATATTATGATAAATCGCGGGAAATGTTGTTTCGGGCAAGTAAATCTTTTCAACAAATGTCGATGAATCAACGACTTGAATATAACTACAGGATGGGTAGAGTTTATCATGCGTTGGAGAACTATCCTGAAGCATTAAATTATTACAAGAAAACCTGGACTGACGGCTCAGATTCACCACTATATTATGCTGCTAACTCTGCACTTTTAGCAGGTGAAATCAATGAGTTGGCTAAGAAGACTGATGAAGCCATCCGTTTATTTAAATTATGTTTAAGCATTCAACCCGAAGAGTATCGTTTAGGTATCCATGCCAAAGCTAAAGCAGGTCTCAACAGACTCAAAACAAAGTGATTTTGAATTTTCTGAATTAAAAAAAGCAGGCTGCATTCATTGAATGCAGCCTGCTTTATGAGATCATTTAACCAATATGTTATACTAGAATTTGAAACGGGTCGTCATTACAAACTGATTGGTTTTCAACACCTGAGCGGTTGGATTAGTAGAATAGTTTTCGGATGTATAAAGATAATAATCTTGTTTCATAGTTCCGTTTATATAAGCCAGATCAAGGCTGAAATTTTTCTCATTATAACCAATTCCAAGTGAGAAAGATGTTTTTTGACCATCATTAATATCATTTGCGTATGGACTACCATACATTGCATATCCACCTCTGAAATTGAATTGATTCAGACGCCATTCGGTACCAAGTCGCAAATTATACGTAGAGGTATAGTAATCACGGATATTTTGATTTTCATCTGTAAAACTGTAGTCAGGGGCACGAAGACGCATTTTGCTATAGTCAACATATTCATAATCAGCACTTAAGGAGCCATATTTTCCAATGATAAAAGCAGCACTACCAATGGCCCTCAAAGGAGTTGTGATGTCATACATATATTCTCCGGTAGGTGAATTCTTTTTGTTATAATCAGGCTCAAGTCGGGCTTCTGTGCTTGTATACCAGATGTCCTGCATTTCAGCATAATAAGTTGGAGTATGGAATGCGGCTCCTAAACGAAGCCAATCAACTGGCCAAACGATTAGACCTACCTTTAGATTTAGGCCCATTCCCCGGCTTTCAATTGTTTCGCTGTAACTCCATTCTTCAAAACCAGCGTAATCGTCATTCATATCCTTTTCTGTATAGATGGATTCTTTAAAGTAACGTGTGTAAGGCAACCCAAGTGTAGCACCTAAAAAGATATTATCGTTGAGATTTGCACCACCGCTAAACAACCATTCGTTTGTTGATCCCCATGTGTTCACGCTTTCAAACTGACGTATACCTCCGATTGGTACCGGGCTGGTATAGATGAGGTCTCCATTGTTATCTCTCACTGTATCAATCAAATAAACATACCATGCAGGATAAAGGTCGTAGGGAAATTGATCTTCAATGTCTTCTGGATAGGTGTTCCAAACGCGATCGAGGTATACATCAATTTTTGAATGTTCACTGTTATCACCTTGAATGAATGAGCGGTTGTGAAACGAATTTGTTCGATTCATGCCAATTGCGAACTGATAGTATTTCCATGGACTTGAAGATTTGCCGTCATCCACTTTTGTTGTTAAAACCATACCAAAGTTGCTAAGTGAAAAATTTGTTCTTACATCATCACCATACATACCATTATAAGTTGATTCTGTTTTAGCGTTCATAAGTGTTGGACTTAAGCTAAACTCAGAACTGCGGTACAAACCGATGCCTGCCGGGTTGGTGCTTAAGGAAGAAAAATCAGCGCCTAAAGCTCCAAAAGCTCCTCCCATTGCCATACTACGGGCAGTTCCCTGATAATAAGATTGTGAAAATCGCAGCGCATCCGTTTCATTTTGCGCTTGCAGATTGATGGCCAACACGGCAAATAGGATATAAACAATAGACTTTTTCATCGTATTTACTAATTTTCTGTTAATACTTTTTTTAAGCGTTCATTGCGAAAAGAACGGTACAATGTTGAAATTCAATAGATTACTAATATAAAAGAAACAAGGTTATCTGCGGCCTCCTGAAGAAGAACCACCGGATGAACCACCTCTGCTGCTTCCTGAAGAGCTACTTCCAGAAGATCCCGAACTGCGTGTTGAAGTTCCGCCCGAGCTACTTGAAGATGAACTTCGGCTTGGTGAATATGAACTTCCACCTGATGTTCCGGAGGATGAGCTACGGCTTGGCTGAGAAACAGACCTTGTTGAGCTGTTGCCTGAAGAATTAGATCTCGTTGGTTGTGAAACAGATTGTCCGCTATTGCTCCTTTGAGGACTCGAAAGTGGGCGAACACTTTGACGGTTTGGTGTCACAGTTGTACGTGTTTCGTTTTGAGTTGAACGTGTAGTAGATTGAGGACGTACATATTCATTGCTGGATTTGGGTTGTCTTACAGAAGGTGATGTGTAAGATTTTGGTCGTTCATAGCGTTGTTCACGGCTATTTCCTGAAGAGTTTGATGGACGTTGGTAACGATCGCGGTACTCGCTAACTTTTTGTTCTGCTGACGGGCGTGTTGTAGGTCGCTGATTTCTATCCTGACTTACAGGCCGGCTTACGCGATCGCCCGTTACTGATGTCCCTCTGTCAGGTCTTGCAGAGACATTTGACTGACCCCTGTCTGTTCCAGTACTCGTACCTCTTTCAGAAGAATTGGTTCCGATCGTGCTTCCTGTTCCTATGCTTCTGTCGCCACGCGGACTGCTGTAAGTAGATTTCTCGTTAGTTCCTGCCAATCTATCACTTGTCCTTCCTGGAATAGTTGTTCCACCGCCTCGATTCCCCCTGTGTCCATATAAAGTTCCCGGACGAGAGTTGCCTGGATAGTCCCAATTGCCTCCTCCATAGTAATATCCATCCCAGAAGCCGTTATAATAACCATTATGATAGCTGCCGTAATATCCAAATGGATTATACCAGCTGTATCCAAAACCCCATGGACTGTAAAATGGGTCGTAACCCCATCCGTAATAGGGTGAATAGCCTGAATAATATGGCCATCCATAATTATAACCGAATGACATATTCATTCCAAAAGGATAACCGAATCCAAAAGATAATGAACTACTGCCACAATCGTAACATCCCGTATTATATGCATCATAATATCCAAAAGAGCTGTTTGTCTCACCATTGAATCTTCTGAGTCTTTGGGCATATTCCGAATCATAATATGTCTCAGTTGTTGAATAGCTAGTTCCATCGGGCTCAACTACTGTTTCTGTAGTCGAATAAACTGCTTCTGACTCTTCAGCTGCTACCTGATTTGGTTGCTCATCGCTATAATACGTTTGGTATTCGTATGAACTGTTGCTGCTGGGAGTAGATACAGCTGAGCCAGCTTGTGGAGCTGTAGCTAATTCAGGTGTTACTGTTTTATTATCCGATTTGCGTGAGTAATATACATCGTCATAAACGACACCACTGGTTGAACAGGCACCCAGTGCAAGTAACATGGCGAATAAATACAATTTGCTCGTTTTCATTTTAGAAGCCTCCGATAGTTTTATGCTTGAAGTACGCATGGTTTTCGTATTTTTGCTGATTATAATCTCGCATAAAAATACAAATATTATACCAAAAATTCAATGGCAAAAGATTTAAGCACACGAGAGGACAATTATTCTCAATGGTACACTGATATTGTTACGAAAGCTGATTTAGCAGAGAATTCGGCAGTTAGAGGATGCATGGTTATTAAACCATACGGATATGCTATTTGGGAGCGTATGCAAGCAGTTCTCGACAAAATGTTCAAGGATACTGGTCATCAAAATGCCTATTTTCCTCTGTTTATTCCTAAGTCATTTTTTAGTAAAGAAGCAAGTCATGTTGAAGGCTTTGCAAAGGAATGTGCTGTTGTAACGCATTATCGTTTGAAAAATGACGTAAACGGTAAAGGAATTGTAGTGGATGAAACTGCTCGATTGGAAGAAGAACTTATCGTTAGGCCAACAAGTGAAACCATTATTTGGGATACCTATCGTACATGGATTCAGTCATATAGAGATCTTCCATTACTCATCAACCAGTGGGCAAACGTAGTACGCTGGGAAATGCGTACCAGACTTTTCTTACGCACTACGGAATTTCTATGGCAGGAGGGACATACAGCTCATGCAACAAAAGATGAGGCTGTTGCTGAGGCAGAACAGATGCTGCGCGTTTATGCAGAATTTGCAGAAGAGTGGATGGCAATACCTGTTTTGAAAGGTGTGAAATCGGCCAATGAACGTTTTGCAGGTGCTGTTGAGACCTATTGCATCGAAGCAATGATGCAGGATGGAAAGGCACTTCAGGCCGGTACTTCTCATTTTCTCGGACAAAATTTTGCCAAGGCATTTGATGTTCAGTTTTTAAGTAAAGAAAACAAACTTGAATATGTTTGGGCTACTTCATGGGGCGTTTCAACGCGTTTGATGGGAGCCTTGGTCATGACACATTCTGATGATAATGGACTAGTACTTCCTCCAAAACTCGCTCCAATTCAAGTAGTTATAGTTCCTATATACCGGAACGAAGAACAGTATAAAGCAATCTGTGATAAAGGACGAGAGATTAAAAAACAACTTGAAGTTTTGGGAGTCAGGGTTAAATTAGATGATCGTGACACACAAAAACCCGGTTTTAAGTTTAACGAATGGGAATTCAAAGGTGTTCCATTGCGCCTTGCAATCGGGCCGCGCGATTTGGAGAATGGTACGATTGAAATAGCCAGAAGAGATACCTTAGAAAAGGAACTACTTCAAATTCAGGATATTGATCAAAAAGTGGTTCATCTCTTGGATCAGATTCAAACGAACCTTTACCAAAAAGCTTTAGATTTCAGGACAGCAAACACCTTCAAAGTGGAAAGCTGGGAAGAGTTTAAAATTCAGATTGAAAAGGGTGGATTTATAGAAGCACATTGGGATGGAACCCCTGAAACGGAGCAAAAAATTAAAGATGAAACGAAAGCAACGATTCGATTGATACCGTTAAGTGGTGGTCAGGAGGATGGTCAGTGCGTCTATTCAGGGAATCCTTCCAATCAGCGGGTTGTTTTTGCACGTTCTTATTAAAGCTAAATTGACTTAAAATAAATAGCCGGATTTCATTTGAATGATTTCCGGCGATTTTTATTTTATGTGATGCTGATACTTTTTGTTTATTCGAGTCGTATCAGTTTACCGCTTCCTGAACCTGATAATACCGGATCTTGCACATTTCCAGTAAAATAAACATTTCCTGGGCCATTAATTGTTGCTTCCAGTGATAAATTAGACTTAACAAAGCAATTGTTTGGCGACCGGCTTTCCAAATAGGTATATTGTGTGTTGAGTTGCCTTGCGTCAATTGGACCATAACTTACCTGATAAATATAATTGACATTGGAGCTGCCTTCAACGAGAAGATCTGCGGTCCCGAAGTGGTAATTCAGATATGATTTGGAGGTGTTGAGTATGAGACTTATCTTTCCAGAGCCTTCAAATATATCAATTTTAAACTGGTCGGATTTAATTGCACCCAAGGTAGTAAGGTTACCATTGGATCGGTAAATGAGGCTGTCGAGTTGAGTGTAGTAGATAATAGCTTTCAGGGGGCGGTCGGATGACCGTAGGAAGCTACACTCGCTTGTGTTTCTTAATATGAGCTTATTGTCCTCAACCTCAGTTGTGATAGCGTCTAAAAGTTTATTACCTCCAATAAGCTCAATTTGTGCAAAATTACTTGCAACCAGATCTACATCAATGTTATCATACATTTCAATCCCTGTGAAAGTAGAATTGGGTATGCGAATAATGCTTTCAACTGGTCCAGGATCTGAAAAGCAATCTACACTGGTTTTGCCACATGATGCAAAAAATAACAGAAGGCAACTTAGATAAAGCAAATGTATTTTTTTCATCGTCGTTTTTTTAGATAAAACTTGTAATTCCATCTGTAACCTATTCCATACCCAATATAATCCGCTCTTCCGCCATGCGCTGTTAAAGCGATGTTGGCGAACAGGTTTTCGGTAAAATGATATTTAAAGCCGACTTTTTCGTAAAGATATCCGTCCGATTTTTCCGCGCCTGCTAAATGGAATCCTAACTGGAACAAAAAGGATGTTTTTGATAGTATCATTTCGTAAACTATACTTGTTCCGGGCTTAAGGATTTCACTGTTTTTTTCATATAAATCAATTCCTTCAATAAGTTCCCTTTGGTCAAGCACTCCTTTATCGGATGCATCATAGGTTACTTCCAAACCTAATCCCAGTTTTCCTTTCATTGAAATGGGCAATAGGAAATTTGCTGCTGTATTTGAAACAAAGTATCTTTTTCCAAGTTGTTGCGACATGTCTCTAGTACCAAAAGATTGCATTATTTCAATAGAAAAGCGTTTTTTGTTGTCGTATTCATACAACCGAAGAATGGGTAGGAATTTCTTGTCGAGATAGGGATTTGGCCGGTTTAAATACCAGGTTAAGCCTGCAGATGCCGTGAGAATATTGATCCCAAAATTTGGTGTTTTTGTTGAACCATTTGAAAAATGTGTCAACCCTCCTGATGCAACAAAGGTGAATCTTGGGCTAATCTTCCTTCTGTAATCCAAATAAAGACTTCCGGCTGCATTCAAATGAGAACCTATTGCAAAATTTTTATAGTTTTCAATAGGATCATATCTCTCTGTCAGCCAGGCTAATCCAACTCCTAAACGAAAACTGAGTCTATTATCAACATTTTGATTAAGTGGAAAACTTATAAATGGATAGGCTGCAACAACCTGTCCAAGTTCTTCGAAATTACCAAGGTCGGAATAAAAAACCGATACACCAATGATAGGGTAGTCGTAAAGCGACTCCCAACGCTGGCGACCAAAAGTGGGTCGTTGAAGCGCTAACTCAAATGATGGAAAATTGGCATTAAACCGTTCAAGTTCAAAATGATGGTTGAGAAAAAAACCGTAATGTGTGCGTAACTCAATCTGGTAATTGTCGATAGGCAAAGGCGGCCCGGGCTGCCCAAAAGACTTATTCTGAAAAAAAAACAGAAAAAACAAAAGATATATACTGAGCTTATAAAAGTTCATAAATTATTTTCGGAAATGTGCAAAACAGCCCGCAAAGGTAACGATTTCTTCAACCTAAGCTTTGTCAATTAACGAGTGAAACATAGATTTGTTGCCCGTTTGACGGTTTTTTGAGGTAATCTTCCCTATGGGGAATATTTGAAGTACTTTTACCCGAAATTTAGATTTTATTTATGAAAGAGAAATTGGAAGCGTTTGAAAGGTTGTTAACCATAATGGATGAATTGCGTGCAGGTTGCCCCTGGGATCGGGTTCAAACGCTGGAAAGTCTTAGACATCTTACAATAGAAGAAACCTACGAACTGAGTGATGCAATTCTTAAAAATGACCTTCAGGAGATAAAAAAGGAGTTGGGTGATTTGATGCTGCACCTTGTTTTTTATGCAAAGATTGGATCTGAAACAGGTGCATTTGACATTAAAGATGTGATTGAATCTATTACCGAGAAACTCATTGTACGTCATCCGCATATTTATGGAGATGTGAAAGTAGCTGATTCGGATGATGTTAAATCGAACTGGGAAAAAATCAAGCTTAAAGAAGGCAAAAAATCAGTACTTGAAGGCGTGCCTGCGAGTTTACCAGCTTTATTAAAGGCCTACAGGATGCAGGAAAAGGCAGGAGGTGTTGGTTTTGAGTGGAAAAGAAAAGAGGATGTTTGGCTCAAAGTAGAAGAAGAACTAGCTGAACTTCAGGTAGAAGTGACTTCCAACGCTTCTTCCAATCGTATAGAGGATGAATTTGGTGATCTGCTTTTTGCCCTTGTAAACTATGCAAGATATATAGGTGTCAACCCTGAAGATGCACTTGAAAGAACGAATAAAAAGTTCCGTTCACGTTTTAGCTACATCGAGAATAAGGCAGCTGAAGTTGATAAACAACTTCATAACATGAGTCTGGAAGAAATGGATGACTTATGGAATGAAGCAAAGAAATTGGAATGAAATCCTTTGTCATAGTTCTGATTTTCATTGTTTTCAGCCTCCTGCATCAACCAGTAAGAAGTCAGGGAGATGTAACTCCTGAGACAAATTCTTATGTGTCTTTAAACAGGGCTTACCTAAAATCATATGTGCCTGCCTCTAAACATTTTGCTTTCTCCCCCACAAGGTTCAACACGAATGAATGGGTAATGACAGGCTTTGCAGGAGCTGCTTTTACAACAATATACCTTAACGATAAAACCTTGTTTCAAAGGTTTAATGGCAGTCAGTCATCTGCCAGCGAAAACAAAATGAAGTGGACAGGTGTTTTTGGCAACGGTATTGTTGCTTTACCATCTTTTGCGCTTATGTATGGATTTGGTAGCATGAAATCACTTCAACGACCAAAGGAAGCTGCATTACTTGGCTTTCAGGCATTTGTGTTAAGCGCAGGTACTGCTTTTGTTATGAAACATATTAGTCATAGGCCGCGGCCTGATCAGTTGTTTGTTTCTACACAATGGTATGGCCCATTTAAATCGTTTGAATTTGATGCTTTTCCTTCCGGACATGCAATGCGGGCTTTTGCTGTGGCTACAGTTTTAGCAGGCTATTACAACGATAAACCTTTGCTTGGAGCTGGCTTATATGGCTTAGCAGCACTAACATCATACGGCAGGTTGACAAGCGGATCGCATTGGCCTTCCGACGTTTTTGCAGGTGCAGCCATAGGTTATCTCATAGGAAGGGGAATCCTTTATTATTACAGGCATCCACAAAAAGGATTGCGCATTTCACCAACTGCAACCGGAATTGGCGCAGTGATGGTTTTCTAGAATAGTTTTAGAAATTGTAGCCATTTCTTATTTCTACTGATCTTTGATAAATGAGTTTATTTTAATCAATCGTGAGTAAATAAAGTAATGTATAAATAATTAATATTCAATTTATTATAAATCATCTTGATTTATAATCCTCAACATCAATCAATGTAGATTTAAATAAAAAACCACCCTTTAGAGGTGGTTTTAAAAATTTTAAAGGGAAGAAACCCAGATAAACAGTTTTTAGTGTTTTGCCAAATAAGATGACACACCTTCATGTGTTGCGAGCATGGCTTCATCACCCTGCTTCCAGTTTGCAGGACAAACTTCGCCGTTTTCTTCAAAATGTTGCAAAGCGTCGATCATGCGAAGAGCTTCATCAATACTTCTGCCCAATGGAAGGTCATTCACAACTTGATGTCGAACTACACCTTGTTTGTCAATAAGGAAGAGTCCGCGATAGGCAACCGGATCACCATTGAATTCCATTTCACCATCATCGTTATAAGCAAACTCGCCTGCTAAAACATCGTAGTTTGTTGAGATGGTTTTAGTTAAATCAGATACCAAAGGATATTTAACTCCTTGGATACCACCATTATCGCGCGGTGTATTAACCCATGCCCAATGTGAAAACTTTGAATCGATTGAACAACCTACAACCGCTACATTGCGATCTTCAAATTCTGCCATACGATCCTGAAACGCGATGATTTCGGTAGGGCAAACAAATGTAAAATCCAAAGGATAAAAGAAAAAGATAACATGTTTCTTCCCAATATACTGCTGTAATGAGAATTTTTCTTCAAAACCGCCGTCAATAACGGCATCTGCTTCAAAATAAGGGGCTTTCTTGCCAACTAATACTGCCATAAAAGTTCAAATTTATTGAATATTAAATAATTTTCTGAGTGCAAAATTAATTGAATAATTGATACTTACTATCAATTTCTTATAAAGTAATCAGAAGTATCAGAAGAATTACTGAAAGAAATTTCAATTATTTTAATCGTGTCGCAGCGATTCAACAGGGTCCTGATCGGCTGCTTTTCGTGCTGGAAGGTAGCCAAAAACGATACCAACTGTGGCAGCTACACCAAATGAAATAATGATGGAAGAGAGACTCACAATGGTAAGTATTTCAGTAGTTTCCATAATTACTTTAGCCATAATTAATCCCAACAGAATACCAATCAATCCGCCACTGATGCTGATAAGAGTTGCTTCTGCTAAAAATTGAAATATGATGTCATTTTGTGTTGCCCCAATCGATCTGCGCACCCCAATCTCTCGTATACGCTCCATAACCGAAGCGAGCATAATATTCATAATGCCTATTCCGCCAACCAGCAAGGAGATACCTGCAATAGCACCGAGTACGATGTTAAAAATGTCTTTTGTCCGCTGCTCTTGTTTCAAAAGAAGTTCAGGTACAGTTATTTCAAAATCCTCAACACCCAGGTGGCGTCGTTTTAACATCTGAGTGAGGATTTTAGTTGTTGAACTGAGATTTTCGCTGTCGTTTACCTGTACAACTATTCGATCGAGCTGATGGTAATTTGTGCTCTCATCTTCGCTGCTTTCATTGCTAAACGACATCATGCTGTTACCAGAAAAAATCACCGTATTGCTTCCTCCGGCAACTGAACCTGCATTTATTAATGAGCGGTCTTTGAAGCGAAGTAAAACAGTCTGAATAGGAGCATAAATGTGATCATCATAGTCGGACACACCAATATTTTCTGTTTTAGGATTTCCAGTCAGCCGCTTTTCGAGCACACCAACCACTTTTAGCCAGATATTTCCACATTTAATTTGCTTGCCAATAGGATCCTCCAATGCAAAAAATCGTGTTTTTACTCCCGGACCAATGATACATACCGGACTTCCATCTTCCAATTGTTCTTTATTGAACATTGTTCCTGATTCGAGTGACATGCTGAAAACCTGAAAGAAATCTGTTGTAACTCCTTTTAATTTAGCCTGTTGACGAATCCCATCTTTTATGATATTTGTTTCGTAAGATACTTCAGGACTGATTCGTTCCACAGTTGGAATGATACTTTTTATGCCATGAGCATCGAGTAAAGTAAGACCAGGAGAAAATTTCTTGCTTTCTGTTTTACCTTCATCTTCGGAATCGTCATCCGAAGATCTGGCTTTTTCAACTTTTGCGCTTACAATAATGTTATTAACGCCAACCATCTTTATCTGTTCCAAAATCTCCTGACGCGCACCATTACCGATAGCCATCATAGCAATAACAGCAGCAACTCCGAAAATGATTCCAAGAGCGGTAAGTATTGACCTGGAACGGTTTGCAAAAACGGCTTCCAAAGCAACCTGTAAGATTTCCCAATAGCGTTCTGTTTTCATTATCTGGATCTCCTTTGAGAACCTCCTCCTTGTTTACGGCCTGTGCCACCTTTTGCTGACTGGCCGTTTTCACCAGATTGCTGCATTCTTTGCTGCATCATTTCCTGACGCTCTGCTTCTTTAGCTGCGGCAGCTTTGGCAATTTCTGCCTGCTTCAATGCATCTTCTTCTGTAATTTTATCAAGTGAGGCTTGGTCGAGCATTTCAAGTTTAAAACCCGAAACATCATCTGGCGGAACTAATCGAACCATATCGTTTTCCTTAAGACCTGCTCTTATAATAATCTCATTTTCATTTGATTTGCCGGGTATAACCTGCTGCCTGCGGTTACCAGTGAATACATATTGCATGCTGTCTAAACCATGAATCGCTTCAAGAGGAATATACAGCATATCAGTAAGTTCATCCGTTATGATAACATTTTTTGTTGTCATAGCCGGGCGAACGATTGAGTCAAACTCGTTAACTTCGATTTTCACCTCAAATACTTTTGCGTTGGAACTGCGCAGTTGTTCTCCAATATTCGCTACCTCAAGCACCTGACCAGTAAATTTCTTTTCAGGAAAAGCATCCACGCCAATCTCAACACGTTGACCTACTTTTACTTTTGAGATATCCACTTCATTCACATACGTTTTTGTAATCATCTCACGCAGGTTTGGCAATGTGGCCACAACATTTTCCCAACTGCTGATACTTGCACCTGCTCCACGTTTTTTACCATCCCAGTCGCGTTGATAAATAACCATGCCTGCTTTTGGAGCATGAATGGTGAACTCTTCACTTAATTCAATAAATTTCTGAAACTCTGTTTGTTTCTTTTTTAGAGCAGTTGAAACCTCCGACATATTTGCAACAGCTTTCTCGTACTTGAGTGAGTAGTTTCTAACAGCTTGATCATGTGATCTTTGAGCTCTATCCAGCTCAATTTGAACCTGACGCTGAGTTGCAGGTGGTTCGTATATCGATTGATCAACAGCAATCTGAGCTTCTTCCATAGCGTACTTTAGATTCACCAGCTCATTTCTGGCAGCACGCAAATCCATAGTTGTATCAAGTTGTGTTTTGATGAAGTTATTTTGAAATTGCTCAATTTCAATTTGTTGATCCTTGATTTTATTCGTTAACTCAGAACGGTCAAGTTGAGCCACATAATTTCCTGAGTCAACAATAGTACCATCAGGGATGATGTCGTCAATTTTGAGCTGCCAGATTCTTGCATCACGCAAAGAAGTAGGAGAGGGACCGTAGATCATCTCTGAACTTCTGGCTTCAAGCTCCCCTGTTGTAGTAACGCTAATTGTAAAAAGACCTTTCTTTACAGGAGATTCAATCACTATTGATTCTTCTTTTCCTGTTTGAGTGAAATACCATACCAATGCAATAACAGCGAGAATCGCACCGACAGAAATGTAAATTTTTCGGTTGTCTTTCATAAGTTCAGCATAATATGTTAATATGTAATATCTTAAAAATCATACAATTACAGCAATTTTCCAATGATTTGCTCCATGCTTATTCCTTCAGCTTCGGCTGTATAATTTCTTACAAGCCTGTGACGCAATATTGGTAGAGCAACTGATTTTACATCTTCAATATCGGGTGAAAACTTGCCTTTGAGAAGTGCATTACATTTTGCCCCAATAATAAGATATTGAGATGCGCGTGGTCCTGCACCCCAGCTAATATATTTATTTGTCCACTCATGAGAGCGACTTGTGTTGGGCCTGGTTTTTGAGACAAGGTTTACAGCATACTCCAATACATTGTCGGCTACTGGTACTTTTCTTACCAGCTGCTGGAAAAAACTAATCTCTTCGGAAGAAAGAACCGACTCTGGCTGAACGTCGTTCAGCACTGTTGTGTTTTTTACAACAGCGATTTCCTCATCGAAACTTGGATAATCAAGCCAAAGATTAAACATAAATCTGTCAAGCTGAGCCTCAGGAAGGGGATAGGTACCTTCTTGTTCGATAGGGTTTTGTGTGGCCAAAACAAAAAATGGTTCTTGCAAACGATGTGTTTGTCCGGCAACCGTGATATTCTTTTCCTGCATCGCCTCCAGCAAAGCTGCCTGCGTTTTCGGAGGTGTGCGGTTTATTTCATCGGCTAGCACAATATTAGCAAAAACAGGTCCTTTGATAAACCGGAACTTTCTTCCTTCATCCAGGATTTCTGTTCCTATGATATCGGAAGGCATTAAATCAGGTGTAAACTGAATTCTACTGTAGGAGAGTCCAAGTACTTTTCCTATAGTATTGACTAACAATGTTTTGGCAAGTCCTGGAACTCCAACTAACAAAACGTGTCCTTTGCTGAAGATGGCGATAAGAGTCTGATGAATAACTTCATCCTGGCCAACAATCACTTTTGCGATTTCCTTTTTCAGAACCTCATATTTGGCTTGCATAGCCTTGGCAGCTTCAACGTCAGAGTGATATGATATCATTTGAATTTTTTTTCTTTTAATAATAAGCAACAATAAGAATAGGAGTTCACTAACCTACTCAGTTTTCCAGTTAAACTCAAAAGTACAGGCCTTAAAATCGGGATGTACATCAACAAAAGCATTTTTCGACTTATTACGAATCCAATTTTCTACTGCTTTCTGTTTTTTTTCCTGCAGTGCCCATTCCTGAATTCTGTTGTAATCATCTTTAAGATTTGCCTGGTGGGGACTGGTTTTAACGATAAGTTTGAGAAGACGGTATGCATCTTTTCCATCCTCAGTTTTCATTGGAACAGACTCGCTCAGTTCTCCGATCTGGAGTTTATCTATAACAAAAGAAACCTGAGGATCAAGCATCTCTGCTTCAAATCGAATACCGGCTGTATATGGATTCAGCAACATGCCACCGTTTGCTTTGTTTGCATCTTCAGAAAACTTTTCAACAGCTGCTTCAAATTTCAATGAATCAGTACGTATGAGAAGGGCAATAGAATCGAGCTGGTTTTTTGCTTTCTCCAAAGCAAGAGGGCTCACTTTTGTCATTAAGAGGATATGACGGACATTGATATAATCTCCACGTCGTTCAATCATTTGTATGATATGGAAACCTGCTTCTGTTTCAACGATTTCACTTATTTCACCTTCACGCAATTTAAATGCAACAGCCTCAAATTCAGGATATAACTCACCTCTTCCATAAAATCCCAATTCACCTCCTTTTCGAGCTGATCCTGGATCTTCAGAGTAAAGCACTGCAAGCGTAGAAAATCGTTCACCAGCCAAAATACGTTTACGCATTTCATTTAGACGTTCTTTCACTGCCAGCTTTTCATCAACACTTATCGGTGGATTTTTTACAATCTGAGCTATTTCATATTCAGCGGGCACCATCGGAATGCTGTCTTTTGACATATTTTTGAAAAAAGTTCTAACCTCTTGTGGTGTTACAACAACAGTTGTCATAATTTCGTCTTGAACTTTTTGACCAAGAATTTGATCCTTAACCATTCGGCGTAATTCGTTCTTGATCTCCGAAACAGATTTGTTGTAATAAGCTTCCAGTTTTTCCTGAGAGCCCAATTCATTGATGAAATAGCGAAGTCGTCGCTCCATTTCCTGTTCAACCTGATCATCGGTTACAGTGATACTATCAAGTTCAGCCTGATTCAACAGTAGTTTCTGAAACAGCATGTCTTCCAGTATCTTGCAGCGGATATCCTTGGCGCTTCCACTGACACCTTTTTGAAGACGTGTTTGTATGTACTGATTTTCGATATCGGATTGAAGTATAACATTGTTACCAACAACGGCTACAACCTGGTCAATAACAGCAGCTTGCTGCGCAATTACGGGAATTGTTAAAAAGATAAATGCAACGAAAGCAATTACCTTTAATTGAAAATGCTTCATTCTTATTGTTTGATGATTAGTAAGATTCATTGTAAGTTTGTTAATGTTCAATAGATCTCGAATTCTTCTTCCCTGAGGGCTTTGGAATAAAGTTCTTCATGCATGGAACGCAGAAAGGACTGTTTTCGTTTATTGATGATGATATTGCGTATGTTTTCTGTTTCCATCTCAAGTGGTGAAATGCTTTCACTTATCTTATAATCCTTAAAACGAATGAGATAGACAAATGGTTTATCTTTTATCTCAAGGTATGAATTGTTTTTCAGAAATAGTTCCTGATTGTAAGTTTCAATTGGAATCTGCTGCAGCAAATCGTCAAAACGAATCCATATCTCGTCACCAATGTAATAAGAAAGAGCATGCTGTTTCGCCAGAAAATCGATTGTGTTTGACATAACAGTGTCTTTGTTTGACAACAGATTACGGAAGCGCTTAAGTTCTTTAGAGTCCTCGTTTAGAACAACATAGACCGCCTTCACAATGTTGTACCTTAGCTGAAAACTGGATTTATTCAATAAATAATAGGTCGAAATTTCAGTTTCAGTTACAATCGTATCAAGTTTTTGCTTGATCAATTCTGCTTCGTAGGCATAAGTCAACAGTGAGTTTTTGTAATCCTCAAGCTTTGAACTGAAATCACGTTGTTTAGGCGTAAGGTTTCGTTCAGCCTGCCGAATGAGCAACTGTTTCCGAATCCAGCTATCAATATAATTCTTTACGAGAAAGATACTGTCCTTTTTTGGTGTTCCGGCAGGTACAACTCCAAGCATATCGTTGCTATACAGATAGTTGTCATAAATTTCAGCAACTACTGTGCCCCGATCATGATTGGCTGACGGATCACAACTACTGAATATGAGCACACTCAGCAGCAGTAAAAAGGACAGTTTTAATCTCATTTAATGTAAGTTACTTTTAATTGTTCAAAAACCTTGTTATTGACAGCAACAGGATATTTTTCGCGCAATTCTTTCACCCATTCTTTTTCGAGGTAGTTTTGATAGTCGGACGTAATAAGTCCCTTTGCTTCATCCAACGCCTTATTTTGAACAGGGAGAACTTGATTTACAACTACATAAATTGTTGCTTTGTCAGCATCAGCAGTTATCGGACCATGCAAACCGATATTCCAATTTGTTCCATCAACAAATTTATTGTCGCCTTTCTCAAATTTTCCTGGTTGAATTCTCACAGATTTGATGCTGTCGCTTTCAAATCGTGTACGAATTTCTTTTACATCACTAAGTTGCTTTAGTATTGCTTCAACAGCTGCTGTTTCATCCTGGTTTGTTATTGTGAAAATGGTTGCATCGGCACGTTCATTCCATTTATAATCAGCAACATGCCCATTGTGGAAGGCAATTAAACCAGTTGTGTCTTTTATTGCTTTTGTCCACACTTTTTTATCCATCAGATCAAAAAGTAAGATGCCATCATGGTATTCTTTCATTAAAGATGCAAACTCAGGGTGTTTCCTTTCGAGTTGGCTATCTTCATAGGCAAGACAAGATTCCTTAACAAAATCATTGAACAACTTTGTGGCATAAGATTCAACCGACATATTTTGTTGTGCAGTTTGTTTTGTGGCTATAAAGGAAGCAAACTTGGTGTCAGTATATTTCTCCTTCCCAAGTTGAAAAAGTGGCATTTTAGTTAAAGCAAAAGCGCTGTCTGAAAACTTACCCTGAAGAAGGGATGAATCCATTTTTGCCATAAAGGCCTGAAGGTTTTTATCGTATGTCTTGAATTTTGAATCAGCTTTAATCTGTTGAATAACAGCTTCTTCACTCTTTTGAGAACGGGAATCTTTGCTGAGACGTTCCTTGAGTTTAGCTGATTCTTCTTCAAATGTCCCTGGTTTTTCTGATCCGATTAGTTTAATAATATGAAAACCATAAACAGTACGAATAGGAACACTAATTTGACCCGGTTCCATTTTTTTTATCGCTGAAACAAATTCAGGAACGATTCTGTTTACGGCAAACTTTGTGAGTAAACCATCTCTGGAAGCTGAACCACGATCGTCGGAATATTCTTTTACGGCAGTTTCAAAGCTTAGTCCATCAAGGATTTTCTCATAGATAAATTCGGCTTTCTCAGCTTTTTCAGCAATTTCTTCTGCTTTTGCATCTGGGTTTACGCTGATATAAATATGAGCAGCCTCGATAAGTCCGCTTGCCGGTGTTTTTTCGGTAACTTTAATTAGGTGATAACCGAACTCAGAACGGAGAGGAACTGACACTTGACCAACAGGAGTAGTATAAGCGCCTGTTTCAAAAGGATATACCATATCAAATACTGAAAAATATCCTAGGTCGCCTTTGTTTCCTGGTCTGAAACTCCTTTGATTTGCAATAGCCTCCCTGTCACGGGCTGAAGGATCTTCAGATGTTTCAGCAGCAACTGTTGCAAAATCTTCACCATTAATCAGACGTTCTCTGATCTTCTGAATTCTGTTGTAAACTTCAAGTGTATCTTTGGGGGCCGCATTTTTATCCAGCATAAGCAAAATATGACTGGCTCTGATATCTTCTTTTTTGCGGTCATAAGCTTCTTTAAGCAATGCCTCACTCACTGATTCATCAGTAAAATAAGGTTTGGCAAGCTGTTTTCTGTAACCGTCAAGCTCATCAATGAATGCCTTATTCGTATCCATTTTTAAACTTTCAGCTTCTTTCACTTTTAATTTAAAATTGATGTACAAGTCGAGATATTCTTCAAGTGACTTTTTATCAATTACTTCATTTTGAACATTATTTTTGGTGAAAACGTCCATAAATGCTTTAGAAGTAACTTTTTCATCACCGATGGTCATTAAAACGGCGTTGTTGCTGTTCTTTTGAGCGAATGTTGAGATAGATAACAGAACTACACTCAAAAAAATTATCAGATTTTTCATTTTCAACTATTAGTTTTTGATAAGTAATTATTTGATATAATGTTATTTACGACTATAATTAGGTGCTTCGCGTGTAATTGTAATGTCGTGAGGATGACTTTCATACATCCCTGCTGCAGTAATTTTAATGAACTTAGCTTTCTGCAGTTCATGTATGGTTGCAGAGCCTGTATAACCCATTCCTGCTCTAAGACCACCTGTAAGTTGATGAATCACTTCCGACAGAGTTCCTTTATAAGGAACACGACCAACAATTCCTTCAGGCACAAGTTTCTTAACATCATCTTCAGCATCCTGAAAATATCGGTCTTTTGAACCTTCCTGCATCGCTTCAACCGATCCCATCCCACGATAGGCTTTGTATTTTCTTCCTTCGAAAATGATAGTTTCGCCTGGCGATTCTTCCACACCTGCAAAGAGCGATCCTGCCATAATTGTTGAAGCACCGGCAGCAAGGGCTTTTACGATATCACCCGTAAAACGAATTCCACCATCAGCAATAACAGGAATTCCGGTATTTCTGACTGCTTTGGCAACATCATAAACGGCAGTAAGCTGAGGAACACCAACACCTGCAATCACACGAGTGGTGCAAATTGATCCAGGCCCGATTCCAACTTTAATTCCATCAGCACCAGCTTTTACAAGATCAAGTGCTGCTTCTGCAGTGGCGATATTACCAATAATAAGATCAATCGACGGATAGGCCTGTTTGATATGTTTAGCCATATCAAGCACGCCTTGTGAATGTCCATGAGCGGTATCAACAACTATTGCATCTACACCTGCATCAACAAGTGCTGCAACACGTTCCATAGTATTTGATGCAATACCAACAGCAGCAGCAACCCGTAAACGTCCACGG
This sequence comes from uncultured Lentimicrobiaceae bacterium, assembly GCA_964463695.1. GTDB lineage: Bacteria > Bacteroidota > Bacteroidia > Bacteroidales > F082 > JALNZU01. The sequence continues at coordinate 69,685 of CAYXCZ010000014.1, read as the reverse complement.
GAATCTTTGCAGGCATCAGGACGAGCTTTAATCTTGATGATATCTTTATAGGTGATCAATCCGATTAACTTGAAATCTTTATCGACAACGGGTAACTTCTCGATCCGATATTCCTGCAAAATGTCAGCAGCTTTTTCAAAATTTGTGAATTCTGTTGTCGTAATAAGGTTTTTACTGGTCATCACTTCGTGAATAGGACGGCTAATTTTACGTTCAAAACGCAAATCCCTGTTCGTTACGATACCAACCAGCTTATTGGTTTTATCCACAACAGGAATACCTCCAATATGGTATTCTTCCATTATCTTGAGCACATCTTTCACGGTAGCTTCCACATGCACGGTGATTGGATCGATAATCATACCATTTTCAGCTCGTTTTACCTTTCTGGCTTCACCGGCCTGTTTTTCGATGGACATGTTTTTATGCAAAACACCAATGCCACCTTCCTGAGCTATAGCAATAGCCATGATGGAATCTGTGACAGTGTCCATCGCAGCAGTTACTATTGGTATTTTTAATTCGATATTTCTTGAGAAAAACGTACGAAGACTCACTTCACGCGGTAAAACGTTGCTGTGAGCAGGTACTAACAAAACATCGTCGTAGGTAAGTCCTTCTCCGACGAATTTTTCAGCATCAAATGACATACAATCAGGCTCTAGGGTTAATTGCCGGCAAATGTACTAAAATCTATCGGAAACTTTGCCGGATGATTCCTTTCAATGACAAGGAAGAGTAACAGCTTAACAAAAATTAACCCTCAAATTTGATCATTTCACATGTAAATTAGAAATGAAAATGCTTATTTATTAAAAAGCAGAGTAAATACAACAATCTCGGGGCGGTTGCCGATTCGCACTGGTGGCCCCCATGTTCCTAAGCCGCTTGATACATAAACATGCGTTTCTTCAAATAATTTATGACCCCAGCTTACCGGAAACATGGCACTGGTGATATAATTCAAAGGCCACATCTGTCCATGATGTGTATGGCCTGAGAGGACGAGACCTGCTTTGTTTTCAATGGCTTCAGGAATCGCCCTTGGCTGATGATCGAGCACAATCAGAAAACTTCCTTCAGGTCGTAAACCACTTATTTCTTTTAAACTTTTACGGGCCACTCCTCCAAAACGTTTGCTTTCGATATCTTCTCTGCCTGCAACATATACCTTGTCAGTGAGTTGCATCATAGAGTCTCTAAGAATTGTCAAGCCATGTGTTGAAAGGTACTTAACAGCGGCATCTGCACCTCCAATGTATTCATGATTTCCGGTGGAGCCGATAATACCCATTGGCGCTTTTATTCCGGTGAGTAATTGTCCCAGATTTTGACGAATTACAGGTGCAAGGTCTTCATCCAGAATATCGCCGGGGAACAGCACAACTTCAGGTTGCAAATCGTTTATCTGACTAACAATTTTGCTCAATCTTTTAGTGCTGATAATTGTACCTAAATGTATATCGGAAGCCATTACGAAACGAAGCTCACTTCTTTGTTCAGATTTAAGTCCGGTGTCAATCGTAATGGAGTGAATCCGGGGATGCAATGCGTTAATGTGACCGGCTAAAACGACAAAAAATACTGTAGTTGCAATGCCGATAGTAATCCATTGAGGGTTTTTGAAAAGAAAAGTTTCATCAAACCGGTGTAGAAATGGAACGAAATAATTTGCCAGACGAACGATATCAACAAGTACAACTGCTAAAAATAAATAGAGCATGGCGGCAAGCCAAAATGAACCAAGCCAGGTAAACAAATCACTTAAATGTGACAAATACACTTTTTCAAGCACTCTGCCAAGTATAAATGTTGATACCAATAACCAGAAACCACTTATAAAGAAGGTGCGCAGCAAAGTTCCTTGTTCAAAAGTACGCAAGCCGCGGCTGAAAATATAATAATTCACGAGGCTATAAATCGTAAGGACTATACTGAAAAAAACAGCAAATTGTATTAAACGCATAAAATTGAAGTAAATATTGTTCAGTTAATTAACGTATAAGGCGACTTTTTGTTTTTGAAGAAATTTCTTTCTCGATTATATAGTGTATGGAGAGGATGTTTTCAAAAAAGTTTTTTAGGTTTTTTGGTGAGAAACAATAATCAAAAAGATTTGCGTTATAATCTTGTATTTTGACTAATTATGAAACATTCTCATTATCAAGTATTTTCAAGATGAAATCATTACAAACACTATTTTTTAAGCTTCCGTTGACAAAAATCCACCCTATTCTCAGTCATAATCTCATACGCGGTTTGTCATTTTGTTTTTTATTTTTTGCCTCTCAATCAAAGGCCATGACGGCTGACACTGTATCAAAAATAAAAGTTGACAGCATTAAATATTTTATAACAACAGCAAATTTTGGCTTGACTTTTAACCAACTTAGTCTTACCAATTGGGCAAGCGGGGGGGAGAGTTCCATTTCCGGAAAAGCTAATGTTGACTACAAACTAAGGTATCAGAAGGAAGGAAGTAGTGCTGAATTGATCCACAAATCGGCTTTTGGAATCGTTGGCTATGGGGCTGAACGCATTGAAAAAACTGAAGACAGGCTTGATTTTTCGGTTTCATATTCGCAGAAAGCATTTAAAGAATGGACGTATACTTCGTTGTTTACTTTCAAGTCGCAGTTTGCTAACGGCTATAAATACCCAAATGACAGCACCTTGGTTTCAGCATTTTTGGCACCTGGTTATTTAACAGCTTCATTGGGATTTAAATATAGAAAATCGGAGAAGTTTGAATTGTTTATTAGTCCTGCTTCAGGCAAGTTTACTTTTGTAAAAAATCAGGATCTGGCTGATAAAGGGGCATTTGGTGTTGAAAAAGCCATCCTTGATTCATCGGGGGCAGTCCTAGTTCCGGGAAAAAACCTGCTTTCAGAATTTGGCTTCAACATTCTGGCAATATTCAATAAGGAACTATCAAAGAATATCGATTTGGCATCCTCATTAAACCTGTACAATAATTATATGGATGAAGATCGAAACAACAGATGGAACATTGATGTTGATTGGGAAACAAAAGTGAATTTTACTGTCAACAAACGTATTCATACTGTTTTATTTCTTTTGCTGAAGTATGATCATGATACCGATATACCAGTTTATGACATCATCGAAGGTCAGAAAAATCAAATAGGATCAGGCCCGCGGCTTCAGGTGAAAGAATCGCTTGGCATTGGATTTAGCTATAAAATTGGTTAGATCATCTTACTTTGTAATATTCATATATTTAAACAATTGATAATCAAAATATTAAAAATTGTTCATATCGTTTGTTATTTTAATTTATGCTTTCACTATATTTGTATGTCAGAAGCAATTTCTTTAGAATTAAAAATTTTAAAATTGTTTTGGAAAGATGGTTTTTTAGCTATCTTGCTGCCTGTTTAATATGAATGATTAATTAAAACAAACTCCCATGAAAATTTCAGTTGTTGGCACTGGTTATGTTGGCTTGGTAACAGGAACATGCTTTGCCGAAGTAGGTATTGATGTGCATTGTGTAGACATTGACAAGAAAAAAATTGACAATCTGAATCAGGGAATTATCCCTATTTATGAACCTGGGTTGGAGGAAATGGTTCAGCGTAATGTTGAGAAGAAACGTTTATTTTTCTCCACTGATCTTGCTCCATCCCTCGAAGATTGTGAGGTCGTTTTCAGTGCAGTTGGTACACCACCTGATGAGGATGGCAGTGCAGATTTAAAGTATGTGCTCGAAGTAGCACGTCAGGTGGGTGAAAACATGAAAGATTATGTCTTGATTGTTACAAAAAGCACCGTTCCGGTAGGTACAGCCGAAAAAGTCAGGGCTGCAGTTAAAGCAGCACAGGAAAAACGCGGGGTAGATATCCCGTTTGACGTAGCTTCAAATCCCGAATTTCTAAAAGAAGGGGCAGCTGTTGACGATTTCATGAAGCCTGACCGCATTGTGGTTGGCGTTGATTCAGAGCGCGCTGAGAACCTCATGAAAAAATTATACAAACCATTCACAATGAACGGTCATCCTGTAATATTTATGGATATCGTTTCAGCTGAGATGACTAAGTATGCGGCCAATTCAATGCTTGCAACAAAAATCAGTTTCATGAATGACATAGCCAACCTCTGCGAAATAGTTGGTGCTGATATAAATATGGTTCGTAAAGGCATTGGTTCAGACCGAAGAATTGGAAAATATTTCATTTATCCCGGTACAGGTTATGGCGGCTCATGTTTCCCAAAAGACGTGAAAGCCCTTATTAAAACAGCCAAAGGATATGGGTATGGTTTAAGGGTGCTTCAGGCCGTTGAAGATGTGAATGACGATCAGAAGTCAGTTCTTTTTAACAAATTGATGAAGTACTACAATTATGAAATCAAAGGTAAAACTGTAGCTGTATGGGGGTTGTCTTTTAAACCTAATACCGATGATATGCGTGAAGCTCCTGCAAGGGTTGTCATTAGCAAATTACTTGAAGCCGGTGCCAAAGTAAGAGCTTACGACCCGGTTGCAATGCATGAAGGTGAACGTATTTTTAACAAAAGTATCGACTTCGCCAAAGATCAGTATGACGCCTTAATCGATGCTGATGCCTTGATGATCATTACCGAGTGGTCGGAATTTAAATTTCCTAACTTCCGTGTAATCAAAAAATTACTCAAAGCACCAGCAATTTTTGATGGAAGAAACATTTACGACGTAAAAGAGATGAAAGCAGAAGGATTTGATTACTTCTGTATCGGTGTCAACACACAAAAATAAACATTTTAAAAGCGGCTGTATCTTTTCAGATGCAGCCGTTTTTTATAATTAACTAACAGGATGAAAAGAATATTAGTAACAGGAGGGGCAGGTTTTATAGGTTCCCATTTATGTGAACGCCTTCTCAATGAGGGTAATGATGTGATTTGTCTGGATAACTATTTTACAGGACAAAAAAAGAATATTGCCCATTTGATGGATCACCGCTATTTTGAGTTGGTACGTCATGATGTAACAACACCTTATTTTGTTGAAGTTGACGAGATTTTTAATTTGGCTTGCCCTGCATCACCTGTTCATTATCAGTACAATCCCATTAAAACCATCAAAACTTCAGTGATGGGTGCAATAAATATGCTGGGGTTGGCAAAACGTATTAAAGCAAAGATTTTGCAGGCTTCAACGAGTGAAGTTTATGGCAATCCTGAGCAACATCCGCAAAAAGAAACTTACTGGGGACATGTGAATCCAATCGGGCCGCGCTCCTGTTATGATGAAGGAAAACGGTGTGCAGAGACATTATTTGTGGATTATCACAATCAAAACGATGTGCGTATAAAAATTATACGCATTTTCAATACCTATGGTCCACGGATGCATCCTAATGATGGACGAGTGGTATCTAATTTTATTGTTCAGGCTTTGAGAGGTGATGATATTACGATGTATGGAAATGGTATGCAAACACGTAGCTTCCAATATGTTGACGACCTCGTTGAAGGTATGATACGTATGATGGCTACCGATGATTCTATCACTGGTCCTGTGAATATTGGAAATCCAGGTGAATTTACCATGCTTGAATTAGCCGAAAAAGTAATCCAAATGACAGGCACAGGCTCAAAAATTATTTTTCAGCCGTTACCTACCGACGACCCATTACAGAGAAAACCTGATATAAGTCTTGCAAAAGAACTTTTGGACTGGGAGCCAAAGGTTCATCTCGACGAGGGTTTGCAAAGAACTATTGATTTCTTTAAAACAGTTGTTTAATTTCCGCTTTCTTTCATTTTATTGAAACTTAATTAGATTAAAATGAATATCTTAGTTACAGGTAGTAAGGGTCAGCTCGGAAACGAACTTCAAAAGATTGCGGGTACTGATCGCAGGCATCATTGGTATTTCACTGATGTTGAGGAGTTGAATATAACTCAAAATGATGCTGTGCAAGGTTTTTTTGAAATTCATGAGATTGAAGTTTGCATCAATTGCGCTGCTTACACAGCCGTGGATAAAGCTGAAGATGAGCCTGTTCTGGCCGATCGCATCAATGCTGTTGCTGTAGGTGTTTTAGCCGACGCTTGTAAAAAAAACAATGCTTTGTTCATCCATATTTCCACGGATTATGTTTTTGATGGTGAGAATTACAAACCTTATGAGGAAAGTGAGCCCATCTCTGCCATTTCATCCTATGGTAAAAGTAAGGCCAGGGGAGAAGCGATTCTTATGGGTCATGGATGTCACAGTGTTATCTTAAGAACATCATGGCTTTATGCTGCATCGGGGAATAATTTTGTAAAAACAATGATGCGTCTTGGAAAAGAACGCCCTGAACTTAATGTTGTTGCTGATCAGATTGGCACTCCCACATGGGCTTTTGATCTGGCCTGGGCTATTGTTTTAATTGTTGACCGCTATAAAGGTGATTTTGTTAAGGAGATTTACCATTTTAGTAATGAAGGAGCTATCAGCTGGTACGATTTTTCGAAAACCATCATGGAATTATGCATGCTGGATTGCAAGATTAACCCAATACCATCATCGGCCTATCCTGTGAAAACAAAAAGGCCTTTTTATAGTGTTTTGAGTAAAGAAAAATTTAAAAAGAATTATCAGGTTCAGATACCTTATTGGAAAGATAGCCTGAAAAAATGTTTGGAAGAACTAAATGGACAAGAGCAGGCGAAATAGCTTGGCTACCTTGATTTATGATTGTGCAAGGGAGGTTCATGCTTATACTGGCCCGGGTATTTTACCTGAAATTTTTAAAAGTTGTCTGGCTCATGAATTCAGGCTCAGGGGAATACGATTCAGAATGAATGCTCCTGTTGCAGTACATTACAAAGGAATTAGAATTGAAGAAAAATTATTTGCTGATTTTATTATTGAAGAAGAAATAGCAATCGAACTCATCTCTTCTGTAAGAAAAGCTGAAGAGCATCTAAAGAAACTCAACACAGTAGTTTCCTTTTCGGGTTGCAGCATGGGTGTATTGCTTAACCCTTCGGAAGAACGTTTAATCGATGGCTTTAAAAAGATCACAAACCTCAAAAAAATAACTTTATGAAACAACAGATTGATCCTGCCATTCTCGCAAAAGCAAGTCAATGGCTGGCAGAACCTTATGATTCTGAGACAATTGAGAAAGTAAAACTTCTGATTGAAAATGATCCTCAGGAACTCACTGAAAGTTTTTACCGTAACCTGGAGTTTGGAACAGGTGGCCTAAGAGGGATTATGGGAGTTGGCACCAACCGTATGAATAAATATACTGTTGCTATGGCAACACAAGGCCTTGCTAATTATATCCGAAAAATGTTTCCTTCAATTGAAACACCTTCAATGGCAATTGCTTATGATTGCAGAAATAATAGCGATTACTTTGCCAGGATTACTGCTGAAGTAATGTCGGCCAATAATATTAAGGTGTATCTTTTTGAAAGTCTTCGGCCAACACCTGAGCTCTCATTTGCTGTGCGCTATTTTGACTGTCAGAGTGGTGTGGTGATAACCGCCTCGCACAACCCCAAGGAATACAATGGCTACAAAGCGTATTGGAATGATGGCGGACAACTAATAGCGCCACACGATAAAAATGTCATCACCGAAGTAGAGAAAATTTCGGGTCCGGCTGATGTAAATTTCAATACAAAAACTGAACTGATAACATTGTTAGGTGATGATTTCGATAAAGTTTATGTTGAACGTATCAAGGGTCTAAGTTTGTCACCTGAAGTGATTCAACGACAGAAAAATTTCAAAATTGTATTCACACCTATACATGGCTCAACAGTAAAATTGGTCCCCATGGCGTTAAGAGCTGTTGGTTTCGAGTCGATTACAACTGTTGAGGAGCAAAATATCGTTGACGGAAACTTTCCGACTGTGCACTCACCTAATCCTGAAGAACCTGCTGCCTTGAGCATGGCTATTGCTAAAGCGGAAGAAATTGACGCAGATATCGTGATGGCAACCGACCCTGATGGCGACAGAGTTGGGATCGCAGTTAAAAACGATCTGGGAAAATTTATTTTGTTAAATGGAAATCAAGCAGCAAGTTTGTTGCTTTATTATTTGATAACCAGATGGAGCGAAAAAGGTAAACTTACAGGAAATGAATATATTGTAAAAACAATTGTTACTTCGGAACTACTTTTCAATATTGCTGATAAATATGGGGTGGAACGGTTTGATGTACTAACCGGTTTTAAATATATCGCTGATATTATTCAGAAATATGAAGGTAAGAAAACCTTTATCGGTGGAGGTGAAGAAAGCTATGGTTATCTTGTAGGTGATTTTGTGCGCGATAAAGATGCTGTAATTTCTTGTGTGATGATAGCTGAAACAGCGGCATGGGCCGCTGATCAGGGAAAAAGCATGTACGAGTTACTTAAAGATATCTATGTAGAGTTTGGGTTTTATAAAGAAAAACTCGTTTCAGTCACCAAAAAAGGAATGTCCGGTGCACAGGAAATTAAGGCTATGATGGAGCGCTATAGGAATAATCCACCACTCGAAATAGCTGGTTCACGTCTTGTTTTGATAAAAGACTATGAGCAGCGGATTACACGAAACCTCGTTGATGGAACACAAACCACCATTGATTTGCCCAAATCGGATGTTTTACAGTTTTTAACTGAGAATGGTAATAAAATAAGCATCAGACCATCGGGAACCGAACCCAAAATAAAATTCTACTTTGGTGTAAAGGGAAATCTGGCAAATCGTGACCAATTTGATGCAGTGGATGCTGAACTTGAACACACGATCAAACAAGTGATGGAGGCTTTAAATAGTTAGTCTTCAGATATTTTATACAAATATTTTACGAATGATGCGAGATCCAATCCCGCATCATTTTTTTTTGAATAAAAACATCTATTAAAGGATTGGAATTTGTTTTTAATTGGGTAATAACTTACATTTGCGCTTGTTCATTGATATTATTAAAAGTTCCAATCCAACTCTTTGATTACTGCAATCTGATTGCCCGATACTATTTATTAAGTTACTGCCAAAAAATTAGCTTTTGATACAATGAACGGAAAGTTTTGTTAACAACAGAGACAAGTAAAATCAACACATTATGGTTGATGATCTATCTTATCGGATTTCTAAGCACCATGTAAATCTACTGGCATATTTTTCATTGCAGGTTTCCCAGTGCAAGTGTCTATTATCAAGCTCTGCTGAGAGCTTATTGCCTGAAAGTAGCATTAATCAGTCTTTAATTGGCTTTTTTGAATCACCATTCAACATAATCTGCCTAAACTCAGATAATTCAAATACAATTTTTAAATACCACATAATCAACTATTTATTCCATAATAAGTTAGTTTCTATTTTTATTTGTAAAAAGATCCATTTTTAAAAATGTCTTTATGAAAATCGTTTTTAGCTTAATGCCGGTACTTCTTTTTCTGACAGGGCTTTTCCTGATGGATAGCTTTAAATTGGTGAATAAAAAAAATCTCGCCTTATCAATTTTGTGGGGAGGATTGGCAGCCTGGTTTTCTTATCTTTCAAATGAATGGCTTTCCTCACATCTTTCGCTCAGTTTTGAGCATTTTACACGCTATTTTGCTCCAATTGTTGAGGAGATTCTAAAAGCGCTGTTTGTTTTTCTTCTGATTGCCCGACGAAAAATAGGTTTCTCAATTGATGCTGCAATTTATGGGTTTGCTTCCGGTACAGGTTTCGCCTTGATTGAGAATATGGTTTATATCTATTTCATTGGAGATGAGCCATCTATGATGTTATGGATGTTGCGTGGTTTTGGCACAGCACTCATGCATGGTGGCTGTACTGCTATTGTGGCTCTACTTATAATGGGTGGAATACAGCGCGAGAAGAAACTCTTTTTTTCAGTCCTTAGCGGACTATTTGTTGCGATAATCGTTCACAGCGCATTCAATCATTTTTTTCTGAATCCATACCTCCAAACCTTACTCATTTTTGTGATGCTCCCTGTTTTCTTTGGCTTTATTTTTAAACAAAGCACCAGCAGTCTCCAAAATTGGTTGGAAATGGAATTTAGTAACGAAGTAGAAATATTGAGAATGATCAGGCAGGGCAAGTTTTCGGGTACCCGATCGGGAGCATATATCGCCGGACTGAGAGCCCATTTTGACTCAGAAATGATCGTAGATCTGTATAATTACCTAAGCCTGTATCTCGAACTTTCGATAAAAGCAAAACGTAACCTGATGCTTAAAGAGAACGGATTTACGCCAATTGCTGAAAGTGATACGATTGAGAAACTTACAGAGCTCAAAGCTTTACGTAAACAGGTTGGTAAAACCGGTGAGCTTGCGTTGCAGCCACTCATCAGAATCAAGCACAGAGAACTGTGGAAATTAAGTCAATTGGAAAATAGTTAATCAAAAACCAACTTTTTCAAAACATAAAGTGTAATTCATGAAAAATGAAGATGACATAGATAAACCGGATAATGAAAAACAGGAAGTAGCACAGCAGAGCGCCCTCGAAGATCATGAAATAATAAAAAAGGTACTAAAGGGACAGGTGAATGCATACAGAGTATTAGTTGACAAGTATCAACGTCCTGTCTACAATCTACTCATACGGATGATTCATGACAGGGATGAAGCTCTGGAGCTGACTCAAGTGGTTTTTGTAAAAGCATATGAGGCTTTGGCTACGGTTCGCGGCGACCACAAATTTTTCAGCTGGGTGTATAGGATTGCTGTTAATACTGCTTTGAATTATTTGAAAAAGCAAAAAAATAATGTTGGAACTAAATATTTGCAGAATGTTGAAGATGAAAGAGAAGATACATTTGATGAGCGTGAGTATCAGTTGCAATATGCTGTTAATCAATTAAAAGAGAAATATAGAGCGGTGATAGTTTTGAAGTATTACGAACAACTCTCCTATAAAGAAGTAGCTTATTCGCTACAGATTTCGGAGCAAAAAGTGAGGTCGCGGCTATTCGATGCGCGAATGCAGATTAAAGAGATACTCGAAAAGACACCGTATTTTAGAACGTTTGAATAAATTAAAACTATAATACAATGGACTTCAGGAAAAACGCTTCAGCTCAGTTGGATAAAAACCCCGGCAAGGAACAGATGAAAGGCAAAAGCTCTGATAGTAATCTGGCTGAAAATATGAGTTCTAAAACTGACAATGATCACCTGGACAAACTTAAAGAGATAGAGCTTCGCCTTGAGAAAACACATATGGAAGAGCATCCTGTAGATATTACTGAGGAAGTCATGCAGCGCATTACATCAAAAAAGCGTGTCACAAAACAAAGTTGGTGGGACAACCCTTTTTGGGATCAATTATTCAATCCTTTCCCGGTTCGTTATGCGATGATTTTATTTACCGGAGTAATGGTAGGCACGGCTTTTACATGGTTTTTTCTGGCTGAAATTGAACCCACAGATACAAGCCGGCTTGCAGGTAGTATCAGCAGCGTCTCCGGACAAGAAATTTCCTATGCTTATCAACACAGCAGCATTAAAATGATTCCATATCAGATTGGCAACCTTTACTATTTGAATTTTGTGATCAATAGTCCAAACGAACTTCACCTGGAAACCTCTTTTAGTACAACTGATTTTAAGGTTGCTAAAGCCGAATTTGTAATGGCAGAAGGTGCAAATTCGAGTGATTACAATATGGGATCTGTCAATTTTACAGCAACAGGGATGAACTCATTTCAACTCATTCTGGAAAAAACCACGGAGGTTCAGGCAACTGTCACTATCACAGCATTTCAGAATCAATCAGTTATTATAAAAAAGCATCTTTCTTTTTGATAAAAAACCAACTTTTTACTAACATAACAATAATTAAATAAAATAGAATCAATTATTATTCACAACTAAAATTTCAATACAATGAAAAAGTACACATTACTTCAAGCCGCTCTTTTAGCAGCACTCGCACTGGTAGTAGGATTATTCCTTGGTATCAGTATTGTAAACTATTCGCCTCAGGGAGCAGACTCCCAAACTGATTATTATGAAATGGGTAAGTATCTCGGAGGTTCAATTGGAAAAGTAGATCGCTATCGCAATGTTCAGGTATCTGAAGATGATATTTTATTGCGTAATGAGCTGCTTGACGATACCGCCAAACGCACTCAATACGAAAAGTACCTGCTGTTTTATTATTACAAGTCACTTAAAACTTCTTTTGATGTAGATGAAGTATTAAAGAAAACAAAGGAAACAGAAGAATTTGCCAAGACATATTATCCTTATATGAACGCTTTGGAAAGTTTCAAAACATACCTCGTCCCAGCACGGGAGGATATTCTCTTTGCTTTGAATATGGTTGCTTCTTTGGATGAAAATGCGAAAGTTCCAGTTATTGGATACCTTAATCAAGCTCAAAATGCTATTGCACGTATCAATAGCAATGAATCTATTCTCATGAACCTGATGAATGCTATCATTACTTTCAAAGATGCCAATCCTGAAGGCAAATTCTGGGCTTTGGAGGATGCACACGATATTATTTCAATGAACCTGATGCAATCGGCAATTCTAACCCAGAATAAACCTATGCTCAGTTACTTAGATAAGAAAAAACTTCTCAACGATAAGGAAGGTGTTAAAGAACTGATTGCTGATGCTCAATTAAAGTCCATTCTTGATAGTCAGTTTGTTGCTGATGTAAATAAGCTGGGTATAGCTAATAATGAAAATTTGCAGCTAGTTCTTGTAGGTAACGCAGAGAATTTGCAGGCGGTTCTTTGTTCAAATGAAGAGTTAAGCAGTTTACTCTTGAGTAATGATGCAATTAGCTCCGTAAGCACTTTGAAAGCAATAGATCAATTAGGTATTGATGTTCAGAACTTAGGATTATATTATGATGTCACTGAGTTGAAGTAAGGAGCGACCAAATCATGTGATATGGAATCATGTACGCTTGTTAATCTGGTTTTAACAAGCGTACCTGACTTCATAATAGAACTGACAATCCTTACTTATTGTGGTCTCAAATTAGTGTATCAAAACTTTTTAAAAATGTTCTTTCAAAAAAATCGATGCGATTACCATTTAGATTAACTGAGAGTATATTCTCATTTATGGTTATGTTTCCTCAGTATTATGATAGAGTAGGCTGATCTTAATTTTCAAGTTAATCGTCCTCGAGAATTTAATTGTTTAAAAATAAAGTACTTAGTATAACATAACGAATTAAAACAAATGAAAAAGTTAACATTACTTCAGGTAAGCCTTTTCTCATTATTGACATTTGTCGGCGGTTTATTGGTTGGTTCAATGATTGATATGCCCCTGTTTGAAAAGGAAAAATTATCAGGTTCAATTGGAAAAGTGGATCGTTACAGAAATGTGAAAGTAACGGAAGATGATATTTTACTGCGTAATGAATTAGTCGAAGACACAGCCAAACGCCGTCAATACGAAAAATATTTGCTCTTTTATTATTACAAATCGCTAAAGATTTCCTTTGATGTGGACGAGGTTTTAAAGAAAACGACTGAAACAGAAAATTTTATTAAGACTTACTATCCTTATATGAATGCACTGGAAAGTTTCAAAACTTTTCTTGTACCTGCACGTGAAGACATACTTTTTGCTTTGAGTACGGTTGCTTCGTTGGATGAAAACTCAAATGTTCCTGTAATTGGATATCTTAACCAGGCTCAGAATGCAATTGCCCGAATCAAAAACAATGAAACTGTACTATTAAATCTAATGAATGCCATTGTAACTTTTAAAGAATCCAATCCTGAAGGTAAATATGAAGCGCTAGATGACGCACACGATATCATTTCGTTGAACCTTTTGCAATCTGCGATTCTCACCCAGAACAAACCGATGCTCAGCTATTTGGATAAGAAAAAACTTCTGAATGATAAAGAAGGTATCAAGGAACTTATTGCTGATAATCAGCTAAAACAATTGTTTAAAGATCAACTTGCTATTGATGTTCAAACTTTAGGTTTTGATTTTACAGATAGTTTCCGATTGATAATTGTTACTGATGTTGCGCTTGAGGATGCCTTTTCTTCAATTGAAGAGTTAAGCGGAGGTTTTAGCAGTGATGAGGTATTAAAGGTATTAAACATAAGCTCAGAGATGCAATTGGGGGATATTGATTTTCCAATTATAATTTGATTTAATTCAATTCTTAACAACAGAGACTCCTTTGTTGATCTATATGGCCATAAAACGTTCGTAGAAAATGGGCAGTGAGTGTTAAGATATAAATTCGGTAAAATTGAAAATGATGTGAAAAATTGTAGTCAATCATCCAGTTTTCAAGAAATCGATTCGTGTAATTTTAATTTGATCAATTATTATTCAAGTAAATAAGGCTCTAAAGAACAAAAAGATATGAAAAAGTTAACAACACTTCAAATTGGTTTATTTACTCTGGTGACTTTTGTGGCTGGTTTAATGATAGGTTCGATGATCGATTTACCACTTTTTGAAAAGGAAAAGCTTTCAGGTTCAATTGGAAAAGTGGATCGTTATCGAAACGTAAAAATGACAGATGAAGATATTCTACTTCGGAACGAATTGGTAGACGATACCAATAAATGCATTCAGTATCAGAAATATCTCATGTTTTATTATTATCAGTCGGTAAAAACCTCATATGATGTCGATAAAGTGCTGACATTAACCACAAATGTCCCTGAATTTTTCAAAACATACTACCCATATGCTGAGGCACTTAGTAGCTTTAAGGTCTACCTTGAACCTGCGAGAGAAGATATACTGTTGGCATACAATATGATATCTTCTCTTGAGAGTGATTCCGAAGTGCCAGTAATGCGTTACCTTAACGAGGCAATTAATGCTATTGCACGCATAAAAAATCATGATGCCATTTTGATGAATTATATGACGGCAATTGAAACCTTCATACAGGCAAACTCCAACACGACATATCCATCGCTGATGGATGCCCATGATTTACTTTCTTTCAATATTATTCAAACAGCAATTTTTACGCAGAACAAACCGGTTTTGGAATATCTGAATAAAAAGAAGTTGATGAATAACAAGGAAGGATTGAAAGAAATTGTGGCAGATGCAGGTTTGAAACCTTATGTTAAAGATCAATACGCTATCGATTTTAACAAATTGGGCGTTATCATTCCTGACCGATTTGATGCTGTTTTCGGCAGCATTGGCCAATATCTAGATTCAGATGTTTTATTGTCTACAAGGTTATTGGAGGAGGTAAATCTCGGAAGTGAAGGACTTTACGACTTTTTTGATTTTTATACTTCAGAATTTGTAGGTTTTTATACAAGTGAGCAGACCTTGGGTCTTTATTTTGAAGATATGGGAACTTTAGGTGGGATTTCTCCTGTAAAATGATTTTTTCAGTTACAAGGCTGATTAATAAAGAAACACTATTGGCTCTTGAAATATTCTGAATTGGTAGCGTAAATTTAGCTCATTAAGAGATGTAAGTATATTTTTTTGGTGTAAAATACATTCTAAACAATTATGAAGAAGTTATCACCCATTCAGTTCAGTTTTGTTTTCATCATCGCACTTCTTTTAGGAATTTTAGTTGGCATCAGATTGGAAACATTTAAAGGTACAAACAATCAGTTAGCCGGGACAATAGGTAAGGTTGATCGCTATCGAAATGTAAAAGTTACACAGAACGATTTACTTTTAAGGAACGAGCTTGTTGAAGATTCAGTGAAACGGCTTCAATATGAAAAGTATTTGTTGATTTATTATTATCAATCCTTGAATACTCAAAACGATCTTGGCCATGTGCTCGCATTGACAGATTCAGTGCCTGAATTCCAGAAAACATATTATCCCTATTCCGATGCTTTAAAAACCTTTTCCCAATTTCTGGAACTAGCGCGTGAGGACATTTTATATGCACTTAATGTGATTTTAGATATTGACGGACAAGCTGAAGTGCCTATTATTGAATATCTTAATATGGCACAAAACGCTATAGCCCGCATTCAGGCACAGAATAGTGTTATGTTGAATTATATGAATGCTATTGAAACTTTTCTTCAGAGCGAAGAGATATTAACCCAACGCCTGGCTGATGCACATGATATCCTGTATTTAAATATGCTTCAAGCAGCCATTTTTACACACAATAAGCCCGTATTGACCTATTTAGATGAGATGAAACTAAGAAATGATAAAGAAGGAGTGAAAGAATTAATGGCTGAAACACGTGTAAAATCCCAATTGCTGGGATATTATAATGAAGATGTTAAAAAGCTCAAGAATCATTTTTCTGATAAATCGGAGAGTAGTCTGAATTTGCATAGCTTCGATCAACTCAATATTGAAGTGAATAACTCCATTCATATTTTAGGTGGTGCTATGATTAATGTTATCGATTTTACTTTAGGCACCGATGCAATAGGTTATGTTGACATTGTTGAATCACACCTTTTAAGTGAAGAAAGTTTGGGTTTTGAATACACCAGGTTATTTAGTAATTCTGGTTTGGATTTGGTAATTTTATTAAATAATGACAAAATAGAAGTTGTATCGGGGAATTAAAGGTAGATCATGGAGAAGATAAGTTCTCATTATCCAGAAGTGTTCTATTCATAGTGTTCTGTGTTTTTGAAGTTTTGTTTAAACCAATAAATCAAACAGATGAGATTAAAATTAAGTCGTAAAATGTGGTTGCTGCTTCTCTTTACAGGAGCGGCAACGATGCTTTTTGGTCAAAAGATCAATCGCTTCAGGACCGATGAAATGGAATTGATCTATTTTGGAAAACGGTATTCATTTCTGATGCCTCATGTGGCACGAACATTTCATAATGGGCTCGAATTTCATGAAAAGCAATGGGGCTACGACCATAAGAAAACATACGTGATGCTCACCGATTTTGAAGATGACGGTCATGGTGGTGCAATGGTGATGCCATTCAATATGATTGTTTTAGGGATTTCACCCTTTAATTTTGCTTTCAGTATCACGCCTTCCAGTGAACGTTTTCAATGGCTTTTTGCACATGAGCTCACGCATATTACATTAGCCGACAAGCCAAACAAAACTGACAACTTTTGGCGTAAAGCTCTTTTTGGAAAAATCCGTCGAGATGAGCATATCCCGATAACTGCTTTCTGGAGTTACTTGACTACCCCGCGATGGTATGCTCCGCGCTGGTATCACGAAGGTATCGCCTGCTATCTTGAAACCTGGACTTCAGGAGGATTGGGGAGAGCCTTGGGGCCGTATGATGAGATGTATTTCAGAAGTATCATCAACGAAAACTATCCATTATATTCAGTCATTGGCCTTGAAACTGAAGGTTCTACCATTGATTTTCAAGTTGGAGCAAATTCCTATCTCTATGGAACCCGTTTTGTTACATATCTTGCTCAGGAATATGGTGATGATAAAGTTAAAGCTCTTTACAACCGAACTGATGATAGCAAGGCATTTTACGCACGACAGTTTAAAAAAGTATTTGGTAAGCCGGTAAGCAGTGCTTGGAAAGACTGGATCAATTTTGAAAAGGAGTTTCAAACAGCTAATATTAACCTTATAAAGGAATATCCGCTAACTTCATTTCGAAGTCTAACGAACGAACCACAAGGAAGCTTTTCTAACATTGGTTATGATGGTGCAACAGGTAAAATTTATGCGGCTACCAATAGTCCCGGAGCAATTTCAAAAATTATTGAACTTGATGTGGCATCAGGAGAAATCCGCAAACTTGCTACCCTTGATTCGCCTATGCTTTATTCGGTGACTTATTTAACCTACGACCCAAAAGACAGACTTGTTTTTCTGAGTGAACAGAACAGTAAATACCGTAGTTTGGTTCAGGTTGATGTGAAATCAGGTAAGAAAAAAACACTTATAAAGCGGTCTAGGACAGGGAATCTGGTCTATGACAGTACGAACAGATGTATCTGGGGAGTTAGGCATGATAATGGTTATGCTTCGATTGTTAAAATTCCACATCCATACAACGAAACTGTTCCGATGTACACCTCCGAGTTTGGACGGTCGGTACTCGATCTCTCAGTTTCACATGATGGTTCAAAATTAACAGCTACACTTACAGGAATTCGTGGAGAACAATCATTGATTATGTTTGACATTAAACAGTTGGAAATAGGGGTGAGGGAATATGAAACACTTTATAAATCTGAAGAAAATACCCTCACTCAATTTAAGTTTTCAAATGATGATCAATATCTTATCGGAACTTCATATTATACAGGAGTTTCAAATATCTGGCGTATATCATTGAAAGATAAATCGTTTGAGTTATTGTCGAATGACGAAAGTGGTTTGTTTGTGCCCCAGCAACTGAGCAATGACTCATTATTTGTACTGAAATTTCATAGAAATGGCATGTTACCCGGAATTATACCATTGGAGGTATTAACAGATGCCAATTCCATCAATTATTTAGGAAATCTGGCTTATGAAAAGAATCCTCAGATAAAAGCTTACTCACTTAAACCTGCCTCAAAAGTGAATATAGACTCTTTAAAGATGGAAGAAACATCCTACCGACCAATAAGGAATATGTCGCTTTCAGGTGCGTTTCCCGATATAAGTGGTTTCAAAGAAACCGTTGCCTTGGGCTATCGGTTAAACTGGCGCGACCGAATCGGACTATCAAATATAAACTTGTTTCTGGGAGGATCTCCATGGAGTACATACAAGGATAAGCAAAAGTTTCACGGACAGTTAGAATGGGACATTTGGTTGTGGAGCTTTAATGCAACCTATAATAAAACCGATTTTTATGATTTATTTGGACCAACAAAACGCAGCAGGGCTGGGTATTCTTTAGGATTCTCCTATCATAAAACGTCAACTTTAAAGACGCCATTTAAAACATATTATGGTTTTGGTGCAACACATTATGGTGATCTTGAAGTACTTCCGCAATTTCAAAATATTGCTTCTCCCATTCGGAATTTTCAAAGTGTTTCTTTTGAAGCTGGAGTATCAAAATTGCGCCGAAGCCTGGGAGGTGTTGAAGACGAAAAAGGTTATAAATGGGACTTGACAGGATACAGCTATATAGCCAACGGAAGTGTGTATCCATCACTAATTTCAGAACAGCATATCGGGTGGCTGATACCAGCTATCCGCAACACCAGCTTTTGGATACGTAATAGCGTTGGACAATCATTTGGTAAAAAAGGCTCTTCTTTTTCAACTTTTTACTTTGGTGGATTTAGAAATAACTATGTTGATTGGCAACCTGCTGATCAGTATCGTAAGATTCTGGCATTTCCAGGTGTTGATATTGATGATATTAGCGCACATAATTTTGTTAAAACAATGGCAGAATTAAACCTGAAACCCATTCGGCTTAGAAACGTTGGAACCACATGGCTATATCCTACTTATATCAAGTCATCGCTCTTTGGGACACATCTAATCTCTAATTTTTCTGATTCAGATTTAACCAGAAACAGATTCAATGCAGGGATACAGGTTGATCTTGAATTGGTTCTGTTTTCATATTTGAAAACAACCTGGTCGGTAGGTTATGCTCAGAAATATGAAAAGTCATATTTACCTCAGGATCAGTGGATGTTTTCTGTGAAGCTTCTGGGGAATTAATTGTCATGGTCACTATTTTAATTAAGTGAAGTATTTGTTATACTTAATGTCGTGTTATGAAAAACATTATCAAAGACTTATGGTTAGCAATAGCATTAATTACCGGCGCATCTGCTATTCTATTGCTCTCAGATCTTGAGCAGCGGAAGGTTGGAAAATCAGACGAATCAAAAAAGCTTCCTCAGCTTGCTATCATGCAGATTTCATCAACACCACTGCTAGACAGGCATGTAGAAGGAATTTTGGATGGTTTGCAGGCAGCAGGTTTTTTAGCTGAAAACCGACAGAACATAAAGCTTTTCAATGCACTTGGCGACCTCACAACAGCTAACACCATTGCTAAAGAACTTACAAATGGCTCCAGCGAAATCGTCATAACGTCCAGTACAATTGCTTTACAAACTTTTGCCAAAGCCAACCAACATACGCAAAAAACACATGTTTTTGGTGCTGTCACCGACCCTTTTGGAGCTGGAGTAGGTATTTTTGGCAAAGAGCCTTCCATGCATCCTCCTTATTTGGCAGGCGTTGGGACCTTTCAGCCTGTCCAAAAAGCATTCAGAATTTTAAAAGAACTAAATCCTTCTATAAAAAAAGTTGGTGTGGTTTGGAATCCCGGTGAGCAATGCTCAGAAGCCTGTATATTGGAAGCCCGTCTGGCCTGCAAGGAGTTAGGAATAACTCTTATTGAGGCTGTTGCAACCAACACCTCCGAAGTATCAGAGGCAGCGCGGTCACTCTTCTCTAAAGGTGTGGAAGCCATTTGGATAGGAGGCGACACAGTGGCAAATGCTTCCTCTTTAATGATTGTAAATCTGGCAAAACAGAATGGAATACCTGTCTTTACCAATGATCCAACCGACGCCAAATCAGGTGCCTTATTCGGTCTCGGAGCCGATTATTATACAGTCGGAAAATATACGGCAGATATCGTCATAGCTATTTTGAATGGAAAGAAACCTTCTGAGTTTCGCATTGAAAACATTATCCCTGAGCAACTTGAAATTAATAAATCATTGTTGTCTCAACTTGGAAGCAAATGGAAAATTACTGATTCTATTAGTGCCTTGCTGCCAAAAGTTACAGCTACTGCTGAGAAAGAGCGCGTCATTCTCGATTTTGAATCAATAGCCAGCAAAGGTATTACGGTAACTCCCGAAATGCTTTTGAAAGCAGATTCTTATCAACATATTAGTGTAAAGAATGGACGACCTGCAAAAGTTGCAGTTATTACCCTGGTTGAAAATCGTTTACTCGAAGAAGCGGTAAAAGGTGTTGAAGCTGGAATGCAATGGAGTGGCTTGGTTGAAGGAGTTGATTACCAGATGAAAAGCTATAGTGCTCAGGGAGAAATTGCGCAACTTCCTCAAATTATTGAAGCTGTAATGCGTGAAAAACCTGATGTCATCGTTTCGGTTACAACTCCAGCAATGATGGCTATTGCAAGCAAAGTCAAAGAAATACCTGTTGTTCTTACAGTTACAAGCAATCCAACAAGGTTGAGGGTATTTGCTAATGGCCGACCCGATAATATTTGTGGTGTTCATGACAACCCCCCATTGAATGATCTGGTTGAGATGGCACTTAAGTACGATCCAGGTTTGAAAACATTTGGAATAGTTTATGATGCTTCACAAATGAATTCGGTACTCTCGGTAGAAACATTACGGGAAGTTATTAAATCAAAGAAACTGAAACTGGTCGAAGCTACAGCCTCAAATGTTACTGAACTAGGATTAGCAACACAAGCAATTCTGCAGCGCGGTGCGAAAGCCATTATTGTTTCGGCTGATAATTTGGTAAACACAGGTTTTGCTGCAATTCACAGAGTAGCAGAGCCCGCTGGAATCCCCATATTTGCTACAGAACCTCAGCTTGTTGAACAAGGTGCGACAGGTGCATTAGGCGATAGCTTCACTGATTGGGGTATGCAATCAGGTAAACTTGTTGCGAAAGTACTTGCAGGAGTACCTCCTAAACTGCTGCCACTTTCAGAAACAGAAACGCACACAAGGATTGATCCTAAAAAGTTGAAATCAAATACACAACAAGCTAAGTCTTTAAAACTTAGTATAGTACAATACAGTGAAACAGAGTTTTCTGAACGATGCCATGAAGGTTTGATCGACGGAATTGCACGTTCAGGAATGAAAGAAGGAGTTGATTATGTGGTTAGAACTTTAAATGCACAAGGTGATATGTCCACATTATCAAGCATTATGACAACAGTAAAAGCAGATCAGGTTGATTTGCTTATGGTTATTTCAACACCGAGTCTTCAGGCAGCATTAAGACAAGCTGGTGCTGACACAAAAATTGTTTTTACTGGAGTAGGCGATGCTGTTAAAGCCGGCGCAGGGAAATCAGAGACGGATCATTTACCAAATGTAACAGGTATAACAACACGTTCACCTTTCGATGGAATGGCACGTATTATTAATGAAACCATGCCTGATTGTAAAAGTGTTGGAACATTATTTACCCCTGCTGAGATCAATAGCGTTTTGTACAAAGATTGGTTCAAGGATGCATTAGCATCATATGGAATAACTCTTGTTGCGGTACCGGTTACATCAAGTGCTGATGTTTCTCAGGCTGCTATTGAACTTTGCCATAAGGATATTCAGCTTGTCTGTCAGATAGTTGATAACATGACACGACCAGGTTTTGCACTCATTGCCAGAAAAGCTGCTGATAATGGGATGCCGGTTTATGTATTCGACAGTGATCAAATGAGGGATGGGGGTACAATTTGCCTGGCACGCGATTATTATGATGCCGGATTAGAAGCAGCTGAGAAAGCAGTTCAGATACTTCGGGGCACTTCACCAAATGACATACCTTTCAGCAATACCCAATCAGAAAAATTTATGTATAACCCTGAAAAGATTCAGACTTATGGTATTAAATTGTCTGAATCACTACGAAGTAAAGCCGTCGTTTTTACTCAAAAATAAAAGGAATCACAATGGAACTTAACGCATTAAAAAAGGGAAAAATACTTCATATAAACGCTGTTGGACGCCTTGATGCTTCCTGGAGCGATTATTTCACTGATACGTTTCTTGGCTATATACGCAATGGAGATCATGAATTGGTTATCAACGCAGCCGAAATACACTTCCTAAGCTCAGCCGGAATACGATCGCTTGTTCGTATTCACAAAGAATTGATGAAGCTTAACGGACGATTTCAGATCACCAATGCCAATGAATTTGTAGTTAGTACTTTGCAAATGACTGGCTTTGGAATGTGGTTGACAACCAGCGTAGTGCAGCCTGATGAAGAATTTTCATCAGAAATAGATGAAGTTGAAAAGTTGCCTGAGAACTGTTATGCGCTCCCGGTAACCAAGCCAATGACAATAAAGAAGAATGAGAATTGGATTCCATGGAAAAAGGTTGATTCCGACCACATTACACATTTACATTTTCCATCGAATACGTTCGGCCTTGGAATTGGTAGCCCGGTTTCAACAGAAGCCTTTGAAAACTTACTTTTTGGAGATTTTCTTGCTGCATGTGGTAATGTGGTGTATCAGCGCCCAGAGGAGAAAAGTAAACCAGATTACTTACTCAAGCTTGAGAATTATGTTCCTGATTTATATGCTATTCAATCGTGGTATGCCGAAGGAGAAATGTCTCATTTATTGCGATTTACACCCAATGAAGATGGTACACCGGTTACGCTTTCAGATCTGGTCAAGCAAACTTTTGCTGTTAAATCAGCAAGTCAAACTGTGTTTGTTATTTTGGCTGAAATTGATGGTTTGGTAGGGGCACATCTAATCCAATCACCAACAAAAATTGGAGATAGCGAACCGCCATCAGGATTAAAAATGCGTGACTGGCTGTCGTTTAGCGGCGAAAGAATACATGCAAAAGAACAAGCACTTGTTGTTGGAATTGCTTCTAATTCATTCGATATCAATAATTCCAGATCAAATCAATCGCCATCTTCCTTACCTGGTTTAGCCATTCATGCACATGCTGCTGTTTTTCCATACCAGCCACTACAAAACGGCCAAATCAATCTGGAGGAGCAAGTGCAAAAGTTTTTAAACGGACCTCCTCCCAAGGCTTTACTACATCTTATTGAAGATAACAGGCCTGGAAATGGATTGGGAGAAAGTTCATTCATCAGAGGTGCAATTTGGTTTGCATCTGTAAAACCAGAGGAGGCTAAACAATGAATCTAATTATAGGAGCTTTTACAATAGGTTTGATACTTTCATTGCTGTCGCTCGGAATGCTTATCAGCTTCAGAATGATAAAGTTTACGGATATAACTGTTGATGGATCACTCACTTTAGGAGCAGCCCTAACAGCAATATTGATAAGTTCGGGATGGTCGCCATGGGTTGCAACATTTTTAGCTTTCATTGCAGGAATGGCAGCTGGATCTATTACCGGAGTATTATATACAAAATTCAAAATTCAGGAAATATTGGCAGGAATACTTATGATGACAGCACTTTACTCTGTTAACCTGCGCATCATGGGACGAAGTAACATCCCTTTACTTGACACCAAAACCGTTTCTGAGATTCCTGAGAAGTTGTTACTCGACTTTACTGATGGAAATAAGAATCTGCTATTTTTCGGTTGGCAGGTATCATTGATCGATCTGGCTGTGTTTATTAGCAGTTTAATACTTTGTGCTTTAATAGGTTGGCTGCTTAATAAGTTTCTGTTGACACACTTTGGAACTGTTCTTCGGGCAACAGGAAATAATGTTCAGATGGTTCGTGCACAAGGTGTAAATAACAATAAAATGATCATCTTCAGTTTAGCCTTATCGAATGGATTAGTTGCTTTGTCAGGAGCATTACTGGCTCAATATCAAGGATTTGCTGATGTTCAAATGGGTATTGGAATGATGGTATGGGGGCTGGCGAGTATCATTATAGGCGAAGCACTTGTTGGTAAAACAAGCATAGGTATTGCAATTGCCGGTACGATCTTAGGCACCATTTTGTTCCGCTTACTTATTGCTATCGCCCTGCGCTGGGGATTGAACCCTAATGACCTCAAACTTGTCACTGCATTGTTTGTTTTTGCTGCTTTAGTTGCCCCTCAATGGTTTAAGTCGTTGCATAAGAAACTTTCTAAAAATTCTCACCATGCTTGAAATCAGTGGAATAAGTAAAACGTTTTTTCCGCAGACGGTAAATGAAGTTAAAGCTTTGCGTCAGGTCGACCTACGAATTGAGGAAGGTAGCTTCACAGCAATTATCGGAACAAATGGGTCGGGGAAAAGCACCCTGCTAAACGCTATTGCAGGCACTTTCATTCCTGATGACGGAATAATTCGTGTTGATGGAAAAAATATAACAGAATGGTCTGAATATAAACGCGCTCAGTTGATTGGAAGGGTGTTTCAAAACCCTTTTGCGGGTACAGCAGCCGACATGAGCATTGCTGAGAATATTGTTATGGCGATGCGACGTGGTCAGAGCCGACCTTTAACCAGAGCTGTTACACAAAAAGCGAAATCAGAAATTGCCGATCGTGTAAGGATGCTCAATATGGGTCTTGAAGATCGGTTGGATAATGCGATTGGTACACTCTCGGGCGGACAAAGACAGGCATTGACTTTATTGATGGCAACCTGGCTGAAACCTAAACTCCTTTTGTTGGATGAGCACACTGCTGCACTCGATCCGAAAAGTGCTGCAAAAGTTGCAGAGTTAACAAAGCAAATTATTGACAGCGAAAAACTTACAGCAATGATGGTTACCCATTCGATGCAGCAAGCAGTTGATCTTCCTGACCGTATCGTGATGATGCATCGGGGGCAGATTGTGGAGGACTATCAAAAAGAGAATAAAAAACGTATCCGAATCCCCGACCTTCTTGATACGTTTGACCGAGTACAAAAACGTGAGTTGTTTGATGAATCAGTTGCTGCGCTATTAACTGAAAGGTATTTTTAAAGAGGAAATTCTTAAAAATCACTTGACTTAATGGGTTGTTAATGTTAAATTTGTGCCTGAAAGCCTGATATCAAATCAGACTTTAAGCCAATCTATTTTGTTATATTTTTCGCTCCAAAACGGCCATGAAAAGCCTGTTTTTAAGCTTTTTAAAAACAAAAAACAAACCACAATGAATCACTTTCGTCTCATTTTAATTCTTTTCATCAGTAGTTGTTTTCTTTTCATATCATGTGGTAAAGATAAAACTGTAAGTATTACAGGCACTTATCAACACAAGTATAATGTGGATGGAATTGATTATGATGTTCAACTTGAATTAACCAATGATAGTCTTTTGCATTGGATTCCTGTAATGCTAATCCCAGGACATACTTCATCAACAGTTAGTTATGTAATTGTTGATGATATTCAGTTAAGGGTATTTAATGATACCGATTGCAACTCAGAGGCAACATACCTCTATACTGTAACTGATGAAAAGCTAACTTTGATGGCAGATCGAGAGCCCTGTATTCCGCGTTTGAGTGCACTTTCAGGTGAATGGACAAGAATTGAATGAAATGTCTCAATAAAAACTCAAATGTTTTTATTCTGGTTCAGGTTTTAAAAGGTATGAACACAAAAAAACCGGCAGATTCTACCGGTTTTTTTAATGAAATAGGTTGAGAAAATTATTCAGGAAGTAGCACAGTGTCAATTGCATGAATCACACCATTGGTACCTTGAACGTCAGTGGCTACGACATTTGAGTTGCCATTGAGTTTTACACTTCCTCCAGTTACGACTACATCAATATTGCTTCCGGATTTCAATGTTGGGACACTTCCCGACATCACTTGTGAAGCAGTTACATTACCTGACACAACATGGTAAAGCAAAATTGGAGAGAGTTGTTCGGCTGTGAGGTCAGCGATTCCTGATACACCTAATGCAGTAAATAAATTTGCAAATGCCTCATTGGTAGGAGCAAAAACAGTAAAAGGTCCGGTAGCAGATAATGCAGACGCTAGATCAGCTTTTAAAACAGCCTGAACAAGGGTGCTAAATCCTGCATTGTTAATTGCGTGATTTACAACAGAGGCTGGAATAATCACTTTATCAATTACATGAATGACACCGTTTGATGCCATAACATCAGCTGTTGTTACATTACTGCCATCAACTTTGACTGAAGTTGTTTTTTCGATGAAAACCTTAATGAAGTTTTGACCAGGACCACTGTTATTTAAGGTGTTAGCATAGCCGGTTGCAATGTCCATAGATTTTACGCTCCCACTTACGACATGATTTAAGAGAATCGGCGTGAGTATTTCTGCACTCAAATCATTAATACCAGAAACTCCCAATTGAGTGAAAAGTGCATTAAATGCCGCGTTGGTTGGAGCAAATACCGTGAAAGGACCAGTACCTTCCAAAGCTGTAACTAAGTTGGCCTTTTGAAGGGCTGAGACCAGAATCGAGAACTGTGGATCAGAAACTGCTGTTTGCACGATGTTTTTTGACTCAACAACAGGGTCATCATCTTTCGAACATGAAGTAAAAACACCCACCATTAAGAGTGCAACTAAAAAGTACTGAAGTTTAGATTTTAATTTTTGCATGACTGTAGAGTTTAATAGAGTTAATGTTAGTTTTAATATTAATTACTTCATCTAAACCTTAGATTCATATATTTTGTTCAATGATTGCTATCAAAAGTTAAACAAAAAATGTTAAAAAATCTGAATAAATTTCATAATATAATGTGAACCAATAGATTAAAATTATTTGGTGGCCGAACTAATTTTTCGAACTAATTCAGTTTATAAGACCCAAAAAAATGATAAGTGTAAAAGCAGAAGATAAATTTTAATAACGCCCTGTTGTTTTATCAGGGCGTCAGAATATGAAATTGTGCTTAGTTTTAATTTGTAGTTTACTCTGATTCAATCAAAAAAGACCTGAGGGTTTGCAAATACTCATCTTGCTTTTCAAGATGATGTGAATGAGATGCCCCCTCAAAGATTTTCAGTCGGGCGTTTGGAATTAGTTCTTTAAAGCTTTGCATTGTTTCGGGCCTTGCTTCATCAAACTCACCGCATGTAAGCAAACAGGGGATGTCAATAGTGTTTAACATCGGAGTTATATCAGCGCTTTGCAAGCATCCAGTAAGGGTAAATTCGCTTGGACCCCACATATGGTTATATACTTCTAAACCTATTTTTTGAAATGTCAGGTTTAGCGCCTCAGGCCAGGGATCAAGACGACAGACATGTTTCTGATAGAAAATCATAACTGCTTCCTGGTAAGAAGCAGAAGAAAAATCTCCGGAAGCTTCATATTTAAAAATAGTATCCTGCAGGTTTTGGGGTAATTGACTAATCCATATGCGCTGATCATTTGCCCAGCGAACAGAATTGAGCAGTGGAGCTGACAAAGTCAGTGATTTTATATGGGAAGAGCCATATGTAAGTATATAATTAGTAGTGAGATAACCTCCCCAGGATTGTCCAAGCAAATGAAATTCATTGAGGTTCAAAGCTATACGCAATTGTTCCAACTCATCAGTGAAGCGTGCAACGGTCCAAAGTGAAGTGTCGGATGGATGATCAGAGTTACCACAACCGAGTTGATCGTAAAAAATTACAGGTCGTTCATTCGCTAACATTTCCAGATTAGAAAGGTAATCATGTGGTGCTCCTGGTCCGCCATGAACAACAAGTAAAGGAATACCTGCCTTATCAGCGCCAACAACTTTGTACCATATCTTTCCGCCTGTAACATTTAAGAAACCTTCTCCTGCCGGAAGCTTTAATGCTTCTTCCTTGGATTGACATGCGCACATGATAAGTGTTAAGATTATTATTAAACTATTGACATGTAGTATTTTACTCATGAATTATTTTATTAACCTAATTCAAAGGTAGTGATCCCAAAGACTTTATTTAAGTCAACTTTCGGGGTGCTACCATAATACATCCGGGCGCATTCAAAAACATAAGTAGCATTAAATTTCTTTATCAATTTGACGGCTGCAAGATTGTTAACCGGAATATCCAAAAACACTTCTTCGCCCTGGGCATCGCTCAGACAAGCTTTATAAAGACTTTCAGCGATGGTTTCATTATTTGCAAATAGAGGACCAATTTTATAACCATTGAATGTTTTTCTAAGAATAGCATATCCTTGCAAATGATTGTTAATCATCAACTTAAAGGATTTGCTGTCGGGATTGTTTAACCATGCCTTGAGAAAAAGCTTACGACCAAAGCCAAAACAGCTTTTATCATATTCAGCTATCATTTCAAAGTCATTTGCACTGATGGATGAAATCGTAGGATCTGGCGGAAAATATTCGCCATGTTTCATATAACGTTCATCACGAAATGCAGGTTCAAAACCTCCTTTTTGATAAAAAGGTTGCATCGAAACAACTCCGTCCATTCCAATAGAAGCTCCGGGCTTTAGTCGTGAAAGTAACATATCCCTTCGTTTAAACCATAACTCCTTTCCCAGACCTACTGATCTGTAGGCAGGTTGAACAATAAAAAGCCCCATAAAACCGAATTCTCCGTTGTATGTAACAATTGAACCTCCTGCAATCAACTTATTGTGAAGAAAGAAACCATAATGGCCTTCATTATCAGTTTGATAGAAGATTTGGGCATCATTCAATCCGGGATTCCAGCCTTCTTGTCGTGCCCATTCCACAAGTGTTTCAACTCCTTGCAGGTCGAGTTTCTCAAATTTTAGTTCGTTAATATCAAATTGCATAGGTTTCATTTTAACATGCTGATTAAAAGTACATTAAAATAATTTTTCTTTTTAATCCAGAGCTAAAGTGTTAAAAATCAGCTTTCATTACTTTTTGACATAGGATCGATGCGACAATCATTGAAAGTCTTCGTTGTGGAATTGGTATACCATAACAAACAATTGGCAGTACCCATTCTAACAAGGCAATATAATAAGGTATGGGATCAGCGTTTTGAAGTGAACTCTCATAGGCGTAGTTACGCATTTTTAGAGATAAGGCATGATTTTTAGCAACCTTTTCGTGATGGACACCTTTATAATAATTTGGAGAAATGCTATGAAGATCAGTAACATCGTAAAATGATTCGATAAAATCAAGATAAGTTTTCATGTCATCTTCAGTATTCAATGGAGCGTTATCAACCAAAAAGATTGCTTCCAAACGTGCAAAATCTGAAACAACTGAGCGTTGTTTCGTTTCAGAGAAGTCAATAAGGTAAACATTCATCGATTCATCAAGAAGGATATTTTGCATATTCAGATCACCATGACAGATCCCTGTTGGATACTTTATACTTTTTTCGCGTCTTTTTGGATATTCATGTTTCAAAAACCAATATGGATTCAACATTTTACGCCCGGTTTCGGGAATAAAGATTTCCTGCTCATCAGACGAAATCGAAAATACTTCTTTTACAGTATCATAAATGTGAGGGAAAAATGTATATGTAGGATCGTGTTCCTCAAAAGGTTGTATAGTTTTTACTACGGGTTGACCATACCAGGGTTTTAGAATTTGAAGGAAAATTTTGTCGAACAATGGCTCTAAAAAAACTAAATCTTTTTGATGGTAGTAATGGGTCAGCCATTTCAACTGACTTGATTCGCCTCCAATTCCAACAAAATTATAACGCAGCGCACCTGTTTCTCCATAAAATTCAGCTCCGAGCACAACCGCACTATTATTAAAAATGTAAGGCAGAGCATAGCGTGAGCAACGATCCGACTCTCGTTCAATTAAATCACGATGGGCAACTTTCATCACCGTTGGCCGCATTTTTCTGCCATCATGATCAAAAGAAGTGACATGAAATGTTTGGGCCGAAAACCCTCCATGAAGCGGTTCAACTTTAAGTTTGGAGGCGTCTGTAAATAATTGCCGGGTTAAAAATGATTTGTGAGGTTCAAAAAAGAAACCCTCAGGTGTCTCAATTTGAATGCGTTGCAAGTCTCCATCAGCGAGTTGATTAACTGTAAACAACCAAATGAAAGGGTTATCGATGGTTTGAGATTCGTTTAACAAGGCTATTTCAGAGATATTCTCAAAACTCAGATTCGCCTGCAAATAGTCTTGAAGATCAGATTCGGAAAGGAAGTCTTCTATCTCGTCTAACTCAAATTGAATTCCATGCTTTGCCCCATTGAATTTTGAATAAAAAAAACTATCTGATGAAACCGGACAATTTCCGGCGCTTTTTTTCAGGTTTTCTTCCTTTATAAGTGCATACATTTTAATAGAAGGTGCAGTTCTGCTCACCGAAGCAATTATGACCAATGTCATACAATTTTCCACTTTTGTGAGTTTCTGTATAAGCTTTACAGCATGCTGAACCTCATCAAAAGTCACCGTTGATGGCGTGGCTAATCTCAGTAACCCTGCAGGTTGTGATCCAAATGAGATAGTTTCGCTTACCGGCAGACCATTTTTTGCAGGGTTGGATGAAATCCTGAAATCAGCTTCATGCTCATTTTCAAGGTTGTAGAAACCAGCGCAGCTACCTGTTGTCATGAAAAAATCTATCGAATCATTTAATGAACCCGGTAAACTTCGCACTTGTCCGATGCCAATAGAAAGACCAAGTTCTTTAAAACTAACTATGTCGGGTCCCTTCCAAAAAGTGCCACTGTTTTCCATTCCTGTTGAAGTGTAAACAAAAGTTTTCCCTGAGAGTTGGAAATCAATGGTTTGTTGATGAGGCTTTTTGGCTATGCTTAATTTTTTCTTAGCTACTTCTACATTGTTTTCAAAATGGAATAATTTGTGCAAACCGGCTGTTTCAAACACTTGAAATACTTCAACAGATGGAGAAACAATATAAAGTTCGTTTCTACTTTGTTGCAGCATTTTTTTTGTTTTCAATAAAATTCGAATCCCTGCACTTGACAAATAATTACATTGTGAAAGATCCAGTATCATATCTTTGCCCTCATTGGCAAAGCTTGTGAGTACAGTTTCAAGGGATGAACTTGTGTTTGCGTCAATCCTTCCAACCGGCTGAATGATTCTATTTTGTTGATCTGTAATAATTTCCATTTGATTAAAATGTTAGTTTGTAAACAAAGATAACAATCCCAACAGAACTAATTTTTCTGCAAATAAAACTCAAACGCAGAAAGTCGTTATTTATAGTCCTTCATAATAACGTTTAGGAGTTCACGGGTGAGGGGAGAGGCAATAACAATTTTTGCAGGATCGACATATACATTGTTGAGATACTGCATTTTAAGAATGTCGCCTTCGCGAAGTTCAGGTATTATTCCGCTAAGCATGAATCCTTTTTGATTCATTTCGCGTGCAAGTACAGCTGTATAAGGTTCATTTACAGGTAACTCAAGATAAATTGTTTCAATTTTCTTAAGACATAACTCCCTTAATTGTTGAGAGATAAGCGGAACAGCATCTGATCCGGCTTCATGAACGATTATAACGGCTATGTTCAAATCAGGTTTGACCGTAGTGCTTATTACCGATTGTTCACGTTGAGGCTCAGCTGTTTCCTGATCAGAAATCATTATAATTTCTCTGTCAAGGTCGTTATGTTCGCAAAGCATCTTTAGTAAAGGATAAAACTTTTCGTTTAAATACACCTTCCGGTGTGGTTCTTTATTAGTTTTAAGGTAAAACAGCGCGACAGCTTGTCGTTGTTCGCTTTTTTTATCATTATTGATTTTTTTAAACGTCAGATTTTCACTGGCATAAGCGAGCATAATACCGGTTTCTTTGGCTCCTAAGCTGAGGTTTCCTTGCTGCGTGAAAGAGTGAATGGTAACAGCTTCACTAAATATCCCGTACATCCCATTTGCTTCGGCATGCCGTTGAAGGAATTTTTTTGACTCTTTAAACAAACTATGGCCTCTGTAGCGTGGATCAATCATGGCAGCCCCCGAATCGGCAACTTTGGCATCCTTATGTTCAAAGAACAAACTTAAGTTGCCAATGATTTCACCGTCTTTATTCACGGAAACGACTGAATTCAGCAGGCCGTTTTCGATCAGTTCCTTTATTTTTTCAGGGAAGTAAAACACTGAAGCGTAGGTATAACCATATACCCTATAGGCAAGTCGCGATAACATTGGAGCGTCTTCGGGTTTTATCAGACGCATTGTTGGCGTATCGGTTGCAGGTGCATCATCGTTTGGCCCATTACTTTCCAACTCTTCAGCAGTCAACAGATCTGCTATGCTTGTTTCAGGTAGGTATTTGATTAGCTCCATTTTTTTACCTTCACGACCTAAGTTGATGATATTGAACTCGTCAACCAGATTTCGCATTAGTAATATGCCTAAAGCCGAGTTTTCCTGTCGTTCAAGGCGTTCGGCATCAGCTGGAATTCCCTGATCCTCAACTGAAATAATAAAAGCGCCAGGTCTATAGCCAACTTTAACCTCAAAACGACCAAACTCACCTTCCTCGAAAGAATTTTCAATCGTATTCAAAACAGCCTCTTCGGTAGCAAGTTCAAGCTTTGTAATGTCCTTTTGACCAAATTTGAACAAACGGGCGTAATACATCACAAACTCCTGAGCCTGACGTATGTATAGCTTATCAGAAAACAATGTTAATTTGGCAATGTACTCACCCTGAAGTAGTTTACGTGGTATCATAGATTTATTTACAATTATACAATTGTTACTTTTTACCTCAAAATAGAAAAGAGAAATCTGTATTATAGAAGGTTATGGTTTTGCTGATTGTTCGTCGGGAAAAATCTGAAAGATTGTTGAGAAGCCCGAAATGTCAAAAATTTCTTGAATATTTGAGCGAAGACAACAAATATGGAGTTTCCCTTTTTTCGACATCATTCGTTTTTGCATCATTAGAAAAACCCTGAGACCTGAACTACTGATGTAATCCAGTCCCGCGCAATCCATAACTACAGCACTGCTTTCATCTTCAAGCACTTGTGTAACAACGCGTTCGAATTCGACTGCAGTTACTGTGTCGATCCTGCCATTAATAGCTACTAAAGTGTAATTGTCTGATTTACTGATTTTTGCTTCCATTTGAAATGTTTTGAATTTGTTATTAATTGAATTATTTAATGTTAAAGTATTGATTCTGATCGTTGATTAAATTTTTATTCCGAAGTAAAAATACACGTCCTCAGAATTTGGATTAAAAATAAAAGTTCCTGATAATTCAATTCCTGCTTTTTTACCGATAGGAATTGTCCTGATAGCTTTGAGCGATAAGGTAGTTACAGCAGCTTCTTCGGCGTAAAAGCCGTTGCTTAATGTTCCGCCTGCCGACAAGATTAAATCCATTTCCAGATAAGAAAAGCTATAGTCAAGATTCAGGTAATTTGAAAACTGTCTTTCACGCTTTGAGTTGTAATCATCACCAAGAAAAAAACAAGAGGCTGTGAGAGAAAATTTTGTTCCAGCGATTCTGTCGAAAAGAAGGCAAGCATCTAGGGTGTGGTTTGAAACAATGGAGTCATAATTTCTATAATTGAAGAAACGACTATCAGCGAGATTACTCTCATCAATATAGAAATAGTCATAAATAGAGAAGGTAATTGAATGATACGTATATGATGCATATAAATCGATCTCGGCATTAGAGGTTAGGAGAGATTGTGATCCCCAAACTCCAAAAATGAAATTTCCAGTAGTTAGCTGAATCTGAGGTTGTATCTGTGGTTGAGAATCAAACAATTGACCCCGCCAAATGTATTGACTAACCAATTCGGCATTGAGCTCAAGTTTTAAATTCTTATTTTCAGTTGAATCGATTGAGTTAGCTGTTTGACACTTGATTTCCATAACTGAAAATATCAGAGTATTGCTAAGGATACCACATATTATCAAGTTTTGGAGCTTCATATTTATTTCAATTTTATAGTTTATTAGTTAATATATGATTGATAATAAACTATTTAACTGTCTTCATCATTGTTAAGATATTCTTTTCATTTTTACGCTCATAGGATATTGTATCCATCAATTTTCGTACAAAATGAATTCCAAGACCGCCGATCTCTCTATCTTCAACAGCTAGTGAAATGTCGGCTTCTTCTTTGAGTAACGGATTGAAAGCTATTCCATCATCCTCAACTTTTAAGAAAATTCTGCTATCATCGAAATCAATGTTAATTTCAATAAAATGCTCATTCTTATCAGTATAACCATAGAAAATGATGTTGGTTATAAGTTCCTCAAGGACAAGGTTTAAATTAAGCGTGATGCTCATAGGTAAATCCCAGTTTTCACCTATTGTTTCCAGGGTCGTAGCGATAGTTTCCAGTTCAGAAAGCTGATTTTGGATAATAATTTTTTGCTGCAACATGGGTCAGAATTTTAATTTATTCACCATTATATTTCATGAACAAAAGTGTAATATCATCAGATTGTGGAACACCTTTGGCGAACTGATTAACGTCTTCAATTACAGTATTTACTACCTGATTTGGATTGCAATTTAAAATGCTATTAAGCAAACTTTCCAATTTGGTTTCACCATAAGCTTCTGCCTGAATGTTGAAAGCCTCAGTGACACCATCAGTAAACAGCAACACTCCTTCACCTTTCTGTAACTGAACCTGATGCGTTGTATATTTTTGATCTTCAAAAACACCCAAAATGATGTCTCCTGTAGTTGGAATCACTTTTACCTCACCTTTTTCATTCAAAATATAAGGTGGGTTGTGCCCTGCATTGGTATATTCAACAACGCCTGTTTTCAAATTAATAATACTGTAGAAAACAGTCACAAACATGCATGAAATGCTCTCGTTGCAAAGAAGATTATTTACATAATAAAGACATTCCCCTGTTGGCATACCTTTGAGGCCGGTTGCCCTGATTAACGTACGACTTACAGCCATAAAAATTGCTGCCGGTATTCCTTTTCCTGAAACATCACCAATTACAAAACCAAGCCGGTCGTTGTCAATCATGAAAAAATCATAAAAGTCACCACCTACTTCTTTTGCCGCAACCATTGATGCGAATATCTCGAAATCTTTTCGATTAGGGAAAGGTGGAAATACCTGAGGGAGAATACCTTGCTGGATTTCGCGAGCTACATTCAAGTCGCGCTGTATCGAAATTAGCTGATCATGCTCCAATATTGCTTTACGCTGAAGCAAAATTTCTTCCAGGGTTTTATTAATGGTGATTTCCAAATCTTCAAAACTGATCGGTTTTGTAAGGAAATCAAATGCACCTCTATTCATTGCCATACGGATATTTTCCATATCGCCGTAAGCAGATACTACAACTGTTTTGAGCGAAGGATTTTTGAGCTCTTTTAATTTTAGAAGCAGCGTAAGTCCATCCATTTCAGGCATATTAATGTCTGAAAGAATGACGCCAATGTCAGGATTTTCAATCAATTTTGCGAGTGCATCCAACCCATTATGGGCAAACACGAAATCATATTCCCCGCTTCTTATCTGTCGGCGAAAACGTTGTCTGAGAAGTGGTTCAAGATCCACTTCATCATCAACAACCATAATTTTAACATTTATTCCTTCAATCATGATAATATATTTATTTAATGTGCTTTAAGTCAAGTTTTTAGGTATTTTAATTATGAATTCTGCATATTCGCCATCCTGCGATTCGACCTGCATCTCACCATGATGCTCTTTTACGATTATTTCATAACTCAGCGACAAACCAAGTCCTGTTCCTTGTCCGGGAGGCTTGGTAGTAAAAAATGGGTTGAAAACCTTATCGATTACCGACTGAGGAATGCCTGGGCCATTGTCACGAATGCGAATTTCAATTTCCTTTTCGCCATTTTTCGTCTGTATACTTAGAATGGGGTAATAGGCTTCCTTCAGTTTGGTTTTCTTTTCGTTTGTTGCATAGCAGGCGTTATTAATGATATTCAGGAAAACGCGACTAAGGTTTTGTGGCACAACCTGAATCCGGCCAATCGTTTGATCATAAGAGGATTCTATTTTAATATTAAAGCTAATATCTTGTGCACGCATCCCATGATAGCCCAAATTGACATATTCTGCCAGTAAAGCATTGATATCAGTAGGTATCAATTCCCCGGTTTTTCCCCTCGAATGCAAAAGCATACCTTTAATAATGCTTTCAGCGCGTTGACCATGCTCTTTTATCTTCTGCATGTTTGACTGCAAATCCTGAATAATCTCAGCCAGATATTCTTTGTCATTTTGATTCATCTGCTCTGACAGCTTATCAAACTCTTCAGATAACTCAGTACTCAAATCGACCGAAAGAACTGCGAAATTGTTAATGAAATTTAGTGGATTTTTAATTTCATGGGCTATGCCGGCACTAAGCTGACCAAGTGAAGCCATCTTTTCTGATTCTAATAGTTGCTCTCGGGCTGCAACAAGCTCAAATTCATTCTTTTTTAAAATTCTATCCTTAATTAAATGACCAGCAAGAATGGTGATAAAAAATGAAATATGCTGCAGAAATTCGAAATGACAAGGTGTAAATGCATTGATTTCCTTATTTTGAACATATATCAAGCCAATTGCATTTCCTTCAAGAATGAGAGGTACGAGCATTAAAGATTTTGCTTCGGGCAATAAAAGTTGAATTTTATCAACTAAAACATTTTCTTTCTTCTCTACATCTATGTTGCTAATGAAAAGATTCTCAACTTGTTTAATAAAACTACTTTCTAAGTAATTATCTTCACTTAATGCAATCTTATAAACTGGTTGTCCTTCTGTTTTAAGACCGAAAAGATCATTTCGAAGTAATTTATGATCCTCATCAATAAACAATAACTGAATGTTCGAATCTTTAAAAAAAGCTTCAACTTTTTTATTGAGAAGATTTAGTTTCGACTGATAATCTTTATCAGTTGATAAAAGAGACTCTAACTCATTTAATATCAACAGATATGATCGAATTGATTCCGCATCATCACATGATTGTTTTGGTTGGTTTTTCATGAGAATTGAGTTAAAAATCAAAATTTGATTCGCTGCCTGTAAAAAAAAAGAAAGCAAAAAGGATGTGTTACCCTAAATAGACGCAAAAAGAGGTGATTGCTACTCCCGAAATTGACTTCTTGTTTTACTTGCATATTTTCCTTCCGCATTTAGTTTTATAAAATGGTTCGGATCATTACCCAATGGGGTAATTTAAGCACTCAAATTTACATTATTAATTACAATTACCCGAAAAAAAATTATTCTTTTAAAAATAAAAAGTAGCTGCATAATGTGTTTACATCCAATAATATACACGAAAAATTTGTGTAAATGTTGCATAGGTTCATAATATTCTCTTGAATAATGACAATTTTCACGTTAATTGTTCCTGTTGAAATAATTTCGATATATCTTTATACAATTATTGTTCGAACAAGGATTTAAATGATAAGCTTAACCATTATTAAATCAACTTGTGGATTGACATTTTATCATTATAAGTATTATAAAAGTTCTCTGTCATTTGATTTTATAGTTTCACTAAGCTAATGATCCTGAGTTTGTAACTGTAGAATCAATCATGTTTTTAAAGCTCTATTGGTAATATGCTATGTTGATATATGATTAAAAATCAGATAGAATGAAAAATGTTATTTTGATTCGAAAACTCAGAAGACTAGGTCGATGGTTTTTCCTTGTTTTTCTCCTGTTTAGTCTTTATACATGTCGTAAAGATTCAGCACCTCTTAGCGAAAGTTTATCGACAGATCGGAGTAATTTTTATGTTCTTGACATAAAAAAAGATATACCTCGAAATGGCCTTACTTTTATACACCTGGATTCGTACCAGCAAACTACTGAGTACAGTTGTGGTCCGGCATCGGTCATGAGCTTGCTTAATCATTATGGTAGAGAGGGCGATGAAATGCGTATTGCAGAGGAAATGGGAACAAGTACAACGTGTGGAACGACACCAGATCAGATGGCTACATGGTTGAATAACAATGGTTTTGAAGCTTCGTGGAGTGAATTTGGTAACCTTGATACGCTTAAAAATAATCTTGCCAAAAATATTCCAACCCTTATTGAATGGAGTGATTGGGGTGGACATTGGGTTTTAGTTGTCGGTTACGACACACGGAATACCTCATCTTTGTCGGATGATGTGATTATTTTTGCCGATCCATACGATCATCATGATGATAGCAAAGATGGTTTGAGCTGGTTTAATGCGGAGCGTTTTTATTATATGTGGTATGATGCATTGCTATTTGACAGGGTAATGCGAAGAGTTTACATCACAGCAGAATTAAAACCATAATTGATCTGATTCTTTTAATTTAAGAATCATGATTAAACTTATTGAAAAACGCAAGAAACCTTTGTAAAATCTAAGCGTTTTTGATTTTTAACAGCAGGTTATTTCGACCTTCAACGTAAAAGTGATTAACACTTTGACAGCGGCCTAAAATCAATTTCATTCCAATATCATCCATCAAGTCTTTGTCGTCGAGAAGGTTATATAATGCTCCTTCACTTTCAAGCAATAAGTTTACAGTTCCATCTTTTTCTGAGAAAGAAAGCTGGATAGTTACCTTGGTGAAATCTTTTTGAAGCAGCAACAATTCCTCTGTTACAAGTGCAATAAATTCGTTTACACGGGTAGGTAAAAGATGCTTTTCTCCAAACGAATGAAGTGCAGCCTGTATGGCATATAGGTCATAATCAGCTGATTGGACAGAAATTTCAAGACTTCTTATGCGGTGAATAAATGCTTTTGTTCGTTCACGCAAAGGGTGTTCAAAAATTTGTTCAGGAGGTCCTTCTTCATATATGACACCTTCATCCATGTAGAAAACCCTGGTTGAAATATTTCGGGCAAACTCCATTTCATGGGTAACGATCATCATGGTCATTCCTTCCTTGGATAAGCGTCGGATAACGGCCAGTACCTCGCTAACCATTGTTGGATCCAGGGCAGATGTTGGCTCATCGAATAAAAGAATTTCGGGTTCCATGGCCATGCAACGTGCAATTGCGACACGCTGCTTTTGCCCACCGGAAAGTTCCTCAGGCAGACTGTGCGCCTTCTCTGCAAGACCTACAAGTTTTAAGAGATCGTTTGCTCTTGCTGCTGCTTCTTTTTTTGTCTTTCCCAGAAGCTTAACTGGTCCAATCATAAGGTTTTCGAGCACACTTAAATGTGCATATAAGTTGAATGATTGAAAAACCATTCCCATGCGTTGTCGAATTTGAGGCACGTTTGTATGTTTGCCCAGCAAATCGATCCCATCAATGGTTATGCTGCCACCTGTTGGCATCTCAAGTAGGTTTAAACAACGTAATAACGTGCTTTTTCCTGTTCCTGATGGACCTATAATGCTGATTACCTCTCCTTTATGAATTTCAGCATTGATATCTTTCAGCACGACCAGCGAGCCAAAATGCTTCGAAAGATGTTGTATGGTAATCATAATTTTGCCTCCTTTCTTTGTCGTGAACGACGCTTCTTTGGGTCAACATTGATTTCAACATAGTCGAGTACCAATGTGAGCAGCCAGGCAATAAAGATGTAAATCACCGCTGCCATAATTAGTGGGAAAAATGCGTCAAAAGTCCTGCTTCTAATAATGTCACTAGCCTTGGTGAGATCTTCAACTGCGATATACCCTACAATGGAAGTCATTTTTACAAGTGAAACAAATTCACCTTTATATACAGGTAAAACTTGTCGAAGTGCTTGAGGCATAATAATATAGATAAATGTTTGAATGCTGGTAAAGCCTGATGCAATTCCTGCTTCTTTCTGTCCTTTGTCAACACTTTCGATTCCTGTTCGAAACATCTCAGAAACGTAAGCAGCGAAATTAATCCCAAAAGCCAGAACGGCTACAATTACCGGATTCAGGTTAACCGATGCGAAAACAACATAATAAATAATCATCAACAACACCAGAACCGGCGTGCCACGAATGAGCGAAATATACAACGAGGCGATATGATACAAAAGTTTATTTTTCGACATACGCATCATGCAAACCAATCCTCCAAGTAAAGTTCCAACAATAGCGGCAAAAATGGAGATAACTATTGTGACAAGTAATCCTTTGATAATCATCATATAACGTTTTTCGTGTATGATGTTATTATAAAAACTTTCACTTAAGCGGGTAAAGAAAGATTTCTTTACTTCAACAATTTCTTCTGATTTATATGCTGCAAGATTCTTCTTTGGTGCAATTACTGCCGTACTGAAAATTGCGTACTCATCAGAAAAATTGATTTGTTTTGCACGCTCCTCACTTATGGCTATACCATCAGTAATCATATCTACCTTACCTGATGAAAGTGCAGCAACCAGTGCCGGAAACTCAATAGTTACAAGTTCCAGCTTATAGCCTTTTCTGCTGGCGAAAGTTTGCATCATTTCAATATCAAATCCAACATATTCTCCATTCATCACTGCAACATAGGGTAAATCCTCAACCGAAACGCCAACAACAAGTTTTCTTCCTGATGGCCTCGATTCATAAGCAGGCATTACAGCTGTTTCAGCATCCTCTACAAACCAGCGTTTATGCATTTGGTCATAAGTACCATCAGCTCTGATTTCTTTCAAAAAGGTATTGAATTCGTTAAGCAAATCAGTGTTTTCTTTGTTGAAACCAACACCAAGTGACATATCAAGTACGTCAGCTGTAAGTAATCCAAGGTCGGGATTTCTTTTTAATACCAAGCCTGCGGTAATTTTATCGAACATTGCCACATCAATTTTACCGCTTTTGAGCGACATCATCATATCAGCACTGCTTTCATAGCGCAGTACAGTGGCTTTGGGATAGGTGGTAGCCATATAAGCGTCATGAACAGTTCCTGTAAAAATACCCACCTTTTTATCGCTAATATCATCTAATACAGCCATTTTGCCTGGCTGTGATGCAACTTCAGCATTCTTTCTGCCAATAATACTAACCCCGGAAGAATAATAAGGATCAGAAAAATCGATCTCTTTCATTCGTTCTTCAGTAATAGCCAGCGTGGCAGTAATGAAGTCGATTTTACCACCGTTTAGTGAGGGCAACAGGCTTCCAAATGGCATGTCAACAAATTCAACCTTTTTATGTGCCCAGGCTCCGTAACGTTGCGATAACTCAATATCGAAACCTATTGTTTTATCTCCGCTGCGTGCTGCGAATGGCAATCCGTTTTCGCTTGAAATACCTGCACGAATAACACCTGCCTCTGTTGTTCCTTTAACTTCGGGCATTTCTTTGTTTTGCAATTTGGTCCAGCGGGTAGCCATCTCCGAAAGAGTTCCATCTGAGTTCAAAGTAGCCAAAAAACGATTGAATTCCTCACGAAGAATATCTGACTCTTTGTGAAACCCTGCACCAATATCAACCAGATATAGATTTTCTACCAATACAACGAAGTCGGGTTGAGCTGCAAGTGCCTCAGGCACTCCACTTTGTCCCATAAAACAAATATCAGTTTTCTTCGATTGAAGTGCCATGAGCATGTCGGGTACTGAGTTGTACAAAGATACCTCTGCTTCGGGGTAGTGGCGGTGAACATAAGTCTCGTGAATTGAACCCATCAAAACGCCAATTTTAGTTCCTTTTTGAATGAAAGAGTCAGGAGTGGGTTTCTCTGATTCCCCTGATTGAACTTTGTTACCGATGATGCTGACTCCACTGGCGTAATAGGGGTTTGAGAAATCAATCTGTTTACTTCGCTCCGCAGTTATCATCATGGAGGCAGTGATGACATCAATCTTTCCAGAAACCATAGCAGGCAAAAGACTGCCGAAAGGCATATCAATCCAGACAGGTTTTTTACCCATCCAGGCGGCAAAGCGACTTGCTAACTCGATGTCGAATCCTTTCCAGTTATCACCATTTTTTGTAGCAAATGGAAGTCCTATGTCACTAACAACACCAAATTGGATAGTTTCATCTGTAACAGGAAAAGCAATTGGAGGCATTTCGGAGTTTAAGTCGTCGTGCCACCTTTTAACCATTTCCTGATAAATGCCTTTTCCTTTCAAGTCATCCAAAAAGCTATTGAAGGATGTTTTTAGTTCTGGTGATGTTTTTGGAAATCCTGCCGCTATATCAACTGTAAATAAGTTAGCTTCTTCAACTTTAAAGTTTGGATTGGATGTAAGAATCTCCCGCACAGAAGTATGATCCATAAATGCACCTTCAATTTTACCTCCGTCAAGAGCCATAAGCATGTCAGCCACAGTGTTGTATGAATGTATTTGAGATTTTGGATATTCTTTCAATGCATAGGTTTCATGGATTGATCCCATCAATACTCCTACGCCATTGTATTGTTTGGCAGTTTTTTCTGTCTTTATTTCTTCTTTAAACGGCAATTGATTGCTTGACTTTACCAATGCAGCAAGTCCACTTTTGTAATAACTTTCAGAAAAAAGTACATGTTTGGCTCTTTCTTCTGTGATTGACATGCCTGCACCAACAAAATCAACCTTACCCGATATCAGCGCCGGAAGCATGGCGCCAAAATCCATATTTACAACTTCAAGTTTTTTATTTAAAGTTGCAGCAACAAAGCGAGCAAACTCAACATCAAAGCCTACAATCTCTTGATTTTGATCCATAAATGACATCGGTTCTGTTACTGCAGCTGTGCCGAAAAGAAGTACACCATCGGTACCTAAATCTTCAACTTTTGGCATGGGAGCAGGAAGTCCATGGTTAGGAAACCATCGGCGCATCATATCTTCATAAGTTCCATCTTGTTTTAACCGGGCAAGCGTTTGATCAATAGCCTCTTTCAGATTTTTGTTTTCCATGGCTACAGCAAAGCCGTAGTTATCAGGCACTAATACTTCATCAAGAACCAGCATGCCTTCGTTTTTTCCTGCAATGTTTTTTAATACCGGTTGATCATATACAGCAGCATCTGCTTTACCATTTGTCACTGCCAAAGCGCAATCATAAACACTGTTGAAATAGGCAAATTTAGCATCTGGAAAGCGTTGAAGCACAAATTTGTCGGCTACTGTGCCAGTGGGAACAGCAAATACTTTTCCTCCTTCGAGTTGATCCAGACTTTTGATTTCCGTTTTTTCATCGCTGCAACTCCACATAAACTGAGTTGCAATAAGCATAAACCACAGTAGTTTGTTTTTCATACAAGTGATTTTATATTATTGAAATGATAATGTAAATAATAATCAAATTACTGATTATGAGTGTACTAATCAATAATCCATTTAATATAGTTCAAAGGTAAAAATGTTTATTTACCGAATTATTAAATCCACGATTATTTTATAATAAAAAGTAGAATATTTGTGGATATCTACTTGTATTTTCCTAGGTGGGGACTTGAAAATGTTTTAATAACAAGTTTGAAACAGCTCTATCATGTTTATTTGAGTTTTTGATCAATAATCTATATTTTTGCTCCGGTATAAAAATATCAGGTGTAACCGAAAAGCCTTAAAAGAGTAGGGACAAAAAAACAATTAAACACAATGAATGCAAAACATCTTTTTACAATGCTCCTGATTAGCTTGTTTTCTTTAACAAGTTACGCTCAAAATAACGACGTTAAAAAGCTCGATAGAATCATCAGGAAAGATTATCAAATTATTGATTGCACTATTTCCAAAATGTCAGATGCCGCCGTTGAGTACAGTCTGCCGAATGAAACAATGACAATATCACTTGATGTAGCAAAAATTGCACGTATTGAATTTGCAAGTGGTAGAACACAACTATTTGAAGCTGCTGAACCTGCTGCAAATCAGGCAAGTGAAGTTGTTGAAGAAACAATTCAAACTAAGGGAAGCGCAAAAATGAATACAAATATGATAGCGGTGCTGCCAATTCCATATGTGAATTCTGAAACACTTGCAAGTTCGGAAGAGATGGCAAAATTTGCACAAAATGATATTTATAGTAAGCTAATAGATAAATCATCCAATATCTTCCCTTTAACAGTTCAGGATCTCAGAACTACAAATGGTTTATTGCGAAAAGCAGGTATCGATTATAAAAATATTGATGAAATACCGATTGAAGAATTAGAAGAAATCCTTGGGGTTGATAACATCATTGCTGCGAAGGTTTCCTACACCATGGTAGAGAATCACACCTCAAATACTTATAAATCAGGAGAAACTAAATATTCTAATGATAAGACAA
The DNA here is from genome assembly GCA_964463695.1 of uncultured Lentimicrobiaceae bacterium. Lineage (GTDB taxonomy): Bacteria > Bacteroidota > Bacteroidia > Bacteroidales > F082 > JALNZU01. The sequence continues at coordinate 25,142 of CAYXCZ010000014.1, read as the reverse complement.
AAAATCAAAATTATTCGTCGACTAATGACCAAACTCAACAACAGTATAAATACAATGTTTATTTTGATATGTATCGCAATAAAGAAAAGATTTATACGCATACCCGTCAGCCATTTTTTACAATGAAAGACAGCTGGATGGATGCAATCCAATACCTATTGAAACGTAGTCCGATTTATACAAAGTAGCAATTTTAGCTTCAATTTTCGGAATAACTAAAGTCCTTTTGCTCAGTTTCCTGAGGAAAAGGACTTTTTTTTCATAGCTCTGATTCATAAGTTAATCAACTTATTTAGTAACAGATTTTTGTAGCTTTTTCGATCTTCGCAAACAAATTGATAACGAATTTGTTATGTATCTAGTTGTGATTCCCTGAGAGGTGTAAAAAGTTTATATAATTTAGGATTGATCAACTTAAGAAAACACATCATGACTTTTTTAAATGTTTATTTAGTTGGATTAGCTTTAATTGTAGCCATGGTAACTTTACTATGGATTTATAGTGTTAGCATAAAAAATGCAAGTATTGTAGATGTTTTTTGGGGTTTCGGGTTTGTTGTTACAAATTTTATCTATTTGATATTGAATGACGTATCAAGTCCGCGACAATGGCTACTTGTGATACTCGTGAGCGTTTGGGGCATTCGTTTATCTGGTTATATAGGTTGGCGTAATTATGGGAAAGAAGAGGACTTTCGTTATCATAAGTTCCGTGAAGATTATGGTGCTCATCGCTATTGGTGGGTAAGCTACTTTCAGGTTTTCTTGCTTCAAGGCTTGCTAATGTGGCTAATTTCCGCGCCTTTGCTGGCAACTCATTATTATTCACAGCCTAATTCTCTCAACTTAATTGATTTGATTGCTTTGATTGTTTGGCTAATTGGTTTTGTTTTCGAAGCTGGTGGCGACTGGCAACTTGCAAATTTTAAAGCAAAACCGGAAAACAAAGGAAAAGTGCTGAATACGGGTTTCTGGCATTACACCCGCCATCCAAACTATTTTGGTGATGCTACGGTATGGGTTGCTTATGCACTTTTTAGTGTGGCTGCAGGAAGTTATTTGCCTGTGCTGGGTTCTCTTTTGATGATCGGTCTTATAATTAAGGTGTCGGGTGTGGCAATGCTGGAGCGTACACTGAAAGAAACTAAGCCGGCTTACAAGGATTATATCGAAAAAACCAATTCATTTTTCCCATGGTTTCCAAGGAAGTAATTACCTCGGTTTATCATTTCATCCAACAGAATAGCTGGTTGATATTGTTTTTCCTGTGGGGAATACCCTTGTCTTATTATAGAAGTAAGTTTCGGAAAATTGTCTACCAGACGGATAATTGGAAGATTAACATCATGCCTTTTTTCAGGAAAGAGCTCAAAGCATTATTTGGAAATATCTATCCAGATTCAGAGGATTATGTTCGATTCAGGAATTTTTACCGTTTTTACTTGTTAATATACATACTATTATTTGCAGTATATCAAGTAATGAAATGACATTCTAAAACTAATAAATTAGTTTAACAGCCATGTAATCAGCTCTTTGATAGCGATTATTATCAGTATTACTGCATAAGCAATTTTAATAAACGTTCCGGCAACAAATCCCATAAAGGATCCAAATGCTGATTTCCATGCCTTTTCGTCAGGTGTGCCTGCTAACTTTTCACCGATATAAGCGCCCGCAAAAGGTCCGATGATGATACCTGTTATTCCGAAAGGCCCAAGCACTATTCCAATAAAGGGAAGAACAAAAAGCGCAACAACAAGTCCGATAGTACTCCCTCTGATTCCTGCTTTAGTTCCTCCCATAAGTTTTGTGCCATAGATGGGAAAGTAATAATCGATGAGAATGATCACGATTGCAATCACTGCAATTGTTATGTAAAATGATGATTCAAATGCAATTGCATCGATCGATCCAACAAAAAGAATTCCAATAAAACTCAAGGGTGGACCAGGAATTCCTGGAATGATTGCACCAAGTAATCCTCCAAGTAAAAATAAAAATGCAAGAACAAGTATTAAAATTTCCATCTTTATGTATTTTTGAAACACGAAATTATTAAAATTGCTGTTTAGATTCAAATAAAATCAAATAAAGCTCGTTTGAGAGCTTGGAAATAGAATAACTATGTAAGCTGTTATTTGTGAGTTGAATAACGAGAATGATTACTTGGTTTAAATGATGATATTAATGATAAAATATATAACAAGTTAACCAGAGAATAGGATTCTCTGTTCGTGAAAGTTCCTCAAGGGGGGATATTTTCACATTCGGGGTGTGGGTCTCAACTGAGATACCACACCTTTTTGATTTATTGGCAGATCAAAAACCCTTTATACTTGCGATTTTTACAATTGAAATGATCCGTGATTCTCAAATTAGTAACTTATATATTATTGTATATCAATGCTATATGAATATTTAACTTTTATTACGAAAAGTTTCGTATATTTTTCTTGACATGAAGAAACTGGCATACTATTTTTGCTACGAAATTATTCGTATATCATGCAAATACCTCTTAAACCTACCGATGCCGAACTCGAGATTCTCAGGGTGATTTGGCAATATGGTCCTTCAACTGTAAGACATATCAATGATATCCTCAATGAGAAGAAGACAGTTGGCTATACAACGACTTTGAAGTTGTTGCAAATCATGACACAAAAGGAGATTGTCAGAGCAGATAAAAGCGATCGCAGCCATGTTTACACCTCCCTTTTAAAGGAAGAAGAAACACAGCTTCATTTGATGGATCAGTTGCTTCAGGCAGCGTTTGGAGGTTCAGCAAAGAAACTTGTGATGCAGGCACTTGGAAATGGAAAGACAAGTCAATCGGAACTTGATGAAATAAAAATGCTTATCAAGCAATTGGAAAGGGGGGCAGAATGAGCTTTTTTGGAATTTTGTTATCAGAATCGCTTTTACAGGCAGCAGGGTTGAGTTTATTACATTCAATCTGGCAAGTGGCTGTTATTGCTTTGATTGTCTTTGTTTTACTTCAATTATTAAAGAAGGCAACTGCAAACAGCAGGTATTTTGTTGCTTCTATCGGTTTGATTGCAACATTGATTGTTCCTGCCATCACCTTTTATAAAATATATGAGCCTGACGCAATTGATGCAGTTAATATTGAAGAACAGGCTGGAATTATGGAGATTGCATACACCTTAGCTGACTCTCAATTGAACATCGAATCCTGGATTGATAGAGCTGAACTTTTTATCATGAGTCTTGCTCCACTGTTTTTTTGGTTTTGGATAGTTGGGATGGTTTTTATGGCAATTCGGATGAGTGGAGGATATTTTCTTGCTTACCGCTACCGAAGACATGGAGTTGTTCCTGCATCTGCTATGTGGCAGCAACGTGTAAAACAACTTGGTCAGTCACTAAAGGTAAAGTGTAAAGTGCAATTACTTGAATCACAACGTGTAATGGTTCCAATGGTTGTTGGCATACTTCGTCCATGTATTATAATACCGGTTGGAACACTTTCACGCTTGCCATTTGATCAGGTTGAAATGATACTTGCACATGAACTGGCTCACATCAAAAGAGCCGATTTTGCGATAAACTTCGTTCAGTCACTTATCGAAACAATTTTGTTTTTTAATCCATTTGTCTGGTGGATATCTGCAGTAATTCGCCAGGAGAGGGAGAATATTTGTGACGACATGGCCCTTCAAACCACTGGAGGCTACCTTTCCCTTGCCAAAGCTTTGGCAAATTTATCAGCTGCGTTGCAGCCAATACCCTTATCAGATTCATTGATCACATTTAATCAGTTAAATACTATGAAACGTATCCAAAGACTTATCAGAAAACCCAAACTTAAACCTTCAACTTCCGAACGAATAGGAGTAATTGTTTTTTCATTTCTTTTTGTACTATTAGTAACAGCCAGCGGGATGCTCACAGGTTCAAACAGTTATGAGGACCCTGCTCAAATAGTTCAACAGGATTTTAGCGAAACCTCCCTTCTTGAAAATGGACAATTAAATGATTTGACTCTTGCCACAGATACTATTATAAAGAAATCCAAAACGGTAGAAATCGAAAAAAAGGACGGCAAGATTGTTAAAATGATAATCGACGGAAAGGAAGTCCATGCAGAAGATCTTGAAAAAGAAGGTTTTGCGTGGACGGAAAGTGAAGACGGAGAAGTACAAAAGATCATCGTCAGAAGTAATAACGATGGTTCAACCACAGTTGACATTGATGCAACCGGTGATGTTTTCATTGATAAAAACGGGAAAACAATGCGGCATAAAATTGTAAATGCTGAGAGCTTACCTGGCCAAAAAATGAAAGTAAAAACGATCGTTATGGATGGCGCAGATGACAATGATTCAATCCAAATGGAGATTGAAAACATTATGATAATTGATGATTCAACAATGGAACTCAATGGTGGTGAGATACGAATGATTAAAGTGCCTGGAGGAAATGCCTTCTTTTATGGTAATGATAATGAGGAATTGAACGAGTTTGAATTCGATATAGAACTGGACGATGAAATGCTTCAGGAAATGGAACGCAATGGGAAAAGAAAAATCATTATTCATGGATCTGATATGAATATCGAACGCGAACAGTTAAATATGCAAGCGGCACAAATTAAAGAACAAGCTGAATTATTAAAGCAAGACGCAGCCAAACTCGCTGAAACTGATCAAGCTGCAGCTGAACGTATGAAAGCAGATGCAGAAGCCATGGAAATTGAGGCTAAAAACATACAAAAAGCTGCAGCAGAACTTTCTCGCTTACCAAGACCTGATTTCCCAAATCACCCACAAGCTCCTTCCTGGAATGAAGACAATGTTTTCTTTTTCAATAACGGGGAGAATGATGACCGGCAATATCATAAATTACTACGAAAAGAACTTACGAGAGATCAGTATATTAATCCAAAAGCCAATGTTTTAATCAGTAAAAAACAACTGGTAATTGATAATGTTGTTGCTGATAAAAAAACACATCGGTATGTTTTAAAACGTACTGAGGAAATTCTTGGACGCAAACTTGAATCGGATGAAGCTATCAGTTTGATGAAATAGACTGTAACACAATGGAAGATAATCCATTATGATAGCCTGACAGAAGTTTCTTCTGTCAGGTTTTTTTGTTCACATTGATTAATGATAGTTTCAATCTATAATTTGAAGTTTTTTTTGACCACACACTAAACTTTTACTGTTAATTTGCATCCAATGATCAGCGTTTAATTAAAATTACAAGCAATGAAAAAAACACTTTTTTTAGGATTTCTATTTGCAGCATGGTTAGCTTTTCCATCTTGTGAGAAGAGTAAACAGGAAACTGTTGAAACTGCTGATGTAGAAGAATCGGTTAACATGGCGACAGCAGATGACGTTTTTGACGAAGTTGAAGAAATTGCTGATCAGGCTTGGGAAAAGGGTACTATTTTGTTAAAAGATGGAAATGCTGACCGTCCTCATTTGGGTGATTGCGTCACAATAACGGTCGATACTACCGCTATTCCTCGCGTTATGACAATAGATTTTGGCGAAACTAATTGCCTATGCAATGATGGCAAGTACCGACGTGGTCAGATAATTGTCACTTTTACAGGGCGTTACAGAAGGATTGGTGCAGTAATTACACACACTTTCAATAATTATTATGTAAATGATAACCATGTTGAAGGAATCAAAGTGATGACTAACCTTGGTTTGAATGAAAATGGGTTTATGCAATTCAAACATGAAGTAACTGGAAGCATCACTTTTATCGCTGATGGAAAAGTACTAAGTTGGACTTCACTTAAAACACGAACCTGGATAGAAGGCAGAGAAACACCACGCTGGCGGGATGATGTCTTTTTGATTGAAGGTGGATCAACAGCTTCTTCATCCACAGGAGGAAGCCACGTGCGCGAAATTACTAATCCACTCCGCAGAGAGCTCAATTGCAAATGGTTTGTTAGCGGAACTTTACTTACAACTCCTGCTGTTCGTCCTGAACGAATACTCGATTTTGGAGATGGTACATGCGATAACCTGGCATCTCTTACGATAGGTGATCGGACAACTACTATCATTCTTAGATAACAAAAAATGTGCTCTCCGTAATTTTCGGAGAGCACTTTTTCAGAACTTATGCAGAACGATTCAATTGCACATCAAAAGGATGGTAGAGACCTGAAAAAGTTCTTTGAAAGCATCGTAAGTGAATATAGTCCAATGCTTTATGCGCACATCCGTACAATAGTTATTCAGCATGATCAAGCTGATGATGTGTTACAGGAAACCTGGATAAAAGTGTGGTTTGCATTGCCTGCTTTTCGTTCTGAATCAACAATTTCAACATGGCTATATCGTGTTGCAACGAATGAAGCACTTCAGTATTTGCGAAAACAAAAATGGAAGAAGTTTTTCTTTATTAAAACAGACGACATTCGTGACGACCGCAAAGTCTTTCAGCATGAATCAGATCCAGTTAAGGAATTGGAACAAGCAATAAAACATTTAACAATTCATCAGCGTAAAATATTTGGAATGCGTTATTTCAATGAAACGCCTTTTGCAGAGATTGCAATAGTACTTGGATTAGCCGAGGGAACAGTTAAATCCACTTACCATCAATGTGTAAAAAAGATTGAAGATCAATTAGTTAAAAATGTCCGCTAATGAGAAACAAAATACATGATTTAAAAGGCAAAAAAGCAGAGGCCTTTGCTGATTTACCACCGGGTTATTTTGATAATTTGCAGAAATCTGTTGATAAAAGGATTGAATCAACATACGTAAAACCTGTTAAGCATTTCAGATTGGCGGTTGGCATTGCAGCTGCATTGGTACTTTTATTAGCCTCAGGGACAATCTTTTTTATTCATGAGTTCAAAAATACGCCGGTACAAACTGCTGAATTGACTCTTTATGAGGATTCAATCCAACAACTAAAAGCAGTTGACAACATAGCTGTTTTAATGCCTCAGGATTCACAGCTCAAGAGTGAAGAGATGGAAAATAAAACAAATACAATGATTGAAAGCGACTCACTTCAGCTATTGCTCGATGAGTTGCAATTAGATGAAATAATGTTATATCTTATTGAAAAAGAAGAATTTGAATTTTAAAGTATATGAAAAATAAATTGATTTTAGTATTGCTTGGCTTCGTTTTAACGACCGGCAGTATGACCCTTATTGGACAGGAACGCATGTTAGGAGGACCTCAAAAACAAAAAATTGAGACAACGAAAATAGCATTCTTCACCAGGCAAATGCATCTAACTCCTCAAGAAGCTAAAGTTTTTTGGCCTTTGTATGATGAATATCAAATAGTTATGGATGCTCAAAAACGGAATCGTCGTCAACAACTTGAGGAGATACGGGAAGGATCAGAAAAAATGAATGACGATCAAATTAATGCAATTATTGATGGGCGATTGGAGCAAGCAGAAAATGCGTTAAATGCAAGAAAGCAGTTTATTCAAGCCATCAGAAAAGAATTGCCGCCAAAAAAGGTATTGGCTTATTTTCGTGCAGAAGAGCAATTTCAACGTGAACTGGCTGAAAGAGCCGCCAAGCTTAAAAAGGAGAAGCAAGAGCGTATGAATTAAAATCCTTTATGTATCCTGAATAAAAGATTTAGGTTGTAGGAATTAGTAAAGTCCAGGAAAATCTTCCGGATTATTCTGGTTATTATTTTGATTTGATACTGTAAGTTGATGAATAACAGGCAAAATGACTGCTAATCTTGCGCCCCAACGCTCTTGAAAAAGAAGAGAACATTCATAAATGGCATTTTCACGTGAAGCGAGGGAAGGGCGTTTAAAAAGCAAGATCAAATCCTTCATATCCTGATAAACATCAGCAAGATGTTCTGATAGACTCCCGGTGAGTGTGGTTTGTTCTCCAAATTCTGAAAAGCCCATGTAAAGAAATTCGTCCTGATCTCCTAAAAGTTCGCGCAAACGTGTGAAAATGCCATCCCACTGTTCTTCAGTGACAAAACGTTCGTTGGCTTCCGGAAATTCAGGTTCGGCTGCTTTTATCAAACTACCCCGAAGGTAAAGTAAGGGAGCAAATCCGCGTATTGATTGCAGGAAAATTGAAGGTGTATGCGATGAACAATTTTCGATTAAGGTGCAATATTCACTTGCAATGGTTATCATCTCAAGGTTTGCGCGTGAAAGTGTTGGGTCGTTTTGAGCCATTAATTTGATTTTTTGATGCATATTAAGCTACTTTTGCAGCTTCTTTTCAGACTGCAAAAATACGATATTCAATGGAACTTGAAATTCATGCCGATGTAAACACAAAAGCCAATAGAGATATAGGCTTTAAGCAACGTCTGGTTAACTATTGTATTGAAAATCAGCAACAATCGTTGGAGACAATACAATCTGCTATGGAGGATGCAGAGCAGGAAGCTGCAGCTTATGGTTGTCCAAAAGACCGTTATGATGGATTCCGAAACCAGCAGATACGAAAGCGAAACATGCTTTCAAAACAACTTGAGCAAACAGAGATCAACTTAAGGATTCTTCGAAATATTGATTTTAACCGCACTCCCACAAGTGTATCACACGGCACATTGGTTATTACTGATCAGAGCTGTTTTTTTGTAGCAGTTGGTATTGGAATGATTCGTTTTGAAGAACAGGAAGTAGCTATTTTTTCGACACAGGTACCTGTTTATTTAGCTCTGAAGGATAAGAAATCAGGTGAAAGTATTACAATAAATGGGAAGCACTATGCCATTCTGCAACTTATTTAATATTTTTAATCAGACTTAAATCACATCAAATGAATGTCTTATCAAAAGAGAGTTTGTTAAGCGATTCGATTCTTTTTGCTAATTTCTGGAAATTGATGGAGGAAGCTTTTCCATTGGATGAGCGAAGGGATAAGTATAGTTTTGAGTCAATGCTACCCGAAACAGATTTTGTTGTAAAACTGTTTGTAGATTATAAAAATGATCCAGTTGCCTTTATAAGCTGGTGGCATATCAAAAACTTTCGATATGTTGAGCATTTTATGGTTTCATCTTTGCATCGAAGTGGAGGCATTGGTTCAAAGATTTTTAATGATTTTCTGACTGAAGAAAATACATCCGTAATACTTGAGGTTGAGCCAATTATTGATATTTTAACTGAGCGAAGAGTAAACTTCTATAATAGATTGGGCTTGGAACTATTGCCTTTTAATTACATGCAACCGCCTTACCATAATAATTTTCCTTTCAAACCTATGCTGTTAATGTCCAATTTTTCAGGCATTGACACCAATCAGATAGGCCATGTAGTAAAGGAAATTCACCAGAAAGTGTATAGGAGTTTTGGTAACAATCCTAAACACTCAGAAAAGTAACAGCTAAGTTTGTATAAAAAAACGCCGGCCCATTTTTGACCGACGTTTTTTATATAATAATTAGTTGTACTACAGCCACTTAACCATTGGGAAATCCTGACGGTGAGGAAGATTTGGATGAACCGGAAAGATACGGAAGGTATAATCATATACTCCAGCTCTGTAAACCGGCACATTAATATGATACTGAACCCAGCCATCTCCTGAACCAACGATGCTCATCTTTTCGACAAAGACAATTTCATCAATTTTATCATGAAGTTTTCGTCCAAAAAGTAATTCAATACCAATCTCTCCGCTTTCCAAACCAGGAGTTTGCAAGGTAATTTCTGCAACAAAATTCTCTCCAAAGTCGAGAGGTCTGACAGTTGGATCAGGTGCTTTTATGGTTTGTACCTGAATGTTATCCCATGCATTTTTAACCTTTTGTTTCCACAATGCCATTGCAGTTGCTGGAGCAAAGTTTTCGTTGATATTCCTGCGCGATGCTTCAATTAGTTTGTTGTAATAACGATCAAAATAATCATTAAGCATCCGTTTCATGGTGAAATGAGGAGCAATTCCTGATATGTTATTTTTGATAAACTGAACCCAACGATCAGGCACAATAGAATCGCCTCGGTCGTAATATGCAGGAACTATTTCAGTTTCAAGTAGGCTGTAAATAGTTTCTGCATCAAGTTCATCCTGAAACTGTTGATTCGTATACGTTCTTTTTTCCTGGATAGCCCAGCCTGCATTTGGTTTATAACCTTCGGCCCACCAACCATCAAGAACAGAGAAGTTTAAAACTCCATTCATAACTGCTTTTTCACCGCTGGTTCCTGATGCTTCCAATGGTCGGGTGGGAGTGTTGAGCCAGATATCACAACTACTTGTGAGTTTTTTACCCAAATCCATATCATAGTTTTCTACGAATATGACTTTGCCAATAAACTCCGACATCTTGGATACCTCAATGATTCTTTTGATTAAATCCTGACCAGCTTTATCGTTTGGATGAGCCTTCCCGGCAAAAACAAAAAGCACTTGTTTTTCAGGATTATTTACAATTTTTGCCAGGCGTTCGAGATTGGTAAAGAGCAAATGAGCACGTTTATAGGTAGCAAAACGACGGGCAAAACCAATGATAAGTGACTTACTATTAAGCGATTCTATTGTTTTCAGAATGATCTTTGGACTTTCCTGACGTTTGGTTAAATCTTGTTTTACCCTGAATTTGAGGTATGTTATCAGCTCCTCTTTTAGCTGCTTTCGGATATCCCAAACCTGATTATTTGGAACATCCTGAATTGCTTTCCAGTTCTCCTGATTCGCTTGATCTGATTCAAAACCAGGTGTTAAATATTTGTGATACAATTCTTTAACAGCAGAATCGGTCCATGTGGGGTAGTGAACGCCATTAGTTACAAAGCCAACATGAAGTTCATCAGCAAAATATCCCGGATAGAGCGGCTGAAACATTTCGCGTGAAACACGTCCGTGAATTTTACTAACTCCGTTCACTTCCTGACTTAGATTGGTTGCCAGCACACTCATCGAGAATTTTTCTCCACTATCATTGGCTTTGAACTTACCTAGATTAACAAAGTCGTCCCAGCTAATATGCAGTCTTTCAGCATAGTGAGGCATATAGGTACGAAGCAAATGCTCTTCAAAGGCATCATGACCTGCAGGCACAGGAGTATGTGTTGTGAAAAGCGTTGATCCACGAACAATTTCTTTAGCGGTATCAAAACTAAATTGATGTTCATCCATTAAAACGCGCAGACGCTCAAGACCAATGAAAGCAGAATGACCTTCGTTACTATGATAAATTGTCGGTTCTAATCCCAATTTCTCGATAAGACGAATACCACCAATGCCAAGAACCATTTCTTGTTTAAATCGCATTTCACTATCACCGCCATAAAGTTGGTGAGTGATGTTTCTATCGTCAGCTTGATTCTCTTCAATATCTGTATCAAGAAGGTACAATGGAATTCGTCCAACTGGAACTTTCCAGGCCTTTGCTATTACTGTTCTGCCTGGAAGTGCAATACTTACAGTTATCCAATCTCCCTTCTCATCACGCAAAGGTTCAAGCGGTAAGTGGGTGAATTTCTGAGGAATATATTGCGCTACCTGATCACCAAAGAGAGAAATATCTTGCTGGAAATAACCGTAGCGGTACAAAAGTCCCATGCCGACTAAGTTAACGGCTGAATCACTTGCTTCTTTAAGGTAATCGCCAGCCAAAATACCTAAACCCCCTGAATAAATTTTCAAACTTTTATGCAGACCATATTCCATGCTAAAATACGCAATACGATTTGGGCTTGTTGATGCTCCTTCCATGTAAGCTAGAAAACGGTTATATACTTTGTTAATGCATCCAACAAAAACTTCATCTTTTTCAATGGCTTCCATCTGTTTTTTTGACAGACCTTCCATGAGATGAACAGGGTTGTGTTCCACATCTTGCCATGCCTGAGGATCAAGGGTTTCGAAGAGTGAAATAGCGTCATCATTCCACGACCACCAAAGGTTTTGAGCGAGTTTATGAAGTTTTTCCAGTTCTTTTGTATATACCGGCTGAAATAAAATTTTCTTCCAGGTAGGTTGATCTTGTTTGTCCAAATTTAAGGTTCTTAAAGTTTCAGTAAAACGTTTATTTTCAAATACATCAGTTCTACCTTCAAGTTTAGTGATAGCAACATCCCAGGCTTGATAGTAGTACTGCAACAGCTCTGACCACCATGCCTTTTCAGCAATCTCAAACGATTCTTGGTTGAATGGCAATCGATCTTCTGAACTGAGTGTGGCAAAAGTCAGCATTTTTTGATGAAGTTCGCTGATAACTTCCTTACTATTGCCTTCTTTTCGATCTACAACGATTACGGACTTCCCATCCAAACCTAGTTCTTTAACCCAGATGCCGAAGCCTGCCAGGCTTGTTGTAATGGTTGGAATGCCAAAAGCAACACTCTCCAATGGTGTGTAACCCCATGGTTCATAATACGATGGAAATACTGATAAGTCGAATGCTGTGAGAAAATCATAGTAATGTAAATCAAATATTCCGTCTTCCCCTTTAAGGTAAACAGGTATAAAAACAAGTTTTACCAGAGATTCTTTGTCATTCGTCAGTCCAACTTGTTGAATTTTATTTAACACAGCATCATTGGCGGCATCATGAAGAAAGTGTGTTGAAAAAGCAGGACTGGCAAGCTCCTTACAGTCAGGATTCGACAAGCAGTCGCGTAATATTTTGTTGGGCCCGGCACTGTTTGCCGGTACAGCAATTACTCCTACTATATTCTTTTTCAAACTCTTATCTTTGTTTAACTCTCCAAGAGCTTCAATAAACAAGTCGATTCCCTTGTTTTTGAATTCGTAGCGTCCGCTGCTTATAACGAGAGTTGTATCGTCAGGAAGCGTCGATCCAGAGAGAATTGAAGCTACCTGAAGGATACGTTTCCGTGCGATCGATCGCTTAACAGGCAGCTGGTCCAGACTGCCAACTATCTTAGGATCAAAGCCATTGATAGTTATTGAATCAGGATCACGACCTAAAAACTGCCGGCATTCATTAGCTGTAATTTCGCTTACTGTCGTAAAAGCATCGGCTTCCCTGCCAGCAAGTCCTTCGAGCGACTGTTGCGCCGTAATATTGAAGCGATTTGCCATTACAGTTGGGTTATAAGTGGCCAGATCCTGATATAAAGGTAATCCATTGCCCGCAATAGATCTTCCCATATACGTAGCATGGGTTGTAAAAACTGTTGCAATTTGTGGAGTGTATTTTTTTAGATACAGAATTCCTGAGCCTGTCATCCATTCGTGAAAGTGAGCAACAACGCGATCGTATCCCGTTAAAAAATACTGGTAGAAGCTTTCGATTACCTGTCCTGCAGCATAACCAAACATAACCGGTTCCACATAATCCCAGGGACCATGAATTGAATCGAGCTGATATGTTTCCCAAAAACGGGCAAAAATCGTATCTTTTTCAGGAAATAAAGGTGTGAAGTCAATAAGAATAGCAATAGGTCGGCCTTCAATTGCCCATCTGCCAACTCTGAATTTCATTCCTTTGAGAGCTGATTGTTGTCTCCATTCGTTGAAAAGTGACTGATCTTCAATGAAATAAGGGTTTTTGTGTGTTTCTTTCCAAACGTCGGGTCCAATTGTAATATAATTGTCGCCGAAAGCTTCCTTTTGCATTTTGGCTTTACTTGACAGAACGGTATAAATTCCACCAACCATATTGCAAACTTCCCAACTTATCTCAAAGAGGTACTCTGGTTTTTTCAAGTTTTTTGTAGTCATATTTAGGTCTTAAAATAAACCATCAGGTCACTCTTTTATTTCAAAGTGCCTGATGGTATGTATTGGTTAAATAAAAGATTGTCAATTACTTAATAATCTGCTGCAATTTCTCTTCAATAATTGCACGGACTTTTTTAGCCTGTGCTTTACTGATTTTACCGGCAGCGGTTTTTGTTTCATCATATTTTTTACGGGTAGCTTTCGAAAGGTTGGGGAGAACTTTGTTAACCAATTCATCCTGAGCATCATTGAGAGCTATTACCAAATCTTCTGCTTCAAGATCTTTGATAACTTCCTTGATTTTTTTATCAGAAAGTTCAATTAAAGATTCTAACCTGGGTTTAATTTTATCCTCTTCCTTTTTAAATCTTTTTTGCAAGCTGTCGGCTGTTTTACGGAGTTCGTTCTGAACAGCTTTACCTATTTCCGTGCCAATTTTAGCTCCAGAGGCGAGTATTTCTTCAACGATTTCTTTTGTCCCCCCACTTGATTGATTAACACGAATGGCAAAATCAGCTAGTACGTTCATGTAATTAATGTATGCTTCGTAGGGAGATGGGTAATGCGTAAAATACTTATGAACATCGCCATCGGAGAACCATTTGGTGCACATATAATAAAAGTGATCGGAAGATTGGAGGTAATTCCAGTCACGCCGAATGCTTTCATCATCACTTGATGCAGCCTTTGATGCCAGTTCATACAATTTTTCAAACGATTCATCCTGAAGGTGATTGCCTAACCAGGCTGTGATATCACGTTCTTCATCTGCCCAGGAGATAGGATAGGGGACATGAATTGCCGAAACCGGTTGCAATTCATTTGCCAACATTGAAGGGGTCGCAAATTTGAATTTTGTTTTAGTTAAAACAGCTGAAGGCAGTGTCTTCATGAATTCAAAAATTCCGGTAGCTGCCCATTGATGTTCACCAAAGGTTTCATAATCAAGAAATATGTTTACTACTTCTTCTTTTGGACTAACATCATTTAGCCAACCGGCAAATTTGTCGGCTGTTAGTGGCCACTCAGCCCAGGTTTGTTGCCCAAAGCGGAATGAAATATCATCACTAAGCCTGAAATTACGTGTGAGGACTTTTAGTTTAGGGTTAATGGCATTGGCATACATGAAATTCGGACTTTTCCATCCAAGAACATGCTTAGCTCCTTCAGTTAGCATTACTTTAAAGCCCATGTCGGCAACTTGAGCCCCGATTTTATCAGAATAAATTAACTCGGTGTTACGGAAACTAACTGGTTTGATGCCAAAAACCTCTTCAATCTTGCTGCTGTGTGCCTCAACTTGTAAGCGAAATTCGTCAGCATTTTTGAGCGAACTAAGGGAGTGAGCATAGGTTTCGGCTAAAATCTCTACATTTCCTGTTGCAACCAGTTTTTTAAAGCTTTCCAACACTTCTGGGGCATAAAGCTCCATTTGCTCGATTGCAATTCCTGAGATTGAGAAACTTACTTTGAACTGAGCTCCAAACTCTTTGATTTGCTCCATCAGGATTGCATTCATTGGAAGATAGCATTTCTCAGCTATACGTCTCATTATCATACGATTGAAATACTCATCGTAATAAAAATGATTTTTCCCGATGTCAAAGAAGCGATAGGTTCTAAGGCGGAAAGGCTGATGTACCTGAAAGTAAAAGCAGATAGATTTCATATTCTCTGTATATTATATGTCCTGACGTTTTATTTATTTCGTTTTAAATCAATTAGTTATTGAAGTGCAGATTCATACACTTTTTTGATGAGTTTGGCCGCATGTTCCCATTTGAGATTATCAACTTCCTCTTTGCCATGATTTATAAAGGTTTTTGACAAGGCATCATAATGGCAAAGTCCGTAAATTGCATCAGCTAATCCATCGACATCCCAGAAGTCAACTTTCAAAGCATGCTTAAGAACTTCGGCGACACCCGATTGTTTTGAAATAACAACGGGGACATTAGAGCGCATTGCCTCCAATGGCACAATTCCGAAAGGCTCAGAAATTGATGGCATCACAAATACATCTGACATGGCAAACATTTTATCCACATCATCACCTTTCAAAAAACCGGTGAAGTGAAATTTATGACCAATTCTTAATTGAGCTACACGTTGCACCATTTTATTCAATAAGTCACCTGTGCCCGCCATGACAAAGCGCACATTATCATCTTTTTGAAGGATTTTTCGTGCTGCTTCAACAAAATATTCAGGCCCTTTCTGAAAAGTAATTCTTCCAAGGAAGGTAACAACTTTTTCCTTTACCTGTTTCTCAGGAAGGTTCATTTCTGATTTATCAACAGGTTCCACAGCATTGTGAACAGTAACAACCTTTCTTGGGTCGATACCGTATTTTTCAATCACAATTTTTCGTGTTAAGTTACTTACAGTGATAACTTTATCTGCCATTTCCATGCCTCTTCGCTCAATGGCATATACATCTGTGTTGATGTTTTCACCGGAACGGTCAAATTCTGTGGCATGCATGTGCACCACAAGTGGTTTTCCTGTTGTTTCTTTTGCAGCAACACCCGCAGAATAGGTGAGCCAGTCGTGAGCATGAATTATATCGAAATCAACTTTAGTTGCAATAGCAGAACCTACAAGCGCGTATCGGGCAACTTCTTCCATCAGGTTAGTGCCGTATTTGCCGGAAAATTCATATTTCTGACTAAATACCGGGCTTTTGAAAGTTTCAGTAACACTATGAGCTTCTTCTTGCAGCGTCTCAAACAATTCGGGCCCGACATATGGAATGATATTTGAGCCAATTTCCATGTACTGAACACGTTCCCAGTAAGTTTTGCTTTCTTCTTTATCGATATCCACCGACACATCACTGGCATTGACAATACGAACAGCTTCTTCACTTTCGTCTCCATATGCTTTTGGAACTACAAAAATGATTTCAACATCATGTTTAACCAAGCCTTTTGTCATTCCGAAACAAGCAGTCCCAAGACCTCCGGTGATATGTGGAGGGAACTCCCATCCAAACATTAATACCTTCATTTTCTGAGTTTTTATGCGTTGATGTTAGCTATTTTGTTTTGTCAATTAATTCCTTCATCTGAATAAGTGCTGCCACGCTCCAGGCTTGCGATATGGCTCCCCGCGCTTCATGAGGAGGATCGCCATCGTAAATTTCTGAGACAGTCCCTAAGCCGGCATCAAATAAAGTTGGTTCAAAATTGGCATACAAATCTTCAACCAATGACAAACCTGATTTTCCATTTAAACGAACCCACGCTCTGCTGAAATGCGATAGCAACCAGGGGAAAACTGTGCCCTGATGATAAGCCATATGGCGTTCATGCTCATTTCCTGCATAAACTCCCTTGTAATTTACGTGCGTGGGTGTAAGTGATCTTAATCCTCTTTCCGTAAGTAGGTCAGATTTGATTTTTTTTAAAACCGAGTTCTGGACCTCTTCATTTACAGGAGAATAAGGTAATGAAACGGCGAGGAGCATATTGGGTCTTATGGTCCAATCGGTTGTGTTTTCATAAACATAATCGGCCAGATATGATTTTCCTGGCTGTGTAAACATGGCAGCAAAAGAAGATCTAAATCTTTCAGGTAACCACTCCCAATCACGAATGAATGCAGCATCATCACAATTTTTGGCCATATCGAGTGAAAAACAAACAGCATTATACCACAGTGCATTCACTTCCACAGCGTAGCCAGAACGAGGTGTTACAGGTTTGCTGTTATTGAAGACATCCATCCAAGTGAGAGCCATACCCTGACCGCCAGCTGAAATGAGACCATCTTCATTCATATATATATTGTAATCAGTACCATTGCGGTAACCTTCTAAAATGGTCACAATTGTTTTTTTGTACTTCTTCCAAATTTCGGTGTTGTCATTTTTAAAAGCAGCGTATTCTTGTAGACACCAGAAAAACCACAATGGAGCATCAACAGCAGCGTAGTCGGGTTTATTGTCTCTGCCAATATTTGGAAATAAAGGCCCTTTCATAGTGCTAATCATTGTTTCGAGCACATTTTTGAAATTAGTCTCATCCCCACGACTCAATGTAACACCTGGTAAAGCAATAAAGGTGTCGCGCCCCCAAGTGCCAAACCAGGGAAAACCTGCCATCAATTCAGTTTTATGTTTTGATTTCACTAAAAATTGCTCGGCTGCGTTAATCAGACAGTTTTTATAGTTGTTGCGGGGTGTACGTTTTTTAAGCTCTGCTGCAAAAGCACGTTTTAGTGTATCAGCCTTAACTTCATCAATACCAGCTGCGACAATAATACTTTCACCTTTTTTAATTTCTATATCGAAAAAGCCTGGAGCAAAGAGATCTTCCTGAAAGGGAAGTCCTGCCTCTTTTTCTCGCAGATACTCAATATTGAAATACCAATCAGGAATGTGAGTGTATTCGTTTTTAGCAGAAGTTTGAAAATACAACCTTGAATAGCCATGATACATCTGCCAAGAAACACCATTGGAAGTGGGTTCGTATTTAGTGTTGGCTCCGATATTTGCACGCGTCAACTGATGAACATTTCTAAATGCCAAAAATGGTTTTAAACGAAGTGTCGTTTTTGAATGAGCATCTTCAAGTGTGTAGCGGATAAGAACCCGTGATTCACTTTCGGCAAAAAGCAATTCTTTGCTTAAAACCACTCCGCCAACCCTGTAAGTGATTTTTGGTATTGGTTCAGCTGTAAATTCACGTAAGTATTTATGACCCTTTGGATTATAGGTTCCATTAGGGTACATCCGAACACCAAAATTAAACTCCTCTTCATGTTGAATGATGGTTTCATCCAACGAGGATAATAAAACATGGTTATTGTGATCGAGCCAGGGCTGAGGAACAACCAATAATCCATGGTATTTTCGGGTGTTACAACTTGCAATTGTTGTACTTGAATACGCACCTGAACGGTTGGATCGTACCAATTCGTGAGAAAGTGCAAACTCCAGATTAATAAGCTGAATTTTGGTAAATGATATGTAACTCATAATGAGATAATTGCTATTTTTTGCCTTCAATAGGATTGCATGACAAAAGTAGAGATAAATGATTATTAATCAAAGCGAAGTTTTGATTTTGCTTAAAAAAGGACTGTTAAACTTTGTTTATTTCAAATCATACGTCCTTTTTAACTGTCATTATGGTTTAAATGAAAGTATAGAAAACCGGATATCTTGTATTAAACTTTAATTTACATCACGAAATCAATAGTAATGTTCCATTTTTACGTAATGTTTTTGAAAATAGTTAATTCGAGAAAAGGATATAAAACTTAAATTTGACATTCTAATTGATCATTTAAAATCATAAAAATGAAGTATAGAAATTGGATTTTATTGTTTTTTGTTGCAATGGTGACAAGCCAAATGTTGCAATCACAAGAATGTAAACCATTGAATTATAATGTATATGATGATTGGAAGGATATTTCAGGCATTAAAATGTCTGATGATGGAAAACATGTTTGCTGGATTTGGAATCCTCAGGTTGGTGATGGCAAACTCTTGCTTTTTTCTATTGAGAGCAAACGTTATGATACTATTTCAAGAGGATATGATGCTGACTTTTTCCCAGATGGAAAAGGTTTGATTTATAAAATAAAACCTCCTTACGATAGCCTTCGTAAGCAGCAGCTGGCTGGAATTAAAAAGGAAAAATTATTGAAGGATTCGTTAGGAGTCAGGTTCTTTATTGAGGACACAACTTTAAAATTTGCTGATGTAAAAGAGTATAAATCAGCTGGTGAAGTAGGAACACTTTTAGCAATTCTGCATGAGGAAAACTATCAGCCACCAAAGGATACAACAGTATCTGATACCACAAAGAGTAAGAAAGCAGATAAGAAAAAACCTGCAAAAAAGAAATCGACAACGGCTCATTTTAAAGTAGTTGACCTAGATAACCTTCAAGTATCTTCATTTGAAAAAGTTGCATCATTTGCGCTTTCTGATTACAATAATGGTCTTTTGTGGATAGAGCAAAAGGGTGATTCAATTGATTCAACTTATGTAATGCGTTATAGTAATGAACCAAAGAATCATTTTGTTGTCTTTTCAACTGCTGGACAAGCTTCACAGCCGGTATTTGATTCACAGGGTCAACAACTTGCATTTCTTTTTACCTCAGATACGAGCAGTAGGAAAGTATATCAGATGGCATTTATGAATCGTAAAGATGATATTGCAACTATTATTTTGGATACTGTTTCTTCATTTTTTCCAGCAAGCTTATCTGTAAGTGAAAACTTCAAACCTCAGTTTTCAGAGGATGGTACAGCACTTTATTTTGGGCTTGCACCCAAACCTGAGTATCGCTCAAAAGATACACTTACAGCCGATGAAAAGGTAAGCCTTGATATTTGGAATTGGATGGATGGCCGACTTCAACCACAGCAATTGAAAGAATTGGAGAAAGACCGCAAAAGATCACAAACTGCTGTCTATTATCCAGATAATGGTCTGTTTATTCAATTATCAGATAATCAGTATTTTGATGTACGCCTGGATCAAAAATTGCATCGAAAATTTCTTATAGGACTTGACCCTGTTCCATATGAGAAATTTTCAAGTTGGGAGCAGGCACGCTATAACGATATTTACATAGTTGACCGGAAAACAGGACAAAAAAAGTTGTTGATTGAGAAGTTCTCTTCTTTTTTCAGTTTATCGCCTTCTGCTGATTATCTTTTATACTATAGTCTTGCTGACAGCTCCTGGTATAGTTTGAATATCAAGGATTTAAATCGATCAAAAATTACAAATAATTCCCTTGATGTGTTCTATAGTCTGGAAAATGACGTTCCAAATGAAGCTGGTCCATATGGTTTTGCAGGTTGGATTAATGAGGACGAGGCGGTTGTTTACAGTCGGAATCATTTATGGAAACTCGATATTACTTGCAAAAAAAATGCAGTTCAGATGACGCAATTACCTGAGGGTAAGGATGTTTCATTTCGCTACCTGAACCTTGATCGGGAGGCGTTTTATCTGCCTGAACAGTTATATCTTAGTGCATACAACCATGAATTGAAGTCTTCAGGTTTTGCTGTCTTAGATTTGAAAAGTGGTATTTCTAAAATGTTGGTGAATGAGCCCGCCCGAATGTCAGGCTTAGCAAAAGCAAAAAAGACTGACACTTTTACTTTTCGCAAAGAAACATACCAACAATACCCTGACCTGCATTTAACACACGATCATTTTGTCAATACCAATCAAATTAGCCTTGCCAATCCTCAACAAAAATCCTATTGTTGGGGTGATGTGAAGCTTGTTGATTGGATTTCTTTTAATGGAGATTCTTTGGAGGGACTTCTATATTACCCTGCCAATTTTTCGAGCGACAGTACTTATCCAATGATAGTTTATTTTTATGAGACGCACAGCGAAGATTTATATCGCCATATAATCCCAAGGCCTTCAAGATCAACTATTAACATAAGTGACTACACGAGTCGGGGTTATTTTGTTTTCACGCCCGATATTAAGTACCGTTCACCGCTTCCCGGACAAAGTGCTTACGATGCCATTATCAGTGGAACGCAAAGTATGCTTGAAAGGACTAGGCAAATCGATGCAACCCGAATGGGCTTGCAAGGACAAAGCTGGGGAGGATACCAAACAGCCTGGCTGGTTACACGAACGAATTTATTCAAAGCAGCAATGGCAGGAGCTCCAGTGAGCAATATGACAAGTGCTTATGGAGGTATTCGTTGGGAGAGCGGAATGGTAAGAGCATTTCAATATGAAGAAGGACAGAGCCGAATCGGTGCCAGTTTATGGGAAAATCAGCAGGCTTATATCGAGAATTCACCTTTGTTTTATGCTGATCGTATTGAAACGCCTTTGTTAATCATGTCGAATGATAACGATGGAGCCGTGCCCTGGTATCAGGGAATTGAATTTTTTAATGCTTTACGCAGACTCGACAAGCCGGTATGGATGCTTGTTTATAATAACGCCCCTCATAATTTGACACGAAGAGCTGATTCAATGGATCTTACGAAGCGAATGCAACAGTTTTTTGACTATTATTTAAAAGGAGCGTCCTGTCCGGAATGGATGAAAGCTGGTGTTCCTGCTATTGATAAAGGTAAAAAAACAGGTTTTTAATATTAAATTGAAGATAATTGGGTTTAATATTTAAGAGTTTAAATATCAGTTGCTTATAAAATATTTATACTGTTAGTAATATTTTATCAGATAATCTGATTCTTCAGTTGCGTATCAGCCGGACAAAAAATTATAAACGAAATAAAACTATCTTTGTAGAATAAAAAATTGAATCATTGATATTTACAGACTTTAATCTGGCCGCACCAGTGATGGAAGGTGTTGAGGCGATGGGATATGAGAAGCCTAGTCCGATACAGGAGGAAGCGATCCCGATTATTTTAGGAGGACATGATCTAATCGCTTGTGCTCAAACCGGTACTGGTAAAACAGCCGCTTTTTTGTTGCCATTAATACATAAATTGTTAACACAGGATCACGATGATACCATTCAGGCGTTGATAATTGCGCCAACACGTGAGTTAGCTATTCAGATTGACCAGCAATTGCAAGGTTTTTCTTATTTCGCGAACACGAGTTCCATAGCTGTTTATGGTGGAGGAACCGGTGCAGGTTTCGATCAGGAAAAAAAGGCACTTCAGCAAGGAGCTCAGGTAATTGTTGCAACCCCTGGAAGGTTGATTTCACATCTTAATTTGGGATATGTCGATTTCTCAAATTTAAAGTATTTGATTTTGGACGAAGCTGACCGGATGCTGGATATGGGTTTTTTACCTGATATCATGAAGATACTGAGTAATTTACCTGTAAAAAGACAGACACTCCTTTTTTCAGCAACGATGCCGGATTCTATTCGTAAACTTACTGATCGTATTTTAATTGCACCAAAACAAATCAACCTTGCTGTTTCCAAACCAGCCGAAAATGTGTTGCAAGCAGCTTATCTTGTTTATGACAATCAAAAAATTGCTTTGATTGAAAGTCTCATTGATGGTAAAGACTTGCCGCTTGTTTTAATCTTCGCATCAACAAAAGTTGGTGTCAAGGAAGTTGAGTCAATTCTGAAAAGAAAAAAGTTCAATGTCAGTGCTATTCATTCCGATTTGGAACAGGATCAGCGGGCAGAGGTAATGAATCGCTTCAGAAGCAGAAATTTACAAATTCTGGTTGCGACTGATATCGTTTCCAGAGGCATTGATGTGGATGATATTAGTCTGGTTATCAACTACAACGTGCCAGGTGATGCTGAGGATTATGTGCATCGGGTGGGCCGAACTGCAAGAGCTGAAAAAAGTGGAGTTGCTCTTACTTTTATCAACGAAAAAGAAATGGGTAAGTTTCGAAGAATTGAAGAGTTTATCGGCTCTCCAGTAAGAAAATTGTTGCTTCCGTTGCATTTAGGCGAGGGCCCGTCATTGGAAAACTATGAAAGGAATAAGAGTAGCCATAAACCCAGAAGAGGAGGGAAGTCCTATGGCAGGAAACCATCAAGAGGAGGTAATAATTCTCAACGTAGAAACGATAGCAGGTAAGGAATATAAGTTTCAGTATTATTGTTGGATTTAATCCGTTTCCTCTTTGTTTTCAAAACACTCCTTCGTGATTGCCAGCATTTCATCATGAACATTGCCATTGCTGGCAAGGATGTCTTTTCCAAATATCACTTCGTCAGAGCCGTCAAATCCGCTTAATTTACCTCCTGCACGTTCAACAATTAAAACTCCGGCTGCAACGTCCCATGGGTGCAAGCCATATTCGTAAAAAACTTCAAATCTTCCGCAAGCAACATAAGCGAGGTCCAAAGCAGCCGATCCCAGTCGTCGAATGCCTCTGCTTTCTCTCATCAGCAAATCAAAAACCTGCATATAGGGTATCATTCGTGAAAAGTCAGAGTATGGAAATCCGGTTGCAATAAGACTTTGAGATATTTTTTTAGTTGTACTAACCTTGATTTCCAATCCATTACAAAAAGCAGGACCGTCTTTCCATGCGTAAAAACATTCCCGGCTATTCACTTCCAAAACTACTGCTGATACAATTGAATTTTCTTCTTTTAGAGCAATACTAATGCTAAATAGGGGTATTCCATGCACAAAATTTGTTGTACCGTCAAGTGGGTCAATGATCCAGTTAAACGTCTCTGCAATTGCATTTCCACTTTCCTCGGCAATGAATCCTGCCTGAGGTAAAATATTCTTTAACCCTTTGATAATCATCTCCTCAGATTGTTTATCAACATATGAAACCATATCATGAAGGCCCTTTATAATGATATCACTGCGTTTAAATTTGCCACTTTGTTCACGTATAAAAGTTGCAGCCTCTTGTGCAATATCAATAACTGAAAATGTAATTAATTGATAATCAATTGTAGGAATCATTTTGAAAAAATATTTTTAATAAAAGTAAAGCGAAATTGTTGAAGTAAAATTCCTGTTACGATAAGGAATAAACCAACAATAGTACTTGGTAAAATGGGCTCTCCAACAAAAAAATGAATGAAAAACAAGGCAATAAAAGGGGATAAAAAAATCAAATTACTCACTTTAGCTGTATTTGTAGCATTTTTTAAAGCGAGCAACCAGAACACAAAAGTAATCCCCATCTCAAAAATCCCGATATAAGCTGCTCCAGTCAGCGCAGGCAAAGAAGGTGGATTTATTTCTGAGAAAAGAATTAAATAGGCGGTAATGTAAGCACCTCCAAAAATCATGTTCATAAATATTTTTAACTGCTCTTCCCGCTTATCCCTAAGATTTATTATCCAATAAAGAGCCCAAAGAAAAGCACTTCCAACAGCCAAAAATACACCTAAGGGATTAGAAAAGTTAAGATCCATTGGATTTCCTTTAGTGCTGATTACAAGCAGACCTGAAAAGCTTATAAGAATTGCTATAAAACCTTTCAAACCAATATGTTGACCTAATATTGGTACTGACAAAATCACTAATACAACAGGCCAGCTATAATTAAGAACTCCTGCTTCCTGTGCTTGTAACAAGTCATAAGCTTTAAAAAGGACGAGGTAATAAGCAAATGGATTTAGAAAACCGAGTAACGCAGAACGAAGAATATCGCTTTTAGTTTGGTTGAAAAGAAGCCTGTAATCAGTTCTTATGAAGACTATTGCTGCTAAAATTGCAACTGCGAAAAGTGCAGCCCAAAAAAGCAACTGATCATAGGCAATATATCTGAGAGTGATTTTGAATGCAGAACTCATCGTCGACCAAAAAGCCACTGCGAGTAAAGCAAAAAGTACGGCTTTTCGTTGTTGTTTCATCGCAGCAAAAATAGTGTTTTTGTGTTAGTAATTGTTATTGTGTAAATCTGGTTTCTATTACAAATTTTGAAAAAATTTATCAAAACAAGCACAATTTTTGCGTTTTACACCAAAGAATTAATAGAATATACATGTCTTTATTTTTATTTAGAGGATTTTTCATAATAAGATAAAGTGATGTAAAACAGATGTTTAACAATCATTCCCTATTT
>CAYXCZ010000013.1:0-100687 GCA_964463695.1 uncultured Lentimicrobiaceae bacterium | reverse complement strand
AAAATGCTGCTTTGGTTCAGCAAAAAGTGAAAAAAGGCGTTAAAATGAGCATCGTTGGTAAAATTGTCAGTCGCACATATGCCGACAAAGATGGGGTGGCGAAACAAGCCAACGAAGTGGTGCTTTTTAACCTTGCTGTCTGGGAACCTGAAATGGCATAAGCCTTTCCTTCTTTGTAAAAAAAAGAGCTGCCAGAACTGGTGGCTTTTTTTGTGTGCTAATTTATGAGATTCCAAAACCATTTAAAGGATCATTTAAAAATTCTCTTCAAAATTTCAAATGAAAGTTTTGATTATCATTGTGTTGAACAAAATCAATTACTACATTTGCCTGTCGTATCCCAATCAGAGCCTGATGATCAACTTTTTCACCGACTTACTTGCCATTTTTTATCCGGAAGTGTGCCCGGCATGTGGAACTCTTTTGAGCAAGGACGAGAAAACAATTTGTCTGAGCTGCCGTTTCCTCATGCCAAAGACGGGTTACGAAACTGTTACTGACAACCCGATGGCTCGTATGTTTTGGGGTCGAACGCACCTTCATGCGGTAAGCGCTTGCTACTTTTTCGCAAAAAAGGGTCGTGTTCAACACCTTATTCACGATCTCAAATACAAAAGCAATCGCGATGCAGGATTATTTCTTGGAAAGGAAATGGCTGAAGAGATTAAAAAATCGACTTTATATTCAGAAATCGACTTTATAGTTCCGGTCCCGTTACATCCCAAAAAGATCCGTATCAGAGGCTACAATCAAAGTGAAATTCTTGCCCTTGGGATGCGTGAAATTTTACCTGCGCCTTTAAGCACAGACAATTTGGTGAGGGCTATTGCAACCGACACCCAAACAAAAAAGTCGCGTGAAGCCCGCTGGAAAAATGTAAAAGATATTTTTATGATGAAAAATCCTGAACAATTTACCAACAAACATATATTGCTGATTGACGATGTAATCACAACCGGAAGTACTATTGAGGCCTGTGCCAATGTGCTGGCGGCTGCACCCGGAATAAAAATCAGTGTTGCTGCGGCTGCCTGTGCACCGGGCTGACAAAGAATTTATTCTTTACTTTTTTCCAAAACATTACAAGTAAAGCACTTATCAAGGTGATTGCAATAAAATAAAAGAGAAGTTGTAAAGGGTATTGTGTTTGATACAACCAGGTTGCCAAGTTTCCAATTAACAACCATTGAAACACATAAAAAGATGTAACATTTTGACCAATCCAGGCAAGCCCATTTTGGATCAGACTCTCACGACCCGGCAGACATATAAAATTTAACAGAATCATCAGCCACGAAACAAAGGCGAGATTCCATAACATCTGAATGCCCTCGTGATGATAATAAACCTGTAGTAATACCGTCCGTTGAAACCCATATCTGAATGTTACAGCCAAAACTACTGTGAGCACGATGAAGGTGATGAGCAGACGTTTCTCATTAATAAACTCATGACCCAACTTTTCAAGTAGAAAATAAGCGAATGCTCCGGCAACAGGATATGCTCCCCAGGGGAAAAGCGGAAAATATGACCAGTGGTAATAGCCGTTAAATGCTGCTTGTAAATAAGTTAACCAAGTAAAACTACCTTCATAAACAGACAAATACTGATTCAGGAAGCCAAAAATTACCATGAGTATTAACCACAAAACAAGACGTTTTCCAGCTAATTGTTTGAAAATTGCTACTACAATAAGGCTAAGGCCTGCAAGAATAAAAATATCAATTCCAAAAAGATAAGGGAAGACATCAGCAACTATTTGTCCTTTTGCGACACGAATGAAAAAGTGCAGGTTCAAACCGATATTTAACAACAGTCCCCATAAAATCAGTTTCAACCCTCTGAAGATTTGTGTTTTCATTGCGCTTTTTGCTTTTGCCGCAAAAAAGCCCATAAGCACCATAAAAACAGGAGCTGCCGGCGGCCCTCCAAGGAAAAGACTGATGTTTCCACCCCATCCGTTGAACCATACAGGTACAGCAAATAGTTCAGTAAGATGCACTTGTATCATTAAAACAACAGCTAATCCCTTTGCTATATCGGGTAAAAGGACTCTGCCCGAAAACCGAGAAGCTGCTAAAGTTTGTACTGATGGATTCATATCTTCCGTTTATTTGGCAAGGCAAACTTATTGTAAATCTTGTTTATGAAACCCTTTTCTTAAAATCTTATACGTTTTTGTCAGAATACTATACGTTCACAGCGTATAATGAATACCTACATTTGCAGCCACATTTAACCATTACGATTATGAACCGAATTTTTGCTATTACAGCAGGCTTTTTTTTCTTGCTTATCTTTCAAAACATCAACGTTTCTGCTCAAATTACCCTTGAAACAACTTACCCATCTTCCGGAACTTATACAACACTACCCATTTCCGGAACGAAATTTTACATCATGGATGTTGTTAACAGCCAATGCAAGATTTATAATCAAAATCACACGTTGTGGAAAACTATCAACCTTTCTGTACCTGCCAATAATTTCCTCTACGACATAAAATATGTTTCAGAGAATTTGTTTACAACTGATAACAGCCTTTGCCTTGCTTATATTTACTATTCCTATAACGAAACAGGGCAATATTATACCTATAACGCAAAAATCATTAAAGAAAATGGCACTATCCTGCGCAGTATCACCGGGTGCCAATACTTATATGTGCATAGCTTAGCAGATGGATCGACAAAAATGGTTAGTTATAGTTTTAACTACTCCATTTTTCCAAGCACGATAGAAACAGGAGTTTTTGATTTGGCCGGTAGCTATGTATCAAACCCTGAAGTGCCTGTTAATAATGGCGCTGATTTTTTACCTTCTGCATTTCCCAATCCGGCAAATGTTGAAGTTATGATACCTTATGTTTTGCCGGAACAAGCACAAAATGCCAAATTAGTACTATTTGATATCAATGGAAAAAATATCAATAGCTGGCCTCTTGATGGTAAAAACAGTTCCTTGCGTATTCCAACGGCCTCCTATCCAAGAGGGACTTATCTGTATCACATCGAAGCAGAAAACTATCGTTCAGTCAGTGGCAAACTGATTCTTCAGTAGAAAAATGAACTTTTCTTTACATTGTTTTCAATTGGCTCACGGTTAATTTATGGATATTTGCATGGAAATATTTTCCTTTCTATGAAAAAATCCATTGCATTAGTAGCCCATGACAATCGTAAGAAGGATCTTGTTGAGTGGGTGAAGCACAACAGGTTACAGCTTCAGGGTCATCGGTTCTTTGCTACCGGAACTACCGGCCGGCTCCTCTCGCAGGTTCTTGATAATGTTACACTACTTAAATCGGGGCCTCTTGGTGGCGATCAACAATTAGGTGCTCTCATTGCTGAGGAAAAAATCGATTTCATGATTTTCTTTTGGGACCCAATGGCCAGTCAGCCTCACGATGTAGATGTAAAAGCGCTGTTGCGAATGACTGTTCTCTATAACGTACCAACCGCATGCAACCGTTCGAGTGCAGATTTTTTAATCACTTCTCCCCTATTCACTGACGACACCTATAAACCTGCGAAAAAAGATTATACTCCCTATCTTGGGCGTATAGTTGATGATTTAGGCGTTTGATAATCAATTTATTAAGATTTAAGATATTCATTCGGCCTGTTTTTGTAGCTTTGCAGTCGGAAACTGTCAAGCGTTTAGTCGGGTAAAATCAGAATTTTCATTAAGAACCTGCCGATGTTTGTCCTAAAATTGTTTCACGTGTAAAATTGCAATCAATGATGAATAACTCACATACATTTGCTTTAATTGGTGCCGCTGGTTTTATTGCACCACGTCACATGAAGGCCATAAAGGAAACCGGAAATCAATTGGTTGCCGCTTTGGATCTTTTCGACAGTGTTGGTGTTATCGATAGCTATTTTCCTGAAGCTCATTTTTTTACAGAACCGGAGCGCTTCGACAGGCACTTAGACAAGCTTCGCCGGACAATCACTTCCAAAGTTGATTATGTGAGTATTTGTTCGCCCAACTACCTCCACGATGCACACATACGCATGGCTTTACGGAATGGTGCTCATGCCATTTGCGAAAAACCACTCGTACTGAATCCCTGGAACCTGGATGCCCTTGCCGAAATCGAAAAAGAGTCAGGGAAACGTATCTATACCATTTTGCAACTTAGGCATCATCCAGCCATTCAGCAATTAAAAGCAAAGATTGATTCTGCTGCCGACACAAAAAAACGTTACAGCATTCAGCTTGAATATATTACTTCGCGGGGTAACTGGTATTTCCGTTCATGGAAAGGGAATACCGAAAAATCGGGTGGCATTGCTACCAACATTGGTGTTCATTTTTTTGATATGCTTACCTGGATTTTCGGGGCAGCTTCGCAAAATGTTGTCACACATTATCAAAATGACCGGGCTTCTGGCAAACTCACACTCGAAAAGGCAGACGTTGAATGGTTTTTATCCATCAATGCCGAAACTTTACCCAACGAAATTAAACAACAGAACAAACGTACATATCGTACCTTAAGTGTTGATGGTGAAGAAATTGAATTCAGCGATGGGTTCACCGATCTTCACACTGTAAGTTATCAGAACATCCTTAACGGGAATGGATTTGGGCTGAAGGATGCACGTGCCTCGGTTCAAATTGTTCATGATATTCGTAAACAAACTATTTAACTAAACACATCATTTATGAATCTAACCACATTACTTGAAAAGGTAATTCAATCCTCAATAGATGCCGGAGATGCCATCATGGAGGTTTATGCTACTGACTTTACCGTTGATATAAAAAAAGATAACAGCCCGCTAACTAAGGCTGATATGCAAGCCAATGATATCATTACCAATGTTTTAAACTCTACTTCGATACCAATAATAAGCGAAGAAGGACGTCAATCGCCCTATCATATTCGTGAAAACTGGACTAAGTTCTGGCTTGTCGATCCTTTGGATGGAACGAAAGAATTTGTCAACCGTAATGGTGAATTCAGTGTAAATATTGCTTTAGTTGAAAATAAGGTTCCTGTTGCAGGTGTGATTTATGCTCCTGTAACTGATACCTTGTATTTTAACGATGAAAGTGGTGCCTGGAAAGTGGAACATGCCAAAGGCATTGTTAATGCTAATTGCAACTTAGCTCACTTGAAACGTAATGGGTTGAAACTACCTCTTCCACGCATAACAAAAGATTTTACAATTGTAGCCAGTCGTTCTCACTTAAACCCTGAAACAACAGAGTTTATAAACAAAACAAAACGTGAACACGACAGCATTCGCATTGTTTCGAGAGGCAGCTCGTTGAAAATGTGTATGATAGCCGAAGGGCATGCTGATGTTTATCCACGTTTTGGCTTAACATCGGAATGGGACACCGCTGCAGGTCACGCCATTGTAAAAGCTGCCGGTGGAAAAGTGGTGCAATTCGAACATCCTGAAATAGAACTTACTTATAATACTGTTGATTTACAAAATCCTGCATTTTTAGCCTTACCTGCTCAAGATTAAACAATACAACCGGTGAAATCATTTTAGATCAATTTAATTCATGAATACACTTACCATCAATAATTTACGTGAATTAGAAGCAGAAGCCATTCATATCATCCGTGAAGTAGCTTCCTCCTTTGAAAAACCTGTGATGCTTTATTCTATTGGAAAAGATTCCTCTGTGATGGTTCGGCTTGCCGAAAAAGCTTTCTTTCCGGGCAAAGTACCCTTTCCTTTGATGCACATCGACAGTAAGTGGAAATTTAAAGAAATGGTTGAGTTTCGCGATCGTTATGCAGTCGAAAATGGTTGGGACCTTATTGTGGAACACAACCGTGAAGGTTTTGAGGCTGGTATCGGACCATTTAGTCATGGCAGCAAAGTGCATACGGATGTTATGAAAACGCAGGCCCTTCTGCAATCCCTCGATAAACATCGTTTTGATGCTGCTTTTGGTGGAGCCCGTCGCGATGAGGAAAAATCACGCGCTAAAGAACGTATTTTTAGTTTTCGCGACCGTTTTCATCAGTGGGATCCCAAAAATCAACGTCCTGAGCTATGGGATATTTACAACGCAAGAGTACATAAAGGTGAGTCGATCAGGGTATTTCCTATCAGCAACTGGACCGAACTCGACATTTGGCAATACATACGTCTTGAAAAAATACCCATCGTACCACTCTACTTTGCAAAAGAGCGCCCAATTGTCGAAATCGACGGAAATCTTATCATGGTTGATGACGACAGAATGCCTGCTGAACTGGCTCAAAAAGCAAAAATGAGAATGGTCAGGTTTCGCACGTTAGGATGCTACCCTCTGACAGGAGCTATTGATTCGGAAGCAGATACCATTGAAAAAATCGTCGAAGAGATGATGACGGTTACAAAAAGCGAACGCACTACACGTGTCATTGATTTCGATCAGGACGGAAGCATGGAACAGAAAAAACGGGAAGGGTATTTTTAAGCCGGCTATACCAACCTGCAACCCAACAAATTTTGACCATTAAAAAACATTACATCCACATTTATTTTCGAAATTGATATGAATCAACACACTGACATACAAGCTTTTCTTGATCAGGATCAAAAGAAAGATCTTCTGCGTTTGCTCACGGCAGGCTCAGTCGATGATGGAAAATCAACGCTTATTGGGCGCTTATTATTCGATAGTAAAAAAATATACGAAGATCAACTGTCTGCACTTGAACGCGACAGTAAACGTATTGGTCATGCCGGCGACCAGATAGATTACGCCTTGTTGCTCGACGGTTTGAAAGCCGAACGTGAGCAAGGGATAACTATTGACGTTGCTTATCGTTATTTTTCAACCAATAAGCGTAAGTTCATTATAGCCGACACTCCCGGTCATGAGCAATATACACGTAATATGGTCACAGGAGCAAGCACTGCCAACCTTGCCATTATCCTTATTGATGCACGAAAAGGTGTTATCACCCAAACCCGTCGTCATACATTTCTTGTTTCGCTGCTGGGTATAAAACATATTGTGGTGGCTGTCAACAAAATGGATTTGGTTGACTATAGCGAGGAAGTTTTCAACAGCATTTGCGAAAATTATAAAGCATTCGTTACACGTTTAAGTATTCCTGATATTTATTTCATCCCGCTTTCTGCCCTTAATGGCGATAATGTTGTTGACGACTCAAAATTTATGCCTTGGTATCATGGACAAAATTTACTTCAATATCTTGAAGATGTACATGTTGTATCAGACCGGAATTTTGAAGATTTTCGTTTCCCCGTTCAGCATGTTTTACGTCCTACGCTTGATTTCAGGGGGTTCTCAGGCAAAGTAGCTTCTGGCATTATTCGTAAAGGTGAAGAGATCATGGTTTTACCTTCGCGTAAAACGAGCCGGGTAACCTCTGTCATTGCTACCGATGGAGAAACAGATTATGCTTTTCCACCCCAGGCTATCACACTTACGCTGGCAGATGAAATCGATATTTCGCGGGGCGATATGCTCGTTCATGTCGAAAACCAGCCGCGGGCCGAACGTCAGTTTGAAGCCATGCTTGTTTGGATGGATGAAACAAAAATGGATCCATTTTCACAGTTTTTTATCAAACACACAACCAATACCACACGTGCCCGAATCGATCACATACGTTATAGGGTAGATGTTAATACGCTGGAGCACAGCAATTGCGAAGCACTTTCGCTGAATGAAATAGGTCGTGTGGTGATTACCACCAATAAACCGCTTTTTTTTGATCCCTATCACAAAAACCATAACACAGGATCCTTCATCCTGATTGATCCCATATCGCATAATACCTGTGCAGCGGGAATGATCATTGACAAACTCAATGCCGGTGATCTTCAGTCGCGCATCATCGACCCTGAATCGAAACGGTTGATCGATGGTGGCAACAGTCTTATCAGTTCACAGGAACTTGAAAAAAGATATCATCAGAAAGGAGTCACTGTATGGATCACAGGACTTCATGGAAGTGGAAAGAATCTGTTTGCTTACACCCTTGAGCGGCGACTTTTCGATCAGGGTGCAACGGTTGTATTATTGGATGGAAGTACCATCCGTTCAGGCCTTGCACGTGAACTTGATCATTCACCAGCCGATCGTGCCGAACAAATGCGGCGTGTGGCCCATGTGTGCCGGATTTTGAACGATCAGGGGATTATTGCAATTTGTTCTTTCATTTCTCCTAAAGAAGCTATTCGAGATCAATTGAGCGAAATAATTGGAAATGAACGCTTTCATTTAGTTTATATGGACGCTGATCTGGAATATTGCCGGAAAAATAAACCCGAGTTGTATGATAAGGCTGACAATGGACTGTTGTCATTCTTGCCTGGTGTGGATGAAGTGTATGATGTTCCTTTGCAGCCAAAACTTCATTTTAAGCCAGGAAATTTGAGTACAACTATTGAAGAAACGATGAATTACCTGCATCAAAGCAAGATTTTTCCAATTGATTAATAACGAAATCGGGAAACACTTAATTTAACCTTTTTAAACGGGCAATAAAAACTCCTTCAAGGTATTAAAGCTTGATGTACATTTTTTTTGCTCCACATTTTTTAGAAAACCAGTACTTTTGCAAAAAATTAACATGATGAACAACAAAGGACCTGTTTCACAATTCATTGAGCACCATTACCGTCACTTCAACGCTGCAGCTTTGATTGATGCCGCAAAAGGCTATGAAGCTCATCTTGATGCCGGAGGCAAAATGATGATTACCCTTGCAGGTGCCATGAGTACCGCCGAATTAGGTATTTCACTGGCCGAAATGATCCGTCAGGATAAAGTGCAAATCATTTCCTGCACGGGAGCAAATCTGGAAGAAGATTTGATGAATTTGGTGGCTCACAGCCATTATAAACGCGTTCCGCATTACCGCGACCTTAGTCCCAGTGATGAGTGGGATCTGCTTGAGAATGGTTTTAACCGTGTTACCGACACCTGTATCCCTGAGGAAGAAGCCTTCCGCCGTTTGCAAAAGCATATCTTTAAATTATGGGAAGAAGCCGAAAGCAAAGGCGAACGTTATTTTCCGCATGAATATATGTATAAAATGCTGCTTTCAGGTGTTTTGGAACAATACTATGAAATAGACCCAAAACACTCATGGATGCTGGCTGCAGCTGAAAAAAACCTGCCCATAATTGTACCTGGATGGGAAGACAGTACGATGGGAAATATTTTTGCCTCATACTGTATCAAGGGCGAACTTAAATCCACTACCATGAAAAGTGGTATCGACTATATGGTTTGGTTATCCGATTGGTATCGCAAAAATTCGGGTGGAAAAGGCGTGGGATTCTTCCAGATTGGAGGAGGCATTGCAGGCGATTTTCCTATTTGTGTTGTCCCAATGATGTATCAGGATCTTGAATGGACCGATGTTCCTTTCTGGTCGTATTTCTGTCAGATTTCCGATTCCACCACGAGTTATGGCTCGTATTCAGGCGCTGTGCCAAATGAAAAAATAACCTGGGGAAAACTTGATATTAACACCCCTAAATTCATTGTTGAGTCAGATGCAACAATTGTTGCTCCGCTTATTTTTGCCTGGATTTTAGGTTATTAACGACTTGATTTTATCATAAATTTGCCCTTTTCTCCGTTTGGAAGAAAGGGCATTTTTTTTAATCTCACACCTAAAATGAAAATCTCATATCTGCTTTTGTTGGTAGCTCTGGTAGCGTGCAACACACAAACCGAAACAAAACCTGAAGTCTTCTGGGGTCATCATTATGCTTTTGCAAAAGACATAGCCTATGGCGATGAATCGCAACAAAAGATGGATATCTGGTTTCAGGGCCAATGGATTGGTGAGCCAAACTACTTTAAATCAGATACAAAACTTCATCCAACGCTGATTTACATACACGGCGGAGGCTGGATGGGTGGTTCAAAAGATGGTATCATGCCGTTTATTCTGGCGTATCTCGAGCACGGATATAATGTTGTGACCCTTGATTACCGCGTGGGAGAAGCCAGCGCTCCGGCAGCTGTGGATGATTGTATGAAAGCCTTGTTTTGGCTGACAAAAGAAGGAACATCCTATAATATCGACTTGCAACATCTCATCATTTCGGGTGAATCAGCAGGAGGACACCTGGCACTGATTACAGGATTATTGAACAGCATCTCCGGCAGCCACCCCTATTATGCCGGTGATAAACTAAAAATTAATGCCATCGTGAATTGGTTTGGTGTTACCGACATAAAAGGTATCGATCAATTTTATACCAAACGGGGCGAAGAAAAAAACTTTGCCAGTGTTTGGGTGGGCGATAAATCAACTATGGATTCAATTTCTGAAAAATTTTCCCCCCTGGCAAAAATCACAGCCAACAGTCCTCCTGTCATCAGTATTCATGGACAAAAGGATTCGGTTGTTCCATATGAGCAAGCCGTTCAATTGCATGAATTGCTTAAAAAGAACCGCATCAGAAATGATTTGGTAACTATTCCCGAAGGCAGGCATCTTGGTTTCACCGATGAGGAGTTCCAGGAAATTTACAGTCGCATTTTTAGTTTTATCGAAAACTAAATGGGTTGTATCTGATTTGGTTATTTCCCATACGATCCAGGCTACAATCCATCATCAAGTTTTAATTTTTCGGGATTTTGTCACTACATCCCAACACTGTTTTCAAGTGATTTTCACCAACACCTTCAACATTATTGATCAGTAAGCGCTTCTCCTTTTATTGACAGATACACATTAAACTGTGTTCCTGCCTCAGGGTCGGAAGTAAAATCAACTTTGCCTTTCAGGTATTGTTCGCTTAATAATTTGATGCTGTAGGTTCCAAGGCCTCGCGATTGATCTTTGGTGGAAAATGAACGCTGAAAAATCTGCAACTGAATTTTGCTGTGGATAAATGTTTGATTATGAATCCAAAAACGTATGGTGTCGGCTGAATCAAGGTTATATCCCATACGAACGGTTTGCCCCTCCCTACTCGCTTCGAGGGCGTTTTTTAAAAGGTTAATCAATACCCTTTTGAGCAATACCGGATCAGAAATAAACGTGATTGTTTCGTTTTGCGTGATGATAATCTGCTTTTTCTGGCCAACGAAATGATGCTCCAGATGATTTTTTACATCTTCCAGCAGGCTGCCGGCTTCAATAGATTTCAGGTCTGTTTTCAGCTCTCCTCTTTCAGCAGCTAAAAGTTGCCGTTGCGCCATTATTTCATCTACAAGATTCTCGCTCAACTTGTTGGCTATTATCAGAAACTCCATCATTTCAGCAGGATCGGTGCTTGTTGTCACAAAATCGAGGAAACCACGAATACCACCTGCTGTGTTCATGATGTCGTGGAAAAAGATGCGTTCGAGTACCAGGCGACGTTTTTCATCGCTGATATCATGAAATGAAAGCACTACATATTTCTCTTCTTTATAACTGAATGGGGAGGCAGTAACCGAAAAATCGTATGCCACTTCTTTACCATCCAAAATGGCATTAATTCGGCATTCGGAAGTAACTTTTTCATCGCTTTTCATGCAATCAAGAATTGCATTTACAGCACCACAATACCTGCAATTTTCGGATGTTCCGCAACCCCCTTCGTTCTTTGCTGAATTTACACAGTGTAACAATTCGCCGGGTCGCAGGCCTACAATCTGTTCGATTCTGCTGAAACCCATTGCTTCGAGCAAGGCATTATTTCCATAAACAATTTGCCGTTCTTTGTTTAAAACGGCAGCAATGTATGGAAGAGCATTCACCAGTTCATTTACATTTTCGAAGCTTTGAAACAGCCCTAAATCATACAGAATTTTCGATAATTCGGCACGCTCAGCAGGCGCAAAGAGTGTATTCATATGCGTAGTATTTATTACTTACGCAACAAATATACGATCAAAAGACCCGAAAGAGGACTAAAAAGAAATGAAACAAAAAAGATCCATTGCCGGCCAGGCTTTTGGTCGGCAAAACGTTCTGAAACAACAAGCGAAGCCACATACCACGCTAAAAAAGCAATTGCAATCCAAAGTCCTGTCATGATTAATAGAGATAATAAAGGATAAATACCAAAGGAATAATAATACCCAACAAGCTGAGCCATGCACCCCTGGCTGTGATGCCATCTGTACCTCTTGGTATCAGTATTCCACTGATAGCCAAAAGAATAAGTGCTCCGCTAAAAATATCAGAGAACCATGTCCAATAGGTGGATGGATTATAATGCAGGTAGTTGACTTCTCTGAAAAACAAGCGTTTTTTAGTCATTTCGATATAGCCTTCACCTGTTTCTAAATTTATTACTGCAACTCCCCCGCTCAAAAAAGCTTTTAATCGTCCTTCCGAAGGAAAATAATGCTTTCGGTAATCGTCTTCTACACCGTATTTTTTCATCAACGCCAATACTTGATTTTTATCAGGTTTGGTCGTAAAAGGTTCCTCATCTATTGATTTCTCGATAATTACATAGTTGGGATTCCAATCATTACGATGATTGAGAGCTATGCCCGAAAAAGCATAAATAACTGTCATAGCAAAAAAGAGGTATCCAAAATCACGATGGATGGCTCTGTTCCATTTTCTCCATTTAAAAGGCATTATTTCGATCTTTTTAGTTATAAAATGGAAAAACCAGACAGGTTATTGTCTGGTTTTTCGAATTGACTATGTTCAATTTATTCTTTAATTACCTCATAGGAAACAGCAGTAATAGCATAAAAAGAGAGCTTATTGACTCCTTTTACGGCCATCATATCACGGTAATTTTTAATTTGTTCGTAAGCAGGGTCATCAAGATGCTGTCCGGCTGCTTTTTCTTCTTCGGTCATTGGTTCACCACCACCAAGATGTTTCTTTTCTTCGATACCGGCTTTTATTTCTTCTTCCCATTCCTGAAGATAGGCCTCATCAACAATTGTTTCATCAACTAAACCAGTGACAACAAAGTCGTAGCCTTCGAGCTCACTGTTGAAAGCAGCCATATCTTCACTTGTTACTACTTTCACCCTGCCTTCGGATACGGTATCAATCAGGAACAATTTTTTACCGTCATGTTTGCAGATATGATCAGCCGTTCCTTTTATAACTACCAGTTTACCAACAAGTTCACCAGCTTTTTCTTCAAAATTTGAAACTGTAACTTCTACTGGAGTTTCCACTGTTGATGTGGTTTCTTCTGTAGCTTCAGGTTTTGGTCCACTGCTGCAGGCAAATAATAATGCTGCAATGCTGCTAAGTGCAAATAATTTTTTCATCGGATTAAATTTGGTTAACATTTCACGACAAAGATACATATTTCAGTAAATGAGATAGTTGATTTGTTATGAAATTCACATCAGATATTAAATTTTAGATTTGTTCTATTCTGCTATAATTATTTCATCATCAGGAATATTTAATCCATCATAGGCTTTTTCCACGCCGTTGATGTATTCTATTTCGATGAGTAATGATCCATCTTCATTCCATTTTTTCCAAACTCCGTTGCGTCGTCCCATCAGATAATTTCCTTCTTCTCGTTTTGTTCCTTCGGGGTAATAGAAGGTGTGTTTTCCGTTTGGATTATCGTCAACAAAATTGCCCTCAAAGGCAATAACATCATTTTCAAAATAGTATTTCCATTGGCCGGTAAGGTAACCCTCAACAAAGTTTCCTTCTTCGCGCTGAAAGCCATTTTGAATGATCCAGAATCCTTCTTCTTTGCCTTCTATATATTCGCCTTGAGCAAGTACAAGTCCTTCCGAACTATATTCTGTCATAATTCCATCGAGTAGTCCATCGCGGTACGACTCTTCACGCAGAAGCTGTCCACCTAAATAAAACCATTTCCAAATGCCCTCAGGATTTCCTTTGCTATTATAGTTTCCTGTTTGTTCGATAGCACCCTGTGGATAATAAAAAGTCCATTGACCTATGCGTTTTCCTTTTTCATAAGCTCCTTCCGATTTTATCTTTCCATTTGGAAAATACTCTTTCCAAAAACCCTGTTTCAACCCTTCGTTACTAACAATACCTTGAGCAACCATAACACCTTTAACGAATGTAAACGACTGAACTACTTCACCTTGTTCGTTAAATTCGCGTCTTATTCCTTCCGGTATTCCTTGGCGATAAGTCGCTTCAACTTTCACTTTTCCGTCGGGAAAATAATCACGTTTCAACTCCAGACGTGCAACCTCTTCGGCACTTTCCTGGCGAATGTCGTCAACAAATTTTTCGATTTTTGTCAGATTACCTTTAGTGTCAAACGATTTGAAAATACCGTTTTTCAGTCCGTTTTTATAAATGCCTTCCTGTTTAACGACTCCATTTTCGTAGAACCATTTCCAGACACCATGTGGATTATTGTCCGAATCTCTTCTATTAATACGTTCACGATCAATAATATATCCTCGTTTGTAGTTTATTATTTCGGTGATTGTACCCAATGTATCATAATGAAAAGCCATGCCTTCCTCAAGGCCTTTGGTAAAAGGAATACGTTTCAAAAGACGTTCTTTTTTATCGTAATGAGTTGTAAAACCTGTTTTTATGTCATTTTCAAAATTTTCATAAACGGTTTCATCTTGCTGATAGGTAATACGATTTCCTTGTTTTTTTGCCTGTTGATAGTTTATTTCAAGGGTAAGTTGTCCCGATTCATCATAAAATTTCCAGGTGCTGTCCAACTGAAAATTCTTCCGGTTACCTTCCGACTTAACAATTCCTGTTTCGTAGTAGGTTTTCCAATAGCCATCGGGTTTATTGTTAACAAGTTTACCTTCACTTGATTTTTGTCCGTTGGGGTAATAATAAATTGCATCAGTTGTGTCATTCGCAGCATTTTGTGCGAAAAACACGATTGGTACAAACAAAAGAAGTGAAAGGAGGAAAAACTTCATGACCTGGATAAAAAATTATTTGCTGGATACTGAACGACCCGGAGCTACTCGTTCCTGTTTTTTAAAATTATAAATATCTTCGAGTTTTACTTTTAAAACTGCCTTTTCGCCACCCGGAGCGATAAAAAAATGTGTTGTATCATAGGCAATCTTACCATATTTATCGGTCCACTCCAAAGCCGAGACACGAAACTTGCTTTCGGAATCGCGCACAAATTTCAACACTCTGTTATCCCCTTGTTCAAATGCCACATCAATCATATCTTCAGTGAAACTTTCACAAACACCGGGTGTATTTTTTTTGATGATGATTCGTTCAATAAATTGTCCGTTTTCGAACCTGATTTTCCCTGAAGCTACCTTTGTTTCTTCGTATGTAAGGTTACGTTCCAAAACAATTTTATGAGAATTATAAAATTGAATTTCTGTCATCTCTATTTCGTATGACTCAACATTATCGCGTATTTCCTGATTAAAAAACACTGATTTTTTTGAGGCACAACCCGAAAAAAAGAACATTAAAACAAGAGGTAAAATAAACAGTTTGTTTGCTTTCATGGTTTCAGTTTTTATTTGATCAAGCCAAGTTTTAGCGACATTTCCAACATTTTTTCGATAGGTTTTCTGCCTTTCTCAAGTACATCGGGAGTCAGTTCTATTGAAGGACTTCCATTTTTTAGCGCAAGATATAGCTTTTCTAAGGTG
The DNA here is from genome assembly GCA_964463695.1 of uncultured Lentimicrobiaceae bacterium. Taxonomy (GTDB): domain Bacteria; phylum Bacteroidota; class Bacteroidia; order Bacteroidales; family F082; genus JALNZU01. The sequence continues at coordinate 85,159 of CAYXCZ010000013.1, read as the reverse complement.
TTCATCTTCATATAAGGGCAATCGTTGCAACTGCATGTTTCATCAGAAGGAACAATAAGAAAACGTTTGTCAGGTGAACTTCGTTGCATTTGGTGTAAAATACCTGTTTCTGTAGCAACAATAAACGTATCATCCTTACTTTTTTGAGTATAGGCTAAAAGTGCTGTTGTCGATCCAATAAAATCAGCCAGTTCGAGCACAGTTGCTTTGCATTCGGGATGTGCAATCAGTTTAGCATGAGGATGTTCAATTTTCATCCGAATGACAGCTTCGGTCGATAAAATATCATGCACCTCACAGGTACCATCCCATAAAATCATATCACGTCCGGTTATCCGGTTGATATATCCTCCCAGATTTTTATCGGGTGCAAAGATAATTTTCTGATCTTTTGGCAATGCTTCAACAAGCTGAACGGCATTACCTGAGGTGCAGATTAAATCTGACATTGTTTTAATATCAGCAGAACAATTGATATATGAAATGACCATATGATCGGGATACTGCTCAATAAAATGTTTAAAAGGCAAAGGAGGACAACTATCAGCAAGCGAACAACCTGCATTCAAATCGGGTAAAACAACCAGTTTTTCAGGGTTAAGAAGTTTAGCTGTTTCGGCCATAAAATGTACTCCTGCAAACACAATCATGTCGGCTTTGGTAGTTGAAGCCTGTTGTGCCAGTCCCAAACTATCACCTACATAGTCAGCAATATCTTGTATTTCAGCTACTTGATAGTAATGAGCAAGAATAATTGTATTCTTTTCTTTTCTTAACTTATTTATTTCGTTCACAAAATCCATTAGCAACAAATTTTTAAAAAACTTTCGTTTAACTTTGTACAAAACTACTACAAATCGAAAGAGCAGCAAACGATCAAGTTGACACAGCCTGATATAATTATAATGATTTTAAAAAAATTATTTAATAATATAAAGGGCTGTTAATAGCTGTATAACTTTCTTTTAAAAAAGTTGCTTTTTTGACTTATCATTTTTTATTAACATCATATCAACTAAGACGATTATTTAAGAAATTGAAATTCAAATATATTAGAATTTTGGTTGTTTTGCCTACTTCAGAGAATTGTTAATATTTTTTCGGTTGGAGAAGTTGATTGTTGTTGAAAAAATTGTTGAAAAATGCTGATAAAATGCAACAGATTGTTCATATCATTTCGACTGCTTCAAAATCTGATTATACAGGGTGGTTTTATCATTTTTCATCAACAAACTATCAACAAAAAATATCTAAACTTGTTAATAACTACATAACATATTAGAATATAATTAGTTAAATACTTGATTGATGTTTAGTAGAAACACAACAAAGTGTTCATAAACAAGCAGAAACACAAAATTGCGGTTGAAAAAAAGATATTTTTGCAAAATAAATATCAACAATGGTTCAAAGTGAAAGAGTTATTCCTATAAGCTGTGATCATGGAGGATTTGCTTTAAAGGAATTTTTGAAAAGCCGTTTAGCTGCATCAGGAATAGAAGTGTTGGATTATGGTACTTTTTCGGAAGAAAGTGTTGATTATCCCGATTTTATTCATCCACTTGCACGCGCCATCAATGAGGGAACTTATCCTTTAGGTGTGATTATATGCGGAAGTGGCAACGGTGCTCAAATGACAGCTAATAAATACCCCAACGTAAGAGCTGCTTTATGTTGGGATGTGGAGCAAACAGTACTTACTCGACAACATAACAACGCAAATATTCTATCCTTACCCGGTCGCTTTATCGACTTTGAAATTGCATGGGAAATGGTCGATGCTTTTTTAAATACTTCGTTTGAAGGAGGAAGGCATCAACAACGTATTGATAAAATTACTCAACTCTTTAATACGAATACACATGGCTGACAATAAATCTAATTTCCTGAAGATGAGTGAGAAAGTTGCTTTTGATCTCAATCACCGGAAAATTATCAATTTCAATATCGGTCGTTACGATAAAGCTGTAAAACAGGGAAAAGAAAGACTGTTCCATTTGGAAATGTCGCGGCAGAAGGCACAAAGTATCAAGCATAAAGTACTATCGCAACTCGATAAATATTTGGTTGAATTTGAAACCAATTTTCAGCGTAATGGTGGAAAAGTAATTTGGGCTACTGACGCTGAAAGTGCTGTAAACGAAATAGTTAATTTACTACAAAAAGAACGTATTGATAAGGTTGTTAAGTCGAAATCGATGACAACTGAAGAGATTGACCTGAATCATTTTCTGGAAAAGAAGAAAATAAACGTATTCGAAACAGATTTGGGTGAGTTTATTGTTCAGCGTGCAGGTGAGAAACCTTATCATATTGTTACTCCGGCAATGCATAAATCAAAAGAAGATGTTTCTGCCTTGTATCACGAACAGTTTGGCATGCCAGAGAACAGCACTCCCGAAGAGATTACTGCCTTTACCAGAAAATTTTTACGTGAAGAGTACCGTCAGGCTGGCGCTGGAATTACCGGAGCAAATTTCTTGATAGCTGATAGTGGATCAGTGGCGTTGACCGAAAACGAAGGTAACGGGCTTCTCACCATGGCCTTCCCAAAACTTCATATTGTAATTGCCGGCATCGAAAAAATTATCCCTTCTCTTGAGGATCTGGATCTTTTTTGGCCCTTACTTGCTACCCATGGCACAGGTCAAGTGATGACAGCCTACAATTCGATTATTTCAGGGCCTGCACCCGAAGGTAAAGGTCCTTCTCAAATGGTTGTCATACTGCTCGATAACGGCCGGACTAACCTCCTGGCAAAAACAAGACACAGGGCAGCTTTGAGCTGTATTCGTTGTGGTGCATGTCTCAATGTTTGTCCGGTTTATAAAAATATTGGCGGCTACACATACGATACAACCTACAGTGGTCCAATAGGTTCTGTTATTACTCCGCACCTTAAAGGGATGAGGGATTATAGTCATCTTAGCTTTGCTTCCACTATTTGTGGTGCTTGCACGGATGTGTGTCCGGTAAAAATTCCTTTACATGAAATGTTGCTACTGAACCGCAACGAAGCTGTTGAAGCCGGTGTCGTGAGTTCATCCGATCGTTTTCTTATAAAGCAATCGAGCAGGCTGCTGCTTAGCAGAAAACTATTGGATATGACACAAGGAGGAACAAAGAATATGGTCTTGAAATACTTTGTATCAAAATCGTGGGGACCTCACCGTCAAATGCCCGAACTTGCAAAGAAATCGTTTGCTCAGCTGTGGAAAGAGCAGCAAAAAAAGGGAGATGAGTAATTTTTTAAAAAGCATCACCAAAAAGATTCAAGGGCAAATTCCAGGGTTTTATCAACCTTTCATCATCGTTTGAAACACTGTTTACCAAAGGCGAAACAGGGTAAAAGTTCATTAATTCAGCAGGATAGGGTTTGAGTAATGCTGAAAAGTCCGTGTCATTTGCTGTGCTAATCCATTTCATCTCTTCATTTTTAGAGAGAATTACCGGCATTCTGTCGTGAATTCCTTCAAGGATTGAGTTGGCTGATGTTGTAAGAATTGCAAAGGTTTGAATACTTGTACCATCTGTTTTTGTCCAGTGATCCCAAATACCGGCCATTGCAAAAATTGCTTCATTCTTAAGAAAAAAGCGGTAAGGCTGTTTGTGAGAAGTTTTTTGCCATTCATAAAATCCGTTGGCAGGAATGAGGCATCTGCGCCGCTCAAATGCAGTTTTAAAAGCCGGTTTTTCGGAAATAGTTTCAGCTCTGGCATTAATCATTTTAGCTGCTGAGCGCTCGTCGGACGACCAGGAAGGAAGCAATCCCCAGCGAAGAAATTGAATTTTTTCTGGTGAGGTGTTGAGTATAACAGGCAACCATTGCAAAGGTGCGCAGTTATATCCTTTTGATAAATTAAGTAATTGCTTATCAGGTCGATGAATCTCATCATGCACTTCCACATTGAAACGTTCAGAAATTTCTTTTCCTTTCACCGAAAGTTGAAAACGACCACACATAGCATTAATCGTTAAGTTTTTTATCCGTTGAAAAATGATTTAAAACAGCTGTTAAAATTTTTTGATGATCGAAGGCAAGAGCCGGAAGGTGTACACAATCAAACCATTGAGCTTCAACAGCATCATCACCTGCCTTACACAAAAGTTCATCATCAGTAAAAGAAGTATAAACAACTGTTATTGTTCGATGACGCGGATCGCGCAAGGGATCGCCATACGTATGAAACTGTTTCAATTTCAGGCCACTTAATCCGGTTTCTTCTTCAAGTTCTCTTGCTGCTGCGGCTTCAAGGTCTTCATCCATATCAACAAATCCACCCGGAAAAGCCCAATGATTCTCAAAAGGAGGATGCTTTCTTTTGATCAACAGCACACGAATTGTTGAGTCGTTTCGAAATAAAACAACACAATCAACCGTAACAGCAGGACGTGGATAGGTATAAGTGAAGCTCATGTTTGTTAATGATAAATGTAGAATGCATCAAAAGGTAAAAATAGTGATTACGCACATGGAAAAAACAACCAAAATGGATTATTTTTGTTAATGTAAAAGGTTAATCTTGTGCTCAACACTAAGTGGTAACATTGCATTATTACAAAAATAAAAGGCAAGATTTTTGATGTGTAAATGATAAAAGTGGCTTTTAAAATGAAGGACGAAAAGGAATTATTGGCTTTGATAAGTCTGGTTGATGAACCTGATGAGCGCCTGTATGAACAGGTACGCAACAGGATTTATGACTATGGCTATGAGGCAATACCTTCGCTGGAGAAAGCCTGGGAATCAGCTTTTGATGACAAATTACAGGACCGTCTGGCAGCGATCATTCATGAGTTGCAACAGCAGCATCTTTTTACAGAACTTAGTGATTGGTCGAAATTTGGTTACGACGACTTGCTCAGGGGTTATCTTATTGTAACGCGTTTTCAATATCCTGATATCGACGTGCACGCAATTACAACTGCCATTGGAATGATAGTTCAGGAAGTGTGGCTTGAGCTTAATCCACATCTCACACCGCTTGAAAAAGTGAAAGTGATCAACCACGTGATATACGATATCAATAAATTCAGTGCAAACACAACCAATATTCAGTCGCCCGATAACTACTACCTTAAGCAACTACTCGATACGAAAAAAGGAAATCCTTTGTCGTTGGGAATGTTGTATCTGCTTGTGGCCCGAAGTCTTAAGATACCTATTTATGGGGTGGATCTGCCCAGGCATTTTGTTTTGGCTTATGTGGAGCAGGAATTTGTTGGACACGAGCATATTAGCTCCGACGACCATGTGGCTTTTTATCTCAATCCTTTTAATAAGGGAGCTGTTTTCACGCGTAACGAAATAAGCCTTTACATCCGGCAATTAAAATTGGAGCATAACGATAGTTTTTATGCCCCCTGTTCCAACCGAACTATTCTTCAACGTATGATCAACGGACTGATTGATACCTACAATCAGTCATCCAATGAAGAAAAAGTTGAAGAACTGAAACAACTTATAAAAGCACTTGACATACATTAAGTATGCAAGTTTTTACCAACTGCATCACAATCTTTACTTTCAATTTTTCAAAAAAGAAAAGAGTAAAAGATGGGTAAGTTATTCCAATACTTCTTCGTCTTCAATTTTCCAGGCCGGGTCAACGATACACAGGAAAACCAGATTTTCGTTTCCACTATTGGTGATGCATTGTTTGGCATGAGGCGGAATATAAATAGTTTGCCCTTGAAAGACGGCCACTTTTTCATCATCAATTTGCATAATTCCTTGTCCTTGAAGAATATAATAAACCTCTGAAGTTTTTAAGCTATGTAAAAAGGAAGTTAAACCAGGTTCAACAGTTGCATGTGCCAGACTATAGCGCAACTCAAGTGGAGCTTTATCAGGATGAAGTATTTCACGTAACCATGTGTTATCGCCTGCATAAAAAGGCTGACAATCGTTTAAATCTTTGACATACATTTTCTTCAATTTTATTTATTGAATACAAAGATACGTCAGTTGGAATTGTGAGATTCTTTTTGATAAAAAAAACCGGCCCAAGAGCCGGTTTTTGAAGAGATATATATGGTAGATAAGGGATTTAATTCGTGGTACTTACAAAATAATTGAAAGTAGTTTTGGAGCTCATCTGATTTTCCTGACTAAGCACTTGCCATGCAATACTTTTGGTATCGAAAGGAATGTCGTTGATATAAGCTTCTTCTTCCATTTCAAAATTTTGTTTCATAGCTTTTTCGCAGCATTGTTGAGCAGCGATGGCACGTGTGTTAAAAGGGATGTCGTCGATGTATGCTTCTTCTTCAAGTTGAAGAACGAACAGATTGGTATCAGAAGCCATGTAAGCATTGAAAATCTCAGTTGTATTAAACGGGATATCAGGAATATAAGCTTCTTCTTTCATTTTGAAATTTTCAGCAATTGCGGAGGTTCCGATCAGAATGCTGAGGATAATTGCGCTGAGGATACTTTTTGTTTTCATTGTTGTATTTTTTTAATTTTTTGTATTTTATTTCATTTTCTATCCTTTATTCTAATTGCGTGCCAAAGTTTATAACATACTGAAATACAATATAATAACATGTAAAGCTCTAATTACTTGATCTGAAATTCTTGTTCATTATCCGCACACTTTTGTTCGGCAATGAACAGAAATTGTATTGTACAGAGATTTTAAAGAAGGAAAGAAATGTATTGAAAATGAGAGTGTAGCAGCAAAAGGCTGACTAAAAGCAGTTCAAATGATAATGGACTACTTCAATACAACAGTGAAAAGAAAACAAATAATGTGGTTATGACAGCTTATTCAGGTTGAATACCCTGTTCTTTTAGAAAATCTAAGATATTTGATTCGATGCGTTTAAGTATATCGCCCTCATTTGCTTTGATGAAAGACTGACCTGTAACTTTTTCAAAAAGTTCGATATAGCGCTCAGAAACTTCTTGCACATAAGCTTCTGACATTTCAGGAACCATTTGACCATTTTGTCCCTGAAAACCGTTTTGCATCAGCCATTCACGAACAAATTCTTTTGAAAGCTGCTTTTGGTTTTCTCCTTTATCGAAACGCTCCTGATAGTTTTCGGCTATAAAATAACGTGAAGAATCGGGTGTATGAATCTCGTCGATGAGATAAATCTGATCTTCAAACTTTCCAAATTCGTATTTAGTATCAACTAAAATCAAACCGTGTTTAGCCGCCATTTCATTACCTCGTTTAAACAAAGCATATGTATACGCCTCAATTACAGCATAATCCTCAGCTGAGATGAGACCTTTTCGAATAATATCCTCTTTTGAAATATCTTCGTCGTGGCCTTCAGAAGCTTTGGTACTTGGTGTAATGATGGGAGATGGAAAACGCTGATGTTCGCGCATGTTTTCGGCTACCGGAACACCACATATTGTGCGTTCACCTTTTTTATAACTACGCCATGAGCTTCCAGTCAGATAACCCCTGATTACCATTTCGACAGGGAAAGGTTTGCAAAGTTTACCGATGGTGACAACAGGATCGGGACTGGCGATTTTCCAATTTGGAACGATATCTGCAGTGGCATCTAAAAAGTATGAGGCTATCTGGTTGAGCACTTGTCCTTTAAAAGGAATTCCTTTAGGTAAAACTACATCAAAGGCCGAAATTCTGTCGGAAGCAATCATTACTAAAAACGTATCAGCGATATTATACACATCGCGGACTTTTCCTTTATAAAACGATTTTTGCTTTGGAAAATGGAAATGAGTTTCGGTAAGTGCCTGATTTTTCATGGGTTTTCGTTTGCAGGTTCAGAAGTATTTAATGTGGCTTTGGGTGTTGGTTTCCAAACGTAAGAAGTATCATTTTGTGCATAAGCTTTGATGATACGCGTCACTAATTTATGTCGAACGACATCTTTTTCATCGAGCATAATAAACTCAATACCTTTCACTTCTTGCAGAATTTCCAATGCCTGTATTAAGCCTGATGGTTGTTTGTGAGGGAGGTCGATTTGAGTGATATCGCCTGTGATAATAAATTTCGAAGACTTACCCATTCGAGTAAGAAACATTTTCAGCTGACTACGCGTAGCATTCTGAGCTTCGTCGAGAATTACAAAAGCATGATCGAGTGTGCGTCCGCGCATAAAAGCAAGCGGAGCAATTTCGATCGTGCTATCTTCAAGATATCCAAGTAGTTTTTGTGTTGGAAGCATATCGCGCAATGCATCATACAATGGTTGCATATACGGATCGAGCTTTTCTTTCATATCACCTGGCAGGAATCCAAGATTTTCGCCAGCCTCCACTGCAGGTCGTGTGAGAACTATCCTTCTTACCTCTTTGTTCTTTAAAGCTCTGACAGCCAATGCAACAGCCGTATATGTTTTTCCTGTTCCGGCAGGGCCAATGGCAAAAACCATGTCATTATCAGCTATTCCAGAAACCATTTTCTTTTGATTGGCGGTAATAGCTTTTACCTGAAGGCCTCTGTTTCCATGAACAAGTACTTCCTTGTCAGTCAGAACATTGGTGTTATTATCGTCATTTTCACCAATCATTAACTGATCAATGATTTTATCGCTGATTGTCCCAAAGCGCTCTAAATGAAGCATAACCAACTCGAAACGTGTAATAAAAAAATCGAGGGTTTCGCTTTCACCAATCACCTTCAGGAGGTTGCCTCTTGCAATGATTTTTAGCTTGGGAAATAGTGTTTTAACGTGTTCGAGATGTTTGTCACCTGCACCAAAAAGATCCAGTGGACTTACGTTTTCTATTTGTATGATTTGTTCACTCATAGGCAGTTATCAACCGATCGTAAGCATGTTTTTGCTTTGGCAAAAGTATTTAAATCTTTTCAGTTGGAGAATGCGTATAGGAGAATTAGAATGTAATTCTGATGATAATTATTTCACCTTTCTTCCTTTCCAATGAACAACTCCAAAAATACCTAACAGTGCAACTATGACCACATATAATGGATAAATCAATGTTAATGGGATGAAGTATTTTAGTAAATCACGCTTACGCATAAAAGTTGCCACCGAATGTAGCAATGGCAGATCGATCAATGCTTTCAAACTAAGGAACAAAACTGTTAATAAAAGCATCCAGGGAATGAAGAAACAACTTATGGCCATGGCAACTAGAATTGTATTGAAAATTAATACAATCCAAGCAGGAAGGAGGATGGAAGCTTGATTGTAACCACTGCTTTTTGAAACCCAACGTATTCGCTGATGCATAAAACTCTTCAGATTTGGCGATGCTTTTGTTGGTACAACGGCTGTTTCGGCAGCAACAAACTGAATTGCCTTTGAGCCGAAGTGCTGTTTGATAGCGGTCATTAAAAACACATCATCACCTGAAGCCAGTGATGCATCATTACGTAACTTATCTACTTCAAAAAAGGCTTGTTTTTCGAAAGCCATGTTTGCTCCATTAGCCATTGATGGCCAGCCTATTGCTGCAGCCCCTGCCGCTGAACCGATAAGACTTATAAACTCCAGTGCTTGAAATTTTTCAAACAACCTATTGGAACAATCAATGAGTACTGGCCCTAAAAGGAGTTTTGCTCCATATGTTTCATAAGTAGTTGTCATTGTTGCTGCCCAAAACGGGCCAGGCTGACAATCTGCATCAGTAACTAAAATAAGTTGACCTGAAGCCGTTTTCAATGCTTGTGAAATGGCTTCTTTCTTGCCAGTCTTTTCGGCAAGTAACAACTTAAAATTGACATGGGGATAAAGAGGTAATTGTGAAATGATAAGCGAAGTAGTTTCATCATCAGAATGGTCATCTATCAGAAGGATTTCTAAATCAGTTGACATATTTTGCTGATTTGCAAGATGTTTCATGAGTCGAATAACCGATGTTGCTTCATTTCGAAGTGCAATAATGATGGAAGCGGAAGTTGTTGTGTTCTCTACCGGAAAAGCAATTTTACTAAGTTTGAACCAACCGAAAGTGTATGCAGCAATCAAGAGCAAATAACTAAGGGCCGAAATTTCAGCAAAACGAAGCAGATATATAAACCACTCAAACATCATCGATATTCCTCCTGAAAAATTTTAACCGATACGTAAAAAACGCACCCAAAATGGCAGGAAAAGCAAGGTTGAGCAACCAAAGAGAGGAGCTTGCAGCTAACACAGCAAATGATGAATCAGCAGTCCAAATTTCACTATTTTCGAAATACATCCCAAAAACAGCTATTGTAACCGAACCTCTTACACCCAATTCGGTGATGGCAATTGTTGGAATGATTGTAATGATCAGATAGGTTACTGCAATCAGAGCTAAAGCTTCAGGATAAGAGATCCCGAAACCGAAAATAAGAAGCATAAGAAAGAACTGAAAGGTGTAAACAAAATAGCGTAATATACTGAATGAAATGATTTTAAATAAATCAACAAAGGTGTATAAGGCGAAAACCTCTGCGTAATCAATAAGTTGTTTTTTTCGCTTTTTCCATAAGGCTGAAACAATAATTTTGGCTAGTCTAATATTAAAATAGAGCACAAACATGAGTGCTGAAACTAGCAAAGCAGCTCCGGTCAATCCCAAATAAAGTAAAATCTGATAGGTTGAATTCAATGGAAAAACGAAAGGAACAATTACCATGAGTCCAATAAATCCAGCTACGAAGGTTACAATAATATGAGCTAAACTGCCAATTATGGTGACCAGTATTCCTTTCACATGGCTTGCTTTTTGTAAAACAAACACGCGCCCCAGATAATCACCAACACGGTTTGGTAAAAACATACTCACCGACATTCCACTTAGCACAGCAGTGAATGCTTGGTTTAATTTTATAACTTCAAGTTTAGAAACAAGGAATTTCCATTTGTAACTTTCAATTAAAATATTGATAAACAATAAGATAACGTTTATTATAAGCAAATACCAGACATTCTCTTGCAATTGAATTTTCGACCACAGATCGAGCCATTGGTGCAGATCGTGTTTTTCGAGAATCTGTTTATAAACAAAAACAAAGGTTAGCAGCATAATGCCAATCCGCAGTCCGATATTGGTGAATTTGCTTACCTTTGTTTTCATCAAGCTAAGAACGGAAATTTTTGAAAACGGAACGTATTATTTTAGGCATCGACCCGGGAACGACCATCATGGGATATGGCGTAATCATGCAAAAAGGGCAGCAAATGGAACTGGTTGTGATGGGCGTGCTCAAGTTGAGTAAATATACCAATCAAGCATTAAAATTGCGAAAGATATTCGAGCGCACAACCGAATTGATTCATGAATACCATCCTGATGAATTGGCTATTGAAGCGCCTTTTTTTGGAAAAAACGTTCAATCGATGTTAAAGCTTGGCCGGGCACAAGGAGTTGCCATTGCTGCTGCCCTTAATTGTGATTTACCCATGTTTGAATATTCGCCTAAGAAAATAAAACAGTCGGTCACCGGAAACGGAAGTGCTTCCAAGGAACAGGTAGCGGCTATGCTTCAAACCTTATTAAAATACGAAACACAACCCGAATATTTGGATGCCACCGATGGTGTAGCTGCAGCTGTTTGTCATTTATTTCAGAGTAAACTCCCTGTTGCTCAAGGTAGTGTAACAGGATGGAAAGCCTTCATCGCACAAAATCCTGGCAGGGTAAAATAGGCGGTAAAAGGATTGTAAGGCAAAACTTAACCTGACAGCAAAACTCTTTTATTTGTTCTTTTTCAGGTAGCCGATCAACCCCTGAGAGGCGTCTTCAAGCAGATCGATAACTAAGTTAAACCCATCAGCTCCCCCGTAATAAGGATCGGGGATATGGTCGAAGTTGCTTTTGACAAAAAAATCGCTCATGCGTTTAATTTTTCCTTGCTCTTCGGAGGTGAGTGCTTTGGCGTTTAAATCATGGAAATTTTGATCGTCCATTGCCACAATAAGGTCGAAAAGTTCGAAATCACTTCTGACAAACGGCCGCGAAAGACTGGTAATGTTATAGCCTCTTTTCAGGGCGGATTGACGCATACGATGATCGGCCTGCTCACCGTGATGCCATGCAGAAGTACCGGCCGAATCAACTTCTACAGCAAGTTGGTTACGATTTGCATACTCTCTGAAAATGGCTTCTGCCGATGGTGACCGGCAAATATTTCCAAGACAGACAAACAAGATACGGGTTTTATCGGAATGGGTTTTCATGGCAATTACTTTGTGCAAAGATAGGTGGTAGTTTTTAAAAATTGCATGTTAAAACAATGTTGATTGTTGAAAAAGGCTACCTTTGCGCTCCTCTAAAATCGCCTTCTTAGCTCAGTTGGTAGAGCAGCTCACTCGTAATGAGCAGGTCGCGGGTTCGAGTCCCGTGGAAGGCTCAAAAGAAAAAAACCTGACAACTCTTGCCAGGTTTTTTTTGTTTTTTGAGGTCTCGAGCGGATTCGAACCGCTGTACACGGTTTTGCAGACCGCTGCCTAGCCACTCGGCCACGAGACCAATTTTTGGGAGTGCAAAGATAAAAGATTTAACTTAACTCCGCAACTCCTTTGTTTTGCTTTTTTCGTTGAGCTCGTTCAGGCATTCGGGGCAGAGGCAACTTTGATAGGTGCGCTGGATTTCCTCAAGAAGCGAAACGGTTGTATTCACTTCAAAACACCAACACTTACCCGATTTGCTGCAATGAAAACCTTTGCCGCAGCGTGGGCAACGATCAGGGTCAACAAGTTGTAGTTTAGGTTTCAAGAGTAAGGCTTACAAAGTCCATCTTGCCACCTAAGGGCGGATTCATCTTACGTACTTTTATGCGGGCTTTTTCCACAGAAGGAAATTGATCATGTACTGCTTTCAGGATGCGACGACCAACATGCTCCAAAAGTTTTGAATTGACCTCCATTTCCCTTTTAACTACCTGATATACTTCGAGATAGTTTACTGTTTCGTGAAGACTATCGGTTTGTTCGGCCGATGTTGTATCTGTTGTTAAAAATAAATCAACCACAAACCAAGTTCCTATCAACTGCTCTTCCTTGAAACAGCCGTGATAAGCATAAAACTCCATTCCTTCTATTGATATGACAGCCATTCTGAACGTCTTTTTTAAGGTTTAAAATACGTGGTTTCTTTGTGGTTAAACTTATTCCGGAAGTGCACTAAGTCCTTTTGAAATACGCTTCAGGGTTTCATCTTTTCCTATAATAGCCATAATATCAGCAAGATGAGGCCCTTTTGCAGCGCCAACCAATAAAAGTCGTAATGCGTTCATTATTGCTCCCATTCCAAATCCATTTGCTTCGATCCACACTTTTATAACCTCATCGAGATTTGATGACTCAAAAACTTCAACCGTTGCCAACATTTCGGCTAAAGCGCGCATTTGGGCAGGAGTTTCAGCTTTCCAGCGTTTTTTCACAACCTGATCGTCATATTCAGTGGGTGTTTCAAAGAAAAAATAACTCTCATTCCAAATTTCTTTCACGAAATTGACACGTTCTTTTACAAGCGAAACCACTTTTGTAATGGTTTCATTATCAGAAGTAATACCTTTTTTCTGAAGGAAAATACTGAAATCCAATGCAAGGCTGCTATCGCTTCTTTTTACAAGATATTGATGATTAAACCACTTTGTTTTTTCGGGATCGAATTTTGAACCGGCCTTCCCTACCCTTTCGAGCGAAAAAGCTTCGATGAGTTCATCCATGCTAAAAATCTCCTGTTCAGTGCCTGGATTCCAGCCTAATAAGGCCAGCATATTTACAAAAGCATCAGGAAAATAGCCCGATTCGCGGTAACCGGAAGAGGTTTCGCCGCTTTTTGGATCGTTCCATTGAAGGGGAAATACAGGAAATCCCAGGCGGTCGCCATCACGTTTGCTAAGTTTTCCATTGCCATCGGGTTTAAGAAGTAGCGGAAGGTGAGCAAATTGAGGCGCATCCCATCCAAATGCCTGATACAAAAGTACATGTAAAGGCAAAGAAGGAAGCCACTCCTCGCCACGAATGACATGACTTATTTCCATCAGGTGGTCATCTACAATATTGGCCAGATGATAGGTGGGCATTCCGTCGGATTTATACAACACTTTATCGTCGAGAGTTTCTGATTTCACAACCACTTTCCCCCTGATGATGTCTTCCATTATCACTTCGGTATTTTCTGGAATAAGGAAACGCACAACAAAAGCAGTCCCCTCCCCTATCAATTTGTCAACTTCATCTGCTGCCATTGTAAGGCTGTTGCGCAATTGTTTCCGGGTGGAGGTATTGTAAGTGAAGGTTTGTTTTTCAGCTTCGGCAGCTTTACGTAATTCCTCAAGTTCTTCTGGAGTATCGAATGCATAATAAGCATGACCAGAAGCAATTAGCTTATCGCTATATTGTTTGTACAAGGTTTTGCGATCACTTTGGCGATATGGAGCATGAGGGCCTCCGGCGACAACACTTTCATCGAAATGAATGCCACACCAGGCCAATGATTCGATGATATATTGCTCAGCACCAGGCACAAAACGACCCTGATCGGTATCTTCGATGCGCAGGATCATGCTTCCGCCATGCTTGCGGGCAAACAGATAATTATACAAAGCAGTCCTGACACCTCCAATGTGCAGTGGACCGGTAGGACTGGGTGCGAAACGTACGCGGACAGATGTGTTCATAAGTTGATAAAATTGCGCTGCAAAGGTAAGATAACTCACGACAAGGCGCAAAAAGCAGCAATATGCACAATAAGTCGTTTTTTAAACATAGAAACAGAATAAGTTTCTTTTACTTTTGTAATGACAAATTCAGCAGCCCGTTTTGATGAAGAAAACATGGTTTCTTTTATTTTTATTTCTGATACTTCACATTAGTGTAAGTACAGTAAACAAAGCCTTAGGCGCTAAAAATGAGGTATTAACAAATAAGAAATCACCTCCTGCTTCCTATTTTCATCCTTCTGTAATTGTCAAAGCTCAGGGCGACTTTCAATCAGTGATCGTACCTTTAAAACGCGCTGGAAAACTCATTTTAATCGATGCAATTGTTGACAGCATTCAAGGCAACTTGATTCTGGATACCGGATCAGCGGGGATGGTATTGAACAGCATGTATTTCAGGAAAACACGCAGGGCGGGAAGCCAAAGCTCAGGAGGTATCACGGGAGATGTGGGTGTTATTTCGAAATACCGGATTAAGAAACTTGCCGTTTCAGAAGCATTTTATGAGAATTTTGATGCAGATATGACTGACCTGGGACACCTGGAGCGAAGTCGTAATGTAAGAATTCTGGGTTTTTTCGGTTTATCAATGTTAAGAGATTTTGAAGTTGTGATAGATTTGAAAAATAACTTAATGGAACTACACCGCCTTGACCGCTCAGGGCAACGGTTGAATATTACATTCGGTCAACCCTCTTTTGACTTGATACTGCCTGCAAGCAATATGTCGGATGTGCTATTTGTTGAGGCCTCCATCAACAGAAAGAAATTTCTTTTTTGCCTTGATACCGGAGCTGAGTCGAATGTGCTCAGCAACCAGCTACCTGATAAAGTGCTTAACACAGTGACAGTTACACGTCGTTCAACATTGTTGGGTGTAGGTTCAAAAAAAGTGAACGTGTTTCATGGGACGATGAATGATTTTTCAATTGGTAACCACACAATGAATGGAATGCCAACCATTATCACCAGTTTGAGTGCAATGGCACATGCCTATGGCTTGAATATCGACGGGATGCTGGGATGTGACTTTTTTGAAAAAGGTGTTTTTTATATTGATTTAAAAAGAGGAAGAGTTGGTATTTGTTTTCATAAAAATCAAACAGAATGAGAAAAGCATTGTTCATGTTATTTGTACTTCTTTCATTGCTGGGTGTGAATGATCTGTTTTCGCAACATACACCAGATAAGGCGGGTAGCCTTAGTGGAGGTAAATTTGTGTTGAAAATAGATCTCAATTGGGATAAGCAGCAGCAACGAAAATTTGCTGAATTATATGATTTGGACAGTGCTTTTGTCCGACATTTGTTTCAACACGATTTTTCCTATTTCTCGGGTAATGACGATTGGCAATTGAATGTTGTTGGGAAAGATATCGTGGAACTGTCAAGTAAAATTGAAGCAGATAATGAAGGAGCAGCCCGCTCGAAGATTTTGGCTGAGACATACGAGGTTAGCGAAAAAACCAATGGTTTGGAAGGGTCGTCGGTACAACCAGTTGCTTCAGTTTTTGGAGCAAATCAGTTTACGTTCGAACAAGCATTCCGTTATAATAAGGGCAGAGGTTGTTTCTTCCTGCTAGGTTACGAGAGTGCTCGGAAAATCACTATTGCTGGGTCATTTAACCAATGGAGTACCATCGCCTCTCCGATGGAGTTTACGGGCAAAGGGTGGTTTATTTGTATTCCTCTACCTCCCGGGAAGCATGCATATAAATTCATTGTTGATGGACGATGGCTGCATGATCCGGCGAATAAAAACAAAGAAAGAGATGGTCATAACGACTATAATTCGGTGATTTATTGCACGAATTATGAGTTCCGATTGAATGGATTTCCAAAAGCTGGTACGGTTGTTTTAACAGGTAGTTTCAACAACTGGAACACCAAATCATTGAAAATGGAGAAAACGTCGACCGGTTGGAGTTTACCCGTTTATTTGCGCGAAGGTACACATACCTATAAGTTTATTGTAGATGGGAAATGGATAAACGATCCTGAAAATGAATTGGTTAGACCAGATGGAAATGGCAATTTAAACTCTTCCATTGGAATAGGTGATGTGTATGTTTTCAAACTTGAAGGGCATAAAGAAGCTCAGGAGGTTAAACTTGCAGGCAGTTTTAATTCATGGAATCCCAATGAGTTAATTATGGAAAAAACAGCAAATGGCTGGGTATTGCCTTACCATCTTGCTCCGGGTTATTATGAATATAAATTCCTCGTTGACGGTCGTTGGATTACTGATCCCGGCAACAAGCAAACTGTTGGAAGCGGGGAATTTGCCAATTCTTTTTTGTCTTTTAAACCCAATTATACTTTCAGATTTAAGGCTTCACCCGATGTGAAACAAGTTCGTTTATCAGGAAGTTTTAACAACTGGTCAGGTGAGGGATATCCGATGATAAAAGTGGATGATGAGTGGCAGTGTTCATTGTATCTCCAACCCGGCCGCTATGCTTATAAACTCATAGTAGATGGAAAATGGACGCTTGATGAAGCAAACCCATTGTGGGAAGAAAACGAAGTAGGCACAGGTAATTCTGTTCTATGGATTGAATAACCTGATTCGTTCCATTGAAACAAAATATAATCATAATTTATTAATAACCAAGTAGTTATTGAATAATCAGTTTTTTTCTTAAAACTGTTTCGTTTCCTTTAACCTCGATGATGTAAACCCCTGGTGTATTCAGTGAAATTTGCTCTTCAACTGAAGTAATACGTTGACTCATAACGAGAACAGAAGACAATGAAAATAACTTGATTTCCATTCCGGGACGGAGATTTTTAATTGTGAAAACGCCATTCGATGGATTAGGAAAAATTTCAACTGCTTGTGTAAGTGGATTAGTTATACCAGTCAGGCTGTTGACAATAGATATTTCATAGGTATCAGAAAGAAGTTCAATGGATTCAAGGTCAACTGTATGCGCTTTCAGGTTGGACAGACTCAAATCGAAATTGATCGTCTCCCCGGCTTCGAGTGGTTCGTTAAGCGTAAAGTTGATCATACCTAAAAAGCCTCCTCCGCTAGCCATCGTTTGGTCGGCACGGGTGATTCCAAAATCAGTAGTTCCATTTTCGGTCTGATGTTGGTGTATTGCCCAGGTATCCACATTGAGCTGACCTAGCCATGTGTTATTAAAATCAATTTTTACTGTCTCACCCATCAAAATTTCTTCATCGATTTCTAAGCTGAAACGTAGTCCGTAAAGGTTATTAATCAAACTCGTCGATGATCCCAAATACAAGGGAATCTGAACCTGTTGATTATTTATCAACATGACTTCCAAAGGATTGACATAAAGATCATTATCAACTTTACTACGTTCTGTATAGCTTTTTTCAGCAATGCGTGTCTGACCATAATTCATCGCAATAGCTAAGGTATCAAGGATGTCGACTAACCCGTTTCCATCGGTATCAGCATGTTTGAAATTCACTCCGGTAACAACAGTATCAGCCCAGTCGGTGACATATTGCGGTGTCCATTCGGTAGTTGCATTCCATCTTGAAGGACCAGTAGCACCAGCGGTTATTCCTAAAATCATGAGATCATCCATATCAACAAAGCCATCATAATTAACATCACCAGGCCAAACATAATCCAGCATTACACCCGAAATATTACCAAGAGCATCTGATTTTAGTACAAATAAGTCCTGTTCGTTTACTGCAAGGTATTCATTGATTTCACCAGCCAAAACAAACCCTCCATCATTTGTTTTGCGCATATTGGTGATAGTTGTTGAAGAATCGGAAGCCATAATTAATTCACGACTTAGCATATTGCCTTGATTATCAAGTGTTAGCAGTGATGATTGATAAAATGAGGTACCAATACCATCGAAGCGTTTTTCAGTCATAAGGAATTGTCCATTCTGCCATTCAATAATATCAGTAGCTTGTGTATAAATTGAATCGGGGTAACTTTGATACCACAACAGGTTTCCTTGAGCGTCGGTGCGGATGGCACAGCTATTTATTGCGTTTGGACTATCAGATCCACTTAGTATATAGCCACCGTCGGAAAGCTCTTTAACGGACTCAGCAATTCGCATCCATGAATTTTGCCCGGTATAATGTGCTGACCAGGATGAATCGGCATTTTGATCGAATTTCCAAAGATAGGCCCTTGATGCTGTGCCGCTTCCCGCGCTACCGGTGAGTATAAATCCGCCATCGCTTGTTGCTTCCACATGATTTACAAAGGTCCCTGAAAGCCAGCCTGGTGGTACAATTGCATTGAGTGCACGCTGCTCGAGGAGTTCTCCATCAGCACTTATAATAAGCATATTGGGTTGATAACCATAGGATCCTGAAGCTCCGATAACCACGATTCTTCCATCGGATAGCAGTGTTCCTCTGGCAAGCAAAGCTGAGTTTGCCGGTAAATTATCGGTCCAGGAAGAAGTCCAGACTGTCTCACCTGAACCATCGAGTTTTACAATCCATGGTCTGTTGCCCGATGTTGCCGATCCAACAACAATAAACTCACCTTCAGCAGTTTCGAGAATACTATAAGCTTTTTCGGAATAATTATCTTTGTTTAGGTTTCGTTCCCATTGAAGATCACCAAACATATCTATTTTTAACACATAATAGTTGGTGGAGTTTCCATCGCCGCCATAACCTGAAATGATATATCCATTGTCGGATGTCTGGTGAATATCCGTAGCAAACTCAGCTCCTCCTCCACCGAAATATGCATTCCATGGAAATTCCTGGGCAGTAAGTTGTGTGAATAAAAACATGATAAATGTGGCAGTTGTAAAGAGCTTTTTCATGGTAATATGAGTTAATTAGCAGTTAAACAAACGTTTGCTGAAAAATGTTCGATTGCTTTAAGGATTTAATAATCAGAATTATAAATATTATTTTTTCAGTAGCTTGATTATTGGTGTTTTACTGTTTTCTGTTTTTATGAAATACAATCCAGTTGGTAAATCTGAGATGTTAATGACTTGATTTTCCTCTTCGACACGACCGGTTGCAATGCTGCTGCCAAGGATATTAAATATCTCAAAACCAACAGGATATTTCGAATCCGAATCTAATTTAAGCCAAAAATAACCTTCTGTGGGATTGGGATAAACATTAGGAGAGGATTTTTCAGGTTGATTACTTAATGAGGTATAGATATTGCAATTTACAGCCGGTGGCAGTGGCTCAATACCAAAGAATCCAAAATCTTCGAATCCGAGATATTCCACTGAGCAATCCTCATTCACTTTAAATTTCCATTTGTGGTAATTATCGCAGCCGTCGAAACAGTCGTTAAACTGAAAATAAAAATCGTAATAGCGATTTTCACCTATTTTGTCGTAGACTATTTTTCCGGCAGTACCAATAAGAGCATTTGGTTCGCCGCTAATAATACCCGGTTCAATCACCAGACTATCAATAAGAGCATAAATATTCCAAAGTGAATCGGTGTGTAACAAAGCATAATCAGCGAAACTCCAATCGAAAAACTCGCTCACTTCCAGATGATAACGCGAAGTTAACGTGTCGATATAGGCATTTCCGGTTAGGGTGTTGAGGTTTTGCCAGGCTTGTGTCCATGGATATGAAAGATCGACCTGAATCAGAAGTCCGTTGTAAATCTGGAGAGGGGAGGTGTTATCATGTACACAATAGAAATTAAATACCGAATCACTTTCGGCAAAATTGGCCTGAAGAATAGCTGCCATTCCTTCGGCAATTGTATCTTGCCAGGCTTTCGGAATGCGAATGAAAGCCCGATCACTGCTATTGAGCTGCTCCATGCGTTTCAAGGCGAGACTTTTAATATCTCGCTCGTAAATTGTCGTCAACTCATAAGGAACATTGCAGTCAGATGGATTTTGAGCCTTCATACCAATAGATGAAGACAGCACAATGAGAAGAAATAAGAATTGTTTCATGGTTTTAGATGTATTGAAAATTAAACCATGCTAACGTTTTGTTTCTTTTTATTAAGTTAAATATGAATACATTAGAACTATAGTTACATGTGAATTACTTTAGACTTAAAAGTGAAACAATTCGGCTAGCGCACTATTTTTCTGGTGAAACTATTCGATCCGTCTGTTATTTTCAGCAGGTATGATCCACTAGCCAAATTACTTAAATCAAGCTGATACTGCATTTCAGAAAATGACTGATGAAGAACAACTTTCCCGCTTAAGTCGGTAAGAAACAACTTGTATTTAGAGTTATTACTGTTTAATAAGTATACATTAAGCTTATCGTTAACAGGGTTGGGGCCGTAAGTGAAATAGGCTGAATTTTCAGTTTGAGGAACTGTAACAAGAATACTGTTTACTTTTTCGAAAGTCCAGTTATCCGGATCAACAGCCACAGCAACTACTTCTTTATCAACAGGTACGTTAAATTGGTTCAGGTTAGCATCTTGATAAAGCCTCACAACAGTAGATGTTCCGTCGATGAATGTTAGTTTGTAGTCTAATGTCATTTTGAAAAGTGGGGTAGAAGAAGAGGTTGTTTGAGTAACATTCAAATGTACATTTTGACCCTCCATGTACCACTCAATAGCATATCGTGGAAAACCTTCGCCATAGTACCACTGATCAAAAAATTGTTCAAAATCCATTCCTGTAACAGCTTCGGCTACCATTCTAAAATCATCGCCGGTTGCAGTACTGTCGGCAAACTGATTTTGGAAAGTGTTCATTACCTGAAAGAAAAGATCGTCATTATTTATTTCGTGCCTCAGTGTGTGAATAATGGCGGCACCTTTGTCATAAGATAGACGTCCGTTGAAAATACGCCACACATTTTCTTGCGTTACCTCCGTTGGTGGAACATAAACACTTCCTCCGTTTTGTGATGTCACGTTATTTTGTGTTCCTATCATAAATGATTGACCAGCGTTCCATCCGTTGATTATTTCCTGCGCCAGGTAATTGCTATAGGTTGCGAAACCTTCATTGATCCAAATATCACTCCATGTTGCGCAGGTTACATTGTCGCCAAACCACATATGCCCGAGCTCATGGGCAACGAGATTGAAACCAAGGCTTCCAATTGTTGTCATTGTTTGATGCTCCATACCTCCTCCAAGTTGAGTTATGCAGTGACCATATTTTTCTTCATAAAAGGGGTAGAGCTTATAAATATCTGAAAACAATTCAATCATTGGAACAACGGCATTGATGCTGTTTTGATATTGAGGTAGAAAATTGGGATGGTTGTAGACAAAATTTTGAACTAAGATGGAATCTCCCTGAAGTTCAGCGGGTTTAGCATACACGTTATATTCCTGATAATCAGCTACTGCGAATGAAATAAGGTAATATGCAGTTGGATAATTGGATTTCCATTCGTACCTTGGTTTTCCACTTGGGAGCGTTGTCACATTTGTTAGCAAGCCTTGTGATCCAGCTTTTGTTCCAATGGGAGTAGTAAGGAAAACCCAAACGGAATCTGCTTTATCCGGAAGATCCTGTTTACATGGAAACCAGCTTTTAGCCGAAAAAGGTTCAGATAAAGTCCAGGT
Organism: uncultured Lentimicrobiaceae bacterium; assembly: GCA_964463695.1. Taxonomy (GTDB): domain Bacteria; phylum Bacteroidota; class Bacteroidia; order Bacteroidales; family F082; genus JALNZU01. Next base: position 63,050 of record CAYXCZ010000013.1, on the reverse strand, counting down.
CACATTTTTTTGAAACACACTGCTGTAAGCGTTTGTTACACCTGCAAAAAATCCTCCTGTGGGAGGAGTACCACCATAAGTAATACGTGCAATAAATGATTCTCCTTGAGAAAGAGAAGATACAGGAACAAGAACATTGTCGCCTTCACGGGTAAATTGAGTATAAGAAACTCCATTGAACGTAAATGCCGTAACATTCATTGACTGAATGAGTTCAAAAGCGAACGTGTCGAGAAGTGGTGCTACAACCTTACCATGTATTTCAACAACGCCGCTCACATTGATATTTAAATTAGAAACCTCTATATCTAAAAAATAGAAGTTAACATCATAATTGTGAACTAATTGACTTTGCCAATCACTGCGCCATGCAAACTTGGGAGTATCCGTTTGCTCGGGATAGTGGCGGCAGTAGCGATCATGCACATGAACCTCGCTTTGTTGTGTATAGGAAATGAGACTTAATAACGTAAACAATGTTAAAAATAGCTTTTTCATAAAATCTAATAATTGTAATTTTGAATTCCCTGACCGAACTCGTGTTATATTTGCCGGCTAAAGTAATAATCCTTGCTATACTGTAGGGTGCATTAGCCTATTTTTATATAAAATGAATGATTTTGACACACTTTTAGTCAAAAATATTGAGCAATTTATAAAAAAGTACTTTCGAAATCGCCTTCATAAAGGTGTCCTTTTCGCTGTGCTTTTGGTTTCTTCAACATTTTTGATTTATAACTTTATAGAGTTTTTCGCCTTTCTTCCAACATGGGCCCGCATGACCATGTTTTATAGCTTTTTGACCATGTTTTTGTTAGTACTGGTTTTCTATATCGTCATTCCGATAATTAAATTGGTACGTTATCACAAATCAATGTCTATCAAGGAAGCTGCAAAAATTATTGGAGCACATTTTCCTGATCAGGTGAACGACCGATTATTGAATACACTTCAGCTTCGTGATAGTTTGCAGCAAAGCAAAAAAGATGATGAGCTCTTACTTGCTGCTATCCAACAAAAATCGGAAGCACTTTCCGTTTTATCTTTTTCGTCAGCGGTTACGAATAAGGAGAACCTTCGTTTTTTAAAATATAGCAGCATTCCTGTTGGTATCCTCTTGTTGCTTTTGCTTTTTTTCCCTTCAATTGTGAAGCAGCCTTCCCAGCGCATTATTACCTATAACGAAACGTATTCCAAACCACTTCCTTTTACAGTTGATATTTTATCTGATAGATTGGAAGTGCTTCAAAATGAAGACTATATCATTGAAATTGAGGTAACTGGTGATGAGATTCCTGAGAAATTTTACATTCAAAGCAATGGAACAAGGTATGAAATGCTTGCTGAATCATTAAATATTAGAACACATACGTTCAAAAGGGTAGGGGCTACCCTTGATTTTGTGATCAGTGGGGGGGAATATAAAAGTGGGTTATTAACACTCGTTGTCAGACCAAAACCTTTATTATTGAGTTATCGTGCCAATGTGGTGTTTCCTTCATATATGGATAGAAAGACTGAGACTTTTAAAGACATGACTTATCTAAGCTTGCCGGTAGGTTCTGTAATTGAGTGGAGTTTTTACACAAAAGATACTGAGCGGATACTAATTCAGGTAGATTCTAGCGGTAAGGAAATAGATATATCTGAAGGCTTGGCAGAGTTCACATTTCAACTACTAAAACAACAAATAGTAACAGTAGTTCCATTGAATATTTACAGTTCGAACAGAGAAGGTGTTTCGATTCAAATGGATGTCATCGGTGATGATTTTCCTGTTATACAAGCTACACAATTGAAAGAAGAAATTATTCAGAAGCAGAATTATTTTACTGGAATCATCAGCGATGATTATGGCTTTTCCAATTTGTTACTGCACACACAGGTTTTTGATCAAGACAAAGAAGCGGCAATAAAGACAATTAAAACAGAACTTCCTTTTAATTCAAAAGAACTCAGACAAGAATTCTTTTATTCGTTTAATACGGATTCTATTGGGGCTTTGCCTGGGCAAAAAGTGACTATTCAATTTCAGGTTACAGATAATGACCGCATTAGCGGACCAAAATCGTCGTTGTCTGCTCTCTTTTCTTTTGAACTTACCTCGGTCGAAGCCTTGGATTCTTTGGCAGGTCAAAAGGAGGATGAGTTAACCGATCGTTTGGAATCAGCGTTAAAAGAAGCTGCTGAATTAAAAGATGAAGCTGCTGCAATGAACAAGAAAATGATGCTGAAAAAAGATCTCGACTGGAACGATAAACAACAACTGAAGCAGTTGTTAGAAAAGCAAAAGAACCTGGAATCGGAGATTCAGGATATCACACAAGAGCGTGAAAAGCTTAATGAATTTAATAGGGATCATGATTTAATGAATGAAAGGATGCTTGAAAAACAGGCTCGTATTGATGATCTGTTGGAAAAAGTCATTCCGGAGGATATACGTCAGATGATGGAGGAACTTCAGAAGATGATGGAAGAAATGAATAAGGAGCAACTATCGGAAATGCTCAAGAAGATGGAGATGTCGAACGAGGACATGGAAAAAATGCTCGACAGAAACCTTTCATTGTTACAGCAACTTCAGGTAGAAAAGGAGATGAATAAATTAATTGATGATTTGAAAAAATTATCAGATGAACTAAAAGAGAATGCCGATAAAACCACAAATTCTGATGAAAAGAAAGAGCAACTGAGTAGTAAGCTCGATGAGATACAAAAGAAGTTTGATAAGGAAATGAATAAGTTGGATTCATTAAGGAATCAGAATAGCGGTCTTGAAGAGCCTTTCGAGCTTATAGAAACAAAAGAAGTAGAGAAGGAAATAAGCGAGGAAATGGAGTCTGGGAAGCAGCAACTTGAACAGAATAAAAAAAAGCAATCGGGTAATAGTCAGAAATCGGCTGCAGAAAAAATGGAGGAACTTAGCAAACAGTTAGATTTGATGATGCAGCAAAGCGAGGAGGAACAAACGGCAGAAGACGCTGCTTCGCTGAGGTTTTTATTGGAAAATCTCATGCGTGTTTCGATGAGTCAGGAGTCTCTGATGAGAAACTTAAGTCAACTAAAACGTGATGATCCTTCTTATGCAGATTTGATGAAACAACAAGGAACGATTACTGAGTCATTTAAAGTGATAGAAGATTCATTGGTAGCTTTGGGTAAACGACAGCCAATGATCGAAAGTTTTGTATTCACTGAAGTAAGTACTATAAAGCGGAAGATAGAAGAGGCGCAACAATCCATGAAAGACCGCTTTACTCCAAATGCAGTAAGTGCTCAGCAATTTAGCATGATGAGTATGAATAACCTTGCTTTGATGTTAGCCGAAGCATTGAAGAACATGCAGGAAAGTATGGGAATGCCTAGCCCACAGCAAGGAAAAGGTAAGGGCAAAGGTAAAAACCCATCTCCCGGAAAGGGTTTGCAGAACATGAGGGAAATGCAGGAATCATTGGGCAAACAACTAAAGGAAGCTATGGAGGGAAAGCAAGGAAAGGGTAAAGGACAGGGAAAAGGTTTGAGTGAAGAAATGGCTCGAATGGCTGCCCAGCAGGAAGCACTTCGAAACGAACTAAAGCGCATGATAGACGACCTAAAATCGGAAGGACAAACAGGAGATGGAGGTTTAAACAAAGTATTGGAAGAAATGGAAAAGTTCGAGGAAGGATTGGTGAATAAGCGCTTGAATCAGCAATTGTTGGAAATGAATAATGAAATTGTTGTTCGCTTACTCGAATCCGAAAAGGCTCAAAAAGAACGTGATAAGGAAGAACGAAGAGAATCGGAAGAATTTAAAGGAAAAAATTTAAGTAACCCTGAGGAAATTCCGGAGTATAATAGAATGCTTGAAAGGCAAAAAGAGACACTTCGTACAAACCCGATTGACTTGCAGCCTTTTTACAAGCGCTTGGTAAACGATTATTTTATGAAATCGAATAAGTAATATTTGTATGAAAAGCAATCTGGAAATAATAAATAATAAACAGAATATCAACAAGTTAGAGCATTTTGTAGAATCATTTTCTGATCAGGTTTGTCTTGATTCAGCTCTTTCAGGCGTTCTTTTGGTTGTAAGTGATCGAATTTTTGAAATTGCTTGTTCTGCGAATGTTAATGAAAGTCTCAGATTCCAGATTAATTCTCAAACAGATTGTTTGTGGTGTAATTGGTATTTGGGAAAGGATTCTTTTAACAAAGTTCAACGTTGGATGGAGGACAATACCGATTCAATGCTATATCGCCTTGCGAATAATTGGGTTTGGAATGATGATGAGTTTCTTCTAGGTTTTGAAATTTTGAACCCAAGTATTTCACAACAGTTATCAGTAAATCGCAGACATCAGCTTATGGGTTATTTGGGAAACAACAAGAAACATGCAAGATCAACATGATTCAATTTGTAGCAATAGACACTCCGGTTCCTTTTGACAATTTTGAAGAAGTCAGAGGATGGGTAGAAAGAGTTATACAATCCTTTGGAAAAAAGACTGGCGAGGTCTTTTTTTTATTCTGTAGTGATCAATATTTATTTGAGATGAATTTAAAGCATCTTGAACATGATACCTTCACAGATATTATAACATTTGATTTATCTGAATCCAATGATTTTATTGGTGGAGAGATGTACATTAGCGTTGATCGAATTATGGAAAATTCCAAACTTTTAGGTATTGCCAGCATTGAAGAAATTCATCGTGTAATGATACATGGTGTGCTTCATTTATTGGGATACAAAGACAAAGCCAAGACTGATGAAGCAGAGATGAGAAGGCAAGAAAATTATTGCTTATCTTTGCGCTCTTGAATTGTTTAAAATCAAGAACTTATACTTCCGTTTCACGTGAAACATACTCATTATGCTTTTTGAAAATTATGATGTTATTGTAGTTGGTGCAGGTCATGCTGGTTCTGAAGCTGCCGCAGCTGCTGCTAATTTGGGTAGTAAGGTGTTGCTTATTACTATGAATCTACAAACTATCGCTCAGATGTCGTGCAATCCTGCCATGGGAGGAATTGCGAAGGGTCAAATCCTTCGTGAGATCGATGCGCTTGGGGGGTATTCAGGAATCGTTACTGATAAGACAATGATTCAATTCAGGATGCTGAATATGTCGAAAGGACCTGCAATGTGGAGTCCACGCGCTCAAAGTGACCGAATGCAGTTTTCTTTGGAATGGCGAAACAAATTGGAACAAACAACTAATCTTGATTTTTGGCAGGATACAGTTGTAGGTTTGATCACCCATGATGGGGCTGTTGCAGGTGTTCATACAGCCATGGGAATGCGAATTGAAGCAAAATCAGTTGTTTTAACAAATGGTACGTTCCTCAACGGATTAATACATATTGGAGAAAAAACGTTTGGTGGGGGACGAATGGGCGATAAAGCCAGTAAAGGAATTACAGAGCAATTGGTTGACCTTGGTTTCCAGGCAAAGCGAATGAAAACAGGAACACCTGTTAGAATTGACGGAAGGACCATTGACTTTTCGAGGCTCACTGAACAAAAGGGCGATGAAGAAGTTCATGGTTTTTCATTTCTTGAGCGTCCCATACTTAAAAACCAGAGAAGTTGCTGGATAGCATATACATCTAAGAAAGTCCATCAAACACTCAAAACAGGATTTCATTTAAGTCCTATGTTTACTGGTAGGATTGAAGGTATCGGGCCACGTTATTGTCCAAGTATTGAGGATAAAATTGAGCGATTTTCGGGTAAGGACGCACATCAATTGTTTGTTGAACCCGAAGGCTGGAATACAATAGAGTATTATTTGAATGGATTTAGCTCCTCTTTGCCTGATTATATTCAGGTACAAGCTTTGCGTGAAATTGAAGGATTTGAAAAAGCAAAAATTTTCAGACCAGGCTATGCGATAGAGTATGACTATTTTCCTCCTGAACAATTGCAACATACGCTAGAAACAAAGTTGATAAGGAATTTATACTTTGCTGGACAAATTAATGGAACAACGGGTTACGAAGAGGCGGCAGCTCAAGGTCTAATGGCTGGTATAAATGCTCATTTGAAAATTCAAGAAAAGGCCCCATTTATTCTAGGGAGATCGGAAGCTTATATTGGTGTTTTAATCGACGATTTAATTACAAAAGGTGTCGATGAGCCGTATCGTATGTTCACAAGCAGAGCCGAATACAGGATACTTCTTCGCCAGGATAATGCGGATACGCGCTTAACAGAAAAGTCATATCAACTTGGTCTTGCTGACCACAACCGTTATGAACTGCTTATTAATAAAACAAAAAGAATAACTGAACTTCGTCGTCTTCTAGATGAAATTAGTTTAACACCAGCTGAAGTTAATACATTCCTGGAAGAATCTGGCACTAGTACCATCTCTCAAAAGCAACGAATTTCGAATCTGCTGCTACGCCCTCAAATTTCAATCAAGGAACTTATAAAACATATTCCAACTGTAAAGCTGAATCTTGATTCATACGATTTAGAAGTAGTTGAAGCGACTGAGATTTTGATAAAATATGAAGGTTACATTCAAAAAGAAAGTGAGATAGCAGATAAACTTTCCCGGCTTGAGGATGTGCGTTTGAAATCTGATTTTGATTATCACGCTTTACAATCCTTATCGTATGAAGCTCGGGAAAAGCTTACAAAAATTAAACCTTCAAGCTTGGGCCAGGCATCACGCATAAGTGGTATTTCGCCATCAGATATTTCTGTATTGGCTGTATTCTTAGGCCGTTAGCTTATTGTTTCACGTGAAACTAGATATAATGAAATCACATAAAAATTGTCCGGTTTGTAATAATGATGAACTTCGTCCTTATCTTAAATTGAAGGATCATTTTCTAACAAAACAAGAATTTGCTTTGCAGGTTTGTCCTAAATGTGAATTGGTTCTGACTAATCCCTTTCCGGATAAACAAGAGATCGGGAAATTTTACGATTCAGATGAGTACTATAGTCATCCTGAAAAGTCAACGTCTTTCTTAGCACAGATTTATGAAACGGTTAAGAGAATTAATATTAAGTATAAATTCAAAGTTGCAACATCTGGATTGCAAAAAGGATCGCTTCTTGATATTGGATGTGGATCAGGAGATTTTCTTATTTATGCGAAAGAACAAGGCTGGAATATTTGTGGTGTCGAACCTAATGAAAAAGCCAGAGATTTTTCAAAGGAGAAAACTAAGTCAAAGATTTTGTCTCCTGATGAAGTTCTTTCACAAGCCGATCATTTATATGATGTTATTACGATGTGGCATGTACTCGAACATGTTGAAGACCTGAACTGGCAATGCCAACAACTGAAAAGATTATTGAAACCGGGTGGTAGACTTATTATTGCATTACCAAATATACAATCCTACGATGCTCAGCATTATAAAGAGTATTGGGCAGCTTATGATGTTCCAAGGCACCTTTATCATTTTGGTTTTTCAACAATAAGACTTTTACTAAGTAAGCATGGATTTAATTTTCTCAAACGTGAGCCTCTAAAGTGGGACGCTTATTATATTGCTTTATTGAGCGAAAAGTATAAATCGACGCCGTTGACCTATCCTATGGCAGTATTAAATGCTTGGAAATCAAATGTAAGGGCTATTAAATCGAGGGAATTTTCAAGTAATATTTATATTTTCTATGCCTCTTAAGGGTCATTTTGATTTTCTTGTCGTTCGCATTAGTTGTAATTTTAGATTATTTTTAGGCTTTTTAAGAGCGTTTAGCTCTTTTTGATAATAGACGTTGTTTTTGTTTTTATTCACGCTTAAAACAGAGATAATGAGTTAGTGTTTTCGGTTGTTTAACACAAAGATTTACAATAACTTAAATGAGTTTAACAAGTTTTTTTGGAAAAATTATTAGAAGTGGCCTTTTCTGGGGCTTTCTTTTAACTGGACTTGTTTACTTTTCTTTTCGTCTGTTTTTGTTGCACGAAAATACTCCGATAAAAATTGCAGAAGATCTATCTCAAAAACTTGAGAGCCGGTCTTCCGAAGCTGTTAGTTTAAAGATTGACCTAATTGAAAAAATTCAACAACAGAATGGAATTTCTTCTCTTGATATTTTGTTTGAGTTAGAAGAACTGTATGAAATAGATTTCTTTGTTGGGGTTTTGAAAAAAGAAAAAATTATTTTTTGGAATCATAGTGATTATTTTTCAGAAGAGCTTATCCAATCAAATGATACTTCCTCTTTTGCTTTCGATAAAACAACCGGTAGTGCCTTCCTTCTGGAATCTGAAACCATCGGTGAGTTCAAAATAATTGTAATGGATTTGGTTTATGAAAACCATTCGTTTAGTAATGATCATATTAATATAGGTTTTGCTCCTAAATATGGATCTTATGCCGACTTGTATTTATTAAAGCAAGAATCTTCAGCAGTTAGTTATCCAGTGTTTTCAAAACAAGGTAAACCACTATTTTATATACAATCAAAAACTGCCAACGGAATTCCCTTTCCCTCTTTTTATCTCATATACCTATTTCTAGCATTATTGCTTTTGTTAGCATTTGCCTATGCCATTTTGTACCGTATTTTGCCAGGCAGAAGTCAAAAAAATGGTGCGGGTACAAACACATTGATCTTTATTGGAGCGATTGCATTTATTCAAGTCGCAATGCGGATAGCAGGTCCTGGTGTCTTTTTCTTCGATTCTGAGCTTTTTGATCCCATGGCTTTTAGTTCGGGAATACTTCTTCCATCGCTGGGTTTTTTATTGCTTCATGTGGAAGCTTTTTTAGCAATTGCAATTGCACTATATAATTTGTGGACAAAAAACAACGATATAAATCTCACATCATTCCGGGTACTAAGAATCATTTTTTATGTTTTTGCTTTTTTCATTCTATTGGTAATTCAGGTGTATGTTGTAGAGAATATTTTTTACCAAACCTCTGTTCCATTGACTTTTTCCAAATTTTTTATGCATAACGCCTGGAGTTATGCAGTATTTGGATCTGCAGCGATGTTTTCAATCGCTGCAATTGTACTATTAAGAGGCCTATTCATTAGAATGACTTATCTGGGCTTTAAAAAACCAGTGCTTTTCTTAATCTTTTTAGGAGCTTTTATATCCCTCTCCGTTTTGATCTATTTATTTAAGGCTATTAATATTGCACTGATACCATTTATGTCTGCAATAATTTTAATTTTCTTTTTTCACTCCAGATCAATACATAATGCTAGAAATCAATTCATTACATTATCAATATCTTTATTTTTTATTTTTAGTGCATTGTTGACATATCTGATATTTACCACAAATAAATTAAAATCGGAACAGTCGCAACAATTAACCGCCTTGCAGCTGAGTACAAACAATGACCCTCTTTTCGAATTTTTATGGGTTGAAACAGTGAAACAATTAAGGAAGGATACCGTTATTCAATCACAAATCCTTCGGTCCGAAAGTGATAAATCAATTGCAGATCAACAGATTAAAGACTATTTCTTGTCTAAGTATGTTTCCGATTACTATAAAAAATATGACATTGAACTAACCATTTGTAATTCCACAAGTGAGCTGCTCATTCAACCGGAGAATTTAAGCTTCAATTGTGAATCCTATTTCAATGAAATGGTTCGTGAAAGAGGTTCAACTACCAGTATTAAAGGACTTTATCTAATTGATGATGATATACAAGGTGTTTACTATTTAGCAATAATTCCATTTAACGATTCATCTGGAGCGATTTCGCGTGAGCACAGCACGCTCTATTTTGAATTTTATTTTAAATACATACCTGAAGGTTTGGGCTATCCCGAATTATTAATAGATGAACGCAAAGGCTTTTCTAAGGAAATCACAAATTATTCATTTGCAACATACAAGGATAGTGTTTTGATTTATAAATCAGGTAATTATTTGTATCCATCCAATTATCATCAATTCAATTCTCAAGGTAAAAGCAAAGTTGTTTCAAACAATTTTAGCCATATAGTTCACAAGTCAGAAAATGGAAAAATAGTTGTCGTTAGTTTACCTGTGAAATCATTGGCTGTTGCGCTGGCGCCATTTGCTTTTTTCTTTTTGCTGATGGCGATACCTGGATTTGCATTTTTTCTTCTAACCGACATTCGTAATTATTTGAAACAACTACGGATAACGTTTCGATTTAAGTTACAGATATTGATCATAAGCTCTCTTTTACTCTCGTTTATCATTATTGGTTTTAGCACAGTGTACTATATAACAGATGTTTACAACAAGAAAAATGATGATTTTCTTTTCGAAAAAACCCAATCTATTTTAATTGAGCTCGAACATAAACTGAAAAATGAAGATATTTCGAGAGCCGATTTACAGGATTATTTGCACCAATTGCTATTGAAGTTTTCTCTGGTATTCTTTTCCGATATTAACCTTTATGATTTAAATGGAAGATTGCTTGCTTCATCCAGATACGACATTTTTGATCAACATCTTGTTTCCAAACAAATGAATCCTCAGGCTTATCGGGCAATGTTTATGGAAGATAAGCTCTATTTCAAGCACGATGAGCAAATTGGCGACAGCCGATATTTATCTTCTTATATTCCTTTTAAAAGCGAAAAAGGAGATGTATTGGCATATATCAATTTACCATATTTTGCCAGAGAATCCGAAATACGAAACGAAATTTCTTCATTGATCTTGACCTACATAAACCTGTTTTTGGTCATTTCAGGAGTGGTTGTTTTTCTGGTTTTATTACTCTCACGACGTTTGCTTCAGCCTCTTCAAATGATTCAGGATAAAATGAGGTCGTTGAGAATAGATAGGGTAAACGAAAAAATTGTTTGGAAAAGCAAAGATGAATTAGGACAGTTTGTTGCTCAATACAATACCCTTTTGGATGAACTTGCCGAAAGTGCTGAACGTTTGGCTAGGTCAGAGCGCGAAAGTGCCTGGAGAGAAATGGCTAAACAGGTGGCTCATGAAATTAAAAACCCCTTAACTCCCATGCGATTAAGTGTTCAATATTTGCTCAAAGCCTGGAATGATGAAGATCCTGACATCGCAAAGAAAATAAAAAACACATCTGAAACACTTATAAACCAAATAGATACACTTTCTTCAATTGCAAGTGCTTTTTCCGACTTTGCTCGTCTTCCGGTAAGTAAACCAGAGAAAATTAACCTGGTTTTATTACTTAGCAACTCGATTGTTTTATTTAACAATCACCCGAATATTACTTTCAAAACTAATTTTGAACACGAAACAGCGATCTGGATTTCAGCCGATCAGGCAAACATGAACCGGATCTTCACCAACCTGATAAAGAACAGTGTACAAGCAATTGGCGAACGTCAAAACGGATTAATCGACATTCAGGTGCACTCTGATAATAGCCGTATCAACATCATTATCAGGGATAATGGTAAAGGTATGAGTTCAGAAGAAGCGCGCCGTGTTTTCACTCCAAACTTTACAACCAAGTCGAGTGGAATGGGAATCGGTTTGGCCATGGTGCATAATCTTGTTACTACTGCCGGTGGCGAAATTCATTTCGAAACGGAGCAGGGGAGTGGCACTATGTTTTATCTTCAATTACCTTTGTACTGATGACAGCAAAAAGCCCATTAAAAAGTTTAGCAGGTCAAACTATGGTCTACGGAATGGGGACCATTGTTCCACGCCTGCTTAATTACATGCTCGTTCCAATTTATACGCGTGTTTTCGAGGATCAGGCTACTTACGGACAGGTTACCGAACTCTACGCCTATATTGCTTTCCTGATGGTGCTGTTGACATATGGAATGGAGACTGCTTTTTTCAGATTTGCTCAAAAAAACGATCCGCAAAAGGTTTTTAACAACGCCATGTCTGCGATCATAATTTCAACAGTTGTTTTTTTAGCCGGGGTTTGTTTGTTTTATAAAACGCTTGCTTCCTGGATGCAATATGATGGCAACAGCGAGTATATACTTATTGTAGCATTTATTGTTGCTTTCGATGCTGTTTCAGCTATCCCTTTTGCCATGTTGCGTAAGCTCAACAAAGCGCGAAAGTTTGCCATGATCAGGCTAGTTAATGTATTGATTACTATTTTGTTGAACTTTATTACCATATTAATTTTCCCACAATTTTTTACAACACTTGCTACTCAGTTTTTTGGAGATGAAAGCAGTTTGGTCGCTTGGGTTTTGATTTCCAATTTAGTTGCAAGTTTGCTGAGTCTTATGATGTTGGGCAAAATCCTGAAATCTTTTAAATGGACATTTGAACAGAATTTTTTACTCCCCATGTTACGCTATGCATGGCCGGTGCTGATTATCGGTCTGGCCGGAATGGTGAACGAGATGCTGGATAAAATCTTGCTTAAATATTTACTCGATCCGGGCGAACAACCTATGGTACAGCTTGGAATTTATGGTGCAAATTATAAATTAGGGGTGCTGATGACCTTATTTATTCAAATGTTCAGGTATGCTGCTGAGCCCTTCTTTTTTGCCGAAGCAGAAAAAAAAGACGCTCCGGAACTGTTTGCCCGTGTCATGAATTTTTTCGTGATTTCAGGCATAATCATTTTTCTTGGGGTAAGTTTGTATATGGATATTTTTAAGCACCTTATTGGTGAAAAATACTGGGATGGTCTCTCAATAGTGCCAATCGTGCTGATAGCCAATTTGTTGAATGGAGTTTATTATAACCTTGCAATATGGTATAAACTAACCGACAAAACGCTGAGTGGCGCCTACATTGCAATTGGCGGGGCTTTGATAACAATTGTATTAAACGTCTTGCTAATACCGGTTTTTGGATATGTTGGTGCTGCCTGGACACATCTTGTTACTTATTTTTTGATGATGGTAGTTTCGTATTTCTGGGGTCAAAAAGTTTTTTGGATTCCATACAATGTATCACGAATTGGAGGATATTTTGCCCTGGGTATTGGCCTGTTTGCTGTTTCAATGTTGCTTCCTGAAATGCATATGGTTCTCAAACTGCTTATACATTCGATTCTGTTTCTGTTTTTTATTTTTAGTGTTAGTTTCATCGAAAAAATTGATTTGAACCCTTCAAAAATTCTCAAAAATCTGAAACGATCATAATAGAAATTGGAAGTCGAAAAATAACTTTTTTCAATAACAACATACTCGGGATTTTAAAAAGTGGTTAGTATTTCCAAAGTGTCCTGAAACTTAATTCAGTGCATACACGATCTGTTTTTGCTTTAGCGGTGAAGTTCCAACTGTTTTCATTATTTTTGCCTCTTCAAGTTTATCAGGCTCAAAAAACCCTAGCTATGTATGCATATATTTCCGGAAAAATTGTTGAAAAGAATCCGGCCTTTTTAGTTATTGATGTGCATGGAATAGGTTATCATATGCATATTTCACTCAACACCTATTCGGCTGTTCAACAACTGGAAAATGCTAAGCTTTACACATACTTGTCGGTAAGAGAAGATGCTCACGTTTTATTCGGATTTTTTGATGAAGAAGAAAGAAGCCTTTTTTTGCATCTGATCTCCGTCTCAGGCGTTGGTGCAAATACCGCGAGAGTGATTCTTTCTTCACTTAGCACGCAGGAAGCAACCGAGGCAATTTCTTCAGGAAACGTGACGGCTCTGCAGCGTGTAAAAGGCATTGGAGGTAAAACAGCACAGCGTATTGTGGTTGATTTGCGCGATAAGGTTGGAAAAACAATCATTTTAGGCCAAAAATCAGGTCCTTCATACAATACAAACAAAGAGGAAGCGTTATCTGCACTGCTTATTCTAGGATTTAACAAAGCCGCCGCCGATAAGGTGTTGACTAAAATTCTCAGCGAAAACGCATCTATGGCTGTTGATAAACTGATCAAGGAGGCGCTGAGGGTACTGTAGTCCCTGAATAAAAAAGGTAATGGTAAGAATCAAAATGAACTGATCTTTTGAGGAATCTAAAACATAATAGCATACGTATTTTTGGCGTTGGTATCGTTGGCTTGCTGCTCGCATTCTCATCGTTCTCTGCTTTGCCTCCTTCCCGCCTGGAGCAAATGCCGTTCCTTGCGCCTTTTTTACCGCAGGAGCCCGACACCATTCCTAAACCAGTTTTCCCTGTTCCTGCTGATGAAGGAAACCCTTCTGAACAGTTAAAGGATCACTCACCTCTTTATCTGAACGACCCCCCGAACATCAAACGTGAGGTCGTTTATGACCCCGTCACCAAACAGTATGTCTTTGTTAGTAAAATTGGGAAATTTGAATACCGGACTCCTACTCCAATGACTGAAAAGGAGTACAAGGATTTTCAAAACAACAAAAGCATCAAAAACTACTGGAACGACAGGGCTAAAACAAGTAAAACAGCTTCAAGCTCTTCTATTATCCCGGCTTTGTATGTGGGAGGAAAAGTTTTTGATCAGATTTTTGGAAGTAACACCATCGATATTCGTCCTCAAGGCTCGGCTGAAGTTACGTTTGGTGTTCGCAGCATGTTACGCGAAGACCCTCAGTTGGATGTGCGGCAACGACGCACCACCAATTTCGATTTCGATCAGCAGATACAAATGAATGTAATTGCAAAAATTGGTGATAAAATTGAATTTAAAACCAATTATAATACCGAGGCTACCTTTCAGTTTGAAAACAAGCTGGCACTGAAATATGAAGGTAAAGAAGATGAGATCGTAAAACTCATCGAAGCCGGTAATGTTAATATGCCACTCAATACTACACTAATACGTGGTAGTCAGGCACTTTTTGGTATCAAAACCAAACTACAATTTGGCCGGACTTCTGTTACGGCTGTTTTCTCTCAACAAGAAAGCGAAGCAAAAAATATCACTGTCCAGGGGGGTGCTCAAACAAATAAATTCAAGTTGAGTAGTCTCGACTACGAAGAAAACCGACACTTTTTTCTTGCACATTATTTCCGTGAGAAATACGAAACCGGATTGGAATCATTACCCATCATCACTTCTGATATCAATATTACCAGAGTTGAAGTGTGGGTTACCAACTTCGGGCCTGCCCTTCAGGACAACAGAAATATCGTTGCCTTCACCGATCTTGGCGAAGGCCGGAGGGAATGGCTTAACAATGCCGAAGTGTATCCAAATGCTGGCCCACCGCTCCCTTCAGGAAACTCCAACAACCTTGTCAGCCGGCTTGATACGGCTAGTATAAGGGATGTAAGGCTCGTAAGTGGCTACCTCACCGGCGACCCTTTAGGTGTTGGAAGATCAGGGTATTTCATTTCAGGACAAGATTTCGACAAAATTGAAAATGCCCGTAAGCTGAGCAGTACCGAATACACCTTCAACAGTAAACTTGGTTTCATCAGCCTTAATACCAACCTCAATTCCGATCAAACGCTTGCAGTTGCCTATCAGTATACAGTGATTGGATACGATAGCGTTTTTCAGGTGGGGGAATTTTCCGACCGTGGTATCAACGCCCCTAACAGCTTGATGGTTAAATTGCTGAAAGGAACTTCACTCAACACCCGCATGCCCATGTGGGATCTGATGATGAAAAACGTTTATTCCATCAAGGCTTATCAGGTAAATAAAGAGGACTTTACATTCAATATCCTTTATTCTGGTAACCAAAATGGTGTCCCAACCGGATATTTTACTGAAGGTGACGAATCAGTCAAAGGTGTTCCATTGATTCATTTGCTGAATTTGGATAACCTTGATCAACAGGGAAACCCTGTAAGCACCGGTGATGGTGTTTTCGATTTTATGGATGATGCTGCCCGATCGGGTGGTACAATTAATTCAGGAAACGGTCGTATCTATTTCACTGTTCTTGAACCGTTTGGAAAATATATCAGAGAAAAAGTTTTCCCTGATAACAGCGATCTGGCCAATTTGTATGCATACGATTCGCTCTATACCCTCACAAAATCAGGTGCTGAGCAATACCCCGAGAAGAATAAATATATTCTCGAAGGATATTACAAATCACAATCTGGCAGTGAAATCAGTCTCAATGCGCTTAACGTTCCTCAGGGTTCGGTAACAGTAACTGCAGGTGGAGTGCCGCTGACAGAAAATGTACAGTACACGGTGGATTATACGCTTGGACGTGTGCGAATTATTGATGAAGGTATTATGAGTTCGGGTACACCAATAAACATATCCCTTGAGAGTAATTCACTTTTCAGCTTGCAGCAAAAGCGTATGATGGGCTTGCATGTTGATCACGAATTTAATAAGGATTTTCGTGTAGGTGCTACCTTGCTTAACCTGCACGAACGACCTTTGACACAAAAGGTGAATTACGGCGACGACCCCATTTCCAATACCATTTATGGTTTCGATATGAGTTATCGCCGTGAGTCGATCTGGCTCACAAAGATGGTTGATAAGCTACCTTTCTTCAGTACAAAACAGGTTTCCCGTATCAATGTTGATGGCGAGTTTGCTCATTTTCTACCCGGGCATTCAAGGGCTGTAGGCAAATCAGGAACTTCTTATATTGATGATTTTGAGGGCGCTAAATCAAAAATCGATTTGCGTCAGGTGAGCACATGGTATTTGGCAAGTACCCCTCAGGGTCAATCAGATTTGTTTCCTGAATCACAACCTGGAACGGGCTTGGACTATGGGAAAAACCGTGCAAAATTTGCCTGGTACATTATCGACCCGCTGTTTTACGATAAATACGGAACATTACGTCCATCCAATGTGGATAAGACGGAGCTAAGCAAACACAGTGTACGTCAGGTTCTTGAAACAGAAGTGTTTCCAAACAAAGAAATTCCTTCGGGAACTCCTTCAAATATTGCTGTTTTAAACATGGCTTATTATCCCGATGAAAGAGGCCCTTATAATTTCGACATCACGCCAACGCCATTTTCAGCAGGTATGAACGCTGATGGTACACTCAACGATCCGTCATCACGTTGGGGAGGTATTATGCGCCGTGTTGAATCTACTGATTTCGAGGCTACTAATATTGAATATATTGAGTTCTGGATGATGGATCCTTTTGCTGAAGAAGCAGATAACAGGGGTGAACTTTATATCAATCTTGGTGATATTTCTGAAGATATCTTGCGCGACGGACGACGCTTTTATGAAAACGGTCTTCCAAGTAATGAAACAGTAATCAATGTCGACACTACTATTTGGGGTCGCGTTCCTACCCTACAAGCTCTGGTTGAATCCTTTAGTAACACTGCCGGGGCAAGAACTTTTCAGGATGTTGGTTATGATGGTCTGAGTACTATTGATGAAAAGACGTTCCATGCTGCTTTTCTCGACTTTGTACGTCAGGAACATGGTGAAAACTCTATTGCCTATACATTGGCTGAGGCCGACCCTTCGGGTGATAATTTCCAGTATTTCAGAGGTTCAAATCTCGACAGCGATTCGCGTTACAGCAGTGTTCTGGAACGCTATAAAAACTTTAACGGCCCTGATGGTAACTCACCTACCGATGATCAGAATCAGGAATCCTATCCAACAAGCGGAAGCTCAACTCCCAACGTGGAGGATATCAATCGCGACAATACCCTGAGTGAGGCTGAGCGTTACTTTCAGTATAGGATTAAACTTGATCCCGACAATATGAAAATTGGCGAAAGTTATATTGCTGATATTCATGAAGCTACTGCTATACCTCTTGCAGATGGAGGTGTTGGCGAAGTAAAATGGTATCAGTTCAGAATACCTATCAGCCAACCTGAAAAAGTTGTTGGAAACATTCAGGATTTTCGGTCGATACGTTTTATCCGTATGTATATGCGGGGCTTCGAAAAACCTGTTGTTGCCCGTTTCGCGACTCTTGAACTGGTTAGAGGCGAATGGCGTAAATACCGTCAAAATTTGCTTTCAGCCGGTGAATATATTGTTAACGATGATCCAAATTTAACCAAGTTTGATATTTCTGCTGTAAACATCGAAGAGAACGGACGCCGCGATCCTATCCCTTATGTGATTCCACCAGGTATCGACCGTGAGACCAATTATGGAACCACAAGCCTCGTTCAGCTGAACGAACAAGCGATGCAGTTTACAGTGGTTAATTTGCTTGATGGTGATGCCAAAGCTGCTTACAAAACAACCGAGTTCGATTTCAGGCATTATAAGAAACTGAAAATGTATGTGCATGCCGAAAAACTTTTCGAGGAGCAGGATTTGGAGTATGGTGAGATGACTACTTTCATCAGAATTGGTGCTGATTTTACTGAAAATTATTACGAATACGAAATACCGCTGTCCTTTACACCCTGGGGCACTGCCTACACCAATGCTGAGGCGATTTGGCCGGAAGCCAATAATTTCGATATCGACCTCGAAGAGCTTGTGAAAGTGAAGGAAAACCGTAACAATGCCATGAGGAATCCTAACTCTGATATTCGTCTTAACTATCCCTACGTGGAAAAGGTTGGTGATCACAAGATTAAAGTAATTGGTAGTCCGAATATTAGCGACGTAAAAGGTATTATGATAGGTGTTCGTAACCCTAAACGACTCAATATCACGAGTGAGGATGACGGTGAAGCAAAAAGCGCTGTCATTTGGATCAACGAATTGCGCGTGACTGACTTTAAAAATGAAGGCGGATGGGCAGCAACAGCACGTGTTGAAACCATTTTGGCCGACCTTGGAAGGGTCGTCGTTTCAGGAGCTCATACTACTTCTGGTTTTGGAAGCCTTGAAATGAAAGTGAATGAAACTCCGCTCGAAACAGCTACAACCTTTGATATTGCTACAGATATTGATCTCGGAAAATTGCTTCCTGAAACAGCCGGTATCAAGTTGCCTATGCACTTTGATTATGGCGAAACGCATATAAAACCTGAGTATAATCCTCTTGACCCTGATGTAAAGCAAAGTGATTTTATAAATTCCTTTGAAACACGTGCTGAACAGGACTCTGTCAAAGGCCTGACAAACGACTTTACTATGCGCAAAAACATCAACTTTGTGAACGTGCGTAAGGAAAAAGTGGGCAATCAAACAAAGTCACGTATTTATGATATCGAAAACTGGAATTTCTCCTACTCCTACAGTGAGTTATATCAGCGAAATATCGATGTGGAATACGACAAACGTTTACTTTACAGAGGTGGTTTAGGCTTTAATTTTAACACTACTCCGGCCAATGTTCAGCCATTTTCGAAAGCAAAATGGGCATCAAAACCTTATATGCAGCTCATTAAAGATATCAACTTCTTCTACATGCCTCGCAATTTGGCGTTCCGCACCGAGATGAACCGTCAAAACAACGAAAAGAAATACCGTAACAAGAGCGAGGGTGATATCATCACCTATCCTATTTATGCCAAGCAATGGACCTGGTCACGTAATTATGACTTCAAATTTGACCTCACCCGTTCCATCACTTTCGACTATTCTGCTGGTGCAAATGCCTATGTGTATGAGCCTGCAGGAAATCCCGACCGTGGTTCGGAGGCCTTCAATATGAACAGAGATACCATCTGGAACAATATCCTCGATTTGGGTAGGAAAACCCGATTCAACCAGATGATCAAAGTCAACTATACCATTCCAATAAATAAAATTCCTTTATTGAACTGGATGAGTGCATCAGCTGGATATCAGGGTATGTACACCTGGACAGCCTCACCACTTTCGGTTCAGGAACGAATTGGAAACAGCATCGAAAATCAAAACACCAAGCAGCTAAATGGAAGCGTTGATTTCTTGCGCCTTTATAACAAAGTTGGATACCTTCAAAAATTGAATACCCCAAAGAGACCTCAAGGAAGGGGTGCAGGCGCAATGCCTCGTCCAGGTGCTGCAAGGCCGGGAGGCAAACCAGAGCCCGAAAAACCTGAGGAAGCAAGTGTCGCCGATACTACCAATAAAAAACCTTCAGTCAATTATTTCAAACTGGTTGGAGATCAGATATTAAAGCTTGCAATGAGTGTAAAACGCGGAAATATCACCTACACTCAAAACAATGGTGTGTACATCCCCGGTTTTAAGCCTGAGCCCGACTTATTTGGTGTAACTTTTGCTAATTCAGCTCCTGGAATTGGTTTCGTTTTAGGCAGTGAAGCCGATATCCGGAATACAGCTATTGCTAATAACTGGCTCTCTACCGACTCACTTATCAATCAGGCATATGCGAAAAAACGAACGGAAACATTTGGTTACAGGGTGAATATTGAACCTGTCCCCGGTTTAAGAATTGATGTCAATGGTGATCGCACCACAGCGTTGAATTTTTCAGAGTATTTCAGAGCCGATTCAAACGGGGTTTTCAACTCATTTTCTCCTGTTGAAGCAGGTAACTTTAGTACATCATATGGCCTGTTGAAAACTTCTTTTAACAAAGCTGGCAAAAATGAAGAATCGGCCCTTTTCGATCAATTGCTAGCCAATCGAAAAACTGTTGCTGATCGTTTAGCCTACGAAAATCCTCAATGGGTTGCCGAAGGGGAACAATATGTGTATGACACTGTTGGAAATGATTATTATCCGTTTGGTTATGGAGCTATTTCACAAGAAGTTGTGCTATACTCTTTTGTGTCGGCTTATAAAGGCATTGATGCACGAGGCGTCAGCCTGAATCCGTTCCCGCGTATCCCAATTCCTAACTGGACACTTACCTATAATGGACTGACAAATGTTCCTGCGGTGCAAAAGCTGTTTAAAACTGTGAATATAACCCATGCCTACCGTTCAACCTATAGTATCAATTCCTGGAAAACAAATGTTGATTTTGACCCGAATGACCTTACTAAGACCAACAAAAACAGTAATATTTTTATAGGTAAATATGATATGGGTCAGGTTGTTATAACCGAACAATTTTCTCCTCTCATCGGTATTGATGTTGGTTTGCATAATAGCATCACGGCACGTATGGAGTTTAAAAAGCAACGTAATCTAACCATGAGTTTCATCAATAACCAATTAACAGAAGTTGTAGGACAAGAACTCATTTTAGGTGCCGGTTATCGTATTAAAAACCTCGCTTTGATCATTTCATCCATAACTGGCGGAAAAGGTACCCGTTCGAGCAACGACCTTGTTTTGAAACTTGATCTTGGTTTCCGAACTGATGTCACAACCCTGCGCCGGCTCGATGAACGCAATAGTCAGATTTCTGCCGGTCAGTACAAAACGAATCTCTATTTTACTGCCGATTATATGATCAGCAACAGGTTTAACCTTCAGGCTTTCTTCAAAAGGGATATGTCTGATCCGTTTGTTTCTTCTCAATTTAGAAATTCAAACACCTTTGCTGGCGTTACGATGCGTTTCAACCTGGCTCAATAAACTATTTGGAATCTATATATTTTAGAAAAGCCTGTCGGCAAAACACATAAATAGTATAAATTTGACCCCTAAACTCAAAATTATAAAAAATGAATATTCCATCTGACCTCAAGTACACAAAAGACCATGAATGGATTCGTGTTTCCGGAAGTAAGGGCGTTGTAGGTATCACCGAATTTGCACAAAAAGAACTAGGCGACATCGTTTTCGTTGAAGTCGAAACAGTTGACGAAACCCTCGAAGAAGGCGAAACATTTGGCACTATCGAAGCTGTAAAGACAGTTTCCGACCTTTTTATGCCAATTGGAGCTACTATTACAGAGTTCAACGAAGCATTAATAGATACACCGGAACTTATCAATAAAGATCCTTATGGCGAAGGCTGGATCGTTGAGGTGGATATCACCAACACGGATCAACTCGCTGATTTGTTAGACGCAGCAGCCTATTCAGCTTTGATCGAAGGATAATCTTCAGGTGTATGAAAAGTAATGTCCTGCTTAGGAACTGGCCTCCCATTTTATGGGCATCAATGATCCTATTACTTACAGGACTTCCGGGAAGTTATTTTCCTCAGATTGTTAGTTTCTGGGATTGGCTCTCCCCTGATAAAGTGGTACACTTATTGTTGTTTGGTATCTTGTCATTCTTAATGTTATGGAGTAACCGACAGCAATATTTTGAATCGAAAAAACGTTCTTTGATTAGTTTTGTGTTAATTAGCGGAACCTTCTACGGTGGCTTGACAGAAATTTTACAAGCCTTCGTTTTTGTAGGAAGACACGGAAACATCTTCGACTTTTTCGCAAATATGACCGGAACTTTTAGCGGTTTTGTGTTGTTTGTGCTGATTATTCAAAAAAATAATCAAAATCGAAAACGCTAAGACTGAATAATTATTAATTTAGCCCCGTTATTTGCACTAGCGAAAACATTTAGCCAGATAAAACTATGGAAATAAAAAAATCATCCAGAGCAGATCTTGAAAGTAAGCGCACTATTTTCACGCAGATAGGCCTTGTCTTGGCATTAGCAATTGTATTATTTGCTTTTGAATACAAGAGTTATGACAAGCGTACACTCAATCTTGCACAGCGTGTGGTCGAAGACATTCCTGAAGAAATTGTCCCGATTACCGAGCAAAACGTTAAACCACCACCACCACCGCCACCAGCACAAGTTACCGTGCTTCAGATTGTAGAAGATGACGTGGAAGTAGAAGACGTTAAGATTGACGTGGAAGTTGACCAGAAAGTGGCTATCGAAGTTTACGTACCACCGGTTCGTGAGGAAGAAGAAGTCGTTGAAACAGAAATTTTCACCGTTGTTGAGTCCATGCCCGAATTTCCGGGTGGAGCTGAGCAAATGATGATATTCATTGCAAAGAATATCAAATATCCTCCTATGGCTCGCGAAAGTGGCATTCAGGGAAGGGTGTTCGTTAACTTTGTTGTGGAACCTAACGGCTCTGTTTCAAATGTTAAAGTGCTTCGCGGTATTGGCGGAGGTTGCGACGAAGAAGCTATTCGTGTTGTTGAAACCATGCCTAAATGGACACCAGGTCGTCAGCGCGGTAAAGCAGTGAGGGTTTCATTTAACTTACCCGTTCGTTTTACACTACAGTAGAAAACTTGCTTCTAAAATATTCAAAGCGTCCCTAGGGGCGCTTTTTTTATATCCCCCACGAAAGCCTTAAGCTATAATTGCGGTGTGGCTGTATGTCACCCGGACGGCCTAAATACTCTTCGTTGGTGACATTTTTTATCATGAAAGATAAACGCATCGCCGGTGTAAGTTTATAACCAATCCAAACATCGGCAACAAAAACAGCATTATTTCCTGTTTGCCAGTAATCATAAAAACCTGGTAACAAGCCTTCCCGGGTTAATTCATTCAAAAACACGTCGTCAATACGAAGCATTTTCGATTGCCAGTTGATGCTGATACCAGGCTGAAATCTGCGATATTCAGCTTCCCAATTTAATTTAGCACTGTGTTTGCGTCGGTATTTAAGGAAGAGCTCTGTATTTTTACCTGTATATACATTGTACTCAACAGGAATGAGATAGGTATATCCTCCGCTAAGCTGATGCCTGATATTGCCTGATTGAATGGCTAACATTCCTTCTGTTTCAACACCATAAATGCGTGCAGCTTCAATATTGGTAGCCTTGAAGCCAAAGCTGAAATTATCATCTCCGGGGTTTGCATAGATTCCAAAAAGATACTCGATCATATTTTTGTTTTGCATATAAAAAAGTGCCACATCCAGCTGACCAGTCAGCATTCCACTTTTGAAACCCTGCCTCAATCCTGCTTCAGCATTCCATCCCGACTCGGGCTCAATGAAAAGGTTGGGAAAGATTTTGACTGCACCTAGAGTGGTAGAAGCATGACGCTCAGCAATCGAAGGGTATCTGAATCCCTGTCCAAAGGATGTGCGCAGGAAAGTAAGCGTTGCTATCCTGTAATTCAGTCCTGCCCGAAAAAGTGGGACAATGTTTTCATTGTCGCCATCAATAGAATTATACTCAACACGTAATCCTCCAACAAGTTGTAAGTTTTCTGCAGGCTGTGATTCAAGTTGAAGAAATGCCCCTGCGTTCAGTGAATTGTGGTTTCCATGGAAGTTGGAGACAATTTGAGCCGATTGCTGCGAAAGTCCTGCTTGTGCCTTCAACCACGAAAACAATGGAATAAAGGCTTCATAACTAAAATAAGCCGAGCGGGCTGTACTGTTGTTTTGTTCTGATGTTGGAAAACTATTGATACTTTGTTGCAGGCGACTACGCAAATCATGCCTGACTCCTGACTTTTTGTTCCAGCTGATAAATGGATCGAAAGCAATAAAAGAACCATCCATGCTTATTGCCGTTGCTGTATCTTGAATAAGCGCTCCCGTTACAGCATTGTCCCAGAGCACAAAATCAGTTTTACGGGTTAAACCTCCATTCATCGAAATACCATAACGAAGGCCACTTAAGCGCGGATGCGTATATTTCCATTTGAAGTGAAAACGGCTTGCTTTTTCATCGTTATATTTACGGTAACCGTTATCTGTCAATCCGTTTACTCCAAAGCCAAAATCTGAATTGCCTTTTTTTTGCAAGTGACTGAAACCCGCAGTAGCATTGAGACGCGGACTGCTCCACCATTTCCAGTTTTTGTTCGATGGACGATCATAAATGCCTGCTTGCAGGTAAACTTTCGTGATCGGATCGCTTGTAGCATCCGCAGTACGGAAATTGATTACCCCATTTAGTGCCGAAGAGCCATAAGCCACTGATGATGCTCCCTTAATGATCTCGATCTGACTGATGTTATCAAGCGGGAGATATTGCCAGCGGATATTGCCTGCGTCAGGTGCTATTACCGGAAGACCATCGATGAGTGCCAGAACGCGGCTTCCCGCTCCATAACTAAAGCCGCTACCGCCTCGGATGGAAGCTTGCCCATCAAGAATATCGATACCGGGTGTTCGGGAAATAAGTGCTTTAGCATCAACCATATGCTGGTTTTCAATGATTTTTGGCTTTATGACACTCATCGAAACGGTGAGTTCTGAAAGCCGCTGCTCAATTCGGTTTGCTGTTACCACTACCTGATCCATTTCGAAAACTTCAGGTGTAAGTTCAACTTCAATACGAAGAGTGTCGTCGGGAACAATTGCAACAGTTTTTTGTGTTGTTTTGAAGCCCAGGTAACGAAATGTGAGTGTGCACTGAGGCTTCTCGGACCAAATTGTGAATGAACCAGATTCGTTTGTTGTTACGCCCTGATTTTGATGAATGAGGACAAGTACACCAGGTATTTTAGTCTGGTTTTGGTGATCGCGTACCGTACCTGAAATCCATCCCTGGGCTACGACTGCATTACTACAAAGGATAAGCAGCAAAAGGTAAAACAATCGCCTGTGATGTTTCATTTTGCATTAAAAGTCATTCGGATATGCATGTCTTCATCAGGATTGGTGAGGCTTGGATAAGCTGTTGTAATGCGCAGCGAAGTGGAGCTCAGTTCATCAATAATGGTGGCAAGTGGAATTGGAAGTGAGTCGGTGGTGATAATAATTTGAGTCCTGTCCTCAGCAAAACGCCAGTTACCTGTGTAAGAGCCAAAATAGCCGGTTGCATCACGGTTGAATTTTGCTTCACCTTTAAACTTTTCTAAAATTTCACCGGGCCCGCTGGCATCCTGCCCATCAACAAGCAGACTGTCACTTGCCCATAAAGCACCGGTGAGAAGTTCAAAACGATCGTTTTCCTCTGTTTTATTGCAGGAAGAAAACCAAAAAACAAGGGCGACTAAAGCTATGAGTGAAAGTTTTTTCATCGTAAATATTTTTTCTAACAGGACAAATATACAATGTTCAACATCAAAATAGTGTTTCAGTTGCATTTCAACAGGTTTATTTTGATTTGTGCCTCTTTACAACGTGTTATTTCAAGTATGTCGGATAGCTTTAAAACAGGATGAGTAATACCAACAAACGGGTATTTATACCCTCTGCAGGAGCTGTTTAAACAAAAAAGGTGGCTGGATCAACCAGCCACCTTTTAAGAAATCGTTTTTTTTAAACTAAATCAAACCGATCCAGGTTCATTACTTTATTCCATGCAGCAATGAAGTCGTTCACGAATTTTTGATGGCCATCAGCCGATGCGTAAACTTCTGCCAGCGCACGCAACTCGGCATTGGAACCAAAGATCAGGTCAGCACGTGTTGCTGTCCATTTTGGCTGACCTGTAACACGGTCGCGACCTTCAAATAGTTCTCCCGAATGATCGCTGGCTTTCCATGTGGTACCCAGATCGAGCAGGTTTATGAAGAAATCGTTGGTGAGCATACCCGGACGATGTGTAAAAACTCCCTTATTAGAGTGATCGAAGTTGGCGTCCAGAACCCTTAAACCACCGACAAGCACCGTCATCTCGGGTGCTGTGAGGGTAAGAAGCTGAGCACGGTCGATGAGTAATGCTTCTGTTGATACGCTGAATTTGTTTTTTAAGTAGTTACGGAAACCATCAGCAACAGGCTCAAGAACTGCAAATGATTCTACATCCGTTTGTTCTTGTGAAGCATCTGTCCTTCCGGGGCTAAACGGAACAGAAACGTCATGTCCGGCATCTTTGGCAGCCTGTTCAATGGCTGCACAACCTCCCAGAACAATAAGGTCAGCAAGCGAGGTTTTTTTGCCGTTGGTCGCTTCATTGTTAAACTCTTGCTGGATTTTTTCGAGGGACTGTAGTACCCGTGCAAGCTCTGAAGGATTGTTCACTGCCCAGTCTTTTTGTGGGGCAAGCCGTATGCGGGCACCATTAGCACCGCCACGTTTATCAGAACCACGGAAGGTGGAAGCTGAAGCCCATGCAGTTGAAACAAGTTCGGAGACTGTTAAATCACTTTTCAAGATTAGTGATTTCAGCTTTTGGATGTCTTCAGCATCAATGGTTTGATGACTTGATGAAGGAAGAGGATCTTGCCAGATAAGTTCTTCGGCAGGCACTTCCTGACCTAAATATCGGGCACGCGGTCCCATATCACGGTGGGTAAGTTTAAACCATGCACGGGCAAAAGCATCTGCAAACTCATCGGGATTTTCAAAAAAACGTCTGGAAATTTTCTCATAATCAGGATCAAAACGCAGAGCAAGATCAGTTGTAAGCATTATTGGAGCATGACGCTTTGCCTGGTTGTGGGCATCAGGCACTGTACCGGAACCCATTCCATGTTTAGGTATCCATTGATGCGCTCCTGCCGGACTTTTAGTAAGTTCCCATTCGTAGCCAAAAAGATTCCAGAAAAAGTTGTTGCTCCATTTGGTAGGTGTGGTTGTCCATGCACCTTCCAAACCACTGGTGATGGTATGTTCTCCATTACCGCTTCCAAGGGTGTTTCTCCAACCCAGGCCTTGCTCTTCGATGCCGGCGGCAGCAGGTTCAGGGCCAACATTTTTACCCGGATCGCCTGCTCCATGGGTTTTGCCAAAAGTGTGTCCACCGGCAATAAGGGCAACCGTTTCTTCATCATTCATGGCCATACGGGCGAAGGTTTCGCGAATATCTGTGGCAGCAGCCAAAGGGTCGGGATTTCCGTTAGGACCTTCGGGATTCACATAAATTAAACCCATCTGTACGGCGGCGAGTGGATTTTCCAGGTCGCGCTCACCTGAGTAGCGTTTGTCGCCAAGCCAATCCTTTTCAGCACCCCAATAGATGTCCTGTTCCGGTTCCCAGATATCTTCTCTTCCACCTGCAAATCCAAAGGTTTTAAATCCCATCGACTCGAGGGCGCAGTTACCGGCGAGAATCATCAGATCGGCCCAGGATATTTTTTTACCATATTTCTGCTTTACAGGCCAAAGGAGCAAACGTGCTTTGTCGAGATTCACGTTGTCGGGCCAGCTGTTGAGAGGAGCAAAACGCTGCGAACCTGAACCTGCACCACCCCGGCCATCACCAGTGCGGTAGGTGCCTGCACTGTGCCAGGCCATACGGATGAAAAGCGGGCCATAGTGTCCATAGTCTGCAGGCCACCAATCCTGTGATTCGGTCATAAGTTTGAAAATGTCCTGTTTTATAGCATTGAGATCCAATGAATTGAATTCTTTGGCGTAGTCAAACGCTTCACCCATCGGGTTGGATAGCTGTGAATGTTGACGCAGGATGTTGAGCTTTAACTGGTTAGGCCACCAGTCGTGATTGGAAGTTCCTCCGCCGGCAGCATGCTTTCCTGTAGCACCTGTAACCGGGCATTTGCCACCATGTCCGCTGGCATTTGAATGTGTTTGATGTGTTGTGTCCATGATTCAATAAATTTGTTGATACTTTGAAGGCAAATATATATAAAATCTAATTATAAATATTATAAATCTAATCAATAATATCTATGATATATAGGTATCGTTTATGACCATGTTAAAGGTATCATTTTTAGAAAGAAAAATCAATACGAATAGAAAGCATAATTAATAAACAGCCCAATTCCTGTGTATCCGACATTTCATACTTCCACAAACAACCTCACTTCGATTATAGATGTAAGTAATTAAAAATGAAATAGATAAAGTGCATTAAATAATAAAAATACAAGTAGGATTTTGAATTTCAATGCCGAAAAGGTTGTTAATGAATTGACTGCTCAAACATTTTTGTTGCGGAAATACTTGACTTAGTATTTCAACATCAGTAAATCTTTATAAAAGAGTTAAGTTTTAGTTATAGGTCGACTTCGGTTTAAAGAGACTTATCAAGGATCTTGTTGTCGGTAATTTTGATTGGATCAAAACAAAACGACCGGTAAACATCAGGTTTACAGGTCGTTAATAGTTTGCTGTGTGGAGAATAACGGAATCGAACCGATGACCTTTTGACTGCCAGTCAAACGCTCTAGCCAACTGAGCTAATTCCCCATTGCGCCTGCAAAAGTAAGAAAAAACGTTTTGCAAACGCAAATTCTCAAAAAATATCAGCAAACAAAAAGTGTATTTTTGACCCATGAAACGTCTTTTTGTTGCTTTCCATTTTCAACCACACCCGGCTTTACTTCAGCTGTTGTCGGATCTTCAGCTGAAGTTGAATCATGAACGTATCAGCTGGATGAACCCTTCAAATATTCACCTCACACTGAAATTCTTAGGTGAAACAGACGAAAAACGCCTCCCTGAAATTTCACACGCCATCAACAATTCCATTCACAATCAGTTGCCCATCAATATTTTATTCGACAAAACGGGAATTTTTGGCAGCCGCTACGATCCAAGGGTTATTTGGCTAGGAAGTATTGACGAAAACAGCAGCCTTCAATCGCTTGCCTCCAGACTGCTCGATAACTTCGACAGCATAGGGTTTCTGCGCGACAGGCAGAATTTCGTTCCACATCTTACACTTGGAAGAATAAAGGGATTAAACGACAAAAGGTACTTTCAGGACGTGATTTCAAACATCCCTGCTAAAGTTTATCAGGAAACTGTTGTAAACGAAATAATCCTTTTTGAGAGCATTTTGCGTAAAGAAGGACCATTGTACCTCGTTCAGTCCCGACACCCCTTTAGAAGTGACGATATTGCTTCGGAGACTGCTTGAATTAGCCTGTAAAGCACTACTGAATTTAAACAAATCAAGAAACTACCAGTAACTACCGTTTTACTTTAATTCAAAATGGCTGCTAATGTGACTCGTTTCCTTTTTGACAACAGGAGGGCAAGCGATCGTGTGCTTTTTTATCTGCCGGCATCTCATCAGCGTCGTAACCTAATTTGGTCACTGCCTTTTTCAGATTTTCCTTACTGTTTTTTCCTTTCTTGTAGGTGATGGTCAACACCTTGGTTTTTTCATCAAGCTCGACAGATTTCACGCCTTTTTCAAAAGCGATATTCTTTTCCAAACGCTCTTTACACATCCCACAGATAGCAGAAGTTTTAATTTCAATTTTCTCTGTTTTGCTATCTGTTTCCTGAGCTGATATTGCCTTGCCTGAAAGAACAGAGATCAGAGCAGCGAGCATAATTATAATTGGATATTTTTTCATAATGAACAGGTTTTTAATTAGATAAGTATTTTTTAATTTGAATTCAGACAATTAGTTAACGCAAAATACGGATGACGGTTCACTTTTTGTCAATTTAATTTATGGTATATCGTAAACCCACATAAAGTTTTATTCCGGTAATTGGACCCCAGATCAGTGTGGAATCGAAATGCTTTCCAAAAGGATTTTCCGACGAAATGATTGGATGTTCCTGTTTGAAATTTGTAAGGTTTTCTCCTCCAAGATAGACGTTCCATTTCCGGAAATATTTGGTTACCTGCGCATTGAGAATGGTATATGCAGGCGAAACATCTGGCCTTTGATGTAACTCAGTATAACTTTCAGTACTTGGTAAACGGCTTTGACCGTTGAACTGACCTGTAAGGTCGAACTGCCACTTTTTCAGGTTTGTTACATATGAAAGACTCACCAAACCCTTGTATTTATTGACCAAAGGTTTTTGAAGCACCTCATCGCCGAAGCTCATTTTCACATCATTAATTCTAAAAGCCGCTGTGGCATCCAACCCTTTAATTACTTCATAATTGGCTTCCACCTGAAAACTGTTGGAATACGATTGCCCTTCAAGGTTATAGATTTGTATCAGTTGCATGTCCGAATCTCTGTCAACTATCACCTGATTGATGAAAGAAGTTCGATATGCATCCAAATTCACGGTAAGCTCTCTGTTAGCAATTTCAAAATGCTTACTTAAGTTGAGTCCAAAATTCCAGGCTTCCTCCATCTTAGGCTCGTTTAGAAACATAATGCGACGTGAGGATGCCAGCAAGGAGGTATTTTCTGCCAACACATTAGGTGATCTGAATCCTTTTCCGGCAGAGGCTCGCAGAATCGTGTGCGCATTGAAATTGTATCTCAGATGAATTCGGGGTGTGACAAATGCTCCATAAGTTGCATGATAATCGGCGCGCAGTCCTGCAATAAGGTTCAATTTCTCACCGTCGCTGTAGCTGTATTGAAAAAACATACCCGGAACTACGTCTTTTCTTGCGAAAATGCTGTCGTTGAGTTGTTCTTCAAAGGCATCATAAATAAAACTCATGCCTGTTGTGTAGGTGTGTTGCGTATTTCCAATGTAAGATTGAAAAAGAACATTGGCATAGTAGGATGTTTGATCTGCATCATAGTCCTTGAGACCAAAAAAGGAGTTCAGGCGGTGATAGGTAAATTGCTGCTGTATGCCCAGGCTTGTTGCTGATCGTGAATGAAAAATAAAGCCGGTTTTCAGAAAAGATTCTAAACGATCTGTCTTAAGTCCAACGCCATATCCGTTGGTGGTGTCGCGTGGTAACGAAGCATCAAAACTCAGCTGACCACCTTTACGATTTTCTTTTAATGCCTTAATTCCAAATTTAAATTCAAAATTCTTTGAATTATAATCCCAACGGTTAAACAAATTATATTGCGTATAAAGGGGTTCATCAAAAAAACCATCATGATTTCCATCATGCCGCTCGCTGCTGTTGCTTACATGCCCCAACAACATGGTGCTGAGTTTTTTGGTAACATTGGTGCGCACATTAAAATTGGCTTCTGAACGTCCCATATGACTCTGATAAAGATTCAGAAAGAAGCGTTCGCTGTCGGTTGGCTTCTTATATTCCACATTGATTTGACCACTTACCGACTCAAATCCATTGATGACAGAAGAGGTACCCTTTGAAACCTGTATGCTGCTCATCCAGCTTCCTGGCACATAACCCAGACCAAAACTTGTTGCCAGGCCACGGAGGTTTGGCATGTTTTCGCCCATCATCTGGGTGTAGATACCAGCAAGTCCAAGCATTTCGATTTGCTTCGCACCTGTAACAGCATCGCTGTAAGAAACATCAACGCTGGCGCTTGTTTCGAAGCTTTCGGAAAGGTTACAGCAAGCAGCCCTTTGCAGCTCTCCCGAACTGATGTGTGTGGTGTTTACAGTGCTCATACGCGAAACAAACGATGTTTTAGCACGTGTAACTACTTCTACCTCATCAAGTTTGAGTGTGTTTTGCATGATATGATTCATCGAATGTTCAGATGCATGCACGTGAAGTGTGTCATTAAGATAACCCACAAAACTGAATACCAGATAGTGTGCGCCCTTCATCTCTTTGATTTTAAATGCACCTTGCTCATTTGAAGTAGTGCCTTTTTGTGTTCCTTCCCAGTAGATATTGACACCGGGAAGCGGAATAGTGTCGTTACCAACACGCTCATAAACAGTGCCTTCAATTGTTTGCGCCTGTGAATGAATAGTTGAAACGAATAAGAAAAATAAGAAAAATATATTGATTGGATACATGGAATGACAAGTTAAAAACGGAATAATTTGAAAATTTTCCAACTCTTGCCCTTCCTTTATGCCTTAAAATGAAATGATCGAAAAGTGTAAATTACTTAAACGAAGGTTTCAATCCAATGGAATCAGCAAACATTATGGATCAATAACCATTTAGCTGCGATCAAAAATTAAGAAACAAAAAGGGTGACAGGCAAGAACAAACTAGCCCAATGGAGCAGCTATTTTAAGCTGACGGAAAATAATTTTCATCATTTTACCTGTGACAGGTGGCGGATCATCGCCGGTGAATGCGGATGAAGCTGTTGGTTCAGCTTTATCAGAAGTTGGATAGATGATATCTAATATCCTTACAATCAGGGTAAGGAATTTATTAAAAAGACTTTTGATCTTTATCTTTGGAAGTTCAAAATCTGACAAGCCTTTCACGTGATGAATAAAATCATCACAGCAACTTTCTTCACTGCTGACAGTTGGTTTACTTACTGTGTGACAGCAGCTGGAGTCGCTTTCTGATTGTGGAATGTAAGAATCGGACTCATGACTACATTCGATTGGAAATGGCAGGAATGATCTTTTAAGTGTTTGATTGGTATTACAGTAATGCGCATTAAGGGTAATGCCGGCTGATCCCGACATGATCAGGAAAGCAAGCATTAGCGTAATTGACCGAAGAAGAATAACACGTTTCATCACGATTGCAAAAATAGCTCAAAAAGCAACAGCAAACGTTAAAAAACGTTAACGAACAAGTTGCAGGTTGCTGACTGTCAGGCTAAGGGCAAAAATCAAGGATTTAAAAAACTTGTTTGGCGATTTTTACAATTGTATCAGCTTTTCCCATGGTGTAGAAATGGATAACGGGAGTATTATGACTTACCAACTCTTTACACTGCTGAACAGCCCACTCAGCTCCCACTTCCTTTGCCTGCTTGTTGTCGGTACATTTGAGGAGCTCTTTCACCAGAGGCTCAGGAAGATCGATGTTGAAGGTTTGAGGCAGGGTATACATTTGACCGATAGTAGAAATAGGTTTTAACCCGGGGATGATGGGAACGTTGATTCCAGCCGCGCGGCATCTGTCCACAAAATCGAAATATTTGTTATTGTCGAAAAACATCTGTGTGACAATATATTCAGCGCCGGCTTGAATCTTTTTTTTCAAAAAATGAAGGTCAGTTTCAAGGTTTGGTGCTTCGATGTGTTTTTCAGGATAGCCTGCCACTCCGATACTAAAGTCGGTTGGGGTGGTATTGAGAAGATCTTCTTCGAGGTAGATACCTTTGTTAAGGTTATTGATTTGTTGTACAAGTTCAACCGAGTGCGTATGTCCGCCGGGTTCAGGCTGAAAATATTTTACCGAAGGTTGTGGATCACCTCTTACAACGAGCAAGTTCTTCACTCCCAAAAAATGCAGGTCAATCAATGCATTTTCGGTTTCTTCACGTGTGAAGCCACCACAAATGATATGTGGAACAACATTCACGCCGTAGCGATAGAGGATTGCAGCTGCTATTCCAACAGTGCCGGGGCGTTTGCGGATTGTTTTTTTCTCAATCAGGCCATTGGGGAGGGTTTTGTAGGCAAACTCTTCCTGATGATAGGTCACATTCACAAAAGCAGGTTCAAAAGCCATGAGCGGGTCAATGGTGTTTTGAATATTATCAATGTTTTGGCCTTTCAGTGGAGGCAAAAGTTCAAAAGAAAAGAGGGTGCGGTTGGCCGCGGCAATATGTTCGGGGACTTTAAGTAAGTGCTTCATGAGATATAGTTATTTGTAGTTAAGCTGAGTATTAAGCAGGCGCTCAGTTTCTGACACAGAAAGGTTTTTTCGCTGGCTGTAGTTTTCAACCTGATCTTTTCCAATTTTCCCAACATTGAAATATTGAGCATCAGGGTGTGCAAAATAAAACCCGCTGACAGCTGCGGCAGGCGTCATTGCATAGTTTTCGGTAAGCTCAACTCCGGTATTGAGTTCGGCCTGCAGAAGATCGAAGAGCTGACGTTTTTCGGAATGCTCAGGACAAGCAGGATAGCCCGGAGCCGGACGAATACCCTGATAGGCTTCTCCCAACATCTCGGTTGGCGTTAGATGTTCGTCAGCGGCATAGGCCCAAAGCTCACGACGCACCTTTTCGTGCAGAAACTCGGCAAAAGCTTCTGCAAGCCTGTCGGACAGCACCTTCGCCATGATTGCATTATAGTCGTCGTGTTCTGCCTCATATTTTTTTACCAGCGCATCTGTCCCATGGCCTGCCGTCACAACAAACATTCCTAAATAATCATTTATTCCTGATGTAACAGGAGCGACAAAATCGGATAAAGCCAAATTGGGAAGGCCTTCCGTTTTTTCTTGTTGATTGCGTAAAAACGAAAAGCGTGTGAGTAGTTCGGAACGGGTTTCATCACTATAAACCAATACGTCATCACCTGATGACTGAGCTGGAAACAATCCAACAACACCTTTGGCGTGCAATAATTTGTTGTCAACGATTTCTTTCAGAAGCTTTTGAGCATCATCAAACAGTTTTTTTGCTTCGATGCCCTTTTCAGCATCATCAAAAATCTGAGGATATTTACCACTTATACGCCACGAATGAAAAAAGAATGTCCAGTCGATATAATCAACCAATTGCCCCAAATCCTGATCAGAAAGAATGGTAATACCAGGTTTGGCAGGTTTATAAACGGTAGAAGTGTTAAATGTGCCTGAAAATTTATTTTTTCTGGCATCCTCGAGACTCAGGTAACGATCGTCCTGTTTGCTTAGAATGTATTTGACTCTCAACTGTTCATAGCGTTCCTTTACTTGTCTGACGTAGTTGTCTTTTCGTTCAGCAGAAGCCATAAGTTCAGCAATAACTCCTGTCACTTTTGAGGCATCCCTGACATGAATAACAGGATTACTATAGGTGGGTTCAATTTTAACTGCCGTATGAATTTCAGAAGTAGTAGCGCCTCCAATAAGCAAAGGCCAGTGTAAATTCAATCGTTGCATTTCGGAGGCCACATGAACCATCTCTTCGAGGGAAGGAGTTATCAGCCCACTTAAACCAATGATGTCAACTTTTTCTTCCTGAGCAACTTTCAGAATTTTTTCGGCAGGAACCATCACTCCTAAATCAATTACCTCGAAATTGTTGCAGGAGAGCACTACTCCAACAATGTTTTTTCCGATATCGTGCACATCACCTTTTACGGTAGCAAGCAATACTTTACCAGCCGAACTGCTTTCTTCCGTTTTTTCCAGTTCGATATAGGGGAGGAGCACGGCGACTGCTTTTTTCATTACCCGCGCACTTTTCACTACCTGAGGCAGAAACATCTTGCCGCTTCCAAACAAGTCGCCAACAACACCCATTCCGTCCATCAGCGGACCTTCGATCACATCGAGTGCTCTTCCATATAGCGGACGGGCTTCCAGTACATCGGGTTCAATGAAATCAGTTATCCCTTTTATCAACGCGTGTTTCAGGCGCTCCTGAACAGAGGTTTCGCGCCAGGCATCAATTTTTTCTTCTTTATGGCTGCTCGTTTTGAGTGTTTCAGCGAAATGGAGCAGACGCTCTGTTGCATCTTTTCGTTTATTAAGAACCAGATCTTCGGTTAGTTGAAGAAGTTCAGCGGGTATTTCGTCATAAATCTGGAGCATACCTGGATTTACAATACCCATGTCCATCCCTGCTTTGATGGCATGATACAAAAAAACAGCGTGAATGGCTTCCCGAACGGTATCGTTTCCCCTGAAGGAAAAAGACAGGTTACTCACACCTCCGCTCACTCTGGCATATGGAAGGTTTTCTTTGATCCATGTGGTGGCATTGATGTAATCAACAGCATAGTTGTTATGTTCTTCAATCCCTGTTCCAATGGCTAATATGTTGGGATCGAAGATGATATCAGAAGCAGGGAATCCAACTTTATCAGTTAGGATGCGATAGGCTCTCGCACAGATTTCAGTCTTTCGCTCAAAGCTGGAGGCTTGTCCCAGTTCGTCGAATGCCATTACAACCACCGCTGCACCGTATTGCCGAACCAGTCGGGCCTGACGTATAAATGCTTCTTCTCCTTCTTTCAAACTGATTGAATTTACAACTGCTTTACCCTGAAGGCATTTTAAACCAGCTTCAATTACCTCCCATTTTGAAGAGTCGATCATTATTGGAAGACGGGCAATTTCAGGTTCTGACATGAGCATGTGTAAAAACCGGGTCATTTCGGTCTTTGCATCAAGCATTGCATCGTCCATGTTTACATCGATCATTTGCGCACCACCTTCCACTTGATGACGTGCAACACTTAGAGCCTCCTCGTACTTCTTATCTCTGATAAGGCGCGCAAAACGAATCGAGCCACTCACATTGGTACGCTCACCGATGTTCACAAAATTGGTCTCCCGGCTAACTTTTAAAGGTTCGAGTCCGGAGAGTATTGTTTGTGGTTTGTGTTGAGGAGCAATGCGAACAGTGGCCTTATGGGCTTGTTTTGCAAATTCGCGGATATGATCGGGAGTAGTACCGCAGCATCCACCAACAATATTTACAAAACCATGTGAAACGAAATCATGTATATGTTCCGCCATCATTTGCGGGGATTCGTCATATCCACCTAACTCATTGGGCAGACCTGCATTGGGATATGCGCTAACAGGAATAGAAGCTTGCTGCGATAAAGTTTCAATATACGGACGCATTTCTTTAGCACCAAGAGCACAGTTCAGTCCCACACTCAATAGCTCAAGATGGGTAACTGAATTCAAAAATGCCTCC
Source organism: uncultured Lentimicrobiaceae bacterium (assembly GCA_964463695.1). Classification (GTDB taxonomy): domain Bacteria; phylum Bacteroidota; class Bacteroidia; order Bacteroidales; family F082; genus JALNZU01. The sequence continues at coordinate 26,286 of CAYXCZ010000013.1, read as the reverse complement.
ACCGTCTGCCCCGACAAGGTTCGTCCGCTGGCATCGGTTATGGTCCCGGAAACCATCACTGGAATTTTCTCATTCCTTTCGTCTTGTAACCGTTTTATGGCAAACAAAGCAGCTTTGGCATTCAGGGTGTCGAAAATGGTTTCAACTAAAAGAATATCTGCACCACCTTCCATCAGGGCATGTGCCTGTTCGTAATAATTTTCAACAAGGTCATCATAAGTCACAGCCCTGTAACCCGGATCATTAACATCAGGTGACATGGAAGCTGTTTTATTGGTAGGACCAATAGCACCAGCTACATATCGGGGTTTTCCGGGGTCGAGCCGGGTAAATTCATCAGCGGCCTTGCGTGCTATTGAAGCTGCAGCTACATTCATGTCATGCACCTTATGTTCAAGTCCATAGTCCGATTGCGAAATGCGTGTGCCATTAAAGGTGTTGGTTTCAATAATATCCGCGCCGGCTTCGAGGTACTGCCGGTGAATTTCAAGGATAATATCGGGACGTGTAAGACTTAGCAAATCGTTATTACCTTTCAAATCGGAGGGATGATCAGCGAATAATCGACCACGATAGTCGCTTTCGGTTAGCTGATAACGTTGTATCATAGTCCCCATCGCACCATCGAGAACTAGTATCTTTGTTTTAAGCAGTTCCTTAACAGGAATTCTATTTATGTTCATTTTTACGGAAATTTTATACAAAAGCTATTCGTTATGTTCCTTAGCTAAGGCATTCAGGACAAACACATCTGATGTTGATAACAAACGAAACCAGCTTTTTGCATGATTAAACACATTAATTTATAATCTCCCGCTTTCGTGGGATTAGGTCTTAGCACCACTCCCTGCCGGGAAGGTTGCTAGAGCTTCACAGAGCCTAGTCTCTCCGCTCTTCTTTATAAATCAAAGGCCTTTTTTGAGGAAGGACAATTGATATACGCGCCACAAAACTACATATTTTTTTTAATAATTGATAAAACCCTAAAATCCGTGTATTATAAGACACAATTAGACTTCTTATCAAATAGCGTTTTATATTAAGAAATAATAAACGACCACAACAATTTCGAAAGATAGCTGTTTAATACAATGATTGTTAAACCAGGGTGCAGATGTTAAAATAATCTGTACTTTTGCAACCCCTTAAAAATTAGTTATATCATGATTCAAACTCTTGTTGAAAAGGATCTTCAGTACAAGGTAGCCGATATTCGTTTGGCCGACTGGGGACGAAAAGAAATAGAAATTGCTGAGAAAGAAATGCCAGGATTGATGGCATTACGTGCCCGCTTTGGAGCTGAAAAGCCTCTTAAAGGAGCCCGCATTTCCGGATCGCTGCATATGACCATTCAAACGGCCGTATTAATCGAAACACTGGTGGAATTGGGCGCAGAAGTGCGTTGGGCCAGTTGCAATATATTTTCTACTCAGGATCACGCTGCTGCTGCAATAGCGGTTGCAGGCATCCCTGTTTTTGCCTGGAAAGGCGAAACACTTGATGAATATTGGTGGTGCACAAAACAAGCACTTACCTTTGAAAATGGTAACGGTCCCCACCTTATCGTGGATGATGGTGGTGATGCTACAATGATGATTCACAAAGGGTTAGAGATTGAAAAAACTCCATCATTGCTTTCTCAGGAAGTAGGAAGTGCCGAAGAAGCTGCTCTAATGAGATCACTCACAGAAACTTTTACTGAAGATACACATCATTGGCATCGCACTGTTGAAAGTTGGGCTGGTGTTTCTGAAGAAACAACTACCGGTGTACATCGCTTGTATCAAATGAAAGAAGCAGGTAAGCTGCTTGTTCCTGCTATCAACGTGAACGATTCAGTAACAAAATCAAAATTCGACAATTTGTACGGCTGCCGCGAGTCATTGGCTGACGGTATTAAACGTGCCACTGATGTGATGCTTGCCGGTAAAGTGTGTGTTGTTTTGGGTTATGGTGATGTTGGTAAAGGTTCAGCAAAGTCACTTCGTGCCTATGGTGCTCGTGTTTTGATTACTGAAATCGACCCAATCTGCGCGCTTCAGGCCGCTATGGAAGGTTTTGAAGTGACAACCATCGAAGAAGCACTTCCAATAGGAAATATCTATGTTACCGCTACCGGAAACAAAGATGTGATCACGTTTGAACATATGCAACAGATGAAAGATCAAAGCATTGTGTGCAACATCGGCCATTTCGATAATGAAATCCAGGTGAGTCGTCTTGAAGAACCTGCCAATAAAGTTAAAAAGCTAACTATTAAACCTCAGGTAGATAAATATAGCTTCCCTGCCGGAAATTCTATTTTCCTGCTTGCTGAAGGCCGATTGGTAAACCTTGGATGTGCTACCGGTCACCCAAGTTTTGTGATGAGTAATTCATTCACGAACCAAACTCTTGCACAACTCGACTTGTGGAAAAATCGCGGAAAATATCCTGTGGAAGTTTACCGCCTTCCAAAACATCTTGATGAAGAAGTGGCACGTTTACACCTTGAGCAAATCGGTGTGAAACTTACCAAACTTACAAAAGAACAGTCTGACTATATCAGTGTTCCTGTTGAAGGACCTTACAAACCAGATCATTACAGGTATTAAAATTACCTGACAACCTGTTATATGACAGCTGATGACAATTAGAGTTATCAGCTGTTTTTTTTTGTAATAACAGGAAGGCTGCCTGCTGAACTAAATCAAAACTCACATTGAAGAACTTTGTAACTTGCTATCGTTTTTTATTACAAACTACTTGCTTGTTTATTTGAATCAACTATATGTAAATAAATAGGTTAGATAAAATTAGTTTAACTCATGAAGAAGTGTTTTTTGTGGATCATTCTCTCATTGATGAGCAGCATGACGGTTTTGGCACAGGTTCAACTACCTGTGAAGTGGAAGTTTCATCAAGGAGATGACCTTAGCTGGTCGCAGAGTAATTACGATGATAGCAGTTGGGAGGAGATCGACCCGCTCGAAAACTGGGAAGGGCAGATGTTACCCAATTACGATGGTTATGGATGGTACCGCACACGCGTTTTTATTCCATCCAACCTTAAAGCTAAAGCAGAAAAATTTGGAGGTTTTATGCTTCATTTGGGTAAAATTGATGATGTGGATGTGACCTGGTTTAATGGAAATTTTCTGGGATCAACCGGCATTATGCCTCCGGCATATGAATCAGCATGGGATCAGCAAAGGCAATATGCTATAACGCTTGACAGGATTTTGTGGGATCAGTATAACACCATAGCTGTCAGGGTTTTCGATAGTACAGGTGGAGGTGGATTGTATGGTGGGCCTGTCGAAATTTCATTATTGGGATTGGTTGAAAACATCCACATAGTACCGCAGTTTGCTCAGACAGATCACATTTTTAAAGAAAGTGATAAAAAAGAGATCATATTCTCCATTGCCAATGATTTGAAATTTTCTGTTGAAGGCAGCTTGCAGGCGACTATTGTTTCAGATTTTGGACAAACACTGGCAGATACCGTTTTACAGTTGAAGTTGCGTCCAAAGAAGAAAAACCTTGTAGTTTGGCCTTTAAAGAATTTTGAACCAGGTTTTTACATGGTAAAAATCAATTTTTCAAACGAAGAGTTTTCAAAGAAAGAGCAGATGGCATTTGGTGTTGAACCAGAGAAAATTGTGTCGCCTCCCAACCCTCAACCTGATTTTGATGCTTACTGGCAACGGGCAAAAAATGAACTTGCTTCTGTTGACCCACAATTCAAAGTCATTCGAATGGATTCTTTGTGTAATGACAGGCGTAATGTTTATCTGGTTGAGATGCGTTCGCTGGGCAATGTGTTGATCCGCGGCTGGTATTCGGTACCTGTCAGGGAAGGAGTTTATCCGGCTGTTTTGCTTGTTCAGGGTTATAGCTCTACAATTTTTCCAGAATTCGTTGATTATGGGGATGATATCATTGGTTTTGGTTTGAATATTCGCGGACATGGCAACAGTAAAGACAATATCAACCCTGGTTTTCCCGGTTATCTGCACTATCAGTTACACGACAAAGAACAGTATATTTATCGCGGAGCATACATGGACTGTGTTCGTGCAGTCGATTTTCTATACAGCAGGCCAGAGGTTGATAAAAAACGTGTTGGCGTCGAAGGTGGAAGTCAGGGCGGGGCACTTACCTTTGCCACAGCAGCGCTTTCGAATGATCGTATTGCGGTTTGTGTGTCTCAGGTACCTTTCCTTTCCGATTTTGAGAATTATTTTAAAGTTGCCCGCTGGCCTGCCGATGAGTTTACGGAACTGGTAGAGGAAGAAAAAACATTGAACTGGCAACAGGTGTTTTATACCCTGAGCTATATCGACATAAAAAATCTTGCATCACGTATCAAAGCTCCCATGCTAATGGCTGTCGGACTGGTAGATGATGTGTGTCCGCCACATATCAACTTTGCTGCTTTCAATCAGGTGAAAAGCACGAAGGCATACATCGTTTATCCTCAGGCCGGTCATGGAATACCAAGAGCTTTTGATGCACAAAAAATGGAATTTATCCGCACAAAATTCGGGTTGACGAAATAAGCTCATAAGAAGCTGATTTTTAACTATTTAGTAATCCAAATCAATACTTACAGACAATGACGTTTAATAAATACGTGTTACTTATCATTTTGTTTTTAGCCGGACTTTATACCGATGCACAAACTCCTTTTCATAAGGGAGTGAACATCACAAACTGGTTTCAATCATCAGGAGCACAAGGCATTCAGTTTCGGAAATACACAAAAAAGGATTTTTCAGATATTAAAAGTCTGGGTTGTGATGTGATCCGGCTACCCGTTAACCTTCATGGAATGACGTTTGGTTCGCCTGACTATATTATTGATCCATTGTTGTTTACATTTCTGGATTCAACTGTAAGATGGGCTGAGGAGTTGCAAATCAACTTGATTATCGATAATCACAGCTTCGATCCTTCGGTGAATACCAGTCCGGATGTGGTGAATATTCTAACACGTGTCTGGCCACAAATAGCCGAAAGGTATAAAAACAACTCGATGTTGATCTGGTATGAAATACTGAACGAACCACATGGTATTTCCAATGCATTGTGGGGCAGCATTCAGCAGCAAACTATTGATGCTATACGTGCAGTGGACCAAAGACACACCATTATCGTCGGTCCTTCGGGCTACAACAGCTATCATGATTTGGACGAGATGCCCCACTATGCCGATACCAATTTGTTATATACCTTTCATTTTTACGACCCTTTTGTTTTTACCCATCAGGGCGCAAGTTGGGTTACACCTTCGATGGAACCACTTGCAGGAGTTCCTTTTCCTTATGATGCTGATTCGATGCCTGAATGCCCTTCTTCGCTGCAGGGTAGCTGGATTGAAGGCGCTTTGAATAATTACCCGAACGAGGGGACCGTAGCAAAGGTGAAATCACTCATTGATATCGCCGTTGAGTTTAAAACTGAGCGAAATGTTGACTTATTTTGTGGCGAATTCGGGGTTTATATTCCTAACAGCGATGCAATCGACCGTGTGGAATGGTATCATTTGGTTAGAACTTACCTTGAAGAAAAAGATATTCCCTGGACCATATGGGATTACAAAGGCAGTTTTGGACTTTTTGAAAAAGGATCGAATGAATTTTTCGAGAACGACCTTAATGTGCCTTTACTTGAAGCCCTGGGCTTGAATGTTCCTGAACAGTCGGTCTATATACCTTATGCTGATTCTGTTGGATTTGCACTTTATGACGATTTTTTTGGCAAGGGAATGTATGAAGCCAGTTGGGCACCCGATACCCTTAGTTATTATTCGGAAACTTACCCCAATAACGGGAAATATTGTATTTATATGGCTGATGGTGCTCAATACCGTTCAGTTGCATTCGATTTTGTGCCCGATCGCGACCTTAGTAAACTCGTTGCAGACAATTATGCCCTCGATTTTTTTGTAAGAGGAAATGATCCCAATATTCAACTCGACTTACGTTTTCTGGATACCAAAACGGGTGCGGATGATCATCCCTGGAGGATTCGTACAACCATCAGCAACAGCGTTACCAGCTTTGATAAACGCTGGCATCATATGCATATTCCGTTAAATTCATTTACAGAGCAAGGTTCGTGGGATAACGGACAGTGGTACAACCCTCAAGGATTATTCGACTGGAGCGCTGTTGACCGATTTGAAATAGTGGCTGAACATGCTTCCCTCGACGGACAAAAAATCTGGTTCGACAACATCTTCATCACCGAACTTGATACAGCTCAGGTTCACGAAACAGCTACACTTGGAATATCAAAGTTGATGACCGCCGATTTCCAGCTCAATGCCCGGCCAAACCCTTTTACCGAAAAAGTGGAGCTGTCATTTTTCCAACCTGAAAAAGGAGCAATCAACCTTACAGTCTATACGCTCACAAATCAAAAAGTGAAGGAATTGGTTGTCCAAACCGTTTCGCCGGGTTACTTCAACGTTGAGTGGGATGGACACAACGCATCAGGCCAACGATTGCCGGCAGGGATTTATCTATGCAGACTAAGCAGCGCAAAAGGTCACAACACAATAAAGATTGTGTTGAGCGATTGATTTCTTTCATGGGTTAAAAAGGCACGAATATCTGAAGGGCTTTTATAAAGCCTTTTTCAGAAATCCCCCAAAAAATTTAAACAGAAAGTAACCGAAGAATACTGCAAGCTGTTCAGCAACAACTATTTGTAATGACAAATGTAAGCAGTTTCGCTTTTCATACTTACCTTGAAACGCACATCTTTTGGAACGATAAACGTTTCAAATGGCTTGTAAGTGGTCCAGGCTGTTTCACCGGGAAGCATTACATCCATTGCACCCGAAACAACAGTCATGTGTTCAACTGTTGACGTGCCGAATTCATATTCACCGGCTTTCATTGCTCCAATTGTTGCCACTCCATCTTCGTTTTCAATGGCGATTGACATCACAGTACCTTCAAAATAGGTGTTTGTTTTAAACATAAAACGCTAATTAAATTTGTAAGTTATTCATTTTGACGAGTATATCCAAATAATTCTCGTGCTTTTATCCTTTTTATCACAAAAGCAGGAACATCATTTTCCCAATCGGCATTTCCTGCTCTTATTTTTTCCAACACTTCATGTGAATATATACGGAGGTAGTTTGGGTTGATGGTTGGTATATCAAGTATTTTGCGGTTAGCCACAAGATGATCAAACAAATGCTTCGTTTCGGTTGGAAATACTAGTTTTCGTGCGGTGATCAAATCGCCCTCATCCTTTCCGGCTGCCGGATAAATATACATTTTGGCGTTTTCAGGAAACAGTTTTCCAAGTGCTTCGATGATTCCTCCCTTCAGATTGCTGTAATACTTTGGATGCATTACTTTTATAAAGGTCTCAATTCCAATAATTACCCTCATTTTAATAATACGAAACTGCGACATATAATGCACCAGTTTGTAAAACTCCATAAAGTTCGAAACCATCACATTCTGCCCCATTTCGTTGAGCACATCCACCCGGTCGAGGAAATCTCTTTCATCGAAATCACCTTCCTGCAACAAGTTGTTAAGCGTTATTTCGCAGAGTGGCAAGGTGTTATTTTTGTCGTAGTCTTCATCTTTCTTAAACAAGGCATAGCTCGATTTGAGCATATCGGTACTCACATAGGTCACCGGCCTGAAGCTGCCCCTGAAAATCAACACATTCTTTTTGTAGAGCATATCATCAGGTTCCTGCACGTTGCCGTTTCTGTCGAACATGATAGCGTTTGTCATGCCGTTTTTTACCAGCTGCACTCCAAGCAGCCGGTTGTCAACATACGAAAGGTCAGGTCCGCTCATGTGCATCATCGTTACAGCAACGCGGTCGTTGGCAAGATTGTCCATGAGCGAGACTAAAAATGAATTCGGACGCTGCCAATGGTAGTAGCAGGCATATAACAGATTGACGCCCAGAATGCCAAGGGTGTTTTGTTGCATCAACGCATCGTTTTCGTATAGCCTCACATGGATAATAACCTGATTTGGTTCGCTATGGGCGTTGAGTTGAAAACGAAGGCCAAGCCATCCGTGACTGATATTGTCTTTTTTAAAGTTTAGTGTTGAAACAGTGTCAGCAAAAGCGAAAAAACGCAGGTCGGTTTTGCTTGTCTCGGTGAGTAGCGAAGTGAGTTCTTCGTACTCGGCCTCAAGCATCAACTCCAGACGTTCGCGTGAAACATAACGTTTTGATGACTTATCCTTGCAGTAAATGGCATCGCTGTAGCGCTTATCATAGGCCGAAATGGATTTGGCAATTGTTCCCGAAGCGCCCCCGGCTTGAAAAAAATTACGGGCTACTTCCTGTCCTCCGCCTATTTCGGCAAAACTGCCAAAAATAGTTGGGTCGAGATTGATCTCGAGTGCTTTGCGGTTTACGGATAAAATGTCGTTGCTTTCTGCCATATATGCACTGAATGATGCATGCAAAAGTACGCAAATATCCTTCTAAATCCTCATTGAATCAGGCACAACAATGCAATTTGATTACTTTTGCCGAATGAAAAAAATCGCCATTTTTGCTTCGGGCAGCGGTACGAATATGGAGCGTATTGCCAGTTTTTTTGCTGAGAATCGTAATGTTGAGGTAAGCCTGGTTGTTTGTAACAACCCCATTGCCGGCGTTATTCAACGCGCTGAACGATTGGGTATTCCGGTGGAGATGATCGACAGAAAATCATTCTATGACACTGATTCCCTGACACAGAAACTGAAATTTTTGAAAATTGACCTCGTCGTTTTGGCTGGTTTCTTATGGCTCGTACCCAACCATTTGCTAAAAACTTTTCCTGATCGTATTATTAATATTCATCCTGCTTTGTTGCCATCTTATGGCGGAAAAGGTATGTATGGCGAAAAAGTGCATCAAGCTGTGATAGCGGCTAAAGAACGCTTTTCAGGCATCACAATTCATTATGTGAATGAACAGTATGATGAAGGAGCAGTAATTTTTCAACAAAAAATTGAGCTTGCACCGGATGAAACACCCGAAAGTCTCGCATCACATATCCACGAATTGGAGTACCGGCATTTCCCTCAGGTAATTGATCGGTTATTATCTGACAATTGATAATCAGAGCTATAACCTGAAATAAAGCTTTTGCTTTATTGAAAAAACCTAAAATCTCAGATTAGATTCGAAGGATGAAGATGCGTCTAAAAAAATCACCTGATTTTTTGCACTTCGGCTTCCAGCTGGGCATACCATTCCTCACCAAAACGTCTTACAAGGGCTTCTTTAAGGAATTTGTACAGTGGCAAACCTGCTTTTTCTCCCTTTCGCTTCGCAGGCACACAAATGCTCCATTGATGGTAGTTCAGATGAATAAAACCATCTTTTTCATTCAAACGTATTGGATATAAATGGCAGCTTACTGGTTTTCGAAAAGGTGTTTTTCCATCCAGCCAGGCCTTCTCAATGGCGCAAAAACTAACGCCATTCTCATGAAAGCCTGCAAAGGCACACTCGCGGTCGTTTACCAAAGGTGTGACCATGTTGCCCATATCGTCGTAATCAAAAACTCCTTGTTCTTCAACTACTTTCAATCCGCTTTGAGTCATAAATGGTTTGAAAGCCTCCAACTCATCCTCCATAATGCCGATTTCTTCTTCTTCAAGGGGGGCGCCTGCATCGCCGCCAACACAGCAATCGCCTTTGCATCGGGGAAGATCACAAATAAAACGTGCATGAATCAGGTCGTCTTTTATGATGGTGTTATTAATGATTATCATGTGGCAAAAGTAAGCAGACTTTTCAAATACTCCATTTCTGCTTTCTTAAAAGGATCATGGGAAGCGGAAATCCCAACTCCATTTCACTTAATTTGCCTCTTGAAACAGAAGAAATTTCAACCTCATAAATATTTTTTTGATTTCCTTCTCAAAGTATGCTAATTTTGACTTGAAATTAGATCACCTTATTCACCTAAAACTTTTTATTTATGAAGAAAATGTACCTTTTTATTTTAGCCATGTTAAGCATTGGTCAGGGCTTTGCTCAGGCCGAGTTCAACACCGGTTCAATGTTTGTTAATGTGAACACTTATGGGAGAATACGCTTGTATTCACAAGACGAAGTGATTCATTTACAGAGAGCTTCAATTTTGGTTGGAACTTCTTCCACAGCAGTTTTTGATTACAACAACGATGCGGAAACTCTTGATCCAACTGTTTTAGTACCTGCTCCAACATGGGGCGATTTCGAAATTTATGGTTCATATGACAACACCTATTCGAATCTGCCTCCTGACGTAATCGTGAAATTGAATGCCTATGGCTGGACAAACAAATCGTTCACTGTCATCAAATTCAATGTTAAGAATGATGAAAGCACAGCTATTACAGCTTCTATTGGTCTAGATCTTATTCCTCAGCTCGCTGAAGAATATGGTTTTGATACCGTTACTTACAATGCCACTGAAGGTGTAGTGCGTTTTCACAGAGGTGCTGGTGTTAATATGGGATTGAAACTCCTTTCTACTTCCATGTCATCACTAGTTTCATTTGAATGGTTTGAAGATTATTTTACAGATGCCAATTATTGGGGATGGATGACCACTGGAAGTTTGCAGCCACGCTATACTTCTGCTACAGTTGATGGTCCTGTTACTGTTACTTCACAAGCGCCGGTTGTGTTAAATCCTGGTGAATCAGTTGACGTATTTTATGCTTTTGCTCTTGGAGCCAACGAACAGGCAATGCTCGCAGGACTATCGGAAGCAAGTCAGAAATACGATGATTTGTTCGCCGGACTGGGAGATATTAACGCCAATCCAAATGCCATAAAGCTTGGAAAAAACTTTCCTAATCCTTTTAATGGCTCAACAACAATTAGTTACAATCTCCCATCAAGCGGTTTAGTAAGCCTGAAGGTGTTTGATCAAATTGGTAATGAGGTTGTTGTTTTGGTTCAGGAAGAGCAAAGTGCCGGTGTTCACCGCATGGAATTCGATGCTGCAAAACTAGCGCCAGGGGTGTATTATTATACGCTCATTTTTGACAACAGTCGCATCACAAACAAGATGATTATTACAGAATAATACATCAACGAAAGCATAAAAAAAAGACGACACCGCGAGGATGTCGTCTTTTTTTTGTGATTATGAGCGGCTTATAATTTAATCCAACTCACTTGCATTGCATGTGGGCTAATTCCAGTGAGCCAATCTTCGACATTAGAACCATCAAGGTTTGCGCGAACAATTTTTCCATCTGCAGCTGAGTTGGAAATCTTGTAAGCCCAGAAAAGCTTTTCGCGTTTATGATCTATCGTTACACCCCAAGTGGCTTTACTGCCAAAATCACCAAATTTTGTTAGCGATGATCCATCAAGGTTACACATATACATTCCGTTTTCTTCAACAGGCGAAGGCGTTGAACCATAAATGGCCATAAATACCTTGCCAGTACTGAAATCTACCTCGATAGCAGTGCCATCAATGTCAACAACATGCTCAGTCAGTCCTGAACCATCCATGTTTACCGACCAGAAACCGCCCGTGAAATCGGTTTTATCATTCACCAAATAGATCTTTTCATTTACCGGATCATATTGCATATCAATAGGATACTCCGGACGAATACCATCGGTACTGATGAAAACCTCAGCTCCTGTACCATCAAAATTGCAACGATAAATGCCACCCGGACGACCCCAATACAATTTGTCACCCACTACCATCAAAGCTTCAGGTGAATCAACAATTTCCTGACCCGGAGTTGCCACATCAAGGATTTTCTGAGGGTTTTTCCCGTCGGGATCAAAACTATAAATAACACCTTCAAGATAATCCGAAACAAAAACTTTACGTGAAACAGAGTCAACAGCGATACCATAAGGACGGGATAACGTCACAACTTCAAAATCCTGAACAATGGGTGCCTCTTCGTTTAAAATCACAAAATGAACACCGCCACCCGAAGCGCTTCTTGAAGTATAATAAAGCACCTGTGTTTGCCCTGCAAGCGGATCTTTGATGTTTACAGCGAGTGTTTTTTGTGTGGTATTATAGTGAACATCATTTTCAGGGGTGCAGGTAAGTTTCACTGAAAATATTCCGGGTGTTTCAAATTGAACAACTGGATTTTCTGCTGTTGAGGTGATGCCGTTGCCGAAATCCCATAAATAACCCTTGGCATTCAACGACTTATTGGTTACTACCAATTCACATGGAGCATTGCCGTTGTTTGAAAGGGTGTAGGTGAAATCGGCCTGTGTGCTGGCAGGCGGATTGCCAAGTTCATATTTATCGCATCCCGGCACACTGAAAAGCACGGGAAGGAATAATAACAGGAAAAGAATTTTATTTTTCATTGGATTCATTTTTTTGAAATCAATAACCTGGGTTTTGCTGCATTTTCTTATTGGTCTGCATCTCGCTGAGCGGAATAGGGAATAAGGTATATTTTTCATCAATACCCAACAAACTTACTGCTCTTTTTGTACGCACCAAATCTTGCCAGCGCTGACCTTCAAAAGCAAATTCGATGCGTCTTTCCTGCTCAATGGCCAGCTTTAGCGCGGCGTGATCTGCTGCCGTTGTATTTGTTAATCCTGCGCGGTTGCGAATTGCATTGATGTCGGCCTGAATAGCTGCAATATCGCCGTTGGTGTATGCAAGTGCTTCGGCACGAATGAGGTACATTTCAGCTAGCCTGACAACATAAACCCTGTCGACGCCACCCGAAACATCGTTATATTTTGCGCCATAAGGATTGTTTTTTTCATCGAATCGGATGGTGGAAGCCAAACGTGCATCGGCAACATCATACGCTGCAATTAGGCTGGCTGACGGTGCTATTTCATACCTTCCATTAAGGTCACGGGTATAATAATACTGTGCCAGACGGTTGAAATTTTGAATGTCATACACCACTTCGAAAAGGGATTCTTGAGAGTTTATTGTTGGCTCAAATAAGGAATTGTAATTGGGGGCTAGTGACAAAGAGTTGTTAGAAATCAGGTTTGTAGCAATTTCAATGGCTTTTTCTGCTGAAGATGCCGTCCCGCTTTCGTGGTAATGTGCCAGATATACCCTGGCTAATAAAGCTTTTGCACTGTTATGGTCTGCACGTCCAATAATAGTGACATCTGGAAGCAATTCAATTGCTGATTCAAGATCATTGATTACGCTAGTGTAGATATCCGTTTTACTGCTTTTTTCGATGTCGATATTACTAAGATCTACCGTTGGAGTCAGGCGCAGTGGCACACCTCCAAAATAAGATGCCAGGTAATAATGCATCAATGCACGCATGAAGAGGGCTTCTCCATTTACAGCTTTTTTGCCATTTTCCGATTTGTATGAAATTGTTGGCAGCTTATAAATGATATTGTTGACGCGGTTGATAACATCGTAAGAAGCCGACCACATCCCATCAGTAACTGCATTGTCGGCAGGAATAGGTTTATTGGGAATTTGGCCATAATCCTGAGTTGTGCCTGTCCATACTAGGTTATCAGCAGCCAGATCACTAATAATTGCAGCATTTCGGCCATAAAGTCCAACAGCCTGCAAACCACTGTAGGATCCAATAATGGCACGTTCAACACCGGTGCTGTCTTTCAATGAGACATCACTCGATACCGAGGCAGTAGGGTCAACATCAAGCACTTTGTTACAGGAAGTAACCGTAAGTGCGAGCCCTAAAATAAGGTAATATATTTTCTTCATTTTCTTCATTTTTTTGATTAAAGGCCAATGTTAAGTCCCATAGTGAATGTACGTGACTGTGGATAGGTAAAAAAGTCGGTACCCATCACAACATTGTCGTTGCTGTAGTAATTAACTTCGGGGTCCATGCCGGAGTATGAGGTGAAAGTGAAGAGATTCTGTCCTGAAACATAGAGTCTTACACTTTTAATTTTAACAGGTTTAAGCATTTTTTGAGGAAAATTATATCCAAAAGTCACATTCTTGATACGCATAAACGATCCGTTTTCGATGAAGCGTGATGACTTAAAGGTATCGCCTTCTTTGGGTATATCAGTAATATCTCCTGGCTGTTTCCATCTGTTGACCATGATAGCCAGCTGATTGTCTTCACCTACACCCGATGCAAGGTAAATATTGGTTCCGTTGAAAATATCGTTGCCATAAACTCCTTGCAAAAAAACAGAAAGGTCGAAATTCATAAATGAAAAATTATTGGTAAAGCCCATGGTAAAATCCGGGTTGGGGTTTCCGATTTTTTTCCGGTCGGCTGCAGTAATTGATCCATCTTTATTGATGTCTTCATACACCAGACTTCCGGTAGTAGGGTCGACACCCAGGCAATTATAACCGTAGAAAATACCAATTGGTTCGCCTTCCTGAACCCTGTTGCCACCTCTTCCCTGATCGTCGATAGGTTGTCCGTCATAGAGTTTCAACACCTTATTACGGTTAGCAGCAAAGTTGAGTGAACTTTTCCAGGTAAATGCTTTTTGACTGATATTCTCGGTGTTAAGAACGATTTCAATTCCCTTGTTTTCAAGTTCGCCTATATTTGATGTGATAGCGCTGTAGCCGGTGGATGGAGGCAGAGGTCTGTCGAGAAGCAGGTCGCGGGTGTGGTTGTAGTAAAGGTCGGCAATAAGGGTGATTCTGTCGTTCAGCAATCCAAGGTCAACACCAAAGCCTGTTTGCATGGTTGTTTCCCATTTAAGGTCAGGGTTTGGAAGTTGAGTTGGGGCAATGCCGGGTCGTTGTGCGTAGTTGAATCCGCCACCATAAAGTCCGAGGGATGCAAAATCACCAATTCCGTCATTACCTGTCAAACCTACACTGGCACGCAGTTTCAAATCGCTGATGGTTTCAATGCCTTTCATAAAAGATTCTTCTGTGACACGCCATGCCAATGATGCTGCAGGGAAATAACCATAGCGATTATTTTCTCCAAACTTTGACGATCCGTCAGCACGAGCTGTAAGAGTAAAGATGTATTTGTACATATAATTGTACTTGAATTGTCCAAAATAGGAGTTCATACCCCTGTCGAGACCATATGCTGAGGCAGCACGTATTGTACCGGCGGAAGTGATGTACTGGAAGTTTTCATTTGGGAAATCAATTGCTTCAATGTAGGTGTTTCTCCTGGCGTATTTTTCGAGGCTATAGCCTGCAAGTGCTTCAAAATGATGTGTTTTGTTTAGTGACTTAACATATTGAAGTACATTATTGCTAACCAGATTGCTTACATAAGTTGTGCCTTCAATACCTAATCCGTTGTATTTCAAACCCTGAGCAGTTGTGATGGGATCATATTCATGCTCACGAAGCAGGTATTGATCAGCGCCCCATTTACTTGTAAAGGTAAAACCATCCCAAAATTTGAATTCGAGATAAATGTTTCCATTGTTACGATTTGTAAATGCCTGATTCACTGTTTCGTTGATGATACCCATTGGATTGGCGTATGGACCATCTTCGTTATAGCTGCCATCAAGATTGTAAACAGGATATATGGCTGGAATTGAAAGTGCATTTGGTAGTGGGCCATAGAGGGTTTGGTCGCCTTCGACGCGATCATTTTTGGAATAACTCATCGCGATACTTCCTCCGATAGTGAGGTTATCACGCAATTTATGGTCAACATTTAAGCGTCCGGAATAACGGTCGAAACGGGTAGATTTAACAGTTCCATCCTGACTGTAATAGTTTCCTGAAACAAAAAGACGCGTTTTATCATTTCCGCTACTAACGGAGAGTTCGGTGTTTGAAGTTGGAGCTGTTTGAAGGATTTCATTCATCCAATCGGTATCAATACCTTGAACATTGGTGCCTTTGTATTCATTCCATTGCGCGGCATTCATCAGCTCGGGCAGACGTTCTTTGGGTAGTGTCTGCCAGCCGTAAGAAGTGTTCAGGCTTACATTTGTTTGTCTGAAACTTCCTTTTTTTGTAGTAATAAGGATAACACCATTTGATGCTCTTGATCCATAGATGGCTGTGGCAGAGGCGTCTTTCAAAATGGTGAAGGATTCGATGTCGTTCGGATTGATGTCGGAGAGGGCATCGATTTCCTGTCCGCTGTAGCCGATCTGACCAAAACTACCGGTAAGAACAGGAACACCATCAACCACAATCAGTGGCTGATTGCTGGCATTAATGGAGCTTCCTCCCCTTAGTTTGATAGAGTTTTGTCCACCGGGAGTTCCGGAGTTGATGTTGATCGTAACGCCTGCAGCTTTACCCTGCAAAACGCCTTCGATGGTTCTTACAGGAGCGTTTTTGATTTCCTCTTCCTGAACAACACCTACCGAACTAGAGATCAGTTTTTTGCTGGAGGTACTATAGCCCACAACCACAACTTCTCCCAGATCGATTTTGTCTTCTTCCATAACAACGTTGATTACCAACCGCTTGTTAACAGGAGTTTCCAGTTTTTGCATACCCACAAAGCTGAATACAAGAATTGCATCGGCAGGGGCTTCAAGTTTATACACACCATCCAAATCGGTTGTCGTTCCTTGCATTGTTCCTTTTACCTGAACTGTAACACCAGGGACAGGCATCTTGTCAGATGCGGATGTCACCGTTCCGGAAACAGGAATGGATTGAGCAAAGAGTGACCCGAAGAACAATGTCAGGACAAAAGTCAGCAGTACATTTTTTTTCATTTTGTGCTCTTTTATTGGTTATTAAAAATCATTTCTTTGGGTTTATAAAAATGGTAACAGGAATAATATCCATACGCGCATCTACAATCGTATAACGATCTTTTCCTCTGTCAGGGCGCGAAACAAAGCCTTTGGTACCGTCCAGTTTTGTCAAAGTAAGTTCAAAAGCTGTGTTATCATCAATAAAATTGAGACTACGAACCACCTCAGCTTCTTTATTGTCAGTGAGATACCGTGTAATCAGGTTGTAAAAACCAGTGGGAGAAGAATTAAACATACCTCCGGGAAAAGGCCCCTGGCTCGAAAAGTATTCGTTGCCCTGGATTGGGATTTTCGATGCTTCCGGAACAACTTCTTTTGTGTCGAAGTAAAAAGTGTCGCCGTTTTCCAAATAGTGTACCTTAATGTTTTCAACTTTAATCAAACTGTCGACACTGGAATACTGCGCTTTTTCGACATCAAAAATGGTAACTCCTGCCGCACCTGCAACCATCATTTTATTTTCTTTTCCATAAAAAACCAAAGCGGTGTTTTCATCGATACCAAAACCAAGAAGCTGGCCGGTGAATCCCATGGCAGTAACAAGTCTTCCTGTTCGGGAGCGTGCGTGAAAATGCTGATCGACCAGTCCGTGTGGGAAAAAGCCAAGTCCTTTCGTAATTAATACTCCGCGGTGACCTGGTAAATCTTCGCCTGGCGCGCTCGTCTGAACCCCCGACTGCAAGGCCCCCATGCTAGTTCCACTTCCAATCATGGGGTTGCTCATAATGGCTGCTCCGGCACTTGTTCCTCCTACCAATCCTCCTAGCTGGTACATTTCCCAAACTGCTTTAAGCACAGGGGTTTGTGTACCTTCGCTTGTTTCCAGGGTTTTAATTATGCGTAACTGATCACCACCCGAAAACCACACACAGCTGCTCTTGCGCACTTTGTCAGCGAGCAGTAGTTCATTCGCATTGGCATACCAGCTGGCTTCATTTATATCAGTAGTGCTGTCATCATCCTCCATGGCAATGGGAATAAGATGGATGTTTTCAGCTTTCACGCCAAAACGAATAAGTGCCTGACTAAAATACGCGAATGTTTGTGCAGCCACTCCACTGGCAGCCGGAATGACAGAAATAACCGCTTTTTCAGGACCTCCCGAAAGCTTAATTATTTCTTCGAAAACATCCCTGTTGTCGCTTTCAAGACCTCCACCCACAATCATCAGATTGCCCTGAGCAGATGCAGGTTGTGATAAAAAACAGAGGTAAAAAAGAATCAACAACCCAAAGGCTGACTTAGTTAACTTCATATACTAAAATTAATATTTAACAAAAGTGGAATTTACTGTTGTGCCGGACTTTAGTGCACGTGTATTAAACACATATACGCCTGGTTTATATGCGCTTACTGCTAATTGTAAGCGTTTGCTGTTCGAAAAACCTTTCGAAAGAATCCTTCCATCTGTGCTGATGATAGCCCATTCGAACTGTTCAAAAGGACATTCAAGCTCTAAAACAGCACCAACAGGATTATTGAGGATTCGAATGCTGTGCTTTATTTCGTTTTCAGCGAGCGAAGAAGTTTCGGTGTTTCCCATTACATAGGGAAGGGTGTAATCGACCAATGAAAAGCTAAGATTTTCGAATCCGGCCTCCATGCGTGGAACTGAGGAGGAGCTTCCTGACCCTGTTTGGGTACACAGTCCTGCCTTTCCGCCTTCGTTTTGCAAAATCATAACCGGATCGGTTCCATAGCCCAGCAAGGTTGTTTTACCTTCAACCGGAGCAATTTTCAGGTAATTTTTTGATGTCAGCCAGATACCGTATTTCAGTGTATCTGTAGCCATGGCATAGGGAATGGCAGAAGCTGAATTTTCATACATGCTGCTTTGATAATATGTGTTGGGCATGAGCATACTATGCTTCAAGAGTGACAAGCCTTCACTAAATAACAGTTCTCCGTAGTAAGAAGCATATTCTGTATAGAAATTATCCACAACAGTTGCTCCGGCAAAGCGCGTATCATCGCCCGCGAAGGCACATATCATGCCGGCGCTGTGCAACTTGATTTTCAATAACATACCGTTTTCAGTTTGCAAAAACGCATTAAATGAGTCAGTTGTGTTGCTAACAAAAAGAACCTTCACAGCCGCCTGAATTTTTTCGGCTATGGATGCGCTGTTGCCGTTGGAAGCGTTTAAAACGATGATATCCACCGTAGAAGCTCCTTGTTGCAAAAGATAATTTTTGAAACTTCCTGCTGTTGTTTCATTTCCGGTGGCTATCACAACAGGATCAGTTGTATTTCCGGTTGTGGTAACAAAATCAGTCATCATAGGTTGATTGGAAGAAAGACTGTTTCCTCCACTTGCCAGAAGCGTGTAATTGCCTGTTTCTTCGAGCGTGGAAGTTTCGAGCAGCAGGTCGTGCGACGGCATGGTAAATGTCCCGTTGTTGAAATCATAAGTGCAACCCTGAATCAGCTGTGTTACCTTTATAGATTCATGAAGCAGTTTGTTTCCGTTGAGCTGAAAAGGAGTTGAAAAGGTGTAAATATTGGCGCAACCTGTTCCATAAACGGTGCCTTTTTTAGTTTCATCTACGGTCATGCATGTCATATCATCCATACCCAAACCAATGATGTTGGCCTGATGATCGAAGCTGTATTTTGCAAGAAAACCAGCGAGCCTTCCAAAACGCGCCCGTTCCGAAAAATGCGTGTCGAAAAGATAACCGGGAAAGAAATCCATGAAATCATCCTCAAGGGTCATATAACTGTTATGAGGGTTCTCGATAGCCTCGTAAGGATAAACAGTTCCGTTTTCGGCAGTAAACACAACCGATGAAAGAATATGCATCCCTGCTGATGTGCCAGCGAGAGTGCCTCCACTTTCGTAAAGCTGTTCGGCTGCTTGCTGCAGGCGGGTGTTTTTGTATTTTTGATAATACTCATACTGGTCTCCACCTCTGAAAAAGATGACCTGATAGGTTTGTAGTGTATCAAAAAGCACCTGACTGTCAGCGCTGTCTCTGGTAGCTACAGCAAATTCTTTCGCAAAGGACGCTCCGCAATATTGTTTCAGATAAGGGGCAAGACTTCCTGTTGAAGTGCCTATAATAGCAACTCTTTTGCCTTCTACAGCCCAGCGGTATGCAGGCACATTCCAGCCGTTGGCTCCATTTTTTTCAGAACCACCTCCAACCAGCAACATTTTTCCGGTCTGAGCTGAGCATACAATAAACGTAAGCAGCGATACTGTCAAAAGAGTAAGAAAGCGCATAAAATATTTAATAAGTATGAAGCGAAAATAGAGAAAAAATCAGCAACCAAAAAATGAATATTTTTGAAGAAAATTAGAACAGCGATTATATGATCACTTTATTTAAAAACGCAACGGTTTACAGTCCTTTTTTTGAAGGAAAGAAAGACGTGATGGTGGCTGGAAAGCGCATTATTGCCATAAAAGACAGTATTAATTTACCTCCTGAATTGGATGTACATATAGTTGAATGCGAGGGAAATAAACTCATACCCGGTTTAGTTGATGCCCATGTTCACATCACCGGAGGCGGTGGTGAAGGCGGGCCCGGAAGCCGAATGCCGGAACTTCAGCTCAGCATGATGGTTGAAGCTGGCGTGACTACTGTTGTTGGCTGCCTTGGCACGGATGGCATCACCCGAAGCGTGGATAGTGTTTTAATGAAAGTGAAATCACTGCGCGCTCAGGGAATGTCGGCATGGATGTACACCGGCGCTTATCAGGTTCCTCCGCCAAGTATAACAGGGGATATTCTCCGCGATATTGCATTGATCGAAGAGGTGGTAGGACTTGGTGAGATTGCTGTTTCTGATCATCGCTCCTCGGTGCCCACAACGGCAGAACTTACCCGTTTGGCTGCTCATACACGCGTTGCAGGAATGATAGGTGGAAAAGCAGGCATTGTAAACGTTCATATGGGCGATGCCATTGACCCTTTCCGACCAATCCATCAGGTAGTTGCCAACAGCGAACTTAATTACAAGCAATTTGTTCCAACACACTGCAACAGAAATAGTTATATTTTCGAAGACGCAAAAGAATATGGTAAAAAAGGCTATGTGGATATCACCACGAGCTCATATCCTTATTACATGGACGAAGAAATCAAACCTTCTGTTGCGCTGAAAAAACTCCTTGAAAGTGGCGTTCCTCTCAAGCACATCACCTTCACCTCCGATTCATGCGGCTCATTGCCAGGCTTCGATCCGGAGACAGGTAAACTCATCAAAATCGAAATGGGACTTCCATCTTCTATTCTTCGCGAGATCAGAGAGGCTGTGTTAGAGGATAAAATTCCTTTTGAACAAGCCTTGCAGGTAGCTACTTCTAACCCTTCTGATATCCTTCAGCTTGCCGGAAAAGGGTATATCAAAGAGGGCTATGATGCTGATTTGGTGTTGTTGAATGAGGATTTTGAAATCATTCATGTTATGGCCAATGGCTTGATGGTACGCTAATTAAATGCTTATTTCTTATTTCAAAATCAATGTATAAAAGAGGTTTCTTTTTCTTTTTTCTTTTCATTTCGGTTTGTGTTAAAGCTCAGCAAACTTCCGACTTAGCTTCACCCCACATCAACGATTTTGAGGGACTAATGCAGCAACTCGCATCCGATAAAATGGAAGGTCGCGAAACAGCTACGAAAGGAGGTTACCTTGCCGGCGATTTCATTGCTGAGTATATGCTTCATTTAGGTCTTTCACCCGTTGCTGATTTGAAAGAAGTAACAAATGAACAGCCCAATTCGGCCTATTTTCAAGGCTTTGAGCTGTGGCGTAATACAACTCAGTATGCGGCAATCAGCTTTGGAAATAGCAAAACCGCAAATAGTGCCAAACATAAATTAAATTTTGAAGTGCTGTCGTGCCCTGTTTCTGATCAAGTTTCCGGAGAATTAAGCTTTGGAGGTTACGGACTTATCAATTCTGACAGCACGTACAATGATTTTTCCAAAGGTGATTTCAAGGGTAAAATTGTCATCATGTTCGATGGATTTCCCGGTCAGGCCGACACAAATGAAATCGTCTGGAAAAAATTTGGCAGAGAATTCAGAAATAAGGGAGCCAATATGGCGCAAAAACGGCGCAACGCTTTGAACTATGGCGCAAAAGCTGTTCTTATGGTGAATCCTCAACTGCCAGGTGCTTCCGGTGAAAAGATGTTTAGGAATTGGGTTTCAAGCATTACAGGTACGGATGCTTCTGCCTATCCCGATCACGACTATCTTTTCCCTACCGACACAGTCAAAGCCTGCATACCGGTTTTTTTCCCTGATGGGTTACTTACACAGGAGTTAGCCGATTTTACGGGATTGGATATGCCAAAAACAGAACGACACTATGCGATAAATGCTGAAAATCGTTTGGTTCTGCTTCCTGAAAAAACGGTATCGCTATCCACAAAGGTATTGAATGAAAGCATTATAGCCCGAAATATTATTGGAATGATTAAAGGCGTTGATAGTTCAAAATCTATTGTCATTGGCGGCCATTATGATCATTTGGGGCGAAGGGGCGACAGCATTTATAACGGTGCTGACGACAATGCTTCAGGGACTTCGGGGGTATTGGCTCTTGCAAAAAAATGGAAGGAAAGTGGATTGGTTCCTCATCAAAACATCATTTTTGCTTGCTGGGATGCCGAAGAAAAAGGCTTGTTGGGAAGTACTGTTTTTGTGAATCAACTGAAAGAAAAGACAAAGGATATCCGCTTGTATATCAACATGGATATGATCTCGCGCAGTGCTGAAGAGGATAGCCTGCACCGGATTCTCAGTGTGGGAATGCGCTCCCAGGATTCAAGTCTTTTTGCCCTTGTTCGTTTAAGTAACAGCTCATTGAAGCCGTCTTTTGAACTGGATATATGGGATGTTAATGGACATTCGGGGAGCGATTACGCAGCATTTGCTGAAGCAGGTGTGCCTGTGATGACTTTCTTCTCAGGGTTTCACAAGGATTATCATTCGCCCCGCGACAGGATGGAAAAAGTTGATTTGGAAAAAATGATAGGTGTGCTACAGCTCGTAAACCGCTGCGTCACACATTTTAGCGAGTAGCAAACAGGTTTTAATACCATATTGAATAATAATATAGTCCAATAATTTTGATGTATCAATTTTTTTTATACTTTTGGACTATAAAATAATTCACTATGTCATCACCTAAAGTTATTCATGTAAAAGAAGATGTACAAACACTTCGCAGCCTCTTAAAGAGTAGTTCATTGTTTCTTTCTCCGCGTGTTAAAATGCTTTATGAATTAAAAAAGAATGAGGATCGTGGCATCTCAAAGCGAGAATTGGCTGCACTTATAGGGGTTAATCACAATAGTATACAGACATGGCGATCCATGTACCTGAAAGGCGGACTCGATTTGTTGTTATCCCATAAGAAGATTGGGTATAAGCCAACCATTATTACTTCACAACAACGTGAGGGATTAGAAAAAAAGCTCAAAGACCCAACCAACGGATTGCGAGGATATAAGGAGCTGCTAAGATGGGTTGAAACGGAATTTGGAAATAACATGGAGTATAATACACTCTACAAGTATTGCGTTCGTGAATTTGGTTCATCAATAAAAGTGGCCAGGAAAAGTCACATAAAGAAGGATGTGCAGGCAGGTGACACTTTTAAAAAAACTTCGGACAAATCTGTAGTCAGGCAATCAAAAGCAAAGCCAGCCAATACGAGAGCGTAAACCTGTTTTTTCAGGATGAAAGCAGGTTTGGACTTTTCACCAGAAATGGCAAGTCACTCACAGCAAAGGGAATTAAACCCATTTGTCCATTTCATCAGGTTTTCCAATCACTTTATTTGTTCGGCGCGTTTTCTTGCGTTGATGGGCAAAAATTCATATTGGAAATGCCTGTTTGTAACGCGGATGCGTCCCAAATATTCCTCAATGAACTTTCAAAACAACGGCCTTTAGAGCTTAAAATCTTAGTTCTTGATAACGGAGCTTTTCATAAAGCATTCAAATTGATTATCCCTGACAACATTGTTCTGATCTTCCTGCCTGCATATTCTCCCGAACTTAATCCAGCCGAGAAAATCTGGGCAAAATTCAAACGGGATTTTACGAATCGCCTTTTTGAATCTCTCGATACTTTGGAAATTTATCTATCGCAAATAGCTAACGATCTCCATGCTAAGGAAGTCATATCCATATGCTCGTACAGCTATATTATTTCAAACCCCTTTTGGACTATATTATAATTCATAATGGTATAAAAAGCACTTCCAGGCTAGTTAGGGTCGGGTGAAAAACTCCCTGATGCTTGAAAAATAGCTTCATTTCCATTTACCATCCAATTAGCAGCTGCAAGAATAATAATGAATTGATAGCATGATATTTAACTGCGAAGAACGCAAGTGATGCGCAGAGGGCGCAAAGAAATCATTCTTTTTGAAGAATTCTTACATTTAGGAGTAAATTATTGAAAGTCTTAATGACCCTTAGAGGTCACATGTCTATAACAATCGAGCACATAATTCTTCTTCGTCCCCGGAGGGGTCGCATGTCTATAAACGCGTCAGCCCTCTGCGTTCTTTGCGCCTTCTTTGTGCCCTTCGCGGTTAAAAAAAACTTTGAGTGCGCCAGCAATTGAACCTTAAACTTTGAATTCATCAGCCCACTACGTTCTCTTATGATGCTTCATAAATAACACGCGTAACAACCTCACCTACAACCTGTAATGTTTGTTTGTCAATCTGATCAAGATTATCATTGATGGTGTGCCAATGCTCATAAAAAGTGCCATTGGAGCTATTCTGATCCTGATGAATGATATTAATCATCGGGATTCCGGCAATGCGGTTCACGGGAATATGGTCATCATTGATAGGTAGCCCGGGCCTGTTTGAAAAATAGCTGTCATAGCCCATCAACTGTGCTGTACGCCACACTTTATCCAACACCCATGAAGCATATTGTTGTGAATAATATTCACGCGGAAAAACAGCACCTGCAGCACCAACCATATCCAGAAGAATGCCATAATTGGCTTGATATCCTGGAATATGAGGTGTTTTTGACCAATATTGTGATCCCAAAGCCCAATAATCATCGTCTCCTGCATCGCGCTCGCTGTTGTGTGGACCGTAATCTTCAAGGTCGAAAAAGATGATATCGATACCAACAGATGGGCTGATGGGGTGTGCATGAAGCAGACGCGCTATTTCCATAAGAACGCCAACACCGCTAGCACCATCATTGGCCCCATCAATAGGGGTTCGGTGCAATTTTTCGTCAGGGTCGTGATCGGCATAAGGACGCGAATCCCAATGTGCTGCAAGAATAATTCGTTTCGCAGCATTAGGATTAAAACTTGCGATGATATTCTTTCCATCAAACACCTTTTTGGTGTACACTCTTGCTTTGAAATTCTGAACAATGACCGTGTCGGCAAAGCTTCCCATTGTTGCTGCAAACCATGTCGCACAGGCAGCATGCGCCGCTGATCCCGGAACTCTCGGACCGAAGCTAAGTTGTTTAGCAACATAGCTATAGGCAGAATCTTTGCTGAACAAAGGAACTTCTACCTTTTTAACCGCCACAGATGTTTGCTCTGTCCGTGTTTGTTTTTGAGTAGTTCCGTTACAAGCTGTCACTAAATATATCAATGAAAGTAAATAGAAAATCTTTCTCATGAGCTGATGGTATTTCAGAGCACAAAGGTAATCAATCAACCTTAGCGATGCTGAAACACCTTTATTCTGCTGTTGTAAGAAAAGGGGCCGCTTGTCCAAATGTGTCGCTAAAAACCATTTCCTCAATGGGTTGGCGGTAGCGTTGATCCAGTTCCATCTTTTTAAAGTTGGCAGTAAGCACTTCCGGATCGCCAATATATCCGATAGCTGAAACCGTTATCACCTCGTGATCAGTTGGTAGTTTAAATAATTCAGCAGCTTTTTTTGCATCAAAACCTCCCATCTGATGCACAAAAAGATCTTCAGCCATTGCTTGAAATGTAAGGTAGGCAAGTGCCTGACCCAAGTCATAGACAGCTGATTTATTTTGTCGTTCAGGGTTTTTTGAGCTGGTTTTTTTTGCGATGCCTAACATGAGAACAGGCGCTGTTCCTGCCCATAACTGGTTGAATTCAACAAGGGCAGAAAAAATCCGGGTGTAGGTTGAATCACCCTGAAAACCAATTATGAAACGCCATGGTTGTTCGTTTGACGAAGAGGGAGCCCAGCGGGCCGACTCAAAAATGCGCCTTAACTGAATGTCACCGACAGGCTTTGATGAAAAAGCGCGCGGACTCCAACGGTTTTGAAGCAAGGGATGAAGGGCTTCGGAAGTTTGTGCTGGTTTGGATAACATGGGTATTTTTTTATGTGTTTTAAAATGGTTTCGAAATGCTAAATTACTATTGATTAACAAATCATAGAGCTATTTGTTTTTTTTGTGAGGTTAAGTTAATGAATTGCTAAATCTGGCCCTGCTGTTGTTATGGCTAAATAATATTTTAATGTGCTGACTTGAAATGATGATTACTATATTGCCAATTTCAAACACGATGAATTCAGAACATAATCATCTTTTTCTTTGTGAAACTTAGTGTCTTCTTCTTGGTGGCACTCTGTGCAATAGCTATACCACAAAGTTGCTCAAAGAATAACAGAGTTGCACAAAGT